>NZ_OY760916.1:1180000-1780000 GCF_963664075.1 uncultured Desulfobulbus sp.
CCGGGAACGATGTTCAGTGGCGTATTCGTACCGATGCCCTGCAGGGCGAAATTTTTGAGGTGTACAAGCGTTTTCTTCCTGCAGTTGACCACAAAGAAGGGGCCCAACATCACCACGGACATATGGAGATGGCCGCACCCCTCGGAGACATGGAGTGTGTGTCGACGTGGACAGAAGAACATGCCCGACAATCGCTGTTTGACGCCAAAGAACCGCCAACGCTGATCATCGGTAAGGATATAAATCCCTATCAACGCGCCATTGCCGATGAGATTCGCCATAACTACATCATGGCCGGGATTATTTTCCTCGTGGCTCTTGCTGGTATTGTCTCGCTTTTCTGGGCGCAGAGTTATCTGAAAAATCGTCGCATCTTGGACGATACCCGTGCCTTTGCCGCGGAGATTGTGCACAGTCTCCCCATAGGCATGGTGGTCGTCGGAAAATCAGAGAGTGTCTTGTATATCAACGAGGTCGCCTGTTCCCTCCTGGCGCTGGAACGGACCCTGGCTGAAAAGATGGCAGTGGATCAACTGCTGCCTCCCCAGTTGCTTGCGCTCACTACCGCAAAAAATGAACATTCACCATCGGGGACGCTTGAGGTTACCCTGCAGCGGGAAAAGAAAGAGCCTGCCGTGGTACGAGTGAGTCGATCCGTTGTTCGCAGTGAAGGGGGGCAGCCCATAGGATACATGATCATTCTTCAGGATGTCACCCAACTCAGAGCCTTGGAACGCGGTCTCCGCCAAAGGGAAAAACTGGCCGCCATCGGTGACCTGGCAGCGGGGATCGCCCATGAGATACGCAACCCCCTCAGTTCGATCAAAGGGTATGTTACCTATTTCGGGAGCCTTTTTGACAAGGAGAGCGAAAACAGGCAAGCCGCCGTCATTATGGCCGGCGAGGTGGATCGAGTGAATCGGGTTATCTCGGAACTGTTGGAGTTTGCCTGACCCTCGGATCTAACCTACAGACCCACCCAGCTGAAGACCCTTATTGAGCATGCTCTTCGTATCACGGGCCATGATCTGCAGGGGGCCGGGGTTGAGGTCAAACTGGATTGTCCCGCCGAGCTGCCCGCCATTGAGGTCGATCCCGATCGATTGACCCAGGTCTTGCTCAACCTTATCATCAACGCGGTGCAGGCGATGCCGGATGGAGGCAGTTTCTCCATTTCGACACAGCAGGAGAGCTCGGGCCAGAGCCTTCGCCTTGCCGATACAGGACGGGGGATGAGTGAAGAGGAGCAAAGCAATATCTTCTGATTATTTCGAATTTAGGGGAGGGGATGCTTTGACATAAACAACCATTTGATTATTATGGGAAAATTTGATTTCCACGTCAAAACCACCCTGATAACCTATGGTACGTATAGATGGCCAAAACATCCCCAAGAAACAACCGTACAATATGTACACCCTTTTGCAATAAAACCTATGTCGATACTGTAGAGTGCCCTCAGAAATTTCGTGCTCAATTAGATGATATGATAGCCAGATGTCCGGAAATTTTTCCGCTTGAGATCCAGCATGGCTATCGGATGAAAGACAGTTACGTCTCAATAAGGCTCAACATCCGGATACGACGGATAGAAGTGGAAAATACGAATTTTACCATACGTCCATCATTTGTGATGCCCTATCAAACAGCATTCACCAAAGATATTGACAACGCCCTGTTTCTACGAAAATTTGATATACCGTTTTGGGCACTTGCACATGTTTTCGGCAGAAATGCATCGTTTTGGTATCGGCTTGAAAGCCACTTGGGACGATTCAGTATCGTCGGGACTACCATTAAGGAACCGGCCAAACTGCCGGCGCATCTCGTTGCCGACGAAAAGCACACGAAAATACGGGGCAAAAAGTGCTATATCCCAACAACTGTGGCTGAAGGCTGTATACTCGGTGTCGCCGTTACCGAAAAGGCAGACAATGCCGACCTTGAGCGAGGCTACAGCACCTTCAAGCAAGAGGCTCTGGATCTAAAACCGAAGTACTCCCCAAAGACTGTGAATACAGACGGCTGGGCAGCAACCAAAAATGCATTTGGCAACCTTTTTCCATCGATATGCATCTTGTCCTGTTTTCTGCATATTTACATTAAGATACGCGACAGATCCAAGAAAAAACACAGGGAGCTATTCATCGAGGTGGCAACAGCGCTTTGGGAATGTTTTCAAGCCCCCACAAGGCGTTCATTTTCCCAAAAAATCAGAAGACTTGTGGAAGCAGCACAATACGAATCGTATCCTGATGTGATTCTAGCCCCTTTGAAAAAGATCAAGAGCAATATCGTTGATTATTCAATGACATACAAGCACAAGGGAAGTCACAGAACAAGCAACATGCTTGACCGGTTAATGCAGGGAATGGACCGCCACATGTACAATACGAGATATTTCCACGGTTCCCTGGAAGCAGCAGAGCAAAATATTCGGGGCTGGGCGCACATCAAAAATTTTGCTCCGCAAAACCCGAAAACGGTGAAACAACATGCTGGATTGAAAAGTCCATCCGAACAGTTGAATGGCCGTCGATATCACGATTGCTGGCTACAGAACCTTTTGATTTCCTCCTCTCTTGGAGGATTTCGAGGGGCTCCCCTAAATCCGAAATAATCAGAATATCTTCAATCCCTATTTTACCACCAAGAAAAACGGCACCGGCCTTGGCCTGGCTATTGTTTATAAAATTATCGAGGATCATGGGGGAAGCATAGAAGTGCACAGTGCCCAAGGCCAGGGGACAACCCTGATTCTCCATCTTCCTGAGCAAAACAGAGTTGAACTGTCATGAAAAAAACGACGATTCTCGTTGTTGATGATGATGCCGCCCACCTCCAGATGCTGCGAACCGTGCTGGGGAGTCTCGGGTACAGGGTGGTCACCGCCACTGACGGAGGTGAAGCTATTGCCTATGTGCATGAAAAATCATGCGATCTCATCCTTATGGATGTACGCATGACCCATGTGGATGGCATCGAGGCACTGGCCCAGATCAAGGAGATCAATCCTTCTATTCCGGTAATCATCATGACCGCCTACTCTTCTGTGGATACGGCGGTGGAAGCCATGAAGCTCGGGGCCTATGATTATTTGACCAAGCCGCTCAATTTCGAGGAGATGCAACTCCTGATCAGCCGTGCCATGGAGCATCTCCAACTCACCCGGGAAAATAAGTCCCTGAAACAGCAGATAGGGCTCGACCAGGGGTTCAGTGAGATCATTGGCTCCAGCACGGCCGTGGGAAAAGTCATTGATATGGCGCGCATAGTCTCCCCCACCGAGGCAACGGTCCTGATCACCGGCGAAAGCGGCACGGGCAAGGAACTCTTTGCCAAGGTGATTCACGCCAATAGCGAGCGCAAAAAACAGTCCATGGTCACGGTGAACTGTGCGGCTTTGACTGAAACCCTTTTGGAATCAGAACTTTTTGGTCATGAGAAAGGTACCTTCACCGGTGCAGATCGGCAACGCAACGGACGCTTTGTCCAGGCCAACAAGGGAACGATCTTTCTCGATGAAGTGGGGGAGATCCCTTTGGCCATGCAGGCAAAAATTTTGCGGGCAATTCAGGAACGGGAGATTCAACGACTCGGCAGTGATGAAGTTCAGCATGTGGATGTGCGCATTATTGCCGCGACCAATCGCGATTTACAAGAGGAGGTGCATAAGGGAACCTTTCGCGAGGATCTCTATTATCGGCTGAATGTGATGAATATCCATATCCCCCCCTTGCGTGAGCGTATTACGGATATCCCTTTGCTGGCGCAGCATTTTCTCAATAAATATGTGGCTAAAAATAGAAAAAATATCAAAGGGTTCAGTCCAGAGGTCATGGATGTTCTCACGCATGCCTCCTGGCCGGGGAATGTCCGTGAGTTAGAAAACGTGATCGAGCGAGCCGTGATTCTTGCCATGAATCCTTATATATCTGAGACTGATTTGCCTCAGAACTTCCGTGCGGAGTCTTCTTCCGGGGCAAACGATATCGCTGCGCTCACCGGCTTGGGAGGTAAATCGCTGGATGAAATTGAGAGCCTGGCGATACAGGAAACCTTGGCAAAAACCAAGGGGAATAAGACTGAAGCGGCAAAGCTCCTCAATATCACACGGACGACGCTCAACAATAAGCTGAAGAAGTATAATTTGACGTCTTGATATCTATTGGCCACGCTCACACCTTGTGAAAGGAGACATTGTATATTTTCATGCGACTACCAAAACTTACCCTTGCAGATCTTGCCAGATCCGGCCATGTCACCCGCTGGCACAGTGTTCGAACCTCAAGAGACCAGACCCTGGCTGAGCATCATTACATGGTCACCAGAATCTCCAATAAACTGGCCAAGGAAATTTTCGGAGGGGAACTTACAGACACCGACCTGCTGCAAATTATGGAATACGCTTCTCTGCATGATACACCGGAATTACTCATGGGCGATTTGCCCAGTCCGTTGAAGCAGCATATCGATCGTATTTGCGGAGAGGATAATCCGATAGATACCATTGAAGCTGAAATCGCTCCCTGGCTTATACGAATGAAACAGGAAATGCGACAGGAGCATCTCGTTATCGTTAAGCTTGCAGATATTATCGACGCTTTGGTGTTTATCACCATGGAAGGAATAGGGGAGCATGCAAAGCAGGTGATCTTAATTTTGGAACGTATGTTGAACGAGAAACTACAGCAGGCCATGGCAAACTATCCACAATACCGCTGGCGGTATACCTTGGAGCTTCTCAAAGAACTGTTACACAACGGAGATGGTGCCAAAATCGCTTTTGAGTTTGATGGGTGAAGGTGCCCGTATGTGAAGAACTGCAGCAGGCTGAGCCAATGAGAATGGACTTTGTCCCTTTCTTGTCTCTGCCCCAGGGGAAACAGGGGCACACTATATAGCCTGCCTTTCCTGTGGTATCGAATTGATACATATCCACTCGACAAGTTTGAGCCTAACCTTGCTATTATATATCTCAGAGTAACAGGCAGATAGGCCTGTCGCAAGCTCGCGTTTTGCGAAATCTCTTTCCAGAAATTTCCTCTCCATGCTTTCTTTAATGGGCAATTATGTCCTGTTCTATCTTGCTGTAATTATTAAAAAAAACAATGGTAGGACCAGAAAAGAGCCAGTGGTGACCTGGGTTGTTCATCTTGCTGATCTTTATCCCTTAGGCTAATTAACTGTTTTTTCGAGCTTTAGTGCTAATTGCTAGTATGGCATGCTTGTTGCTTAATTGTGACGAAAACGTAAGTCCTACTCAATATAGCCTCACGATGTTGTCATCAAAAAAGTTTAAGTCGGACCATTGGTCTCTGCCTTTTTCCGGTGGAGACGGTCTAGGAAAGTGGCACGGGTGTGCTGTAAAACGAAACGCGATAGATTGCTAGAGTAAAGTAAGCGGTTATTTAACAACCTTCATCGTATCGTGGAGCGCGATATCCTCAAGGCTTAAATTCATTGGCAGCAACGCTTCATACTCCTTTTGCGTCTCAGCAAAGGGGATTTTCTCAAAGAGATAACGCAGGTATCGGTAAGGCTCCAGGCCGTTGGCTTTTGCTGTCTCGATCAGGCTATAGAGATCTGCACTCGCCTTCGCTCCTTTTGGAGTTCCAAAAAAGAGCCAGTTCTTCCTGCCGACAACAAATGGTCGGACAGCATTCTCGGCGCTGTTGTTGTCTGGAGCCATTTCCGGATGTTCCAGGTAGACAACGAGCCTCACCCACTGACTCAAGGTGTAACGCACAGCCTTGCCCAGCAGGCTTTTGGGTACCACCTGACTCGCTTTCTTCTGGAGCCGTAATAGAAATTCATCAACAAGCGGCTTTGCCTGCTTGTGGCGTGCTGCGAGCAATTGCTCTGGCGTTAACTTTTTTCGTTTTGCCTCAGACTCAATGCGATAAAGCTTGCCAATATACTTCAACGCTAAATGCGCGCTGCCGCTTTTACCTTTGCTTTGTCCCTTGGCTGCCTCGTCAAATTTACGGCGAGCATGGGCCAGGCATCCGGCATGGGTGACCTCGGGCTGTGGATCAAGAAAGTCATACCCCGCATACCCATCGGTCTGCACTATACCACAGTAGCCTTGAAGCAATTGTCTGGCTACCTCTGAGGACCGGCTTGGCGCATAATGATACCAGATTCCGGGTTTTTCGGGCGTACCTCCACGACAAACCCACATATAGGATTTCGTTGTCGGTTTGCGACCGGGTTCAGCCAAAACCTGGACTGTTGTTTCGTCCAGATTGATTAAAGGACCAGATCGTATCTCCCTGTGAAGGAGATCGAGCACGGGCTGACAGGCCTCAGCAGCCTGCATCGCCCAGTTAGACATGGTCGCGCGGCCCAATTCTGTCCCCAGTCGGGTAAATTGTTTTTCCTGGCGGTAAAATGGAAGGGCGTCACAGAATTTTGCGGTGAGGATGTGTGCCAGAAGGCCGGCTGTAGCAATCGATTTAGGGATAATCTGTTTGGGTGGTGGTGCTATTTTAACGGTTGGACCTTCCGTCTCCACACCTTCGCATTGCCGGCAGGCATATTTGGGACAGATATGGCGAATCACTCGAATGATAGCGGGGATAATGTCCAGTTTTTCGCTCACTTCCTCGCCGATTTTACTTAAAGGCGTGCCGCAAGTGCAAACCTTCTCGCCTTCGTCAATATCGTGAACGACATCAATCCGGGGTAAGTCAGCTGGCAACGGCTTACGGCCAGGTTTTTTACGGCTATGCGCCTCGACTTCAGATTTCTCCTGCTCCGGTTCGATCTCTTCGGGCTCTGGCATATCGAAGAGCGGCAGTTGCGGGTTCTGCCCGTCACTGTACTTCTCGCTCTTTTTTCCAAAGAGTTTGGCGTACACCAAGCGTACCCGTTCGTGCAATAGATCGATCTCCTTGATGTAGCGACTCTGTTTGGCCCCCATATCCGCTATGATCTGTTTCAACTCTTCCGGGTCGTCAGGTAATGTTTTTTGATCCGCATTCATGGCAAAACATTACCATAAATACGTAGAAATAACACATGAAATATCAGTTAGATAGTCGATGTTTCACGACACGGATTTGTAGGTCAACGGGCGATGAGCCTGACGCAGATCAAGTCCGTTGAGTAACCAGCTCAGGGCGCCTGCATGACTTTCCAAGACCTCCTTTTCGCTATCCGGCCAGCGAAATGATCCTCCTCAAGACGCTTCATCCAGACGCAAAAGCCGTTGCCGTCCCAATAGAGAATCTTCACCAGATCTTGTCTTCGATTACAGAAAGCAAACAGGTTGCCGGTAAAAAGATCCATCTCGAACTGCTCTTCGACCAGCAACGACAGGCCGTTAATTGATTTTCGCATGTCCGTTGCTCCCAAGGCAAGGAAGACATATGCATCGTTCATGTTCATCTCCGTTAGGAATTTCGGCAGACTTGAACATGATTTCAGGGGCTTGTGAAGAAGCGGTTTATTGGACGGTTACTTATCTCCATCGACGCAGGCATTAAACATATCTTTGGTGTTGGCCTTGACACCACCGGGATGACCGTCTTTATGGTTTTCCTTATTATCTGCTACATCATCTCAGCCGTATCAGGCATTGAGAAAGGTATTAAAAACTTCAGCACCATTAACGTGTACGTCGCCTTTATCTGGGGCGGCTTCATCCTTGTCATGGGGCCCGCCAGTGGCCTGCTTAACCTTATGGTGCAGACTACAGGTACCTATGTAAACAACTTCCTTTATCAGACCTTTTGGAAAGATTTTAGCGCGAAAACACCCTGGCTCGGCTGGTGGACTGTGTTTTACTGGATTTGGTGGATTTCCTGGGGGCCCTTCTGCGGCGGTTTTGTTGCCCGTATCTCCAAAGGACGTACCCTGCGCGAGTTCATCCTCGGTGTTGCCCTCGTTCCCACGCTGATCGCTCTCGTTTGGTTTAGTATTGTCGGTGGTGCTGCCCAGTTTGCTCAGATTAACGGAACCGCGCCTATGGCTGAGGCTTTGAAAGCGGATATGGGCAGTGGTATCTACGTGCTCCTCTCCAGTTTCCAGTTCGGCGATATCATGGGCTACGTCGTCTTTATCAACCTGCTCATCTTCCTTATCACCTTTGCTGATTCCGCCTCCTTCTTTGTCGCCATGCAGATGGCCAAGGGAAGCATGAATCCCAGCACCACCATGAAATTGATCTGGGGCGCTTTCATCGGTTCTCTGGCGCTGGTATTGCTGATCAGTGGCGGGCTTCAGGCGCTGCAGAAGGCTGCGATCATTGCTGGCGCACCGTTCTCAATTATCATTTTCATGATGATATTCTCGCTCTTCAAGATGTTGAAAAAAGCCTACAAAGAAGAGCATGCCCTGAACAACGTGTGAGTCGAATCCTTTCCCTGTGCTTCAGGGGAGCCTTTCAGAGTGAATCTTCCGGTCGATGAGCGGAAGATTCACTCTGAAAGGCAGACCAGGTGGATACAGAAAAGATGGAAGATCTTTTCCGCGCAACCAGGATTAAGGCTTCGTCCCCTACATCGTTGACTGTACCCACTGTGCCCAGGCCGAATGTATTTCGGTCTGGGCTTTTCAATCTACTTGCCCGTCTGTTGTCGAACCATCTGGTCCACCTCGGTGTAATTTTCCGCAGTACAGAAAATTGCCAGGTGTTCGGCAAATCCCCCATGAACAAGGATGGTATTGCTCTTGGGGTGTCGCTGAACCTTACGGATATTTTTCCAGCGTATCTGTTGATCCTGCCTTGCCTGAGCCAGCATTCCTGCCCCGGCTACTCCGGGTTTTCCCATAAACAAGCCAAGGATAACAGCGATTGTGTTGATGATTATGTTTTTCTTGGCCTGTGCCTTTTGTGTTCTGCAGCGAACCCCCGTGGCATCAAGAATGGACTCCACCTCATATCGACCCCGCCAGAAAATGAGGATAAAGAGCCAGGTACAGCAAAACAACGCTCCAATAAGAAGGGAAGGGTAGAGAAGATCGGACCAATCATCAACAACGATGAGTAAAACAAGGCCGAGAATGCCAAAAGGCAGGCCAAAAGCGAAGCTGAGTTGGCGAAGAATTATGGGATGCCGAAAAATCGGGACAGAGCATTGCCACTGCAGGTGTTGTGATGCAGGTGCTTTTTTCATGGTGGTTCCTGGAGCAAGATGAAATTGACGACCAACCTCAACCTGATGACTGGTGATGCGAGTATTCAAGGAATGTGTTGTCCAGTTCCCTGCGGCCGTCATGAGTATAAAAACCGTTTAGGGGTACCATTCTCCCTGGAGAATACTCTCATTTAAGGAGGAATTACCAGAGAATATTGATCTTGGGACGCACTGGCAGCCCGCAAATATGAATGGACACGTTACAGAGGCTGATTCCGGGATATGACTGAGAGGAGAAGGGGGCAATATGTATTTCTATTCCCCCTAACCCCGACGATAAATCCGGGCTAAGGGGGGGGGAGCAATATTGGTACATTGAAGCTCAGAGAGAAGTGAAATTCATTTACGGGGCAGGTGCGGTGCTCTCTGGATATTCCATTATATCTGTCTTAAGCCGATAATTCGACAATTTGGCTGTAGCGATGGTTGGATTGGGGCGTCCCGGGCTGAGATTTTGCCAGGAAAGCACTGTCTGGGAAAGTTTTGCACCGCAGAGCGCGCTGAGTACCTGCTGAACAAGGCCTTCGAGTTGTTGCGGCGGCATCTCTGCCCGTGCGTTGATGGTCAACGCTACCTCGGCACTCTGAATGTTCTCGCCTCGAACGTCAGGGGTATCGACGGTTCCGGTGAGGTTGGCGATGATGGGCGCATGGTCTTGGCTGGCAAGGATACATTTTATATGACCAACTGCGATCTCCTGCTGATCGAGCTGCCGGCCAAGTTCAGCCAGGAACTCACCTGCAAAGCTTTTCCACTCAGTGGGCTCCCCCTTGAGGGCAAGGGTGCCATTGAGCCAGCCCAAGATCGCTTCTCCGACGGCATATCTGTCATAATCTACCTCAACAATGTGGAGGCCACTTTCGTTTTGGGCCAGAACGGCATCAAGCCATTCCTGAACACCTTCGCCGGTTTTGGCGCTGAGAAAAAAGAAGGAGGCCTGGGGATAGGTCTGGCTCAGGTATGCTTGGAGTGCAATTTTCTCTTCGTTTCCTATGTGATCTACTTTGTTGACCACGATGACATCTGCCTCCTCCAACTGCTTGCAGAGAATATACTGGGCATCTGGGTGAAGGCCGGTGGGGATATTTTGCGCCAGGGCGCCAAGGCGTTTGACATCGATCAACACGGAAAGCGGGCTGAGGGAGAAACCGCTGTTGAGCTGTTCTTTTAAAGGCTGAAAAATGGTCGCAGAGAGATCTGTACAGCTACCAACCGGTTCAGCCAGGATAATGGAGGGCTGGTTTTTGCTCTGCAATTCGTGAACGGCATCAACAAGGCCCGCGAAATTGCGACAGAAGCAGCTGCCGCTGACCTCAGCGACCTCTTGTTCATTTTGAGAAAGAAAGATGGTGTCGACCAGTGCCGGTGCCTGGTCGTTGGTGATCATGCCAACGGTGTGCCCGGCGTGGGTGAGTCGTTGGGATGCATGGGCCAGCAGTGTCGTCTTGCCAGCCCCAAGAAAGCCGCCGACAAAGAGTAATCGCGTTGTTTTCATAGTCTTGTTTCCTTTTATCACCCCTGATGAGAACAGCTGCATGGGGAGGTCTTTGGGGTGTTCATCAATTTTTCAAGTACCAGGATAAAAAGGCCGACAGCGGCCACAGCGCCAAGTATAGGTCCTAAAATATACACCAGGAAAAAACCACCTTCCTGATCGGGGAAAGCCGCGTTGCCCCAGCCCATCATCCAGGCGACCATGCGCGGTCCGAAGTCACGCGCCGGATTGAGCCCCGCCTGGGTCAAGGGGGCGGCGAGGCAGATGATGGAGGTCACACTCAGTCCAATAAAAACAGGCGCCAGTGCCTCATGCGGGCGTCCCACGTTGCACCCTTCCGTCAGGGCAAAAATCATCAGGACCAGGAGAAAGGTGCCGAAAGCCTCAGTGGCAATGGCAAGAGGCAGGCTGACAACAGCCGCTCCATCCGGGTGGGTATAATACTCGCCGAACATGGCGGCGGTTTTCATGGAAGCTGCAGTCCCTCGGATAATGTGGTGACTGGCTTCATAGGCGGCGATGGTCGGTGAAAACAGAAAATACAAAGTCAGGCCAGCGAGCAGCGCGCCACTCAACTGGGCGAGTACATAGGCTGGCAATTTTTTTCTCTGCATTCGCCCACAGACAACCATGGCAATGGAGACAGCCGGGTTGAGATGGGCACAGGAAAGGTGCCGGGTCAGGTATATGGAGGAGGGGTACAGCAATTCCCCAGATCAGTCCAATTTGCAAGAGACCCTGGTGTGCGTTGAAGAGAATGGAAACGGCAACAGAGCCACAGCCAAAGAGGGTGAGTATAAAGGTGCCGAGCATTTCTCCACATATATCTCGTGTATAAGGCATGGGAAGATATTGGTTCATATTCATCATGGAGTAGCAGTTACTGGCAGGTGCACGGCTTGGGAAAGCCCTGAAACCTGCTTTGTTTCTGCTCCGGAAAAAGGCGACTGGCCTGGTGAAGAAAGGTTTCAATCAGGGTTGCCTGGGTGGTGAGGGTCTCCATCCAGTTGCGCAGGCAGGCAGCGCCGTCACTGGTGAGGGTGTAGGTGCGGCGAGCGGGCCCGTTTCCGTCGGTATCCCACTGTGATTTCAGTACACCTCGTTGCTCAAGCGCCTTGAGGTGACGGTAGAGCCCTGCCATGTTGATATGCATACCCATGGCTTCAATCTGCTGGCTGGTTATGCGCGTCAGTTCATAGCCATGGAGCGAGGGCTGTTGATGCAGGGTGAGCAGAATCCAGGGCGCAGCCAGGTTGCTCACGCTTTTGCCATTGCAGGGGCAGTTCTCAAGGGGGGCTTTCATTGTGCTCTTCATGGTCATGTTGTTGAGGTGTCATTTTTTCCGAGGATTCGTGGATTGGGTAACGCCTTGGTTGTGAGGGGCTTTTGTTGGTCAAAAATCAGCCCCTCGCCTCCATATGATGCAGATATTCGACAATGTCGAATCGTTTCCGTTCGCATCTTAAATAACTGCCTCCGTTCGCATGTTGTCGTCTTAGGCAGTCTGTTTTTGTGCAGTAATGTGCATAATTAAAATACTGGCAGCCCGATGGGGTGCAACTGCGGTGCGGGGGGCTGTATGCCAAACGCTGCCTTCAGATCGGCTTCCAGGGTGTGGTCGTGGGTGATGACCACCAGGCCATACTCCTCCACAACTGTGGCCTCAAGGACTCCCAGATAATCGAGCACGCCGTCAAAATACCGTGGCCCCAGATCCGTGGTGACAAGCGTCCCCTTGAGGCGATACCAGCGATCTTTGTAGGGGGTAAGAATTTCGGCAATCACCGCACAGTCCATCGTGTTATCCAGTGTGAGGGTAAATGTCACTGGGCGTCCCAACTCTCCCCAACCCGCATGTTTGGAGGCATCGACCTGGGAAAAGGCCTTGCGTTTTCCTTGGAGCAGGGCAACTAAATCCTGTTCGATCTTGTCTTTGGGGATCGATTGAATGATTTTTTCGGGGTAGCGTTCTTCCAGGTGGTCCTGGAGCAGTTGTTGTTGCTCTTTATCCAGTTGACTGGATGCCCAAAATGGCGGCGGAGGAAACTGAATTAGGCTGAATTGTAATAATTCTACGCCTCACTTGAAGAAGCCCCTGTTCAGTCGCCACCCGCCGTCATGGATACAGATTACAGCACAGCGTTAATCTCTGCGTTCAATTCATCCCGAGAAGGAATGATAGAGGAGTGCTTCAGCTCACCGTTGATGTAGATAGACGGCAACTGGGCGACGCCCATTTCGCGGCAACGTGCGATGTTTTGCGGTTCATTGTACATGTACTCGACAACATCGATCTTATCACCGAACTCTTTTTTGGCATCATTGGCGCTTGCCATCATATAGGTACAGGCAGCACATGCGGTGGAGTCAAGGGTGAAAACCTCGATGAGCGGTTTCTCCAGGTTCTTGTAGTCTGGCAGCTCGCCTTCAAACACAATCTCAGTGGACTCGTAGTTGCGAACCATCTCAGCAACGGAGTCTCTGTTGTGGACAGCCTGCTCAGCACCGATGACGTTTTCAGGCGGAGTGCCAAAAGGCAGGTCGCAACCGGGGGCCAGGATGTAGTTATGGGTGGAAGGCAGAGAATCGATCAGGTCGAGTACGCACTTCATATTATCCTGCTGGGAACCAAAGAGCATAACGGTGGTCAGGGGGATGTTGCCGCCCAGGACAACATTGTGCTCGTCGCAGATGGATTTAGCCTCAGCCAGGTTTACGTTCTCGTCGATGGAGATGGAGTCACAACCGGTCTGGCACATCTGAGCAAGTTTCTTGGTGGCGTCACCGCAAACGAAGAAAGAGGATTTGCAGCCCCCTTCGCGGATGGTGGTGAAGAGTTCGGTAAAGGGGGCTGCCATGAACTCGTCGAAATGCGCCGGAGAAATCTGAGAAATCAGCGGGTCAACAACGGCAACAACATCCACACCATCCTCGATGAGGTATTTGGCCATGGACTGGGATACGGTGTTGCAGTAGGCCAGCAGCTCTTTAACGTAATCGGCTTTCATGACCATATCCATGAACATGCCAGTACCGCGCAGATGCAGAGCCAGGGTAAAAGGACCGGTGATCAGGCCGTACAGTGCTGTGGTGTCGCCAAAGGCTTCTTTGCAGCGGCGAATAACTTCAAGCTCAATGGGCAGGCGGCCTTCGTCTTTCTGCACAACCTTGGTGGGGATTTCATCAGTGTCGGCCAGGGGATGGCTTGAAACGGTGGGGGGAGCGTCTTTGGCTCAGAGCAGATCGCAGCCGAGAATCTCAGCCTCGATTTGCAGGTCAAACATCATTGGTTGACCGTCCGGTTTGTAGAGTTCGTTAACCTTCTTCAGTGATTCAAAACATTTGTCTGCGTTGCTGTAGAGTACATCAGCTTCGCAGTCGATCAACTTTCCGGCATGAACTCTAGCAAAGGGGACCCAGGGAATACAATCGGTTTCTTGTTTGTTGAGGATCGCTAAAATACGTTCTTTTCCAGTCATGTTAATGCTCATTTGGTAATGATTTAAATGACAGGGTTTCGGGAGTGTGAAGAGCACTCGAGTAACCCAATACTTAATAGCCCAAACGATTATGCCCCTGGTTGAGGGAAAGTGGCCAATGGTGCGCAGCGGCCTGTTTTTGACCGGGTCGCACAACTTCGTCCTGATCAGGCCCTACTGACGTGCGCCACGGTGATGGAGTTTCAAGAAGCGTGCCTAACAATTTGGCGAAGAACAATTATGTGTAAAACACCATCGAGAAATAAAATCAGAAAGACATATTTGTTAGGCATTGTCTCGCATTGTGGTAGCTTTTGGCCGAATGGTTTTAGGCAGCTCTCCAGGATGATCTCAGTCGGGGGATCTGCACTTGCTGCTTGAGCGGGGCGTCATTGCTAGGAAAGTGCGGCACGGACCTGGTTAAAAAAAACTCCTCTGGTGGCTGTGTCAAACTGGGTGGAGAGGGGGCTGCTTCTGCTTGTTGCTCTATTGGCTAAAATAATCTTTTGGATAGGTGTATGGCCTGGACTTGGAACAGAAATATTGTTGCAGGTTAAGGAGAAGTTATGAAAATACTTGCGTTTAATGGAAGCCCTCGCCGTTGTGGAAATACGGCGATCATGCTTGATCAGGCAATCTCTACAGCCCGGGAAAAGGGTGCTGATGTTGAGCGATTTGATCTCTACTCGATGCAGTTTTCAGGCTGCGTTAGCTGCTTTAGCTGCAAACGTCTGGATAGGGAGCGACCCATAGTCTGTGCAGTGAAAGATGACCTGCAACCCGTCCTTGAAAAGGTGCGTTCAGTCGACGCAATTTGCATTGCGACTCCCGTCTATTATGGGTGTGAAACGGCTGCAACCAGAGCCCTGATTGAGCGGCTCTGTTTTCCCTATCTGAACTATGCCGATTACGCAAAGAGTCACTTCAAAAGACGTATTCCCGTCGGGTTGATTTACACCATGAATGTACCACAGGAGATGGTGGCGACCCTGGGCTATGATGTCACTTTTGACCGAACTCGGTCAACTTTGGCGCGCGAATTTGGCGCATGCGAAGTGGTGATGGCCTGCAATACCCCTCAGTATGATGACTATGCCAAGTATGAGGCCAATGCTACTCCAGAGTCGAAAAAGGCATATCGTGATGCCCATTTTGCCGGGGATTGCAAGAAGGCAAGGGGACTCGGTGCTTATTTGGCTGCTGGAAAAGCGATTGGTTGAAGCCTTGATGCTTGTTTGTGTCACATTGTGGTTATAATTAATCATAGTGAAAATGTGTTTTTTCAATTTGTTGCGCAAAGTTTATGACAATGTTAAAAAGATTTGAAAAGGAAAACCCTTTTGCTGGTTAGTGTAGTATCGTTACTATGATAATTTTGAAGGAGAAGGTCATGCTGTGTGCATTAGCAGGCAATATTGATGAGGGCGTTTTGGAAAAAATTGCTGTATTGGAAAAAGATCTTGGGAAAACATTTTTGGCGTTCCAATGTCACGATGTGAAGCCCACGATGTTGACTGCTGCAGAAATCGATAAAATTCAGGCTGTCGAAAATGAGCTAGGGGTATCCCTGGTAGCTGTTGAACAGTGAATAACGAATAGACTGTGCAGGATAAAATAAGGGGCATGCTCGTGAAATCGCGAGTGCGCCCCTTTTTTTATTCTTATGTTCCATGTTTTTAGGCCTATTCGTATCTCTTTGCAAATGAGGATTTCGGAAACAATATTGGGGGGGGAATGAAGAATTTAATTCAGGTGACAGTGTTATTGGTTGTGTCCTTGCTTCTCTATAGTTGCGGGGGGAACTATGCCTACAAAAATGTCAAATTTGAAAATGAAGGTATTTTCGAAAGGAAGTATGACAAAGGACCAGATATTCTTTTTGAAGCCTCGAAAATTGTTTTTTTGCGATCCGGATTCAATGTTACCAAGCAGGATAGGAAAAATTTTCAAATCACAGCGCAGAAGCAGATTCAAGACGATGATTTGAGCCAGATGCTGATCGCAGATGTTTCCATTTCTCCCAATTCTTTGGAATCTAGTGATGTTTGGTTAACTGCCCAAGAGGTTCATTATGAAGTCGATACGGCTATCAATACTTCTAAGATTGAGGCGTTAACCATTGGAATCCCTATTCCCACTGGGACCTCCTCGACCTCGGTAAGAAATCTTGGAATGACAATTTGTGAAAAGGCGTTTTATGATCAAATTTTTAACGAAATTGAAAAAAATATCGTAATTGCCGAGTCAAAAGTTAAGGCAGAGAAAGAGATATCTTACAAAAAGCTGGTTGAGCAGGAAAAATTACGTCAGCAAGCTGAGGCAGAATCAAAAGAACAGCTTGAAATAGCAAAATTAGCCCTTGATGCACAAGCGTTGGGAGCAGAATCATCATCTTCGAAACCAGAGGGCCTGGAAGGTGATGGGCCAAAAGAACAGGGGGACCTTTCTTCTGTGGTCCATATTGATTGAGCAAAGTAAAAAAGGGCACCCCCGGCAAGCAGCCGGGGGCGCCCTTTTTTTGCTTAATGAGCTCTTGTGCTTTTAAAAAAAATTGGAATCAGGGACAAGGTTCGAGTCATATGTACTCAGTGCCTCAGCCATGGCTTCCCCGGCGATTTGGTGCACGCGACGGGTGGGGTGCCATTCATCCCAGAAGTAGTATCTGTCGGGTGAGGTGCAGACTGGTTTGACCTCTGGATACACTGGCTGGCAGGGTGTGGTCAGGTTGCTGAACCCATATTTTTGAGGATCGCTCCAAATCTTGTTGCTCAGTGCAAGGTGGTCAAAAAGAATTATGTTAATATCGAGATGGGTTTGCAGGCTCCGGGCTTCGGCGGGCATCTCGGTGTTGAAACGGCTTTGAAATTTTTCTGCAAGCTCTGTTTGACCTGGTGCTCGAACGGCGGGGAGTTTGGCGAGATCTGTGGAGTTCACGATCATAAAGTGTTGTGCGCCAAGGCGAGCAAGTTTCGCCACTGCGATGCATATGTTTGCGATTGCGGTGTCTGCTCGTTCTGAGGTGGTTCCGGGAAGGCTGTAGTCAACGTGTTCAAAATAGTCATTTGCAGAGATAAAGATAAAGTAAAGCGCATCTGGATCAGCAGGGGAGTCTTTCAGTTCTGCGCGAAAGGTTTCGATCTGGCCGAAAACACCGGTATCCTCGTGCGGGTCCATCCAGTGGTAATAGTTGCCTTTGCCACTCTTTGCTCCACCCACAGCGTAATCAGTCAGTTGTACCTGCAGGTATTTCGCTAAAATTTCCACCGCGGTCGGGCCGTTGGTCCACCGATTTTTCCAGTAAAGATCTCCTGGGAGTATGGTGGCATCCTGTACTTTTTGCTGAACTAATTTTTGAGCCAGGCGAAAGGAGGCGCCATTGTCTGAGTAGCTGTCTCCAAATGCAAAAATTTGAGTAATGGGATGGCTATCTGTTAACTGGGGCTTGGTGGCTGTATTTTCGGCGCATCCTGTTACCAGGATGCTGAAATAAATTGCTGTGAGGACGATAAACAATCCTTTTTTCATGAACGACTCCCTTTGTGGTAATGATTCGCTGTTCATATCGGATGACAGCTTGTTGTGTGTGTTTCCTTTTTGTTGAAATTATTGGACGCTGATTCTGAGTTCGTTGCTTAATCGTCTTGAAAAACTACACAAAATTCAAATAGCCCACAATGCAATTTTCCTCTCTTCTCCAGCATTAATCAGCATCTTCCTGTTTGGCCGAACCTGTTTTGCGCTGGTTGTGGAGGAAGACATCATCAGTTATCTTTTTTTTAGGCAGTACGGCTATTGCGATACAATAAAGAAAATACGAAAAGGATGAAGGACCCGAATAAAATTGTTTGCAGGTAATCCATGGGAGAGACGTCATGCAGAATGCTCTTGTCTGGGGGGTAGCCCTTGTTAGTGTCATTGGAGTTGTTGCTGTTGTGCGCAAGGTTTTTCCAGGCAGAAAAACACGGGAGGAGGTGAAGTACAAACAGCTGGTGCGAATGCTTTTTGGTGATATGAACGCGGCTGATCGTTTGATCGCGCTGGAGCGTGAAAAGTCGCCTCAGCATTCCCGTCTCGAGTGGATAGCCGCAGCCATAACTCGACTCCGAAACGACATGCGGTAGCGGAAAATGGGGGGAATACGTCGTAAGCGATCACGGGGCACCGAATCTGCGGTATTATCGGCCTGTTTGCGTACTGGTTGGAGGGGCGGCACAGGCCGATGCCTAGTTTCAAAGGCACCCCCTAATCGCTTACAGGTTCGAGGAATAGCTGTATTTTAGGGGATTATCCCGTGATAGGTAACAATACGTCAGCTGCTTTTTGTCTTTTGTGGAGACAAGGCCTGTTGAACGGCTCTTGCCAGGTGACCGGTCGTAAAAGGTTTTTGAATAAAGGGGGTGTCCTTTTCCAGGATACCATGCTGGGCGATGACGTTCCCTGTGTACCCTGAGGTAAAGAGCCATCTGAGCTGTGGACGAGATTTTTTAAGGATATTGAGCAGGTCCAGCCCATTCATGTTGGGCATGATGACATCACTGAGGAGCAGATCAATATTCGGATTCTGCCGCTCCATGAGTTCGATTGCAGCGTTTGGGCCATTGGCTGGGATCACGGTATAGCCCAGGTATTGGAGCATGCTTGTGGTCATCTCCAGAACAGCGTTGTCGTCTTCGACGAGTAAAATAGTTTCCTGGCCACCGGTCGGTATTCCCGGGACCGGTTCTTGCTCTGTTGTTCTCTGTTGCTGAACGCGAGGCAGGTAGACGGTGACAGCGGTCCCCTGGCCGGGTTCACTATAGACATTGATAAACCCTTTATGCTGTTTAATGGAACCGTAGACCGTGGCCATGCCCAGTCCGGTTCCTTCACCAACACCTTTGGTGGTGAAAAAAGGCTCGAAAATATGATTCAGGGTTTCTTTGTCCATGCCACAGCCGTTGTCGGTGATAATGATGGAGGTATATTCACCGGGGATAAAACCAGGGTGAGTCGAGCAGTAATTCTCATCGAGCACTCTGTTGGCTGTTTCAACTGTTATGCGCCCCAGGCCTGACTGCAGCGCATCGCGTGCGTTGACACAAAGGTTCATCACAATCTGATCGATCTGTGCCGGGTCAGCCTCCACCTGCCAGAGGTCATCGCCTGGCAGCCAGTGCAACTCGATCCCTTCACCGATGAGACGGCGCAGCATGGTGAGCATGCCAGCTATTAACTCATTGAGGTCAAGGATTTTGGTGCTGAGGGTCTGTTTACGGGCAAAGGCAAGCAGCTGGCTGGTTATCTGGGCGGATCTCTCCGCTGCCTTACGAATTTCCACCAGGTTGAGGTAAAATGGAGTGCCCGGTTCCGTCCGTATCATGGCAAGCTCACTCTGGCCAAGAATGACACTGAGCATATTATTGAAATCATGGGCCACGCCGCCGGCGAGCTGGCCGATAGCCTCCATTTTCTGCACCTGCAGTAACTGCGACTGCAGGCGACGGTTTTCAGCCTCTGTCTCTCGCTTTTCGGTGCAATCCAGCACCAGCGATGCTACACCGAAAATTTTTCCCCCTTCATCGGTCAGCGGCGTATTGTACCACTCGCAAATTTTGGTATCGCCATCTTTGGTGAGGTTGGAGTTCGTCGATTTTGTCCCGCCTTCCTGGTTCAGTAGCTGCTGCCAAACGTTTTTGACAGTGGGGATTTCCTCGTTGTCCACGAGCAGGTCATAGGCCGCTTTTCCTAATGCTTCGTCCCGGGTATAGCCAAAGATTTCCTGGGCAGCCAGGTTCCATTCGACAATGCGAAAATTGAGATCCCACTCTATCACCCCAAGGGGCGTGTGCTGGGCATGAATGGCCAGCCGTTTTGCCTGGCGCCTGGTGGTCTCTTCGGCCTGAACCCGGGTTGTGACTTCATCCTCGAGTTCAAGCGTTCGTTGGTAGACCTTGTGCTCAAGGTTTCTTTTTGCATCGAGCAATTTGAGAAAGAGCCAGAACACCAGGAAGAAAAGAAGCAGGGACCAGAAGATGTAGAGGTAGAGGTAGATTGCCTGGTTCGGCCAGAGAACGACAATGACACCGATGGTCTGGCCTTCAAACTCAATGGGATGCTCGATCCGTTTGACCGGAATAAGGTGCAGAATTCGAAGCAGGCGGCCTGCAGGAGAGAGTGAGGGACCTGTTATGCGTAAAAATTCCCTTTCCGGTGCGTCATAAAGAACCACCCAGAGATAGCCATTTGATTGGGCCGCCAGTTGCAGATAGGCACTGGGGCTTTTCTTTTCATAGGTCCACAGGGAATTTGCCACGACCGCGGCATGGTTATGAACTCTGTCTATGGCTTGCTGGTAAAGAGCTTCTTGGTGGAAACGAATAAAAACACCAAATCCAACAAGACAAATCAACATGAGTGCCGGGAACAGCTGTTTTGTTTTCAGAGATTTTGGAGGAAAGAGATGTTCCCGTGTTGGTTGTTGCTTATTCATAGCTCTGGATGATCTTTGCCAGGGTTCCATCCGTTTTCATCGCCTGCACGGTCTGTTCGAAGCGATCCAGTATGCGGATGTGCGAAGAGTCTTTGCGAATCAGGAGGTGAAAGGGCATGTGAGCAACCTCGGCTCCTGTATCCTCAATTGTATTTTCCAGGCCTAAGCGCTGCAGATCGATTTGAGCAGCCCTGGGCCATTCTATGACCAGGTCGCCCCGGTGTCTGGCAAGCATAATCCAGACCGAATCAAGATAAGCTGTTTCCAGTGTTTTAACACCAAGAGTGGCAACGTGGTCGTGGTTCCAGCCGTTTTGGGCATAAGTGATAACGGAGAGCTGGAGCGATTTTATCTCCGCGAGGGACTCGATCTGGCCAATCCGTCGTTTGAGAGGGTGGCCTGCGTAGGTGAAGAGATGCAGTGGTTTGTTGAAAAAGGGGTGGGGGTGCGTTTTTGTGTATTGAAGCCGTGAACGGGTGGGAACGGTAATGATCGCATCATCGCGACCTGCCTTGAGTTGTTCCTGACAGCGGGCCCAGGGATAGGGGCTCCAGAGCAACGGCTGATGCATCCTTTTTTCCAGAGCTTCGGTAAGAATTTCAAAAAAAAGCCCCTGCATTTTACCCTGCCGATTTTTCCAGTGAAAAGGAGGAAACTCCGGATAGGCGATTCGTATGGGAGAGGGAGGTGGGGCCGCTTCGGTTCTATTGGTGACGCCGCAGAAGAGAAGCAGGAGCAGGAGAATAAAGGGTGGAGCAAAATGTTTCATTTTTCTCCGAGGCAGAGGATGAAGAAGGGGCTGGCCTAGTGGTCCCTTCTGTTGATGTGGTGTCATCTATTTGTGAATCCATGGCAAGAGTTGCTCATAGATTGATGTGTATCTTAAGGCAGATACGTTTTTTTGTAATCCCTCTTGTCACAGATACTGACTGATTTTCAGATATGGCAGGAGTGTTTTTTTAAGTAACTAACTATAATTTTGTTTTTTATCCGTTGTTTTTGTCCGGCGGCATTATGAGAGAAAAAAGAGATAATGTGGAAATGAATATTATTTAACCTCTGCAGGAGGTAGCTTGAAAGAAACGTTATTTCAATTTGTTGCTCCAGGTGGCAGGAGATGGTAGATATCTACGCGTAGAAGAAGAGGCGGCGTACACGTCACGAATTTTTTTCAGGGAGGCCACAGCAGATGGCAGCAGGAAAAAACAAAGGACGGGGAATACCGGCAGGCTTCTCTCTGTTCCCCTCTCGGCGACGATTGGTCTACGCCAAAACTCATGCTGAATTCGTGAGTAATCATGAATTTTCTTAAAAAAGTCAGGCCTACTCCAAGGGCACGGTGTTCAGTGTCCACCCGTCTTCACGGATTTTTGGTATGGTAACCCTTGGCCTCGCACTGTTACTTGCAGTAGGACTCGTGGCGGCAAAGCTTGCCCAGTGGCTGCGTCTGCCCTCTGTCACAGGCTATATTCTGGCAGGACTCTTACTTGGCCCTTCCGGGGTTGGGGTAATCACTGAACAATCCATTGGTCACAGTCTTGACCATTTTACCCAGATCGCTCTGATGCTGATCGCCTTTGGCATTGGCGAGCACATCGAAATTAAGAAAATAAAGGCCTACGCGGGCAGTGTTTTCTGGACCGGGATCTGTGAGGCGCTTGGATCCTTTTGCCTGGTGAGCCTGGCTATTTTTGGAGTTGTGAGCTGGTGTGACCAACTGGCTCAGCAGTGGCAGTTCTCCGATCGGCTGGTGCTCTCTTGTCTTTTTGGGGCAGTGAGTGTCGCGACGGCACCTGCTGCCACCTTGCTTGTGATCAGAGAACTCAAAGCCAAGGGCCCGTTAACCTCAAGCCTGCTCGCAGTGATTGCCCTGGATAATGGCCTGGCAATTATGCTCTTTGGTTTGGCTGTTTCCCTGAGTCACCAGATCATCGGCCAGGGGGACCTGCCCATGATTATCGCCCTGGGGAACGGTTTTTTTGAAATTCTCCTCTCTCTGGTTCTTGGTGTCATCACCGGCTTTTGCCTGGATTTCGCCCTGCGCATGATGAACTCCGATGATGAGATGATGACCGCCGGGCTGGCACTGCTCCTTTTGTGCAGTGAACTTGCAGTGTTTACCGATCTCTCTCCCCTGCTCGCTGGAATGATGACCGGCTTTACCTTGGTGAACCGGGCGGAGCGCGATGTGCGGGTTTTTCGCGCACTCAACAGCTTTGAACCTCCTATCTACGTGCTCTTCTTTACCCTGGCAGGGGCTCATCTCAACCTTACCAGTATTGGCAGTGCCGGAATTGTCGGTGTGATCTATTTTTTAGCGCGCATTCTGGGGAAAATCTTGGGCGCTAATCTGGGCGCACGCCTGGGAAAAACAGCTCGTATCGTGCGTCGTTATATCGGGTTCACCCTCTTGCCCCAGGCCGGGGTAGCCATTGGTCTTATTTTTTTGTTGAGTGCTGATAATTCTCTCTCTGTGTATTCGCAGATCATAACTCCAGTTGTTTTGACCGGGGTTTTTCTCTCTGAGTTGATAGGACCCTTAGCCTCAAAGTTTGCCCTGGTCCAGGCTAAAGAAGCCGTCCTTGCAGAGAAGGGGAGCTCGGGGCAGGGGGCTTGTTTGCGCCTCTCTGATCGTGAATGTGACGAGTTCATGCGCTCCGAAGCGGGGGTGACGATTCTACCCTGGACCTGGGAAAAGCTCACGCCTGGCGACAAGCCCCAGGATGTGGTTGTCTTTGGTGCCACCCGTCGGCATACTGTTAACGGAATTGCCCGCATTGCCACCATCTTTGCCCATCATTACCAGGCCTCACCCATGGCTGTTTTTGTGCAGCCTCCTGGAACTGCTCCGCCTCCGCATAACTTTGAGTTGGAGCGCTCAGAAGTAGAGTCCATGGGCTATACGCTGAAAACTGAGATTGTGCCCGATCCCAGCGTGCCCTCTGGTCTCGTTGTTGCGGTCGAGTATTATAACGCCAAGGCAGTTGTCCTGAGTTATCCGCTCCATGATAAAAGCTCGGCCTTTCCCGAGATTCTTGAGACCGTGGCCACCCATGTGGGGTGTCCGGTGATTGTGGTGCAATTTTATGGGGTCTTGCATACGGAGCGTATTCTTGTTCCGGTCACCGATATGCACGATCTGGCCGAAGTTTTTCCCGTGGTCGTCGCCTTGGGAAAGGTGGGGGAGCATCATATAACTCTGCTCTATATGATGAGTTCTGATGTCACCCCAGAGACCATAGAGACGGAAACAGATCAGATCTATGATTGGCTCGATCGCCGACCGCAGCAGGTCACCATCACGGTTAAATCAGTGCCCACGGATGCCCGGGTCATGGCCATTCAGCAGGAAGCGGAAGAACATGATATCGTCGTCATGGGCGCAATTCGTCCCAGTGGGGTTCGGAAATTCTTTTTTGGTTCTCTTGCAGACACGCTTTCACGGGAATTACGCAAGCCGTTGATTGTGGTCTATGATGCCAAGAAAAACCGCTGATGACCATGACCGCGAGTGGGGCGCCGCGATGAAGGTGAAATTTTACCGCTGAATTGAGAGTTTGCTTCTATGAACCGAACCCGGAAAGCCCTTGATCTTTACTTGCGCAGTTACGCCTGTTCCCAGGCGATTCTTGCCGTCTACGCCGAGGCCTATCAGCTTGATATACACCAGGCTCTGGCGCTTTCAACCGGGTTTGCCGGAGGAATGGCCAGTGGCAAAATATGCGGTGCGGTCACGGGAGCCATTGTGGTGCTTGGGTTGCATTATGGGAATGAAGCACCAGAAACCCCGGCGGGAAGAAGAGGAGTGAAGTGGAAGGTTCGCGAGTTTTACCAAAAATTTGAAGCGCTGCATCAAACAACCGAATGCAGCCAGTTGCTGCAGGTCAACATCAGTACCCCGGAAGGGATGAAGGTTGCCCTGGAAAAGAACCTGTTCCGCACGCAATGTCCTCAGTATATTGTCGATGCTGTGGCTATACTGGAGGAGCTGCTGGAAGAAGTACCAATCCCATGAAAGGGTGCTTATTCCAGTTTCCCTCTCCGGGCAAAACTGTCATTTTGTAGACACCCTAAAGTCGATCCCAGAATTGGGGAAGTCCTTATAAAAACTTGGATGACTCAGCGCTTTGTCTTAGAACAGTTTCCTCTGAGCCTTCTCTTTAAAAGTGATCTCGATTCTACGCTAACGCGGGAACACTGTTGAGTTTGTATGTAAGCTTCGCAAGCCCGTCTGGAAATTGTCGATAGATTTTTGCAAGAAAATCAGGTGTGGATACTCTGTGCGGTCTATACAGATGATGACAGTGCTGAATTGCTCAGCAGGCAGGGAACCAACTCAGGTGTTCTCCTGAGCAGGTTCCCCATTTGTTTATTCCCGCCAGTGTTCAGGCTGGTGGAGTGAATCGGCACAACGAATTTTTCCTTTTATGGTGCCGATAACGCCTGGCGAGAGTTCCTGCACCATCCAGGCTGCAGCATGTTCTTCCGGAATGGGGTAGGGCGCCTCAAAGCCGCAAGCCCCTGCCGGAGTAAAGCCGCAACGGGGGTAATGTGCAGGATGACCGAGAACAAAGACGAGTTGGCTTCCTGATCTTTGCAGTGCATCCAAACCAGCCATAATCAGTTTTTGACCAATGCCTTTCGCATGATACTCAGGCAGGACAGCAAGCGGGGCAAGTATTTGAGCTGTGATAGTGTTCAAAGCTCCTTCAATGTGCACATTGGTAAACAGTACATGTCCGATCACTATGTCCTGTTTAACTGCAATAAGTGAATGGCGCGGAGTGGCTGTCGGATCTTCCAGCAAGTCCCTGACCAACTGACTGATCACGAGCCCTTTGTCCCTGTCGCTTCTCGCCCCGAAGGCCCGCTGGTGGACACGCAACAGGGCTTGAGTATGAGAGAAGGTTGCATTCAGTATTTTCATTGGTTTTTGTCCCTTTTTAAGCTTTTTGCCTTTTTCGAAATATGCTGCCAGCGTTCTTTCTCCACTCTGGCGGCACTTTTATGTTGCCGTTCACGGGTATAATCGAGCTCATTGTTTAGCTTGATAAAGTTGTTCATTCTTCTGGGTGAAATCTCTCCCCTGGCTAACGCTTCCTGTACCCGACAGCCAGGTTCACAGGTGTGTGTGCAATTGCTGAATCTGCATTGAGTGGCGAGTGTTTCAATATCTGTAAATGTGGTCATCTCCCCAGACTCTCGTTGGACCATGCCTATCTCCCGGATGCCGGGATTATCAATCACCATTCCGCCCCCAGGAAGAAGAATCAGGTCACGGCTTGTTGTCGTATGCCGCCCTTTGCCGACCCTTTCACCAACTGATCTGGTTTTTCTTATATTTTCCCCGGTGAGACGATTGATCAGGGTGGATTTTCCTGCACCCGAGGAACCCAACAGGGCCGCCGTCCGGTGCGGATGAAGCAATGCAGCAATTCGCGAAACCGCTTGAGCGTCAAAGAGAGAAAGAGAAAAGACCTTAACGCCTGGGGCGATGGACTTTACCGCGTAGACATATTGTTCCGGATTTGGTTGCAGGTCGGATTTACTGAGCAAAATGACCGGTTCTATATCACAATGGGAGGCAAGTAAAAGGTATCGTTCGAGCCGTGCCGCGTTGAAATCCCGGTCAAGGCCACAGACGATAAAGGCGAAATCCAGGTTTGCTGCTATTGCCTGCTCATCACTCAAGGCTGTTTCCCTGCCTAATCTGCCTGTGGCTGCCTTTCTGGATAACAGGTTTTTTCTTGTGAAAATGTTCGTAATAATCTGATCTTTGACAAGCACCCAGTCGCCGACCACCGGATATGTTCCAGCCTCACGGTGATAAAGCCGACCTGCAAGTGAGGCAAGGAACGCCTCATCTCCCTGCTTCATTGAAAAAATCTGTTTATGCACCCCAACAATCCGAGCCGGGATGGCATCGGCAGCAGACTTTTCATATTGCTCTTGAAAAAATGGTGACCAGCCAAGCGTGGCCAGTCCAGGTGGGATTGTATTTCCAAATAACTGCGAGTTGTTTTGTGTGTTCCGCATAGTTTTTTCCTGATGGATTACATGAGGAGCCTGGAGCCGATTTGGATGTACACGGTTTACGGTATCATCCACGCCGAATGCCCAGCAGGCACGACTATGAATACGAAGAACAGTTACCGAAAAAAAGACGCAGAAAAACTGCAGAGGTTCGACGGAACCAAGGGGGAAGAACAGCTGGCATGGCTCCGGAGTGGAGTCTAAAGCTGCCGCTGCTGATGTGGTATCAATCGCCTGTCTGGTTACGCGTCGGTTTTCCCGGTAACGTGTAGCACAAGATCAATTGAATTGGTGAACATAAAATCTCCTAACTGAATTAAATTGCGTGGAAAAATACACAATGAAACATCAATTGTCAACGCCAGCAAAGAGGGGGGCTCTTGGGAAATAATTGCTGGGCTTGTCCGAGCCTCTATTAAGAGTAAGGTAATTATGTGGATAGGGAGGACCACCTACACTCTCAATTTCAGGTTATTTGCTCAAGAGAGTGTAGGCACATTTACCCGCATTTTTGGAGTCATACAGGGACATGTCTGCTTTTTTGAACAACTCTCCAAAATCGCCATGACCAGCATCAATGGCACCCCCAATACTCACAGAAATATTGGTATGTGGAAACTTTCGGGTAACTTTTTCTGCAAATCCTGACAACAGTTGCTCTGCAAATTTTTCCAGGCTGTCCATGTCTTTCATCTGGGGGAGCATGATTGCAAATTCATCACCCCCGAGTCGAAAGAGATTTTCAGCAGGAAAGAGTCGTTGCAGCAAGTCAGAAAAGGCAACCAGCACACGGTCTCCTTCATCGTGACCATGTTGATCATTGACTTCCTTAAAATTATCAAGATCAGCTAGTAACAGTGCCGTCCCCGGCTGGCATGGAGTTTTTCTCATGAAATCCTGAAGACTGCGCCGGTTATTCAGTTTGGTTAGATGATCGGTGTTGGCATCAATGAGAAGTTTGTTTTTGTGTTGATGCTCAAGAGTGATATCCACAAAAAGATAGACGTAGCCTGCAAGAGCGCCAAATATATCCAACAGCTTTTCTTCGTGAATTTTCAGAACTTTGTTCTTGGAGAGAAGCAATGTGCCATCAGCTCCCTGTTCGATCAGCCACCTTTTACTGCGAGTGTAGGGCTTGGATTCATCAATCCAGTAATCAACTTTTTTTCCGATGAATTCGCTGCGGTCAAGCACAAAGATGTCGGTAAATTTTCGATTAACACTGGTGATACTCCTGTCTTTGTCGGTGACCATGACGGCTAACGGTAACCCTTCAATGAGGATATTCAATTCGATCAGTAAATTCTGGAGATCAGTGACATCGTGAGCAAACCCGACCGTGCCGAGCACCTCTCCATCGGTGTCGAAGATCGGTGATTTATAGGTTTTGAATTTGCGGAGCTCATCGCCACATTTCACCGTTTCATCAAAGAGGCAGGTTTCCTTCTTGTTGAGGACAATTTCCTCAGACTCCAAGCAGATATATTCCCCCTGAGCGTATTCATCCGGTTCCAGATCCCAGATGTAGTAATGACCGCGGCCTTCAACCTGGGCCTTGGTCTTATTCACGGTTTGACAAAAACTGTCGTTGACCTTCAGGTGGGCTCCTCGAGCATCTTTGAACCAAATAAGTTCGGGTAAGCTGTTAATCAGGGTATCCAGATATTTTTCACTGAGGGTCGCTTCTTCCTGTCCCTTAAGACGTCGCAAAATCCTCTGAAAAGAGGCTTGGATTTTATCTGCGGCAAAAGGTTTTATCCAGACTTGGTCGAAAAGAGGGGCATACTCTGCCAGAACAGAAATCTGAGCGGGGGGAAAGCAGCCAACCACGGCAATCTGGTCATTGTTGAGAGCCTCAATACACTCTATGAATTCGAGGGGAACGGTGTCAAAATCGAGGATGATGATCGAATAGATGCTCAAATCGATTGTTTCGACAGTGGGTGAGCAGCAAAATTGATGGGAAAATCTTTTCTCAGGTTGCACTCCTTGGAGAATTGTTTCGATCCCGGTGTCCTGGCTAGCGATGAATATGTCGAGTAACCGTTGGTACATCGCTTAGCTCCTTGGTAACAGTGGTGAAAGAATAGGCTGAGGTGTAGGGCGGTTTGGTTGAAATAGGATGACCCTATAGGTAATTATACCTACTGTTAACCTCCTGGCAAGGGGGGAAGACTGTTCTCTTGAGGTCTGAGGGGAGAATGAAACTGAACGCCTCGAGGTTCTTAATTTGAGCTTATAAAATGCAACTAGGGGGCCTGAGTAAACGATCCTAAGGCAAACGCGTGCTTCTCCTGTGTATCATTTTTTTTCATGCAAAATCCTCTGGAATGGTTTGTGAATCACGATGAAACATAATGGAACAAAATCTGGCAATTGTTCTATTATGTTTCATCAAGCTGTTTCAAGTTTTGTTCCCTTTTAAGCATTCTTGTTCTATTTGCCTGGTTTTTCGTAAAAAAATATTCATGGCATGCTCTGTGCTATATCTCTTGTACCCTGCTGCACTTTATAAAAGCATGCGAATAAGGAGAGAGATATGTCATCAATAGCAATCAGTTGTGCAAAGTTTTGTCGGGAAAAAGAAGTACTGGATCACCTGGTTACCGCCACAGGTTACAGTGTTGTCCGCGATCGTGATCTTATCGAGAAAACAGCGGTCCGTTTTCAGTTGGACCAGGATAAGGTCGAGCGAGCCCTCTATGGACCACCCTCCGTTTTCAACAAATTCACCCTGGAGCGGGAAAATATTCTTGCTCGCTTGAAGGCTGTTCTTGCCGAAGAGTTAAAGCGGGCGGACACCATTTATTATGGGGCGATCGCCGTGCTTATTCCCCAGGCTGTGTCCCATGTCCTTCGAGTGGGCCTGTTTGATGAAACGAAAAATCGTTTACAGCGTGCCATGGACGAAGGACTCGTGGAGAAGAAAGCACTGAAAATTATGAAGAAAAATGATGTGAGCAGTGGCGATCTTGCCCATTATCTCTATAGGAAACCAGCAAATGATCGTTCTTTGTACGATATCTTCCTGCCCATGAGTACTACCTCGGTTGACCAGGCTGTTCAGATTATTCTTGAAAATGACAAAAAAGCAGCGGTTCTTCAGTCGGCCCAATCACTTCAGGCAGTTGAAGATATGGCCCTGGCCGCCCAGGTTGAATGCACGCTTTTGACCAAGGGCTGCACCAATCAGATTCAATGCCAGGGGGGCAAGGTAACTGTTTATATCAATGAGAGTGTTTATAGCTTTGAACATACGGCAGAAACCCTTTCCAGCCTGGTTCGAAGCGTTGCTGGAGTAGGGGAGGTGCAGGTCATTGCCGGGAAAGATTACCATGTCTCCGTGTACCGTGACTGTGCCTTTGAATTGCCGACCAAGGTTTTGTTGGTCGATGATGAGCAGGAATTCGTACAAACCCTCTCGGACCGTCTGAATACTCGCAACTATGGCAGTTATCCGGTGTTTGATGGTGAGCAGGCCATGGAACTTTTAGAATCCGAGACCCCCGATGTCATGGTTCTTGATCTAAAGATGCCGGGAATGCAGGGAGTGGATGTTTTGCGCAAAACCAAAGAGGTGAAACCCGAGATAGAGGTTATCATCCTTACAGGGCATGGTTCTGAAGAAGATAGAAAGGTCTGTTTAGAGCTCGGTGCCTTCGCCTATCTGCAAAAACCCGTTGATATTAAAGAGTTGACCGAACTTATCGATACGGCACATAAAAAAGTTGCCGAATCAAAAGTCTGCCGTTGCTGAGCAGTGGCACTGGACAATACCTGAGACAGGTGGCGCGGACAAAATCTGACGGATCGTATTTTTGCCGGATTTTGTGCGAATCCCCCTGTTTGTGAGTACAGGCAAAAGCCAATAACTCCATAAGGAGGGAGTGGAATGGATAGCCAATTTGCAACCAAGGTTTTGTTAGTTGATGACGAAACCGACTTTGTAGACCTGATGTCCCAGCGACTCGAAACCCGTGGACTGCGCGTTCGTGCCGTCACCAGCGGAGAAGAAGCTATCGAGTCTATGGATGATAAAAACATCGATGTCGCCGTTGTCGACTTGGCCATGCCGGGAATCGATGGCATTGAAACCCTGATTCAAATCAAACAAGCCCGTCCTGATATCGAAGTCATCATGCTGACCGGTCATGCCACCATTCAAAGTGGCATTGAGGCCATGAAACATGGTGCGTGCGACTACCTGGAAAAGCCGGTTGATCTCAACGTGCTCATGGAGAAGATCCGTTATGCCAAAGTAACGCGAATGGATGCCATGGCAGAGAAATCCGCCCAGGAGGTGCAGCACATTCTCAAGAGCAAGAGCTGGTAAAATCCACCTCACTCGCTAGCCGTCTTCACTGACTAACATCCTGAAATTACGTAATCAGGTCGCTTGAGCGAACCTGCACAGGAAAACTGTTTCCACGGCCCGGCGAGCACGAGAAAAACTATCAAAGAGGATCAGGAAATGAGCGAAAGCGAGAAAACCATAGCAGCGCTGATCATACCGCTGGAGCAGTATCCCCATATCAATGAGAACGCGTCTCTGGAAGAGGCCATCATCCAGTTCAAGGAGTTTCTGCCCGATGGGAACGAGCGGGTTGCCCATAATCAACTCCTTGTCATTAGCGACCAAGAACAACTGGTCGGGCGTTTAACCCTGATGGATATCATGCGGGGATTTGCCCCCCAGCTTCTGGGTAAAACCAAGGTGGAGCATTTTGATGGTAAAACTGGAGATTTTACCGACCTGGCCCTGCTGCTTGAAGAATCGACCTTTTCGGAATGCGGGAAGAACCGCACCCAACCCATTTTACCGCTTGTGCAACCGATAAAGCTGACGCTTGGCCAGGAGACCCATCTTCTCAAAGCCCTGGTTATGATGTCGGCCCATAACGAGCTGAAGGTGCCGGTCACGGAAAATTCCCGGGTGATCGGTGTGCTTCGACTTGAAGAAATTTTCCTCGCCATGTGCAACACCTACTGCGTGTTGCCTGAAGCGAAATAATGAGGTGTGCAACATGTCTGCTCTAGAAACGCTCAGCCTCCCGGAGGCACAAAAAAAGATAGACTATAAACGCATATTTTTTCTGCTGCTTGGTGTCGGGCTCTTTGCCTTTGTCTACTACTGCCCACCCTGGCCAGATGCAGTCGACCCCATGGGCGAGCATTTTGTGCTCAGCAAGCAGGCCAAAGGAGCCCTGGCTGTCTTTTGCCTGGCCGCGACCTGGTGGGTATTTGAGGTCGTTCCTATTGGCGTAACCAGTTTGACCATCGGCGCGCTCCAAGCCCTGTTTATGATACGTGATCCCAAGGTGGCTTTTAAGGATTTCATGGATCCTTCGGTCCTCTTTATCTTTGGGTCCATCGTTATCGGTATGGTCTTTACTAAAACCGGTCTGACCAAGCGCATCGCCTACAAAATGCTCTCCATCGTCGGAGAGAAGACCAATATGATTTTGCTGGGCTGTTTTGTCATGACTGCAGCCCTGACCCATGTCATGGCCCATACGGCGGTCGCTGCCACCATGTTTCCCCTCCTAATGGCTATTCATGCCCTCTACTCTGAAGATGGCAAGCCAACCAAGTTCGGGAAAGGTATGTTCATCGGCATGGCTTACGTGGCCGGTGCGGGTTCCATCATCACCCTTTTGGGTGCTGCTCGGGGTGCGGTTGCCCTTGGTTTTTACAAAGACATCATGAATGTCGATATCAGCTTTTTTCAGCTGACTGCCTATATGTTCCCTGTGGGCTGGTTGATGACCTTTCTCCTCTGGGGCTTGATGTTGCTGGTCTTCAAGCCAGAGCGTGCTCGCATTCCCGGACTCAAAGAAAAATCAAAACGGATGTATCTGGAGTTGGGGGCCTGGAGTCGACAGGAGATTCTCACCGCACTCATCGTCTTTGCCACAATCCTGATCATTGCCCTGAAAAATTTCATTCCGGCACTCAGTGGCCTCAATAAAACCGGCATTCTCTTAGTCTCCACCATCGCCTTCTTTGTGCTCAACATTTTGGACCTGGATGATCTTGAGGAGATTCCCTGGAATATCATCCTCCTCTTTGCAGGCGCAATGTCGATTGGTTTTTGCCTCTGGGAGACCGGTGCCGCTAAATGGATGGCTGTGAACTGGCTGGTCCTTTTTCAGAATGCACCGCCCCTGGTCTTTATTCTTGGCATGGCCTTTTTCGTCATGATCATGACCAACTTCATCATGAATGTGGCTGCCATTGCTATCTCTCTCCCGGTGGCCCTGGTTATCGCACCCTATCTTGGTGTAGCAGGTGAGGTGATTCTCTTCTCCTCATTAATCGTGGCCGGTATGCCTTTTCTTTTACTGGTCGGCGCGGCGCCCAACGCCATTGCCTATAACTCAAAACAGTTTACCACCGGTGAGTTTTTTCTCTGGGGAATTCCGGCAAGTATTCTCCTGATCGGCGTGACCTGGCTGGCCGTCACCGTTATCTGGCCGCTTATGGGCATGCAGGTCTATGTACCAAAAGTAATGTAAGACCAAGGATTCAAGCTAGAAATATGCAATGTCTGGTGACACCGGCAGGGAGTTCGCCTGCCGGTGCCCAACCACCCAAAGCAAATTGGAGGAACCTGTGAACTTTGTTTGTAAAACCCTGGGCCTGGCCCTACTCAGTCTTTTCACCTTGACCGCTTCCACGGCCTGGGCCGCTGGTGGGGGCGCACAGCTTGATTTAACAACAAGCCCTGTGGGCTATCTCTGCCTGGCTCTTTTTATCGGTGCCTATGCGCTGGTGATTGCGGAAGAGTACACCCACATGCGAAAATCCAAACCTGTTCTTTTGGCAGCGGGCCTCATCTGGGGGATTATTGCCTGGGTCTATGCCAGTAACGGTTTTACCCATGAGGCCGAAACCGCGGTACGACACAATATTCTGGAATATGCAGAGCTCTTTCTCTTTTTGCTGGTTGCCATGACCTATATCAACGCCATGGAAGAACGGCAGGTCTTTGCCGCTCTGCGTGACCGGCTGGTTGGAGCGGGCTATTCGCTCCGTAAACTCTTTTGGGTGACCGGACTTCTTGCCTTTTTCATCTCACCCATTGCCGATAATCTGACGACAGCCCTCTTGATGTGTGCTGTGGTCCTGGCCATTGGCAGGGACAATCAGAAGTTTGTTCTCCTTGCCTGTATTAATATCGTGGTGGCAGCAAACGCCGGTGGCGCCTTCAGTCCCTTTGGCGATATCACAACCCTCATGGTCTGGCAGAAGGGTGTGGTTGATTTCTGGACCTTTTTCCATCTTTTCATCCCCTCGGCTGTGAATTGGCTGGTTCCGGCTTCTATCATGCATTTTGCCATTCCCCAGGAGCAACCCGCCGCCTGCGAAGGAATGGTCTCCATGAAACGTGGGGCGGTGGTGGTTATGTTGCTGTTTTTGGCAACCATAGCCACGGCGGTGAGTTTTCATAATTTTCTCCATTTGCCGCCTATGATGGGGATGATGACAGGACTGGCCTATCTTAAGTTTTATGGATTTTATCTCAAAAAGACCCATAAAAATCTCCCCGGATCAGCAGGCTATGACCTCGAGAAAGCGGATGAGCGTATCGGTGATACCGTTGCCTTTGATGTCTTTCGCAAGGTGGCCCGGGCTGAGTGGGATACCCTGATGTTTTTCTATGGTGTCATTCTCTGTGTCGGTGGCCTGGGGTTTATCGGCTATCTGACCATAGTTTCCCAGGTGATGTACGGTGATTGGGGCCCAATGGCTGCGAATACCATGGTTGGCGTGCTCTCTGCCCTGGTGGACAATATTCCGGTGATGTTCGCGGTGCTCACCATGTATCCGGATATGTCCATGGGCCATTGGCTGCTTGTCACCCTCACCGCAGGCGTTGGCGGCAGTATGCTCTCCATCGGCTCGGCCGCAGGGGTCGCCCTTATGGGGCAGGCGCGTGGTCAATACACCTTTTTCGGTCATCTGCGCTGGTTGCCTGCCATTGCTCTTGGTTACGCAGCCAGTATCGTGGCGCATATACTCATCAACGGGCGTTTTTTTGACGGAGTGCCGCTGAGCTGAGGAAAATGACGGAAAACTTTTAACTGGAAGTTGAATCCGTACCTATTCGCCGTCACGGATGCAGGATGCAGGCTTTGTTCTCCCGAGGTTGAAAACGGCTGTCCAACCCGTGTTCCCCCAGCACGGGTTTTCTCTCGGGGGAACGCTTTGCCATGACGGTGGGGGAGAAAACAGGTATTATTGAAGTGCGTTCCCGTACTCTCTCGATTTTTCTTAGTATCCTGGGAGATCAGCCCAATGAAACACGCCTCCTTTCTCAAGAATCAGACCATCATGGTCGAGTTACTCAACGCCATTCCCCACGGGATTGCCCTGTTGGATGCCAACCTCTGCATCGCCGGTATGAACCGCTTTCTTGAAGCCATGCTTGGCTATACCACAGAAGAGGTCCGGGGGATTTATGGTGACTATATTCTTCGTACCAATCTTGGCAGCAACGATCAGGTGGTCCGTTCGGTCATGGAAACAGGGCAATCGGTTTCTCTGGACAGCAGCATCATCAATAAGGCTCGTAAGAGAATTCCGGTTGGCTGTACCATCTCCCGGCTTGAAGACGAAACCGGGGCCATGGCTGTCTTGATTGTTCTGGAGGATATGTCAGCCCTGCAGGAGGCACGGGCGGCCTGTAAAAATGCAGATGCCGCTGGGGATATTCTTGGGCACAGCCCCCAGATGAAAGAGGTCTTCGCCATGATGTCGGTCCTGGCGAAAACCGATGCCTCGGTGCTGATTACCGGCGAGACCGGAACGGGGAAAGATAAGATTGCCGAGCAGTTGCATAATCTTTCCTCCAGGGGGAGGCAGCCTTTTATCAAGGTGAACTGTGGCGCTCTGCCTGAGGCGCTGCTGGAATCGGAGCTCTTTGGTCATGTCAAAGGGGCTTTTACCGGGGCGGTCAAAGAACACAAGGGCATGTTTCGTCTGGCGGATAAGGGCACCATTTTTTTAACAGAAATTGGTGATTTATCTCTTCCGTTGCAGGTGAAACTCCTTTCCGTGCTCGACGATCACGAATTTTATCCGGTGGGTTCCAGTAAAAAAGTGACGGTCGATGTGCGGGTTATTGCCGCGACCCATAAACCGTTGCGAGCGGAAGTGCGACGTGGAACCTTTCGTGAGGACCTGTTTTATAGGCTCAATGTCCTTCATCTGCATGTACCACCGCTCCGGGAGCGGGAAGGCGATGTACGTTTACTCCTTGATCATTTTCTTCAGTTTTTTGCTCAACGATTGGGCAAAAGTATGACGGGGTTTACCGCCAAGGCAGTAGAGGCGCTTGTTCATTTTTCCTATCCGGGCAATGTGCGGGAGCTGCGCAATATTGTGGAATATGCCGTTAATATGAGTCGCAATGAAAGGGTGAGCTATAAGGATCTGCCGCCCTATGCCCTAAGTCCTGTCGGGGCTGATTTTCAGGAAAAAGAACAGGTGGATTCACCGCTCCCCGCACGATCTGTTCCCCTGGAAAAGCCGACCAAACCGCTGGCTGGATGGGCGGAGATGGAGCGCAACCGTTTGCTTGAAGCGCTGGGGAAAACCGGAGGCAACCGTTCTGAAGCCGCAGCCCTGCTCGGATGCGGACGGACAACCCTGTGGCGAAAAATGAAGAAGTATGATCTGGCCTAGAAGAGGGAACCAATGAAAATTCTGATGACGATTCGGGGGGATTATGTTGCCCCCAGGTTTGACTGTGCCGCCGAGGTTCTCATCGCCACCTGCTATGATCATCAGCTTCTGGAGGAGCCTCGTTCCATTATCCTTGATCATGTCTCAGCAGAGCGGATCTGCGATATAGCACTTAAGGAAAACATTTCGATCCTGATCTGTGGGGGGATAGAGGAGCAGCACTATCAATTTCTTGTTTGGAAAAAAATTCAGGTGTTTGATGGTGTTGTCGGACTGCATGAGGTGGTGCTGCAGGCTGCAATGGAAGGGCGTTTATCAGCGGGAAATCTCTTTCCCGGAGTCACCACCTGGGGGATACGTGCATGAACAGCAAACGAATGTGGATATCACGACTGTTGCCTTCCCCCTCGGAGTATTTTGAAGATACCGCTGAGATGGAGAAAAACTATCGCTATTTTTCACGGCGACTCTTTATTCTGCTTCTTGGGCTCACCATGACTCCACTGATCATAGTTTCTGCCCTCTCACATTATCAATACCAGAATTTATTACAGAAAAATGAGCTCACCCAGCTGGTGCTCAATCTGGAACAGTCGCAAAACACCATTGAGCGTTTTGTGTCCAAACTCCAATCCATTATCAAGTTTGTCGCCCGGGACGACCGTTACGAGGAACTGAAAAATACAGAAGAGCTCCAGGCCTTGTTTGTGCGGCTGCAGCATGAATATCCGGATTTTGCCGACATCGAAGTGATAAATTCCAGCGGGCGTCAGGAATCTTATATAGGTCCTTATCAGTTGAGCGGCAATGATTATACCCAACAAAATTGGTACAAAGAGGTGCTGCAACGTGGAGTTTACATAAGCAATGTGTATTCCGGATTTCGCCAGGTGCCCCATTTTGTTATCGCGGTTAGTAGAACGCTACCAAATAACCAAGGGTCCTGGGTGCTGCGGGTAACCATTGACGGCAATACGCTCCAGCGGTATGTGGATACCGGCGTGACTAGCTCGATCAGTGATGTCTACCTGGTGGATTCCGAAGGGAATCTGCAAACAAAGCCTCGAAAGTACGGTAAGATCGGGGAAAAATGCATCCTGCTTCATGATTGCGGACTGACGCGATACTCCATCAGTGATACCTTGGCCGACTACCAACAGCTTCTGGTGAAGAAAGCTGATGTGACCGTGGTCAAGACTCCCGAAGGAGAAGAGGTGCTCCATGCCACCATTGATCTGCAGTCAACCCCCTGGAGCTTGGTACTGGTGAAAACCCTCTATCTCCACGGAGATGCCTGGTTCTATTTTCAGTTACGGCTGTTCAGTATTATCCTGGGCTGTATTCTTTTGGGGGTGTTGATCCTGTTGCGCATGAGTAACGGTATTACCGAGCATATTCGGCGTTCGGATAAGCGCAGGCAGCATTTCTTTTTGGAGGCAGAAAGTGCCAATAAACTCGCGGCTATCGGTCGTCTGGCAGCTGGAGTGGCCCATGAGATCAACAATCCCCTGTCAATCATTAATCAGAAAACCGGTTTGGTGATGGATTATTTTGAAATGACAGAGGATTTCAAATATAAACAGGCCATGGAGCAGGCCCTCAACGGGGTGCAGCAGTCAGTGAACCGGTGTCGAACGATCACCCATCGTCTCCTGGGTTTTGCTCGCCATACGGATGTCATGATCGAAGAACTCGACATGAATCAATTGTTGCAAGAGGTTGTGGCCTTCCTCGCCAAAGAGGCAACCTATAACCAGATTGCCATCAACTTTGATCTGGATGAGGGGCTGCAGCATATTCAGAGTGATCGGGGGCAGTTGCAGCAGGTTTTTCTCAATATTATCAACAACGCTATCGACGCCATCGGCAGTCAGGGAAATATTACTCTGAAAACACGACGGGACGCCGCCATCGGTATACGTATCATGGTGACAGATGATGGGCCCGGAATGGCTCCGGAGGTCGTGCAGCGGATATTTGATCCATTTTTTACCACCAAAGAAACTGGGAAAGGGACAGGCCTTGGCCTGTCGATCACCTACGGCATACTCAAAAAACTCGGAGGCGACATTCAGGTGAGCTCCGAGCCGGGGCAGGGGGCAACATTTACCATTGTTCTCCCTCTGGTTCAGGAACAGCAGTGAGGGTTACGATGATACAGAGCAAAATACTCATTATAGATGATGAAGTGGAGTTCGCTTCCACTCTGCGCCAGCGACTCGCTCTTCGGGATATCGATGTCAACGATGCGCATAGCGGCACAGAAGGGCTTGAGCAGCTTGCGGCCGCACCCCCTGATATTGTCCTCTTGGATTTAAAGATGCCGGATATGTCCGGCCTGGATATTCTTGGCCTAATCAAGGAAAAATACCCGCAAACCGAGGTGATCATGCTGACCGGGCATGGGTCTGTGGCTGCCGGAATCGAGGCCATGGAGAAAGGGGCTTTTGACTACATCATGAAGCCGGTGGACTTACGTGATCTGCTCATCAAAATAGAACAGGCCGCTGCCGGTATGGAACAGAGATCTCATGGACAGTGACAGCATACATGCCCTGCGTACAGCGCAGCTTGACTCCTACGGAAGATTACTGGCCGGTTTTTCCCATGAGATGAAAAATCATCTGGGCGTGATTCGCGAATCCAGCGGCCTGCTGCAGGATCTGGTTGGCCTCCATCAGGGGCAAATGGACGAACAGATCCGAGCGCGTATGGAGAAGGCGACTTCGCTTATCGAAGAACGGGTGGTGATCACGGCAGCCATGCTCCATCATCTCAGTGGCTTTGCCCATAGAAGTGATGCTGCTTGTTCATCCTTTCAGCCCGGACAACTGGTCGAGGAACTCTGCATGTTCCTGGGGCGTTTTGCCCGGTTGAATAAATGCGAACTCAGCTGGAGATCTGCGCCGGAGAGTGTCGCCATATATAATGATCCCAGTCTGTTGCATCATCTGCTTTATCGGCTTTTTTTGCTCTGTCAGGAGCGGATGGCGCCTGGGGGGCAACTCTGCATAGAAACTGGAGCAAGCAAAGGACAGGCGCTTATTCGATTTATTTGTAAGGATGGGCAAGAAGGCAGGCTAAGTCAACCCGAGCAGCTCAGGTTGCCTCTTGAGATGCTGCAGGGGAGTTTATCCATTTTTCAAGAGGATGGGGGGCTCGAGCTGCAGCTACATATTCCCTCACGTGCTGCCTGAAGAGGCAGCGTGGAGAACGCAGGGTGAGGTGTATGGCTTGGTGAATTTTACCTCTTGCTCAGCATATTGAATTTGCGCATTTTGTTGTAGAGTGATCTTCTCGATATTCCGAGTATATCGCTCGCCTGCGTTCTGTTCTGGCTGGTATGCTCCAGAGTGCGGGCGATAATTTCTTTTTCCACTTCTTCAAGCGTCATTCCTACACGCACCACCACTTTCACATCCGCATGGCGAAATTTTGCTATGCGGGGTGGAAGTTCCTTCCGTTCCAGCACATCACCTGTACTGGTGATGACTGCCCGTTGAATAACATTTTTCAATTCACGTACATTGCCGGGCCAGGGGTAGGACTCCAGGCAGTTGATGAACCCCGGTGACATCCCGCGTATATATTTCTGAAAGCTATTGCAGGATTGCTGGGTGAAATGGTCCACCAGCAAATGTAGGTCGCCATGCCGCTCCCGCAACGGGGGCATGGTGATGTGCAACACGTCGAGACGGTAATACAGATCTTCGCGAAAGTTCCCCTGGCGAATCTCAGCCGCCAGATCAGCGTTGGAAGCAGCGATGACGCGAACATCTACCGGGATCTGATGCTGACTGCCGATGCGGCAATATTGGTTAGTTTCCAGCAAGCGCAGCAAGCTGACCTGCATCTTTTCATCAATGGTGGCAATCTCATCCATGAAGACCGTGCCCCCATCAGCCACTTCAAAACAACCTTTTCGCATGGAAGTTGCTCCGGAAAAGGCGCCTCGTTCATGACCAAAGAGCTCGCTGGCCACCAGGTCGGTGGGCAGCGAGCCAATATGCACAGGAACATATGGCGCATTGTTCCGATCACTGAGTTCATGGATAGCGAGTGCGGCAAGTTCTTTTCCTGTGCCGGTTTCACCGGCAATCAGTACGGGGATATCTGTGGCCGCGGCCTGACTGATTTGTTGATAGACCTGCTGCATGGCAGTTGAACGACCAATCATGCTTTCAAAGGTATTTTTATCCACCTCTGATTGCAGCAAGAGATTCACTCCTACCTGGGGTTTTCGATCAACTGCGGTTTCAATGAGAAGTTTGAGTTCCTCGTTAGATACGGGCAGGGCGGAGTAGTGATAGACCCCGGCTCGGAGTGCTTGATGGGCAATTTTCAAGGTACCGGGATGAGCAAAAAATAGAATTTGAGTACTCGGGCATTTTGCGCAAACGAGTTCTATAATTTCAAGGGCATCGTCGGGATTGAGATCTGTAACAGAGCTTGAAAACAACATCAGGTCAAAGGCCGCTCGTTCAAAGCGATCGGCGACTTTTTCCAGGCTTTTTTCATAGGATAAGGAAATGAGATTTTCGTCAAATATCCGTATCACCTGGCTGGCGAGCTCTCGGCCATCGTCGACGCAAAGTATATTTATCGGGTTTATTCGGCTGTTCTCCATGAAAAAAAATTGGCTGGGTAGAATTGATAAAAGCTTATACCTGTCGTTCTCAAACAAAGTCTGGAGAACACTATTTTTGGCCAGGTGAGGGATGTGTTGTAGGGGCTCTGATTTTGAGAATTTTTAAATTGGATGATGGTACATTTTTTGAGAATCTGTGAGGCTGTAACGAAGCCTACGCAGAGTGGTAATATCAGCTCCATATGCATCCAATTGCGATGTATAAAAATATTGAGTTGGTTTTTATCGAACCCGATAGAGGATAACACGTTGCCGTGATGGAGCAACAATATTTAGAAAAATATATGTGAAATTATTGCACAGTATGAAAGATGTGACTGATTTTTATACGAATGATCAGTTCTGAAAATGATTAATTTTAATCAGTTTCTGAAAATATACTGTGATTATTCAATGACCAGCTTTAAAATTTGGTTTCTCAAATTTTATGGATGATATCTTTTTTTGCCACTGACGATTAAATCTGCAAATATTTACAGATTTTTCGCTGAAATTCGATGCGGGCAGGCTTTATACCGGGGGGGGGGGAGATTATGATTCGCCAATTTTCCAGGTCCTTTCCTCTTCCTAAAAAGGATAGGGTAGGTCAGATGCCGTTCACGTGAGGAGGGAATTCCTCCTTTTTCCCTGGGTTTTCATCGACGGAGAGTTGGGGTGAGAAAAATTTGCCCGTTATAACTAGAGTGAAGATTCGTATTTGTTTATGTAGAGTAAAATGATAAAAATAATGAAATATTAGTATGTTGAAATGGTTTTCTTTAAAAAAAACTCTTGGGAGCTTGAACTGTTTTTTGATTTGTTAGCGTTACATTATGTAAATATATTGCCCGTTTGCCCTGTATTTTCGAATTTTTTCAAACCGAAATGTTCTTATGGAACTTTCTTCGTAATCTTCCCTGCGGGCTAGAGTTTTTCTAAGTGACTAAGGATATATCGTTTTAGTGAGGTCTTAAATCTTGCCTTTCAGCTGTATCGCATGGTGGTACAACCATTGCTAGAGACTGGAAAAAATTTATCCATCCATCCCAGCGGCCTTTCCGTGAGGACAAATCCCCTGCATCCGTAATGACAGGTAGCTCCAGCGTAACCTGTGCATAAGTAAAACGGATAATTTTTGAGGAGAATGTTTTGTGTTGAGCAACACCTGCATTGCCTGAATGCGCATGGTGCATGTTGAGGGGGTAGTCCGTTGCATTCTCGTCCTCGTGTAATCCGTGAGCGTGTTCTTTTATGAAAGAACAGCCCATTTATCGATCCATTACGCGTCATTTTGATCTGTTACGAGTTCGTCATCTTCAAGAGTACAAGATAAAAAAAGGAGCAATATGAGCAAATTGCGCAACACCCATGTGTTTACGAGTGAATCTGTCAGTGAAGGGCATCCTGACAAGGTCTGTGATCAGGTTTCCGATGCAATACTCGATGCCTGTCTGGCCAAAGACGCAACCAGCCGCGTCGCCTGTGAGACCGGAGTCTCAACAAATTTCCTGGTAAATATGGGAGAGATAACCTGTTCAGGCTGGGATGAAATCAACCCTGAGAGAATTGCCCGCAGAGTTGTCAATGAAATAGGTTATGACCGTGAAGAGTTGTTGTTTTCCGGCGATAGTTTTGAGTACATCTCCCGCATTCATTCGCAATCCAGCGATATCGCTCAAGGGGTGGATGAGGGGAAAGGGCTGTTCGAGGAGCAGGGGGCAGGCGATCAAGGGATGATGTTTGGCTACGCTACCTCGGCGACTCCCTCGCTTATGCCCGCACCCATTTATTACTCCCATCAGTTACTCCTGAAATTACAGCAGGTGCGTCACCAGGGCACAATCGAATATCTGCGACCGGATGCCAAAACGCAGGTTTCCGTCCTTCACGAAAATGGACAACCGGCCAGGATTACCAATGTTGTTATTTCCCATCAGACCGATGATGTACCGCTGGCACGAATTCGTGAAGACCTGGTGCAGTTGACTCGAGAGCTTCTAAGCCCCACCGGACTCTTGGACAATGACACGGAGTTTTATATCAATCCAACGGGTAAGTTTGTTATCGGGGGCCCCCATGGCGATGCCGGTCTGACCGGGCGGAAAATAATCGTCGATACCTATGGCGGTGTTGGCTGCCATGGTGGTGGCGCATTTTCTGGAAAAGACCCCTCCAAGGTGGATCGATCCGCAGCTTACTATGCACGTTATGCCGCTAAAAATATCGTTGCCGCCGGTCTTGCAGAAAAGTGCGAGATCCAGGTCGCCTACGCAATTGGTGTGGCCAAGCCCCTCTCTGTAAACGTGGATACCTTTGGCACCGGAACCGTTACCGATGAAAAAATTCAGAAGGTGCTGGAGTCCGAAGAGGTCTTCAACTTTCGCCCTGCCTCACTTATTCAAGATCTCAATCTGACCAGGCCAGCGGGCTGGAGCTATCGGGATACAGCGGTTGCAGGCCATTTTGGGCGGAGCATCTTCCCCTGGGAACAAACCGACAAAGTCGAGGCTCTGCGAACGGTTTTGCAAAGGTAGAGAATCATCCTTCTCTGGCAGAGTTGTACATTTATTATTGAATTATTTTAGGAGTGACCATGGCTACAGACAGTGCCCTGTCCCAAACATCCACCCCAATGATCACGGTTGCGGAGATCATTGCCGGGTCGCAGAAGAGCGGACAGCAGGAATATACCGTTAAAGACATTGGACTGGCCGAATGGGGCCGCAAAGAAATTACCATCGCTGAAAGTGAAATGCCCGGCCTGATGGCTACTCGCGAGAAATATGGCCCGCAGAAACCACTGCAAGGGGTGCGTATCATGGGGAGTCTCCACATGACGGTGCAGACCGCCGTGTTAATCGAGACCCTGACTGCACTCGGGGCTGATGTGCGATGGGCAAGTTGTAATATTTTCTCAACCCAGGACCATGCTGCGGCTGCAATCGCCGCTGCCGGTGTCCCGGTTTTTGCCTGGAAAGGTGAAACCCTGGAAGAGTACTGGTGGTGCACGCTCCGTGCTATGACCTGGCCAGATGGTTCTACGCCGCAGTTGATCGTTGATGACGGAGGGGATGCGACTCTGTTGTTGCATAAGGGGTTTGCAGCAGAAAAGGATATAAGCATCCTTGAATCCAAAGCGGACAATGAGGAACTTCAGATTGTTCAAAATCTCTTACGTGACGTCTTGAAGGCCGACAAAATGTTTTGGCATCGGGCGGTTGAGCAATGGAAGGGCGTTTCCGAGGAAACAACCACCGGTGTGCATCGCCTCTATCATATGCAGAAAGAGGGCTCTTTGCTGGTGCCTGCGATTAATGTCAATGACTCGGTTACAAAATCGAAATTTGACAATGTCTATGGATGCCGCCACTCCCTGGTTGACGGTATCTGTCGTGCCATGGATGTGATGCTCTCCGGCAAGAAGGCGATGGTTTGCGGTTTTGGCGATGTGGGGAAAGGATCGGCAGAATCCCTTGCTGGTCAGAAATGTCGAGTCTTTGTTTCGGAAATTGATCCCATCTGTGCCCTTCAGGCCTGTATGGGGGGCTATACCGTCTGCCGGGTCGAGGATGTTCTCGACAAAGCGGATGTTTATGTCACCACGACCGGGAATAAAGATATCATTACTGCCGAGCACATGAGCAAAATGAAAGATCAGGCGATCGTCTGTAATATCGGTCATTTTGATAATGAGATCGAGGTCGAGAAGCTCAATAACTGGCCAGGGATTAAAAAAGAAAACATTAAGCCACAGGTGGATAAATACACCTTCCCGGACGGGCATGCTGTCTTTCTGCTCGCCGAAGGACGGTTGGTGAATCTCGGCTGTGCCACTGGCCACCCTTCATTTGTTATGTCCAATTCGTTTACCAACCAGGTGTTGGCGCAGATGGATTTGTGGAGCAATCAGGAAACTCGGGCGGTTGGTGTCTATACTCTGGATAAAAAGCTCGATGAGGAGGTTGCTCGTCTTCATCTGGATAAATTGGGTGCCATACTTACTGAATTACGACCGGATCAGGCTGACTATATCGGGGTGGCCGTTGAAGGTCCGTATAAACCGGAGCATTATCGCTATTAAACTGAGGTGATCCTGTTGAGGGCAGAGACGTCCTCCTCTGTCCTCTCTTTCTTGAAAGAATGGCTTGGCGGTGAAAAACGATATCTTAAATCAGTGAGTATTCATCCGGGTATGGATTAAAAATTACCTTCCTATCTGAAGATACGTTGTTCAACGCTTATCAGCGTCAAGGGGTGAGAACTATGATAAGTGAAAATAAAACACTGGATAGAGTCTATACCGCAAGGAACCATGATGAACTCATGGAAGCTTATGGCCAGTGGGCTCCGGATTATGAAAAGGATACTGTAGATCGTTTTGGCTATGTTGCTCATATTGAGTCCGCAGATGCTTTTGAACGAGCCATGAGCCACAAAGGTGCTTCTATCCTTGATGCGGGGTGCGGTACGGGGCTGGTTGGACAGGAACTCTCAAAACGCGGGTATCAGGCTATCGATGCCTTGGATTGTTCTGAGCAGATGCTCAAGGAAGCAGAGGGGAAAAAGGTTTACCAGCAGCTCATTCAGGCTGATATGGGCAAAGTGCTTGCGGTGGAAACGAATCGCTACGACGCCATCATTTGCACAGGAACCTTCACCTATGGTCATGTCAAAGCCAATGCATTTGACGAACTGGTTCGCATAACTAAGCCTGGTGGGATTGTCTGTTTTACCATTCGTGAAGGAGCGTTTGACGATTGCGGGTACCAGGAAAAAATGAAAGCCCTCGAGCAGAATGGTGCCTGGAAGCAACTGGAGCTTGCGGATGCCACCTATTTTGTAAAAGAAAAGGTCCGCTGTAAAATTTGTACTTATAGAGTGACTTCCTAAAGCCACAGGTTTCGCTATTTGTCATCTAACCACCAAGTTTACTGAACTTTTTTTACGCTGAAGGCCTTGCGAGTAAAGTGTTTTGAAAAAAGTTATCATGTTTGATTGACATTAACTTTCACGAAGTTACAATGACATAACCCCCTTAGTGCAGGATGCACTGGGAGCCCCGAACCCATTGAGAGTTTCCCTCACATTTGACTCTCGCGGATTTGGGGCTTTTTTTTTGCTCGAAAGCAAGGCCATACAACGAGATGATCAGGGAAAAAGGGCCTATTCAGTGGAGAGCCTTTATTTGCGAGCCTGCCACCGTGAGTGAAGTAGAATCGTGACGCAATCCAAATAAGGACTAAATATTGGGGAGCTAAATTACACATAATAGAGGTTATGGCATACAACCTCTGTTCTCCTACGCCTCTTCGCCGCATTCGATTCCCTATTGTGCGGCGAAGAGGTTATTTGTTCATACCCAATGCAACCATCTCGCAATGGAGAGAATAATTTCGGACAAATGATGAGGGAGGGCTGAAATTGTGGTATGTACCCTGCCAGAATAGAAAGAGACACCGTGGAAAAACGCAACAATTAGGGAAAAGTGGAGGCTGCGATATGCATGGATCTATTTTTGATCATGCAGAGTCCTGTTCCATTGGCATCTTAGAAGTTTAGAGGGAGCTGTTGCAGGTGTGGTTTTCAATGTGAGCGGTTCCATGAATCTTTCTGCGGTAGGAAATGGAAAAGTTATCCATTTTTTAAGTAAAGTTCCAACATAATGAGAGAGTACTATGAAAGTTGCAGTAACCGCTGAAAAAGCGAGCCTGGAAAGTAAAGTATTCGAGGAGTTTTCCAAGGCTCCCTTTTTGCTCATCGTTGACGTAGAGGCCATGGAGTTCACCCCTCTAGAGCACACTGTTTCACCGGGCTCTGATATGGCGCTGGCTCGAAAGGTTGCTGAGTATAACTGCGAAGCTGTTTTAACGGGAAAGCTATCTGAAACTGCCTTTGAAATAATTGCCGACGAAATGATAACCCGCTATCTGACCGTAGGGATGAATGTCAAAGAAGCGGTAACCGCAATGGGGAGACGGCAACTGGAAATTATTCGTAACCCAGATGGCACCACAGCCTGTACTGGTGAGCATCATCACGATCAGGCTTGATGTTAGTATATATATAAGAAAGAAACTTCTCTGATTTCATAGAGAACAAGGGGAGAAGGGCATGGAGCCATAAGGCTGCATGCCTTTTTTTATGCGCTCTGAAGATTCATAAAAAAACGAATGAGGAAAAAATCGAGGCTCAATGGAAGGCAAATGGGGAAAAAGAAGAGCTCGAATGCTCCGAGAAGATAAAAAATGCATCGAGGCTTTCACCCGCTGGTTGTACTATCTCCATAACTCAGTGTTGTTTTCGGGATTGGCCTCTGCGGAACGCAAAAAAGAGGCGTCCCTAGAGCGCAAAAAGAACTTGCCATCGTTTTCAATTCATGGTTAATTGGCGCCTCGCCGCTGCCGAGCAGCACTGACGCAGCGACGGAAACGCTTGAGACCAAATAAAAAAACGGTTGACAGCGTTTCAAAAACATGATAAACTGATTAACGCAGCTTGCGGGAACGCAAGTGCTTTTGATCTTTGAAAACTGAACAGTAAGAGCGGGCCAAGTAATTTTGGTTTTTTGATTGATTAGCACCAATCATTTGTGATTGGTCAGGATATTAAACTGGAGAGTTTGATCCTGGCTCAGAACGAACGCTGGCGGCGTGCTTAACACATGCAAGTCGAACGCGAACGGGTTCTTCGGAACCTCAGTAGAGTGGCGCACGGGTGAGTAACGCGTAGATAACCTGTCTTGATGTCTGGAATAACCAGCCGAAAGGCTGACTAATACCGGATAGTCTTACTTTTTATAAGATTGGTAAGTAAAGGTGGCCTCTGTTTCAAGCTATCGCATTAAGAGGGGTCTGCGTACCATTAGCTTGTTGGTGGGGTAATGGCCTACCAAGGCAACGATGGTTAGCGGGTCTGAGAGGATGATCCGCCACACTGGCACTGGAACACGGGCCAGACTCCTACGGGAGGCAGCAGTGAGGAATATTGCGCAATGGGGGAAACCCTGACGCAGCGACGCCGCGTGAGTGAGGAAGGCCCTCGGGTCGTAAAGCTCTGTCAAGAGGAAAGAAGTGCATAGTAGCTAATACCTGCTATGTTTGACGGTACCTCTAAAGGAAGCACCGGCTAACTCCGTGCCAGCAGCCGCGGTAATACGGAGGGTGCAAGCGTTGTTCGGAATCACTGGGCGTAAAGGGCGCGCAGGCGGCCTGGTAAGTCAGATGTGAAAGCCCACGGCTTAACCGTGGAAGTGCATTTGAAACTGTCAGGCTTGAGTACCAGAGGGGAAAGTGGAATTCCCGGTGTAGAGGTGAAATTCGTAGATATCGGGAGGAATACCGGTGGCGAAGGCGACTTTCTGGCTGAGTACTGACGCTGAGGCGCGAAAGCGTGGGGAGCAAACAGGATTAGATACCCTGGTAGTCCACGCCGTAAACGATGTCAACTAGATGTAGGGGGTGTTGATCCCCTCTGTGTCGCAGCTAACGCATTAAGTTGACCGCCTGGGGAGTACGGTCGCAAGATTAAAACTCAAAGGAATTGACGGGGGCCCGCACAAGCGGTGGAGTATGTGGTTTAATTCGATGCAACGCGAAGAACCTTACCTGGTCTTGACATCCCGAGAATCTTTAGGAAACTAGAGAGTGCCTCCATTAGGAGGAGCTTGGAGACAGGTGCTGCATGGCTGTCGTCAGCTCGTGTCGTGAGATGTTGGGTTAAGTCCCGCAACGAGCGCAACCCTTGCCTTTAGTTGCCAGCAGTTCGGCTGGGCACTCTAAAGGGACTGCCGGTGTCAAACCGGAGGAAGGTGGGGATGACGTCAAGTCCTCATGGCCTTTATGACCAGGGCTACACACGTACTACAATGGCATATACAAAGGGCAGCGACATTGCGAAATGAAGCCAATCCCATAAAATATGTCTCAGTCCGGATTGGAGTCTGCAACTCGACTCCATGAAGTTGGAATCGCTAGTAATCGTGGATCAGCATGCCACGGTGAATACGTTCCCGGGCCTTGTACACACCGCCCGTCACACCACGGGAGTCGGTTGTACCAGAAGCAGTTGAGCTAACCCTTCGGGGGGGGCAGGCTGCCAAGGTATGGCTGGTAACTGGGGTGAAGTCGTAACAAGGTAGCCCTAGGGGAACCTGGGGCTGGATCACCTCCTTTATAAGGATAGATGCAGCGATGACTGCATAAGGGATCAACCCCGCTCTATACTGTTCAGTTTTGAGAGATCAAAGGCATTGGGCCTATAGCTCAGCTTGGTTAGAGCGCACGCCTGATAAGCGTGAGGTCGGTGGTTCAAGTCCACCTAGGCCCACCAGGCTTAGCTTTGATTTGTAAGGGTTGGGGGTGTAGCTCAGCTGGGAGAGCGCCTGCCTTGCACGCAGGAGGTCATCGGTTCGATCCCGTTCACCTCCACCAGTCTTTAGAAGCTTAAGACAAGAATGTGATCCTCTGGATCATATTCTTCTTTTAAACTTTTAAAAACATAGAAAGTTTATAGATCTTTGACAATTGAATAGCAGGGTATCTAAATCGTAGATACCAACTGGTGCTTGCAAGGCCAAGGCTTTGTGCACAACACAGTTGGTGTACTACAGAATTAAGCGTTTAGAGTTAACTTAGTTTATAAAAGACTTATGGTTAAGCTACTAAGGGCTGACGGCGGATGCCTTGGCACTAGGAGGCGATGAAGGACGTGGAAAACTGCGATAAGCTTCGGTGAGCTGTTAACAGGCTTTGACCCGGAGATTTCCGAATGGGGCAACCCGGCAGAGTTCATACTCTGTCATTCAGTACTGAATACATAGGTACTGAAGGCGAACGAGGGGAAGTGAAACATCTCAGTACCCTCAGGAAAAGAAATCAATTGAGATTCCGCTAGTAGCGGCGAGCGAACGCGGAATAGCCCAAACCTACAAGTTTACTTGTAGGGGTTGTGGGGCCCCGATATGGGATTGAGAATGGATAGCGGAACGGTATGGAAAGGCCGATCATAGATGGTGATAATCCAGTACGCGAAATCTTGACTCACCCTAGGGTGTCCCCGAGTACCACGAGACACGTGAAACCTTGTGGGAATCCGGGAGGACCATCTTCCAAGGCTAAATACTCCCTAGTGACCGATAGTGAACCAGTACCGTGAGGGAAAGGTGAAAAGAACCCCGGGAGGGGAGTGAAATAGAAACTGAAACCGTCAGCTTACAAGCAGTTGGAGCATCCATGTGGTGTGACAGCGTGCCTTTTGCATAATGAGTCAACGAGTTACCCTATGCAGCAAGGTTAAGCCGTTAGGTGTAGCCGTAGCGAAAGCGAGTCTTAACTGGGCGTCAAGTTGCATGGGGTAGACCCGAAGCCGGGTGATCTATCCATGTCCAGGGTGAAGTTTCGGTAACACGAAATGGAGGCCCGAACCATTGTAGGTTGAAAACTGCTTGGATGAGGTGTGGATAGGAGTGAAAGGCTAATCAAACTCGGTGATAGCTGGTTTTCTCCGAAATATATTTAGGTATAGCCTTGCGAACTGACTGACGGAGGTAGAGCACTGTCTAGGCTAGGGGGCCCACCGGCTTACCAACCCTTAACAAACTCCGAATGCCGTCAAGTTCAATCGCGGGAGTCAGACTACGGGAGATAAGTTCCGTGGTCGAGAGGGAAAGAACCCAGACCGCCAGCTAAGGTCCCTAAACTATGCTAAGTGGAAAAGGAGGTGAAATTGCTGAGACAACCAGGAGGTTGGCTTAGAAGCAGCAATCCTTTAAAGAAAGCGTAATAGCTCACTGGTCTAGTGAATTTGCGCCGAAAATGTAACGGGGCTCAAGCATAGTACCGAAGCTGCGGATTCGAAAGAATGGTAGGAGAACATTGTGTAGGCCTGAGAAGGTGCATCGTGAGGTGTGCTGGAGGTATCACAAGAGCTTATGTTGACACGAGTAGCGATAATGAAGGTGAAAAACCTTCACGCCGAAAGTCTAAGGTTTCCTGAAGTCAAGTTAATCTGCTCAGGGTTAGTCGGCCCCTAAGGCGAGGCTGAAAAGCGTAGTCGATGGGAAACGGGTTAATATTCCCGTACCACTGATGTGGATACAGTACAAGGGGGGACGGAGAAGGATAGGCCATCCAGGCGTTGGTAGTCCTGGTTTAAGCGTGTAGATGGAGAACTTAGGCAAATCCGGGTTCTTGTTAACATCGAGGCGTTATGACGAAGCCCAAAGGGCTATAAAGTGGTTGATTCCATGCTTCCAGGAAAATCCTCGTGTACTTTCACACTGGTGACCGTACCGTAAACCGACACAGGTAGACAGGTAGAATATACTAAGGCGCTTGAGAGAACTCTGGTTAAGGAACTCGGCAAAATAGCACCGTAACTTCGGGAGAAGGTGTGCCCATATGGTGATCTTTTATACAATTGAAAGCCTACGTGGGTTGCAGTGAAATGGGGGGAGCGACTGTTTACTAAAAACACAGGACTCTGCGAAGTCGTAAGACGAAGTATAGGGTCTGACGCCTGCCCGGTGCCGGAAGGTTAAGGGGACATGTTAGCGCAAGCAAAGCATCGAACCGAAGCCCCGGTAAACGGCGGCCGTAACTATAACGGTCCTAAGGTAGCGAAATTCCTTGTCGGGTAAGTTCCGACCTGCACGAATGGCGTAACGATTTCCCTACTGTCTCAACCAGAGACTCAGCGAAACTGTAGTACCGGTGAAGATGCCGGTTACCCGCAACAAGACAGAAAGACCCCGTGAACCTTTACTATAGCTTGGCATTGTGTTTAGGGATAACATGTGTAGGATAGGTGGGAGACTTTGAAGCGTGTACGCTAGTATGCGTGGAGTCATCCTTGAAATACCACCCTTGTTATCTTTGAACTCTAACCGCGGTCCCTCATCGGGATCCGGGACAGTGTCTGGTGGGTAGTTTGACTGGGGCGGTCGCCTCCCAAAGAGTAACGGAGGCGCGCGATGGTTCCCTCAGGCTGATTGGAAACCAGCCGTAGAGTGTAAAGGCATAAGGGAGCTTGACTGCGAGAGAGACATCTCGAGCAGGTACGAAAGTAGGTCTTAGTGATCCGGCGATTCCGCATGGAAGGGTCGTCGCTCAACGGATAAAAGGTACTCCGGGGATAACAGGCTTATCTCCCCCAAGAGTCCACATCGACGGGGAGGTTTGGCACCTCGATGTCGGCTCATCACATCCTGGGGCTGGAGCAGGTCCCAAGGGTTCGGCTGTTCGCCGATTAAAGTGGTACGTGAGCTGGGTTTAAAACGTCGTGAGACAGTTTGGTCCTTATCTGTTGCGGGCGCAGGATATTTGAGGAGATCTTTCCCTAGTACGAGAGGACCGGGATGGACGAACCAATGGTGTACCAGTTGTTCTGCCAAGGGCATTGCTGGGTAGCTATGTTCGGAAGGGATAACCGCTGAAAGCATCTAAGCGGGAAACCCACTCCAAGATAAGATATCCCGTATCGTAAGATACCTAAAGGCTCGTTGGAGACTACAACGTTGATAGGTCGGGTGTGGAAGTGCAGTAATGCATGGAGCTAACCGATACTAAATAGCCGTGCGGCTTAACCATATCCTTTTATAAATCAAGTTTACCCTGCTATTCATATTGTTAAGTTATATACATCGAATTTTTTCGGTGGCCATAGCGAAGAGGTCCCACCCGTTCTCATTCCGAACACGGAAGTTAAGCTCTTCAGCGCCGATGGTACTGCATGGGAGACTATGTGGGAGAGTAGGTCGCCGCCGTCTTTTCTTTAAAGCCCGTAATCAGCATTCCTGATTACGGGCTTTTTTTTTTGTTTGATTCCCCCAATGCTCAGCTACCCTGCGTCAGAGCTGTTGGGGTTTGTGCCTCACCACCAACCTACAGGTTTGGTTGAGTGGGTAACGCCACGTCGTGGGGTGTTTCTTTGTAGTGCGTACACCGATGTCACGGGCTTCGTAAGCTCCTTTACTCTTGCGCTCTACAGCTTTCTACCCACAGGAGATGGCTAGCGTGGCTGCCGTTTCTTGGCCAACCAGCTTATGAGGTATTAGGGTGTTGTAGGTGTGGGGAGCGTTAAGAGGAGGCGCAAGGAATACAAGCGATAAGTCAGATAATATGACTATTCAAATCAGAGGATATGATAAATGGATAAGGAGACTGGTTTCGGAATCGAACCAAACAGCTCCCCTTTCACAAGAAGCTCAACGGGGTTGAAGCCCGCGGCCAGCACCAGCTAACTATACCAGTCTTATTGGCTAAATATATAACGAGGATGGCAGAGATCAATAAAAAAAAAGCCTTGAGATAGGTAAATGTACCAATGAATCTTCAAGTAACGGCGATATAACGATGTCTTGCTCGTTTTTTAAGTTAGAATATATCGATAATTACTATCGTCGTTTTTCTGCATAAAGGAAATGTAAATCAATTATTTTTTGGTTTTCTCAATACGTTGTACAGGGGAATGTAAAACAACAGGCTTTGCTTTTTTCCTGAGATTAAGGTTGAGCATTTCCACCATAAAGGAGAAGGCCATGGCAAAATAGAGGTAGCCTTTGGGCATTTCATGGCCGGTTCCTTCGGCAACCAGGGCCACTCCAACCAGAACCAGGAAAGAGAGGGCCAGCATTTTGACTGTTGGGTGTTGTTCCACAAACTCACCTATGGGTTTTGCCGCGACCATCATAACGCCAATAGCAAGGACGATAGCTGTAATCATGACCCAGAGATGTTCGGCAAGTCCTACCGCAGTGATTACCGAATCTAGAGAGAAGACAATATCAATTACCGCAATCTGCGCAATCACCACAGCAAGGTTTGTTGCCAGATGTTTTGGGCCGTGCAGCTCTTCGCCTCCTTCCAAGCTCTCGTGGATTTCTTTAACCGCCTTGTAAATAAGAAAGAGCCCCCCTGATAAGAGAACAATATCCCTCCCGGAAACCGGGTGCTGCATAACGATAAAAAGAGGGCTGACCAGTTTTGCCAGCCACGCCACTGAAAGCAGGAGCAGGATACGGGTTCCCATGGCTGCAAGCAGGCCAAATTGTCTGGCAAAATTTCGCTGTTGCTCGGGGACTTTGCTGACAAGCAGAGTCAGAAAGACGATATTATCGATACCAAGGACTATCTCAAGAACCGTCAGAGTTAAGAGTGAACTCCAGATGCCAATATCGAAGATCCATTCCATAGTTTTATACGTCCTCTATACATGTAGGGGAATCATTCGATTCAACAGGGCGCTCCGCTTTGTAGCGAATGGCATGGCCAAAGATGTAGGTACAGACCGGTACGCCAAGAATCAGTCCCCAGAAGCCGAAAAGTTTACCGGCCACCGTTAAAATAATAAGAATAATGACCGAATTGATGCGCATATACGAACCATACACTCGCGGATTGAGAATATACCCCTCAATGAGATGAATGATGGTAATCAAGAGGATTGCCAAAAACAGGGTTTGCAATCCTGATGTCTGTAATGCCACCAAGCAAATGGGAAAAGAGCTGATAAAGACACCAATGACGGGGAAAAAACTACAGAAGAAGACAATCACCGTCAAAAAGGCAAGATGCTGTCCCAGGCCGAGCAGACTGATACCGACAGCCGTAAGCGCAGCGTTGATAAAGGCGATGATCAGTTGTGCCTCCAAGGCTTTTCCCAGAACCTGACTGAACTCCTGTAAGTTTCCGGCGACGCTTTCATAGATAAAGCGCAATTTAGTCTCATGGAGAGAGCGAACACTGATCGCCAGATTGGAGAGGTCTAAAACGATAAGAAATGAGAAGAGGAGCGCTAAAAGAAAAGCAGAGGTCACCGAAGCAATACGAGCACCGAGATTTCCAAAGGTGTCCAGTGCCTGATTGATGTTTTGCACACCCGTGGCTGCTTCTCCCAGGCCCAGAAACTGTTGGAGAAGGTTTGCAGAGGGGGAGTACTTGATTCGCTTTTTATCGATAACTCCCTGGTTACCCTCGAGACCGCGATTTTGAATTTCAGGAAGGATGTCACCGATGAGAGGATAGCGCTGCTCAAGCTGATAGAGCTCCTGATCTACCCGGTAGAGGTAGGTGGTAAACTGGCTGGCAAAGAGCTCGGTTTGCTGTTTGACCTTTGGAACAAAAAATATACCTGTTGCCGTCAAAGTAGCGACGAGCAACAGGGCGACGATGACTACTCGTATCGGTCTATAGGCGATCCAGGGCTCGAGTCTGTTGACGCTTCGTGCCTGAATGTAGGAGAACACAAAAGTGAGGAAGATAAGTAAGAAAAAGGAACGAAGCAGGTAGATGAGCGAAAGTAACAAACCCCAGACGATCACAGGAGCTACATAGGCAACGATCGGGCGCCATTGTCTGGGAAGAGAACGTAGAAAGGGTGATCTTTGATCCATGGAAAGACAGAAAATAAATCCTGGGTAAATAGAGAACAACTCAACGAACTCATTGCTCTAGGGCAGAAGAGACTTCTTGATTGAGAATACTTTATCGTGGTTTGTAAGAACTGTGCGAATACGTGAGGCACTGGCAAATACAGGTTGCTGGATCCCTGCAGGTTGACAGCGACAATATAGGTCGAATGTCTCGAGCAGGGATCGTCCATCACGTCTGAAGGAAGGGTAGCGTGTTACCTAGATTCTTTCAAGTATTCTTCGGCGGGGAGGGCTGAGGTGAAGACGGCCAAATTTACTGAGCATTTTATAGTAAACACAATCGGGAACATATTCCCGGACAACCATTTCCCAGTCATCTGAACCCACCAGTCCTTTAACCAGCGATGAGCTGACTTCGACAAGGTGACGCGGCGACATCATGAACAGGGTTTGAACACGATTGTTCATGTTGCTGTTGACGTAGCGCATACCCCGTTCGTAGGTGTAATCCTTTTCGTTGCGGATACCACGTAGGATATAATCAACACCTATGGTTTCGGCGTATTTAACGAGGAATTTGTTTTCGAAATGAACAACTTCGATATTACGGTGGCGGGCGCAGATCTCTTCAAGCATCTGCATGCGTTCATCAAGGCTGAAAGTATATTTCTTTTGAGAATTTTGACCGACTGCGACGTAGAATTTGGAAAAGAGGCGGGCACCCTGTTCTATCATCCACAGGTGGCCGTTGGTAGGCGGGTCGTAACTTCCAGCGTAGATTCCTTTCATAGAAAATCCTGTAGTTTACGTTGTGGATGAAGGATGTCCGTTAACCGCCTAAAACTGGTTCAGCATTTTCATAAGATTCTATGGAAAAGTGGGGCATCCTCGGTCGAGCGAGCCCTTGGGATCCTGAAAAAAACAAAAATTCAAGATATCGAATGACTGGATCTGTCTCTGTGTGACTTCCCCTAAGGATCCTCTCTATCCATGGCAGGGGCACGATTGATCTGTCATCTGATGCAAAGCCCGTCGAGTGCTCGATAGCTATAGCAAATAGGTCTGTGACCCGTCAATATTATAATCTTATCTAGAACAATTAAGGATAAATTTATTGGCCTAATCATCCTCTGATTTACCCGTGCCAATTTGTATGCGGATGGGTTCGACTACGCCAACCTGCGTGGAGAAGTTTTTCAGCCCCTGCCGCATAATTTTGGTGATGGTTTGCCCTTTGGGTATGATAAGTACTCCGTTTTGGGCAACAATATCCTCGGCAGCGATCATACCTTCAGTGATTTGTTTAATGGACAGACTCAGTATTTGCTGTTGATCTTCGATGTTCAGTTCGTTGAGTACATCGAGTACTTCTGGGTTGTACGCATTTTTTTGTTTGCGCATCCACTCGCGCGTCTCGCGTGGGCTTAATCCACGAAAAATACATTGATCGAATTCCACCACCGCTTTGAGTATCTGTGCACCTATCAACACCTCTTCAAACTCTTCGCTTTTCAGCTGTTCATCGTACTCGTTAAATGGTTTTTGCTGATATTGAATCATTTTGGTGACATTTTCCAGCCTGGGTATTTTTTCGAGTAAGGCAGCTCCAGCTTGAGGGTGTCCATGATACATTTCTTCCTCATCCTGGGTCAGGGGGTGTCCGGAAAAAACTTTGCTTAAGACATCCCCAGGGATGGTTATACAGCCTATTTGTGATAACATGGCCGCAATTTCAAACTGCCAGATTCCCCCGAGCTCCATGGTTTGTGCAACGTGAAGCATATAATTTTTAATACGTAGTCCGGAGCTGAAGGCTAATGGATTGGCGACACCCAGCAGTTCTGTCAAGACGTTCACGCTTCCTTTAAGGGTTTTTTGCAGCAACTCCCGCTCGGCTACAATCAGTCGATATTGGCGCAGAGCCAGAGCCAGGGAGGTAACAAAGGTCGCCTGGGGGCAAGGCTTTGTGAGAAAACGGAAAATTTGTCCATTATTCACCGCTGCCATGGCAGTTTCCTGGTCGGCATTGCCAGTCAGCATCAGGCGCACGGTCTCAGGGTAAAGATTTTTTGCCTGTGAGAGCAACTCAACACCGTTCATCCCGGGCATGCGCATATCTGAGACAATCACGGCAAAAGGTCCGTTTTCCTGAAGGACGCGCAGAGCCTCCTGGCCGCCTTCCGCAGTAACCAGATCAAAGCGTTTACGGAGTTGGCGCTTAATAGATTGGAGTACATTGGGCTCATCGTCGACAAACAGTATTCTCTCAGTCATGCCTTCCCCTTACAGTCCTAATTCCTGACAGAGTGCCTGCCAGTGGTCAATGCGGTCGTCCAATCCGGCTTTTTGTAGATACTCCATATTAAATTCGTGTGTGGCAGTGGTGAGTTTCGGGTGAAGTCGATAGTAAATTACGTCAGCGGCGTGGACGGCAACCGTCGGGCAAAACGAAGGATTGGGATAATGATCCAGACGGTGGTGAAAAGCCGCGGTTTCAACCGCTGCACCAGGAAGCCCCCATAAGCCAAGAAGATATCCCCCAACATCTCCATGGGTGGCTCTGAGTACATCGAATTCTGCCGCACAGAGCGGCATACCAAATTCTTGAGCCATCTCCGTTGCTTTGAGGTATTTATCTGTCAGACTGGAGACCAGAATCAGTTTGCCGATATCATGGAGAAATCCGGCGAGAAAACTGTGGTCAAGCATCTCTTTGGAGTCCGTTTCTGTCTGGACTATTTTTTTGGTGTAGGCAGCAACAGCTACGCTATGATCCCACAGGTGTTGAATAGAAAAATATTTGGCATTGACTGGTTTGAGCTCAGAAAAAATGCCCACACTGAGAACTAGTGCCTTAACCGTATCCAGCCCGAGCAGATTAACCGCACGCGTAGGGCTGTCGATGTTTTTAAAAAAACCAAAAAAGGATGAGTTCACTAACTGTAATACTTTAGTGCTCATAGCCAGGTCCTGCTCAATGATCGCCGCCACATCACCGAGCGAACATTCCGGATCCTTCATTTTTTTTTGAAGCTTGGCATAGACCGAGGGGAGGCTTGGGAGTTGACCTATGCCGGAAACCACAGATTTCAGTTGGTCATTCTCCATCAGGTCCTGGAGAGCGCAGGCCCGATCAATGATTTCTCGTAGGGTTTCAGGAGTAGAAGGTTTGGATATAAACTGATGAACGACGCCAACTGTTCGTAAAATAGACTCTTCGTCGGCCTGGCCGGTGAGCATGATTCGTATGGTGCGGGGGTGAATTTCCTGTACTTTGCTGAGCAGAGAGGCCCCATCCATTCCCGGCATACGCATATCTGAAACAATGACATCGACATTGTTTTCCGCCATGAAATCTAAGGCGGCCTGGCCAGAGTCTATGAAATGAAAATCCTTTTCACGGCGGAATGCTCGAAACATGCGCCGAAGCCCTGAGAGAATGTTGGGTTCGTCGTCAACAAAAAGGATGGATTTTTTCGGCATAGGAAACTCCTTAAGCTACGCTGTTAGCGTGATCCGACTGGTCCATGATAACAAAAGCCAGGGAGGGCTTTTTCAAGAGATTGCGATAGGATAATTGTACGCTAACAGATTGCAAAAGCAAGCCAATGCAAAGGAATTCGTCCCCTGGGGTGATTTGCTCTTTACGAGACGGAAGACTCGAGATCTGGAGATGGTTTCTGTCCTGGCAGGAAAGGGGGGCAACCTGGAGGCCTTTCTCTTTTTACATACCAGGGATACCGAGGTGCTGAATACGAACAGCGTTTAATCCTTCCTCATAGGGGGGCAGTGTTTGCATTGTGCGGTAAAGACGAAAAGCCAATGCATGGGACAGGACCCGAATGGGGTAACCGCGTGGAAGTTTCTGTAAATAGGGCTGAATTGTGATGAAATCTGTAGCTCCATATTGCTGCATGATAAAGCGGAGCCCACCATTTCTTGGGCCGATATTGTAGGCAAGCAACCCCAGAAAAAGATCGTTGTTCATCTGCTGCAGGTAGTAGTGTAGGGTGGCCGCTGCTAAAAATGCGTTTTGACGGTGATCTGTGACATCAATTTTTTTGAGTTGGAGAAGGCTGGACGTCCCCACAAGTATGTGCTCAGGGACCAGGGTGATTTGAAACAATCCTTTGCCTCCATCTTTACTCTCCCGGGGTAAAAACGAAGATTCTGTGGCGGCCAGACCACGGAGAAGATCGGGGTCCAGGGAATAGGCCTGGGCTGCATCTTCAATGGGCCCCGCATAATCACGTGCACGCTCGATGATTTTCTTTTCCTGGGCAGCTTCAAATCTTCTGTAGGCGGCAAAGACCTGATGGGTCAAGGTGACGCGGGCTGCTTCCTCACGGCCTCCTACCAGCATGCGAAACTGACTGAACGCGAAGTACAAGTCGCCCCGGAGGCTTAGTGCCCCGGCGGAAAGAGCCAGAAGGATCGCCAAGGCGGCTGGAAGAAAGAGAAATCGTGGCCGAAGCCAGCTACGCAACCGATACCAGCCCACCAGAACTAAGGCCAAGACGAGAACCAGCCCGGTTACTCCCAGGGCAAAAGGAAGCAGGTGCGAAAAAAAACCTGTCCCTGAAAACTCTTCGGTTGCATAGCCCAGCGCGACGACCACAGAGATTCCCAGGGAAAAGAGCAGACCAAAAATTTCCAGAAGAAGAAGCGTTGCCAAAAGTCTTTTGGAAATAGAAGGCTTTTTGTTTTTTGAGCGAGCTTTCTTTTTTGTTGTTTTCTTTCGAGTCGCTGTTTTTTTTCTCGGTTTTTGGGAGGGCTTTTGTTTACTTGGTGACTTGGGGGGATTTTGAGAAGGTGGCGAGGACACCTTGCTTTCGCCGTCGGCGTCAATTGTGTTGGGTATTGATGAGGGGATTTCTTTTTCAGGAACAGATTGGGCCATCAGTGGTATGGTTGCCTCGTCATTGCGGAAAGAGACGACAGGGGGAGCCTGTGCAGGAGCTCCAAGGACTATGAGTACTGAAGCTTACTGAACATGAATCTTTTGCAGTGATGCAAGTAGGGTGAAAAAAGTACTTTGCGTAACTGCACCTGCATCCCATGAGGGGGACAGATTTTCATTCGGATCAGACCCCACAAGAGAGCACTTTTTCTTAAGGGATGTCAACCCTTGTCTGAAAACCATTTATTGTAAAAGTTTCAGGCTAGACTTTTGGAGGTAGGAATATGGAACTTTTTCAGATTGATCAGAAGAGCTGCAACAAAGACGGGTTCTGCGCCCAGGTTTGTCCTCTAGGGCTTCTAGAGTGGCAATCGGGGCAGGTCCCCGTGGCCATTGACGAGGCTGATACTCTTTGCATTGATTGCGGCCATTGTGTGGCTGTCTGCCCGACTGGAAGTTTACAGCACCGGGATATGGATCCATCGCTCTGTCCACCGGTGCACCCGGAATGGAAACTCAGCCAGGCGCAGTGCGAACATTTTCTGCGAGCCCGTCGCTCTATCCGTCTGTACAAAAAGAAAAAAGTTGAGCGGGAAACACTGCGCCAACTCATTGAAATGGCACGCTATGCTCCTACGGCCATTAACTCGCAGGGCGTGGAGTGGTTGGTTATAGACAACAAAACGATACTTGGTTCCATGGCGGGGCTGGTTATTGACTGGATGCAATGGCTGCAGCAGGAGATGCCGGAAGTGGCACATGCGCTTCATGTAGAGCGGGCAATCCGGCGCTGGGAGCGGGGAGTCGATGGTATTCTTCGAGATGCGCCTGCGCTGATAGTTGCCCATGGCAAGGCTGCAAACCAAATGATCCCAACCTCCTGCACCATTGCCTTGAGTTATCTGGAACTCGCTGCAACAGGGCTTGGGCTGGGAACCTGTTGGGCTGGGTATTTTAATCGAGCGGCCAATACCTATCCGCCACTCAAACAAGCACTTGGCCTTGGAGATGACCAGCAGTGTTTCGGTGCGATGATGGTGGGCTATTCCGCTCTTGAATATAAACGGTTACCAACACGGAATATGCCTGAAATTACCTGGCTGGATTCGTAAGCAAGTAGAGATACGATATCTGGTAAGAGCTTCCTGAGGAGTCGAGGCCCCCCTTAAAAAAGACTTCCCTTGGCAATGGCTGCCAAGGGAAGTCTTCCTCTTGTAGGATTAAGTAAGCTGGTGTTTAACCCAGGCCACATAGCGATCCATCCACTGTTGGAGAAAGTCTCGGCTGGAGTCTCCAATTCCTCCCTCTGACGTAAAAAATCCTTCCTTGTTCTGGAGAAAGATTTCCGGCTGCCCCATGGTGGCCACATCCAGATAGGCTAGAATATTTCGTAAGTGCTGCTGGGCCATGGCCGTTCCGGAGGGGCCGATGGTGATGCCTACGACTGCTCCTGGTTTGCCTCCCCAGACACTTTGTCCGTAGGGGCGTGAAGCGTGATCCAGTGCATTTTTCAGCACGCCCGGAATGGAACGGTTGTATTCCGGAGTGACAAAGAGGAGGCCATCGGCATTTTTGATGGTTTCTTTGAAGGCAACAACTTCAGGAGCAGGGTTGGCGTCATCGTCCTGATTATACAGGGGGAGGTTGCCAATCTCAGCCACTCTAAAGGTAAAGTCTTCAGGCGCAAGTTGCGCCAGAGCTGTGGCGAGTTGACGATTAAACGAATCTTTACGAAGGCTGCCGACAACGACAGCGATGGAATATTGACGCATACTGTACTCCTCAATCTATAAAAATGTGCAATTATCAATGGTATGCACGAAAAAATATAATTGGTTCAAGGCGTTTAGGCCGTAGAGCCGTGTACAGCTTGAACTATGCGAATGGGAATGAAGAAAGTCAATAATGATTATTAAAAAACCTGTTGAGAGGGAATTTGTTCATTGAGTCTGCTGATTTTAACAGGTTAAAAAATGGGACTCCTTAGCTTTCTTGCTGTTTATATTTTTCATTCACCGAATAGACAAAGGCAAGAACCTCGGCTACCGTCTGGTACAGCTCTGAAGGGATTTCTTCACCAAGGGGGACTTTGGAGAGTAACTCAACCAGGTCTTTATCCTCTTTGATCACGACACCGGCCTCTTTTGCCGTGGCAATAATCTTGTCGGCAACCAGGTTGCTCCCACTGGCAGTTACCCGTGGGGCCTCCGACTTATCCTGTTCATAGAGCAGAGCAACTGCCTTCTTCGGTGTTTTTTCTTCGCTGGCCAAAGGAGAACCTCTTTCCGAATCTGGGGAGAAAACCTGTGTTTCTTGCTCAGTATAGCTCAGATACAGGGAGTATGACCAGCCCGGATGAGAAATCCGGGTTGAGCTTGTGTCCTCAGCGGGCAGCGAGCAATTCCTCAATCTTCTCCCCACAGCGTTTTCCTTTGCAGGAGCCATCACCTATACCGCAGGCCTGCTGTACTTCCGAAACGGTACTTGCCCCCTGTTCGATGGCCTCAATGAGGCGGATCAGTTTGACTCCCTTACAAATACAGCCAGCTTTGAGTTTTGCCATCAAACGTTCGTTTGCTTCCATACATCTGTCCTTCGCTCTTTGTTGCCGTACCAGATTTTTTTCATTGGAGGCGTCGTAGAATACGTACGGAATGCCCCTCCATGCTGACTTGCGCGACGTGCCGCCCGGCCTGATTGAAAATCTGTGTTGTCCAGCCTGGGGCAAGCAGATCTTCAAGCTGGCTTCCGGCTGGATTCAAGTGCATGTCAAGGGTAACGTAATCGTTACGAGGTCGGGGATCAAGGTTGAGGCAGATCAGAATTTCCGTTTCCGCAAGAATACGTGAGTAGGCCAGAGTACAGCGACCATCCTGGGGATAGCCAAAGTTCTGCCCGTTGCCGGAAATTTCCCGAAAGTAGAGACGGCCATAGCGAAGTGCCGGTTCGTTTTTTCGGACTGCGGCAATCTGGGCGATGGCCTGATACAGGGAATGCTCAGGATTGAAAGAATGATGGCCGGTTGTATCAAAGCCTCCCCAGTTGCCCCCAAACATGCATTCTCGTACATAGGCATCGTTATTTCCGCCGCCATCAAATCCCTGCTCGGTTCCGTAATAGATGCAGGGGACACCAGGCGTGGTCAGCAGGTAGCCCATGGCAAGCATTGCCTGTCTGCTATGCGGATTCGCATGGAGAAAACGACGATACGGTCGTGACATCTGGTCATGGTTGTCGACAAAGGTGACAAAGTACTGACCAGATTCACCGTGATCGGCATAGAGATCCCGAAAGCGGTCATAGCGATCTTTGAGCAGGCTTGGTGTTGCAAATCCCTTAATGACCTCCTCCAAGACAAAGTAGAGCGGAAAGTCCAGGCAGGCATCAAGGGACGGAAAACGCTCGCCACTGTCGGGAAGACGGCTGTTTCGACCGATATAGCGTTGGAGCACCGTGTCGTCCGCCACCACCTCGCCGAAGAGAAAAAAATTGTGTTTGCCGATGGAACGGCAATATTCCCGAATGGAATTACAGAAGATCGCAGTGGCCGAGGATTCCATATGCTTGACCGTGTCGATGCGGAATCCATCCACATCCGCAGTCTTGATCCAGTACTTGTAGGCGCGTATCAGGGTGTCGAGCACCTGAGATCGGTTGAGCTCCAGTTCTTTGAGGCTTAAAAAATCACCGTTTATTGCCTCCGCCTCATCACTCCAGTTGCGAATCTGTCCACGCCGTTTGTAGCAGTCCGGCTGCTGCAGCTCCTGGGGCCAGACGGCGTCATCAGCTTGAAAATCCTGGCCTGGAGAATTTTTCCGCCAGAAACCAAAGTCAAAGGGGCCGGGAGCATCATGCCTGTAATAATAGGGATAGTCACCCGGATAGCCCCAGTTGTCGCCGGTGTGGTTGATGATAATGTCCAGGATGACATACATCGAACGGGCATGGGCAGCCTGGACCAACGCCTGTAAATCTTCGCTGGTTCCGAAGCGGGGATCGATCCGGAGGAAATCCTGAATGCCATAGCCGTGATAACTGCCTTCAGCCTCCTGCCTGTTTTTAAAAACCGGGCTGAGCCAGATGGCGCCAACGCCTAGATTCTGTAAATAATCCAGTCGTCGCATAATTCCTTTGAGGTTGCCCCCCTGAAAGATGGATTTTTGAGCAGGATCGCGGCCAATGGGAGTGGTTTGGGGATCATAGGCAGGGATATCTGCCTGATTGTTGTCAAACCGATCGACCAGCAGGAAATAGATAAACTGATCGCGCCAGTCCAGGGGAGAAGGGTAGACAGAGGCCGGAGGGGTCAAATCAAGTGAGTGGGCCGAGACGGGTGCAGGTGCCATGGGAAGCCTCCTTTCAATAAGGACTTTCGGGGCAAGGGAAGATTCTGCACCATACCAGCAAAGCTCATCCAGGCGGGTGGGTAAAGAGTTAATAGCGATTAGGTAGAGCGCCTATGCACCAAGGGCTCAGGACTCGGATTCCTCTGGATGCAGCTGGCTGAAAATAGTTTGAGCCAGCTCGGGGCCAATGCCGGGGGCCTGCGCCAGTTCATCCACCCCGGCCTCGGTGATCCGTTTGAGTGATCCCAGGTGTTTGAGCAGGACCTGCTTGCGTTTGGGGCCGATGCCCTCGATGGCATCGAGTTTTGAGGTGAGTTGTTCCTTGCCGCGCAGTTTACGATGAAAGGTGATACCGAAACGGTGGGACTCGTCACGAATGCGCATCAGATACAAAAGAACCGGTGAGTGTGCAGGTAACAGGATGGGATTCTTGCGGCTGGGTTTGAAGAGTTTTTCTCCCTCATCGGCTTTCTCCTTGGCAATGGAGACCAGATCAATACGACCAAGCAGGTTGTACTGCGCCAAAACGTCGTAAGCCACCTGCAGCTGTCCCTTGCCACCGTCGATAAGCAGCATGTCGGGCAGTCGGTCCTCTTCCACTCCTTTACTCATACGGCGATCCAGCACCTCGCGCATCATGGCGTAGTCATCGGGGGTGTCTTGGCTGCGAATGCGATAGTGGCGGTAGAGTTTTGCCGCCTTTTCCCCATGGACAAAGCACACCAGGGAGCCAACCGCCTGTTTGCCCAAAAGGTTGGAAATGTCCAGACACTCGATGGTTTCAGGCTGGTTCATCAGCTTGAGTTTGGCTATCAGACTGGCTGCCAGGGCTGTCCAGCTCTGTTCTTTTTTGGCCTTCTCCGAAAATATTTGAGCAGCGTTGGCTGCAGCCATCTGCATCAGCTGCATCCGTTTTCCCCGCTGGGGAGCCAGGAGAGCTACCGGTCCCTCTCGTAGTTCGGTCAAACGCTCAGCGATCAACTCGCGATCTTCCAGGCCAAAGGGGAGCAAAAGTTCCCGAGGGGGCTGCCGTTGGGGAGAGTAGTACTGTACAATGGTCTGGGAGAGCAGGCTGTCATCCTCGCCAATGGGATCGGCCAGGAAAAAGTTCTGGGCCCCGGTGATCATGCCGCCCCGGATAAAGAGCATGGCGATGCCCACCGCTGCGTCCTGGCGATGGATGCCAAAAACGTCCTGATCCATGTAATGGTTGGCGACAATGGCCTGGTGCTCAATGGTCTTGGTCAAGCCTTTGATCTGATCGCGAAACATGGCCGCCTTTTCAAAGTGCAGATCTTGGGCAGCCTGCTCCATTTTTGTCTGCAGTTCTTTGACCACCTCACTGACCTTTCCTTCAAGAATCAGTAAGACATCCGCCACCATCTGCTGATATTCAGCCTGGCTCACCTTGCCCGCACAGGGGGCCAGGCAACGTCCCATCTGGAAATTGAGGCAGGGGCGCTCCCGTTCCCGCACTGTTTTACAGCGGCGCAGGGGAAACTGGTTGTAGAGCAGGGCCAGGGTGGCACGCATGGCCGTGGTGGAAGAGTAGGGACCAAAGTAACGGTTGCCGTCGCGCAGTCGTTTGCGGGTGACAACAACCTGGGGCCAGTCTTCCCGCACGGTCACCTTGATCATGGGGTAGTTTTTGTCGTCGCGAAGGATGACGTTGTAGCGCGGGCGGTGCTGTTTGATCAGCGAAGCTTCGAGAATCAGGGCTTCCTTTTCGGTGGTGGTGAGGATGGTCTCCACCCGCTGGACATGGGAGAGCATGACCGCAGTTTTCGAGTGGGGCGAGCCTTTGTAATGGGCGTACTGGGACAGCCGTTTACGCAGGTCCAGAGCCTTGCCCACGTAGAGAACCTGCTTTTTTCCGAGCATCTGGTAGACGCCGGGGCCATGGCTGACCGTGGCAAGAAATTCCGCAGAGAGCGGGGACTGTAGCTGTTTATCGTGTTCGGAAGACGGCGGTGTGCTCAATGCGCTAGACCTCTGACAGGAAGCGATCACGGGGCATCGAATCTGTGGTGTTATCGGCCTGGTTACGTACAGTCGTACGCGGCAGCGGCCGATGCCTAGCATCTACGGTCCCCCGCAATCGCTTGCAGGTTCGATAATTGCCCGTCATTTCAGGAAATCCCCTGAGTGGTTACCTCTGATAATACCTGAGGGATGCTCAAGCCTACTTGCTGAGATCTTCAGCGATCTGGAGTTGTTTGTCAGGATCAGACTCTTCAAGGACGAGGGTGTAATTCCAACATTGTTCGGTCAGCTCTTGGTGCTTACTTAAGCTGGCCCGGGTGGCCTCCATATCGTTTGCGGTGTGCACGCCAAGGGCGTTGACCTGAAAACCGGCTCGATGGCCCCGTGGATGGGCATAAACAGGGAGCAGGATGCCGCCTGACTGGGGAAGATGGCCTGATTTTGTGATGACGGTAAAGCTGTAACGGGTGCCGCTCTTGCCGTTGAGCGACCAAGTCGATTCCATGAGCATAATTTTTTTTTGGGTAATGAGCATTGAAGCTCAGTTGAACGGATCCAGGGTATCGTTAATGAGCATTGATGGTAATTAAATTTTTTTGATTATCCAGAGAGAGCTTGCGAAATCGAGCCACAAATGGTTTGAACGGCAAGAACAGCAGGTGGCAGATACTGCGCAGCTGTGCAGGGCTGCTTTTTCCACCCCTTCTTTTTGCCGAGACCGACTATGGCCTTTTGTAAATACTACCGAGTAGAACAGCAACCACGCCAACGAGAGATTCACGCAAGTTATCGTGAAACCAAAGGCGGGTTTCTTTTTATCCCCTTTTGCGCCGCTCCCTCCGGGGAATTTTCTCTGACCAATGTCCGCTTCTGGCCGGATGCCGCCAACCGGCTCAAGTGCCAGGGGAACGTGGAAAAATGCCAGCTTGAGGATGGAGTTCCGCAACCCAAAGAGGACTGAGCGTTGCGCCCCTCAAGTATGATTACGGTTTGATGTAGGCATACCCATCCTGCTGCAGCTCAATGAGGGCGACAACACCGGCCGGGACGACCTCGCAGCCATCGATCAGGTTGTCCGGATCGATGTTGAACTTATTGAGTGCGTTTCTGCAGACCTTAAAAGCTACCCGTTGCTGTTGCAGTCGCCAGATCTCATCGCGAAAAGGGGCGCAGGCATCATTGTCGAGCAGGGTGACAGCGGGGCCGTTAAAAAGCATGATCAGATCGTAGTGCTTTTCCGGGATGGCGCGAATCAGGTTGCCCACGTTGGCCAGGGCGATATTCAAGGGCTTGGGCTCATCCAGATCGACGTGAAAGACGGCGCGGTAGGTCATTGGCATGGTGCATTCTCCAATTGTTTATCAAGGTGAAAGGCTGCATCAAAGAGACGTTTTGTATAATTCTCCTGGGGGTTGGCAAAAAGAGTTGCTGCCGGCCCCGCCTCAACGATGCGTCCTCGGCGCATCACCGCCAGCTGATCGGCCAGTGAACGAACTGTTCGTAGATCGTGGGTAATAAAGATGTAGGTCAGTTGATAACGTTCCTGCAAATTTTTCAGCAACTTAAGAATCTGCTTCTGGATCGTCATATCCAGAGCACTGGTGGGTTCATCCAGGATCAAGAGTTTCGGGCGCAGAATCAAGGCCCGGGCAATGGCGATACGCTGGCGCTGGCCCCCGGAAAATTCATGGGGAAAGCGCTGGGCCATTTGCGGATCGAGTTCCACATCAATAAGGGCCTGGGCCACGAGCGTATCCTGTTCCCTGCGACTTCCCCCCATACCGTGAACCTGGAGCCCCTCGGCTACTATCTGCCCTATGGTCATACGAGGAGAGAGCGAGGAAAAAGGATCTTGAAACACGATTTGTAACTCTTTGCGCAAAGGGCGAAACCCTTTGCTGTTGAGCGAAGAAAGAATATGGTTGGGCCCCTGGCCAGGGGTGTAGATGACCTTGCCCGTACATTTTTGTAATCCAAGCAAACAAAGGGCCAGAGTCGATTTACCCGAGCCCGATTCTCCCACCAGTCCCAGGGTAGTGCCCTGGTTGAGACAAAAACTGAGATTGTCCACCGCCTGCAAAACCTGTCTTTCTCTTGTAAACCATCCCGTCCAGGTGGTTTTCATGTGAAAACTGCAGTTGAGGTTTTCCACTGTTATCAGAGGTGCACCTCCATGACGTGTTGTCTGGATCCCTTGAGGAACGGCGGCTAACAAGTGTTTGGTGTATTCTTTCTGAGGATGGGTAAAAATAGTCTCCACATCCCCCTGTTCAACAATGCACCCCTTATGCATGATCGAAACCTTATCGGCGATTTTTTGAACCATGGGAAGATCATGCGTTATCAGCAGCACCGACATGCCAAATTCGGCCTGAATGTCTTTTATCAAGCGGAGAATCTGTTGCTGAATGGTCACATCCAGGGCGGTCGTCGGTTCGTCGGCAATAAGCAGGGTGGGGCGGCAGGCCAGGGCCATGGCAATAATTACCCTTTGCCTTTGGCCCCCGGAGAGTTGATGCGGGTAGCAGTTGATACGGTACTCCGGATTTTCGATACCTGTCCGATCAAGCAGGATTAGCGCCTGGGCATAGGCCTCTTTTTTGGTGAGCCCTTGGTGGAGGATCAGGGGTTCGATCAACTGGTTGCCAATGGTGTAGACCGGATTGAGTGAGGTCATGGGCTCCTGGAAGATCATCGCGATCCGGTTTCCGCGCAATTGGCGTAAGGCCCGTTTGCTGAGACTGGTTATTTCCTGGTCTTCAAAACGAATTGAGCCGCTGCTCTGGGTCTCGTTGGTTTCATCTAAAAGGCGAAGAATGGAGAGCGCGGTCACTGACTTGCCCGATCCCGATTCTCCCACCAGGGCGTGGGCCTGCCCTTTTTCGATCTTCAGATTAAGCGCATGCAGCACTGGCGTTGTTTCGCCAGTATTGCCAACAAAGCTGAGCGTGAAATTATTGAGTGTGAGTAATGGAGCCATGCCTGTGTGCAAAAGTGGAGAGAGGGTAAGGCCTTAGCCGGATTTCTCTACTCTACCCGAGGCTCCTGTTTGCGGCAACCAGAACCTCCTCCGGTTTGCTTCGCTTGCCCGATGGGAGAGGAAGGCAAGGGGGGCGGTGCAATGCGCATTGGCCTGAACGAACGAATTGAGGTTGAAACTCGAAGGGATTGTGGTGTACACCAAGAGCCCAACCCTGACTTTGCTCACGGATTCAGGTTTGCCCCTATTTCCCGAGAATGCCTACAGCAGATGTTTCGTTATCTCAGACCAAGAATCGTTCGTGATTGGCTCTTGTACCTGGCCACCCTTGCAGGAGGCCTTTGGCTGGTGCTTCGTGGGGCCGAGCGGCTTGGCTACAGTTGGCACTGGCGTCAGATTCCACGTTATTTCGGGACACTGAGCGATGGTGTCTTTGTTCCCGGTCCTCTGGTCAAGGGAATAGAAGTCACCCTGGAAATAACCGGCTACAGCCTGGTGCTCGCCACAGTTATCGGCCTGGTGGTGGCGCTGCTGCGTTTGTCCGACTCTGTGGTTGGACGCTGGCTGGCGCGTATCTATTTGGAGCTCATTCGCAACACACCGCTTCTGGTGCAGATCTTTTTTCTCTACTTTGTCATGGCTCCGATTCTTGATATCGGACGCACGGCGACCGCCGTTTTGGCACTGAGTCTTTTTGAGGGAGCCTATGCCTCGGAAATTTTTCGAGCCGGGATTACCTCCATTGACCGGGGCCAGTGGGAGGCCTGCTACAGTCTTGGATTAAGCAAACTGCAGAGTTACCGAAAAGTGATCCTGCCCCAGGCTCTGCGACGGGTTGTGCCTCCGTTGACTTCCCAGGCGGTCTCTCTGATTAAAGATTCCGCCCTGGTGTCCACCATTGCGGTGTATGATCTGACCATGGAAGGACGAACCATCATTGCCGAAACCTTTTTCAGTTTTGAGATCTGGTTTGTGGTGGCCGCGATCTATTTGATTCTGACCCTCAGTCTCTCTGCCCTGGCCACCTTCCTTGAACGGAGTTTTTCTCGAATACACCCATGACACATCAAGAACATCTATCCTCCTTACGTGGAGCCGTCATTCGCGCCGAACACCTGATGAAATCTTTTGGCAGCCTGCAAGCCCTTGATGACTGTTCCATCGCCGTTGAGCGGGGAGAAGTCCTGGTGGTGATTGGCCCTTCGGGATCGGGGAAATCAACCCTGCTGCGTTGCCTGAACGGACTTGAAGAGATAGACAGCGGTCGAATCGTCATCGAGGGCATTGAGCTCAACCAGAATGAGTCCAACCGGCTGCGCATTCGCCGGGAGGTGGGCATGGTCTTTCAATCCTTTAATCTCTTTCCCCATCTCACCGTGCTGGAAAATGTCAACCTGGCCCAGAAGCTGGTGCGCGGCAAAAGCAGCAAAGCCGCGAGTGTGCTGGCCCAAGAGCTGCTTGAACGAGTTGGAGTGGGGGATAAGCTCAATCAGTACCCGCAGCAGTTATCCGGTGGTCAGCAGCAACGCGTGGCCATCGCCCGGGCTCTTGCCATGCAGCCCAAGGTGATGCTCTTTGATGAGGCGACCAGTGCCCTTGACCCGGAGATGATCGGCGAAGTCCTGGATGTGATGCGTTCTCTTGCCCGTGATGGGATGACCATGGTGGTGGTAACCCACGAGATGGGTTTTGCCCGCGAAGTAGGGGATCGGATTGTTTTTATGGAAGCTGGTCGCATTGTCGAGCAGGCAGCCAGTGAAGAATTTTTTGAGCGACCGACCCTGGAACGAAGCCGTGCATTCCTCGAAAAAATCCTTTAGGGACCATGCTCTCCCCTTTTACCCTGTGATGATACTCGCATGATTCTTCTTGATGCACTCTTTCCGGTCCTGGCCCTGATTTTCTTTGGCTGGGCTGTTCGCCGTTCTGGCTTGACGGATGTTGCCTTTCATCGCGTCTCGGACAAGCTGGTCTATTATGTTTTTTTCCCGCTGATGCTCTTTTGGAAGATTGGCGGTGCTCCTCTGGCGCTCACCGGTAACTGGCACTATCTCCCTGCCTCTGTGCTGGCGGTCCTGTTTGTCTGCGGGCTGAGTCTTGCCTATATTCGTTTTCGTCCAGTCACTGATTTTCAGGCGGGCTCCTTTAATCAGGGCTGTTATCGGTTCAATACTTACATCGGGATGGCAGTTTTGCTCAACACCGTTGGGCAGACCGGCGTACAGCTCTACGGTATTTTGATAGGACTGCTTATCCCCATTATCAATATTTGCTGCGTCAGTATTCTTATCTGGTATGGGGGGGGAGGAAAGACAGGGAACCGTTTTCTGACGACAGTGAAACATTTGCTGGCCAACCCATTGATTCTCGCCTGTGTGGCTGGAATTGGCTATTCGTTTCTGCGGGGAGCCTTTCCCACACCCATTGACAATACCCTCAAACTGATGAGTCAGGTTACGCTGCCACTGGCCCTTTTCTCCATTGGGGGGAGCCTGAGTTTTGCCGGGCTGCGCAATCATTTTTCCTTGGCGCTGGTGACGGCAGGTTTTAAACTGCTCTGTCTTCCCCTGATTGGGCTGGTGTTTTTATGGCTTTTTGGGGTGACAGGTCTTGCCTTCAAGGTGAGCATGCTCTTTTTTTCCCTGCCGACTTCGACTGCCATTTATATCCTTTCCTCACAATTGAACTCTGATACCGAACTGGCCTCCGCGATCATCGTACTCTCCACGCTGCTCTCTTTTATTTCCATGGCCTGCATACTGTTGCTGGTGATCTGAAAGGACAAGAACCTCGCATGAACAACGCTACATTCTCCCGCTCTTGCTTTACCTGGCTGCTCTTTTTGCTTGTGCTCTTTGTGTTCTCGCAGAGCTGTCTTGCCGCAGACCCCATCCAACCCGGGGACCAGCAGCAGTTTTCTCCCAACCTGCTTAAAGCGAAGATTGCTGCGGTTTCTGAAAATTCACAGTTGGACGATGCCACCAAAAACAAACTGTTGGAGCTCTATCGTCGAAGCCTGGAAAATATCAGCTCCATGCAGGCAAATGAAAATCAGGCCAATTACTTCGTGGCGAGTATCACCTCCTCTCCGGAAGAGATTAAAAAGGTCAACAGTTCCATCAAAAAGCTGGAGACCCGGAAAGAAGCCAAGCTGCGCCAACTGGCCAACAACAAGGAAGATCGGCGTCCGTTGAAAGAGTTGGAACAGGAGCTCATACAATCCAAGGCCCAGGAAACGGAATTGGAGGCGGCTCTCAAAGATTTGACCCGTCAAAGTGGGGTTTTTACGGATCGCCCCGCCAAAATCAGTCAACGACTCGCTGAGATCAAGGATGGCGTAGACGCAGTGAATGGTGCGGTCAAAGTGTCTCCTCAGCCTGGAGATAATCCGGAAATCACCAAAGCCCAGAACATGGTCAACCTGTCAAAGCTTGCCTCCCTGCAGAGTGAGTCGCGTATGCTCAATCAGGAGCTGGTGAGTATGCCGGTGCGCAGTGAGTTGATCAATGCCAAGCGGGACGAATTTGCCGTACGCCTGGAGCTGGTGCGGCTTGATGTTCAGGCGCTGGAGGACGAGGTCAATGCCAAGCGGCAGGAGGAGGCCAATAAAAGTGTGGGAGCCGCCCAGGAAGTTGTGGCGAAAATGGCCGATAACCAACCTGTTCTCCAACAGGAAGCGGCCAAAAACGCCGCCTACAGTGAGCAGCTCCTTAAGACCTCAGATGCACTGAAAACCAGTGCCAGTGCGCGTGATACACTCACAAATGAGCTCAGTCGAATCGAGGAAACCTACGCCAGTACCAAACAAAAAATTGAAGTGGCCGGGCTGAGTCACGCCCTTGGGCTCTTGTTGCATGATATTCAGCGCAACCTCCCCGATGACCGACAGCTTGCAAAAAAACGCACGCAGAACAGCCAGGTGATAGCCGAGACGGGCTTACAGCAGGTGCAGGCGGAAGATGAGAAGAAAAAGATCGATGACAGTGACAATTATATCCGAGAAATTTTGGGAACAACCGATCCTGCGACGGCCAAGGAACTCAAACCAGAATTGCGCAAGATCATTGCAAGTAGAAGCAATCTGTTAGACAAAATTATTGCTGCCAATCGGACCTATTTAAGTCAGCTTTCTGAAATTGAGCTGCTTTATACCAACCTGCTGGGGACGGTCAAAGATTTCAGTAATTACCTGCAGGAACATCTGCTATGGATGCGCTCTACCCCGCCTGTCAATCTGAAAGGTCTGGCGGAACTGCCCCAAGAAATGCAGAATATGTTTGCAATCGATCGCTGGATTAAGGTTGGGCATGTTCTGGTGCATAAAGTCCTTGTTGCTCCGGTTTTTCTTCTGGTCGTTATTTTTTGTATCGTCTTGTATACACTGCGCAAAATGCTGATTCAACAGTTGGAGGCGGCTGTTAATCTGGCTGGGAATCCAACGAGTTATCATTTTGGGCTTCCCTTGAAAGCACTGGCCCTGAGCGTGATTCTGGCCCTGCCTTGTCCGTTACTGATCGGAGCGGCAGGGTGGAAACTCCAGGTCTATGGAGAAAGCAGCGAGTTTTCCCGGGCGGTGGGGACCGCCCTACTGTTTTTTAGTCTCAGATTTTTCTATCTGCGTATAATCATAGAAGCCTTGCGTTCCATAGGGCTTGCCTCGAGGGTCTTTTTCTGGTCACGGGAAAAGGTGGATTACCTGCGCAGAGAGACCCAGAAGTTTCTTTTTACCTTTCTTCCGGTGGCATTTTTTACGCAAATTTCTTTTTACGTCAATTATCAGGTAGGCAGCAGTCATACCCTGGGCCGGCTGAGTATTATTATCCTCCTGGGCGTGATTATGTTTTTTGCTTTGCGACTCTTTCACCCCCAGGCCATTGTCTGGCAGAAAAAACGGGCCAACAGTACCTCGAATCTTCTTGGCCGCTTACAGCCCTTTCTCTTCGCGGTGACCCTGATTCTGCCCCTGGTACTCGCAGGGCTCGTTCTTGCCGGTTACATCTTTGCCGCCGGTGGTCTTTTGGGCTGTCTGCTCAACACCATCTGGCTTTCCTTTGCACTGGTGGTTGGCCATCAGATTTTAGAACGCTGGCTGATTCAGTCGGGCCGACAGCTTGCTCTGAAAAAGGCCTGGCAGCATACCGCTCAGGAGATGGCTGAAAATGCCGCCGGTAATGTCGCGCTGCCCCCAGAAGCCGAGGCGGCTCCGATCCCAGAAGAAAATCTGGCTGATCTGAGCCAGGATAGCCGCAAGCTCTTAAATGCCTTGGTCCTCTTTGTTGGGCTTGCGGGATTGTGGTGGGTCTGGAATGAGGTGTTTCCCGCTTTGCGGATGTTCAATCATTACACCCTCTGGACCAATGTTATCCAGATCAACGGGCAGGCTCAATCCATTCCGGTGAGTGTGGCAGATGCCGGTATGACTGTCTTTATCGGGTTTCTGACCGTGATTGGTATCCGACATCTTCCGGCCCTGTTGACCATCATTTTGCTCAAGCGCCTGCAGGTCAGTGCCGGCAGCCGCTATACGGTGGTGACCCTGACCCGGTATGGGATTGGCGGTGCGGGGCTGATGTACATCGCCGATGTGTTGGGGTTCAGTTGGTCACAGATTCAGTGGCTGGTGGCCGCCCTGGGTGTGGGTATCGGGTTTGGTCTGCAGGAAATTGTGGCCAACTTTATCAGTGGTATCATTATCTTGTTTGAGCGGCCTATTCGCTTGGGAGATGTGGTCACCGTGGATTCAACGGTCGGCGTGGTCACCCGTATCCGCATTCGAGCCACAACGATCCGCGATTTTGACGGTAAGGAACTGCTGGTCCCCAACAAGGAATTTATTTCCAGCAGGCTGTTGAACTGGTCACTCAGTGACCCCATCAACCGTATTATTCTCCCTGTCGGCGTTGCCTATGGCAGTGATGTGGGGCTGGCCATGCACCTGATGCAACAGGCTGCGGAAAATGAACCCCTGGTTCTCAAGGAGCCACGCATCAATGTTACCTTTGACAGTTTCGGGGATAACTCGTTGTTGCTGAACCTGCGTTTTTTTGTCAACTCCGTGGATGACCGCTTGGTGGCGCTTACCCGGCTGCATCTGGCCATTGATAAGGCCTTTCGTGAGGCCAATATCAGCATATCCTTTCCCCAGAGAGATGTGCACCTTGATACGACCTCGCCCCTGGAGGTACATCTGGTTCACAAGAAAGAGCTGGACAAAGAGAGGGAAGACGAGGGGGGGGAAGAGAGCAAGAGTACCACTGAACCTTAGCTGTAGTGAAAAGTCAGGAGTCAGGAGGGAGGAGGGAAAAACAGGACCGAGGGCAGAGGACTGAGTGTAGCAGGCCTGCCCGAATTGTCGGTGGGGTTGAGGTTCTGGAGCAGACTGCAACATCTTCCTGAGATTTCTCTCTGCGTTCGAAATGACAGGGGTGGGGCCAATGCATCAGCAAGTGGTTCAAGCCCGGAAGTTTCTCCTTTCTTCTAACTCCTCACAGCAGTTCACTCAGCCCATCGACTTTATCTTTTTAAGGGCCGCATGCTCAGCTGAATAAAAAGCCAGTCTCCATTCACCTTTTGCAGGATAGCTTCCAGCTCCTGGACTTCGCCGATATCGCTGCCTTCTCCTGTTCCCTTAATCTTCAGGGTACCAAGCAGAGAAGCGTACCCCTTGCCAGTAAGCCTGATATTCAGGTCATGGGCAGAGACTTTGACCTGGGTAAAGGTTTTTCGGGCAAGGAGGATTCTGTCCTGGATATCCTTGCGGCTGAACTCGCCATTGGAGTCGGCATATTGGATTGCAAGAACACTGGGATCTTGAAACAGCTGCGCCAGTTTTCTGGCGCGAAAGAGCGAGTCGAGGGTCTTTTCGTTTTGATTCTTAGAGGCCAGTTGTTCCATCTGACTCACTTGCTTGCGAATCGCCCGTTTATCGCCCGGCCAGAGCATAAGCCCCAAGCTGATGGCCACAACCACGGCGATTCCGATAACGGCAAGTTTTTTTGGGTTCATTAGGGCCGTCCTTAATACTCTTCCTTATACATAAACTGCTTATTTTTCTGATCAAGCATCTGGGTGACCAGATACTCCTTGTTGCTGCTGGTGTGATAGGCCTCGTAGCCTTCCTTTTCGCAGGCCGGGCAGCAGTCGATGGGCAATTCAACTCCCAGGCAGGGCAGCAGATGGCTGGAGCTTGATTTTATCAGACGCAGGCCTCGGCAGTGGTCGCAGTCCTTGAGCTCTTCCCGCTGTTTCTCCAGAATATTGTCGGTATCGTAAAAGATCTTCCGTTCCCGAATAAAAAATTTCCCCTCTTTTTGATAGTCGTCCGCAAGAGGATGAAAGTAGCCATCCAGCAGATGGGTGCAGGAGTTTTTGATGTACTCCATGGTCTCTAGCTTTTCCTTGATGGTGGCGCTGTTGTAGTCGGGTTCGCGCACCCCGGAATAATCGCATCCGGCCATGGCCAGACAGATTCCCAGATTCACATAGGGGAGAGCACCCTTGATGGAGTAGCCGCCTTCAAGGACCGCGATGTCGGGCTTGAGCAGTTCGTTGAGTTTGGCATACCCCTGGGCGGAGAACTGCATGTTGGTGATGGGGTCTGAGTAGTGATTATCCTGGCCCGCAGAGTTGATGATCAGATCGGGTTTGAAGTCGGCGAGGATGGGGAGTACCACGTTTTCCAGGGCGTAGAGATACCCCTCATCCGAGGTTTGTGGGGGCAGGGGGACATTAATCGTCTTGCCCAGGGCCCGAGGACCGCCGTTTTCAAAGGGAAAACCGGATCCGGGGTAGAGGGTGCGGCCGTCCTGGTGCAGGGAGATGAACAAAACATCTGGATCATGCCAGTAGATATCCTGGGTACCATCCCCGTGATGGCAATCTGTGTCAACGATGGCGACCCGTTTGCGGCCATACTGCTCACGGATCCATTCGATCATCACCGCCTCGATGTTGATGTTGCAGAAGCCGCGGTTGCCGTGGACCACCTTCATGGCGTGGTGGCCGGGCGGGCGGACCAGGGCAAAGGCGCGCTTGGTTTCCTCTTCCATCACTAATCGGGCGGCCTGGATGGCACCACCGGCGGAGACGCGGTGTGATTCGGTGCAGACTCGTTCCACCGAGGGAAAACAGAAGTGGGCCCGCATGATATCTTCGTTGGTGGCATAGAGTGGGCGGTACTCGTCGATACCTTCAATATCAAAGAGTCCCTCTTCGCGGAACTGATCCTGGGTGTAGAGCAGGCGTTCCTCTCGCTCAGGGTGGGTGGGGGAGATGGCCCAGTCGAAGGCGGGGAAGAAGATGACGCCGAGGGAGGAGCTAGCTTTCAGCATAGGAGTACCCTTGTAGTATACGGTCCAGTGGCTACAAATACCCCATATTTGAACGATCGTGCTTCCCCGCAGAGCTTTACTCTAGCGGGAAACCACGCTTGTCCAAATCTGGAGCATCTGTAACCACTTTGGGGTGAGTTCGTCAAAAAATGGGATGAGCAATTCCACTCCTACTAAAAGACGCATCATTTGAGCGCTGTAGGAACGGGCCATGCCCGCGATAAAATGATTATTCTGCAGGAGCTTTGTTTCTTGTTTTTTAAATTCGCAAAATAATCCTTTTCTTTGTGTTGAATCTTAAATCACCTGCACAGTAGCCGGTTCACCCGCCAGCCCGGAGCATCGGTCAAGCTGCGCCGTCACGGCTGGTCGTACCTGGGCGACAACACGGATATTCTTGCCGCTGGTGTAGGCTCCATCAACCATGTTGAAGGAGTCGGCCTGGGTGATTTGAATGTCCTCCGGAGGCATGGTGACGCCTGCCTTGGCCAGATCATCAACCAGCAGGTGACGCGCTTCTTCAACCGCATCGTCCAGGCTGAATTTTCGATTCACCTTGCGAAAGATACCGAGCATCGGCACGGAAAGGTTGCCCCGGGCGGTGTTGGCCGTAAGTGCCAGGTGGCTGGTGGTTCGAGTAAGGGCTGCACCCACCGCATTGGCGACACCATGCAATGGGGGAACTTCGACCTCCAGCCCCAGGCGTTTGGCAAGCATTTGCTGAAATACCGCTGCCGGTCCACCGATAACGATCAGCTTCCTGGGCTCAATGGCCCTGTCTTCCAGGATCTCATGGATGGTGTACACAGGTTTGCTGTTGACCATGCGTACCAAAGACTCGATCTTGGTGGCGATGGCATTGAGCGCGTCATCAATGGCCAGATTGGCTAGCTCTGTCGCGTCCATGGAGTTTGCTGCTGCCAGAGCTTCCACGCCCTGTTTTGAGGCCGCAGTATCACCAAAAGAAGCCTGACCCAGGAGGTTAAACGCGTCCATCAGGGTGGGGGCGCTTCCGCCGGTGGCCATACAGGGGCCGATTCGTTCCGGCCCGGTAGTGACTTTACCCCCGTTGACCTGAATCAGGGAGTCGCCACCAATGCCGATTGATTCGACATGGATGGCCCGGACCAGGGTAGGGCGGTCCTCGATGGCGATGCCTTCGCGTTCCAGCAGCGGCTCGCCAGCAGCAAAAAGGGCGATGTCCGAGGTGGTCCCTCCAATGTCGAGCATGAGCATGTCTTCACTGGCCGGGCAGCTCGCCAGAATCCCCATGACCGAGGCTGCAGGCCCCGAAAAGATGGACTGCACCGGCAGCTCCAAGGCTCGGGAAAGCGGCATGGTCCCACCGTCTGCCTTGAGAATATTGACCTCGGCTTCCAGGTTGAAACCTTTCAGGCTCAAGCTGAGTGCCTGGGCGAATTTTTGAAAGGTCCGCCAGACGGCTGCATTGTAATAGGTGGTGTGAATGCGGCGACCAAAGTTCAGCTGCCCCGAAACCAAGTGTCCCAGGGTGATGCAATCTGCCTTGTCTTTGAGCGCTTCCGCCATCTGGTTCTCATAGGCTGGGTTGCGTGGCGAAAATTTACAGACGACCCCATAACTCTTCACGCCCTCTTTTTGACAGGCCGCAATCGCCTCTTCAAGATCCGGTTCGTCCAGGGTAGAGGTCTCGGTACCTAAATGGTCCAGGCTGCCGTAGATCTGGTGGTAATGTTCACCAATGGCGTAGTGCTTGGCCGCAATACCAGGGCCGCCGACAACCAGCATACCCACGGGATCGGTCTTGCCGGTGACGATGGCATTGGTGGTCAGCGTCGTGCTCAGGTTCAGGGTCTCAACCTGGGTGGGATCCTGCCCGGAGAGCACGGATTGGAGGACGCCGGTGATGGATTCCAGCAGGTTTTCGTGGTTGGTGGGGGCTTTGGCGGCAGCAAGCAGACGTCCGTCATCGATCAGGACGCCGTCGGTGTGGGTGCCGCCGATATCAATTCCTATGCGCATGGTGACTCCTTGCCCAGGTGTGATCAGTCGATCGCTTTAAATCCGCAGTACTGGTGCTGAAAGATGGTTTTTCCCTGGTCGAGAAAGGTGGTGAAGTCCCACTCTATCTCGGTGAGCAGGTACCCCAGTTCGGGGCGAAAAAGATAGCAGTCGACTGTTAGATCTTGTCCGTCATCCAGAAGAACTGAGACCGGCTGGCGGTCATAGTACTCTCCTTCAAACTGATCCAATCGGCGCCAATGGGCCTGGTTGAGACCGTGATAGACGACACCGTTGACCAGACCACTGGCGGCTGGAACAATACCTGGATATTTTTCATTCTTAACCAGGAAACGGCGATAGCCGCTTAACCAGGCGGGGGTGCTCTTGAGGTGACTGCCTGTCACCTCGGTCATGATATCCTCGCACATCAGCGAGCCATAGGTGAACAGTTGCTTGGAAAATGGTGACATAATATTTATTCTTCCAGACCACGCATGGCCTGGGCAAAGGCAAACTTGGCCTGGGACTGAAAGCAGACAATGATCACTTCTTCGGGTTTGCCGTTTCTTTGGAGAAATGAATGGATGGTGTCCACCGCGATATCGGCGGCTTCGTCCAGGGGGAATCCGTAGGCGCCACAGCTGATAGCAGGGAAGGCGATGGATTTGAGGTTGTTGGCCACAGCCAACTCCAGCGATTTACGATAGCAGCTCGAGAGAAATGTGGGCTCATTGTTGTTCCCGCCGCGCCAGATTGGACCCACCGTGTGGATGACATGTTTGGCCGGAAGATTGTACCCCTTGGTGATGACAGCGTCGCCGGTCTTGCAGCCGCCAATCCCTCGACATTCTTCCAGCAACTCAGGGCCTGCAGCTCTGTGAATAGCCCCATCAACGCCTCCGCCTCCAAGTAAACTCTCGTTGGCAGCGTTCACTATTGCGTCGACATTGAGGGTGGTAATATCAGTTTCAACCAGTTTAATCATCGCTCTCTCCTTGCTTGAGCTCACAGGGAATAGGGATACTGGAAAAAGAGCGGTTGCTTTGCGAAATGGTCGGATGCAGTGCGCGCTCTTTTGGGTGGAAGTATCGAGCAGCTACGGGTGAAAAGTATGAATTTACAAACCAAGTTTGAAAATCACTTCAGTTTTGACTCTACGCTTCCTGGCTGACTATGTCAACGTTTTCAAAGAGGTAGGAGGGGCAAACGAAAGGGACCTGCTGAACCGCAGGGTATGGTCACTGCCTGTCATTGAGTTTGAGGGGCGAAAGTGATGTTCCCTCTTAAAGAGCCTATCAAAACGCCTCCGTTTTGTTATTTCTGAATCCGTGAGGATTCATCAGTGTCTCAGATGAGACTGAACAGCACCAGAATTTGATAAAAATGTTGTCTCATTCAAAAGATACCTTGATCTGTGCCCACCCGTCGTCACGGAGTCAGGTTATTCTTCTCGCCCTTCTCCTGGAGTAGCAAATGGCGTATCCGCTGACAGCCTGAAGCAAAATCACCGCTATCGACCATCTCTTTCAATATTTGGACAATTTGTTCTGTTTTTCCATGCCTGTTTGCCCCAGAAGTCTGCTTGAGATAGAGCACTCCCCGCTTGTGGAGCGCCTCCCAAGGTTGCTCCTCAAGTATGGCTGCCGAACATGCTCCATGTAAGGATTGATAGTAGGATATCAATGGATCGGGCGTACTCATACGACTCTGTTCTCTCTTGGCAACCACGGAAGGGGAGCTCTTTAAATACGAGCGCTGGGGACTGGGGGGGGCTTGGGGCGGCGCCGCATCGAATTGCATATTGTCGGCTTCAGCCTCTGCTGAAAAGACCTGGCGGGAGGTTTCCTGCTTTTTCGCTTTTTCAAGGGGAGGGGCGAAACCTGCCTCAACACTCTCATCGACGGTCGGTGGAGGCGGCGGACTGCTCATGGGTTGGGGGCCGTTGAACGTTTGGATATTGAGGTAAAGAACAACAGAAACGACAGCAGCGAAGGCCGTGCCAGCATACCCCAGAGCGTATTTCACTCTCCGTGTATTCCCCGCACGTTTTCCTGAGCCCTGGTGGGCAGAGCTGGCCAGGAGCCATGTCTGGTAACAGGCATCACAGGAAGAAAGGTGATCCATAAGCTCTTGTCTCTCCTCTTGACTGACCCGGTTATCAACAAGCCTGGCCAGCTTTTCGGCATTCGGGCAGGGACCATTGCCCCTGTGATGATCACTGACCAAAGCCATCAGGCCACGTAATCTCTCCCCCGTATTCTTTTTCTGTTTCATAGAAGCCTTCTCCTGAAGCCGAGATGAAGGTCAAGTCGTGCTCGGCACAGACGATGCGTGTGTCCTTCAATCCTTGATCAGCAATTGCAGCTCAGAGGACAAACCAACGCGGTCGAACTCTTTTTTCAACCTGTCCAGCAACCGTTTCATTCGTCCATGCGCCTGAAATCGATTCAAAGAGAGCGCTCTGCCAGCTGCTGTAACGTCAAGCCCTTCCTGGAAGCAGAGTCTCAAGAGCAATTTTTCTTCCGCTGTCAAATTAAAGCGCAGTTCGTTGAATTTCTGGACAACTTTGCCCATATCCAGTTGGGAAAGAGTTTCGTCGCCACTCGCGGATGTACCCACAACCTGTTGGAAAAGGAGGGAAAGAATTGTCCGCTGTTCATTGTTTTCCAAATATTCAACCCCTGTCCCTCGAGCATCGGCAACGCCCTCCTCGGGAAGTTCCTCTTCAACCCACTGATGCTTGCCGCATTGTGGAATTCTTCCCAGGATTTCAAAACCGATATCTTCAAGTTCAGCAGGAGCTGAAATCTTGGCGATCCTTTGCTGCTGGACAATCTCAACAGCGTCCCCGATTTTCATACGCTGTTGGCACAAGGCGATAAACATGCGCAGCCAGTTGCCGCCTAGAGTTTTGATCCATTGGGGAGGGTGCAGTCTTCCAAATTTTTTCCGAGCAAAATCTTCATACAGCCTGACCACGAGTATTTTCAGAAACGACTTGAATGTGGCACCACCTCGAAACTGTCTGACGCGCGCCCAATCATTGGCAGCCAAGCCATCCATGGCAAAGAGAACGGCCTCCTCCGCGAGCCCGTGTTGATCACCAAAACGCCGGAGAGCCAGATCGTTCATGGTCTGCCACTCGGCAAGGACCTGTTTTTTATAAATTTTCGACATACGCTTTGAGCAAATTGAGGACTCTGGGAAGTTCTGCACCTTTAAAAGCGACAACATCTGTTGAGACCATATAGACAGACTTCCCGTGTATAAAACCTTCCCTCAAAAGGTACTCCGGCTGAGCTTTGGTGTTCACTCCGGGCGGGGGCACATGTAACCGTTCAAATCTTGCTTTTGCCGCTGTTGCCGTGGGTATTCTTCTTGCGTCAGGACAAAACGATAATAGGCCGAGGGCCAATGGGGGACCTGTTTGTTGGATTTGATCTTTTTAAAGGACTTGACCGCTTCGCCAAAAGATTTTTTTTCCCAGGCGGTCTGTTCCATGGTCCCGAAACCAACTTGTCTGTATCCCCATACCCCAAGCTCTGCAGGAGAAACTCTCTGCAGCTCTTGCTGACTGGCAAAAGACCATGAAACAGAACAGAGAAAACAGAGCGATATCGTTATGATATACCGTATGTTCAGCATGTTGGATAGCCTCTTGAAAAAATATGTGATGACCAACAAATTGGGGAAGCTTTGTACCCCCTAATAAATCAACAGGGCTGAATGTGTTCATAAGGATTGATCTTTATAAAGAGTATGTCGATTAGCTTTTTCCACGGGCGATCATTCGTCAGATTTCAGCAAGCAGAAGATGACTCGTTTGAAGAACGGTGGTCTCGTGTCCGAGCAGAACTGACTTTGCTCTTCTCCATGACGACCAATGCTGCTCATTGTGTCGTTTGTTTTGTATTCGTTTTCTCTTCAGGTTCATCAGAGCCGCTGATACCGTCTGAGCATTGGGATATGGTTGTGTCGGCAGATGTCCGTCATGCCCCTCTGTGATCAATGCAGTCTCTGAGCCGAGATCAATTCTCCCCCCAAAATAAGTAAGCAGGATTATCATATGGGAATCATGAATAATTGCTTTTTCTGCCAATCCCGGCGTCACGCTTTAAAATTTTTTCCTCGGAATAGTCAACATATGCCTGCAGTAAAATTTTGCGCAATCCTCGGAATCTGCGCTTACCTGGCCTTGATTGAAAAATCTAATTATTCAAGACACCCTATAATCTGAGGGGAAAAGTATAATGAGGGGGGATGTATGAGAAATACAGTAAAAAAATATGAATTTGCAGTTCAAAAAAGCCCGCCGCTGTCAACCGCAGGTATGGAGCCCAAAAACAATGGGGATCCTGCTGCTCTTAATGGCACTCCTGATGACGCAAAGTGTCGCCTTCGGCTTCAGCAAAAATATGCTGCGGATGTTTTTTGATTGTGATCTTGGGGGAGTGCGTGGCGACATGGTGATGGATGTGGACGTCATACAGGATACAGGCGTGACTTGGGGGCCAGGTGCTCAACCCGATATCGGTGCAGTCATCGGTACCGGAAGTTCAACCACCTATGTCTCAGGGGAAATCAAAACTCAAAGCGGTGGCCGGTTTGTTTTTACCGGGAGCGCAGGCTATGCCGACTTTACTAACCTGGGGAATCATTCTCGATTTCGAGTCAAGATGCAGCTGGATCCTCGGGATAATCGTAAAATGTGGCTTGTGTCAGATCCCACGCATCCAGCAACGCAAGGGCAGTTTGCTTTTCCATGCATTTTGAAAGGAGTACAGCCTTTCACAAAGGAATTTAATCCTTCGTGGTGACTTGAAACAGGAGATAGTTTTTTTCGGTCACAAAACGCATTGAACATTCGTTATTATGGGTTTTTGCTTATTCCTGTCTCCACTTCTTCTCAGACTCTCACTGAACCACTGATGTGAGCGATTGCGGGAGGCCCGAGACACTAGGTATCGGTCTGGGGAGCGTATATCGGTCCTGGCAGGCCGAAAACACCGCAGATTCGGTGCCCCGTGATCGCTGCCCCACTGATTTCTTGCACGCCACGCCTTTTCCAGCTATGTTGCGACCTTTTTTGTCATCGTTCCATATTCCATCTTTGTCCCCTTCGTTTCTTCTTTTGTGAGTTTCTGTGATTCATCTGACCAATATTAGCAAACAACACGGCTCTCGAGTGTTATTCCGTAACGCCTCGATGCAAATTCTTCCCGCCACTCGCACCGGTCTGGTCGGTCCCAATGGCGCAGGTAAGACCACTATTTTTCGTTTGATAACCGGCCTGGATGAGCCAGACAAAGGTGAGATCTCGTGTTCCAAACGGACAGTGATCGGCTATTTTTCCCAAGAGGTTGGCGAGATGTCCGGCCGTTCGGCCTTGGTCGAGGTCATGGCCGCAGCCGGGGAGATCACCGCCCTGGGCGAGCAGATTCGGGAAATGGAAGAAGCCATGTCCACCCCGATGGAAGACGACGAACTGGCGGACCTGTTGGAACGCTATGGCAACGCCACCGAGGAGTTCGAGCACCGGGGCGGCTATGATCTGGAAAATCGTGCTCAGGCGGTGCTGACCGGTCTGGGCATCGGCAGCGACCGCTGGAATTTTCCGGTCGAATCCTTCAGTGGCGGTTGGAAAATGCGTATCGCCTTGGCCGGTATTCTCACCATCAATCCAGATGTGCTCCTGCTTGACGAACCGACCAACCATCTTGATGTCGAATCTATTCTCTGGCTGGAAGGATGGCTCGTCAACGAATTCAAGGGCGCGCTGCTGATGACCTGCCATGACCGCGAGTTCATGAACCGAGTGGTCGGGCGGATTGTTGAAGTGGCCAATCAAAACGTGACTACGTACAGCGGAAACTATGATTTTTACCTGCGCGAGCGGGAAATTCGGCGTGAACAGTTGCTGGCCAGTTACCGGCGGCAACAAGAGATGCTGGCCAAGGAGGAAGACTTTATTGCCCGTTTCGCTGCCCGGGTAAGCCATGCCGCCCAGGTGCAGTCGCGGATCAAGAAGCTGGAGAAGATTGAACGGATCGAGCTGCCGCCCGAGCAGAGGATCATCAAATTCGAATTTTCCGAACCACCTCGCAGTGGTGACGACGTTGTCCGACTGGATGGGCTCAGTAAGACCTGGGGGCAACCTGACGGCACCACTCGCCAAGTGTTCAGCGGTCTTTCGGGCATGATCCGGCGACAGGAAAAAATTGCCCTCACCGGTCGCAATGGGGCGGGAAAATCGACTCTGTTGAAGGTACTCGCCGGTCAGACCGAGCCAACCAGCGGCACGGTGACTATCGGTGCTAACGTCCTGGTCGGATACTTCAGCCAGCATTCCATGGACCTGCTCGACGGCGAGATGACAGTCTCCGAAACCGTGCAGGCGGCCATGCCGCAGGTCAACATTGGCGTAGTCCGCAACCTCTGCGCTGCCTTTCTCTTCCAGGGCGACGATGTAGACAAAAAAATCAAAATACTCTCCGGCGGTGAAAAAAGCCGGGTGGTGCTGGCCATGCTGCTTGCACAGCCCCTCAATTTCCTCATCCTCGATGAGCCCACCAACCACCTCGATATCCAATCACGCGAGGTGCTGCTCGACGCCCTGCAAAAGTTTAGCGGCACGCTGATCATGGTCAGCCACGACCGTTATTTCCTCCGGTCCCTTGTCAACCGGGTCTTTGAGATCGGCCATGGCCAGATGCAGATCTTTGAGGGCAACTACGAGTACTATCTTGAACAGATTACACCGGCGCAACTTCAGGGGGAGGACTAAAGGAGGGAACCTTGAATCCGTGACAGCAGGGGGGGGGCCCTGAACTGATCCTGCCCATCTTGAATGGACATCGCTTTAAGCTGTTTTTACAGCTTCAACACCAATGGGCTACCATTCAACTGTAATACGGAGAGTGGTCGGTATATTCTTCGAAAGCTTATTCGGATTATTCTGTCCTTTGCTAACGTTCTCTTCTGGGAATCATCTCGACATCAGGCAAGTGGGCATACACTTCCTCAACCGTAGTCATGGTCGTCAGAGCCTCAACAACCACCGGTAATGGCTCAGACCAAATTTCTGGCAAGTCTCGTTCACCAGCATCCGTGAGCTTAAAGGCAAGTGTTTCGATCGGAGGAGTGAATGCCGCAGTTACACCAGGTTTGTTTCCTCTTGGGTCGATACGATACCAACCATATTCCTTCAGGTAGACAGCATTTAATCCGTGGAGGCAATAGGGCGGTCCATCACCTTCAACAGATAATCTCTGATAGCACAATCCAGCCGGAATAGAATGAGCCCTGAGCAGAGCGGCCAGTAGGTGGCTTTTTGCGTAACAGTATCCTGTGCCGTGAAGAAGAACGTCAGAGGCCTTGGAGGTGACAGGGTTCTTTCGATAGTCCCAACTGTGCATGATGGAATCGCGAACAAATTCATAACAGCGTTCAGCTACGGTCACGTCGGAGCAAGACATATCGGCAAGTTCCTTGGCCTTGACTATGACTGCTGGGTGTTGCCAGTCAATGAATTCACTGCATTCGAGATATTTATTCATGTGGTCCAGCTACGTGCATGGGGGAGGGGGGATAAGATGGACGAGATGTATGTTACCTTCAAATTCAGGAATCAGGTCCGTTTAATTTTTTTGGGTCTACAGGTGGTCGCGGTAACTCGCAAAAAATTTTCTGGGATAGGGGTCTCAAAACGGAGAGGTTGACCCGTTTTCGGATGGGTAAAGGCTAGAATTTGGGCGTGCAAAGCCAAACGATGAATTGGACTCGATCCTAGGCCATATTTTTTATCCCCGATTATTGGGTGGCCAATGTCCTGCATGTGCACTCTGATTTGATGTTTTCTGCCCGTGTCCAGATTGATATGCAACAGCGAATACTTGGAGTTCCCCCCAATTTTTTGGTAGTGGGTGACCGCCTTCTTGCCGGTTGCTGCATTTTGCTGGGAGTACACCTTGAAGGCAGAGGTCTCTGTAAGCCAGGAGATTACTGTTCCTTCATTTTTTTTCACTACCCCCTCGACCACTCCCACATACGTTCGCTCATCAATTAATGTCTCCCATGTTTTCTGAATATGCTCCTTGACCATTTGATTTTTAGCAAAAAGGAGCAGGCCGGAGGTCTCCCGGTCCAGACGATGGACTATGAATATCTTGCTGTCTGGATCTTCAAGTTTGACATGTTTACTCAGTAAGGAATAGGCTGTTTTTCGCTTTTCCGTTGCAGTGGCAACTGTCAGGAGCCCGGATGGTTTGTTGATGACTATGAGATCGTCATCTTCAAAAACGATATCCAGTCCTATTAAATTGTTCTGCATTCTCGGGTGATTCTTCTCCCAGTGCACTTCGACCAAGGCACCTGCAGCCAGAGGGTAATTGAATTGACCGACAGCTATTCCATCGATAAAAACATGTCGATCGCGTAAGAGCGTTTTCAGGACGGTACGGACTTTATTTGGAAATTGTTCAATAAGGAAGGGAAACAGAGTATCTTCTTTGTGAACCGTGAACGTGTCAATTTTCGCTTTTATCGGCGCAGCTTTTCTCACTCTTTGGCTAGTCTTTTTCACTTTCAATCGTTACCCAATAAAAAAATCAATGTACCGGAGACATCGTGAGGTGGCATAGAAAATATTGGACATCAATTATTTACGCTACGCCTATTTGCGATGGCATGTTGAACATAACACAGGTGGGGGGCTGTCCTCACACCCAACTTACGGGGTAAGCGATCACGGGGCACCGAATCTGCGGTGTTATCGACCTGATTACGTACAGGTGTACGCTGCACAGGCCGATGCCTTGCATCTCCGGCACCCCGCAATCGCTTACAGATTCTAGGGTTAGCTGTATTTTGGGAGATTGCCCCGTGACCGGTTGCCTTACGGGACGGTAAGATTCAAAATCCACCCCTGGTGTGATCATCGCCCTTGTGGAAGGGGTGAAGGATCTGAACTTCCTGAAAGCTGATGCATTGATAAACATTTTCATGTATCTAAGTGAAGGTATAATCGTGTCATAATATTTTACATAGGATGTCTTCTTGAAGAATAACGAAGTATTACGCAGTCTCCGCTATATTTTTAATTTTAGCGATGCAAAAATGGGCTCTATTTTCGCTTTAGCTGGTCATCGGGTGACTCGGTCTCAAGTCAGCGAGTGGTTGCGACGAGACGACGATCCAGCTATGAAGTGTTGCAAAGATATTGAATTAGCAATATTTCTTAACGGATTGATTATTGAAAAAAGGGGAAAAAAAGAAGGGCCTTCGCCTGAACCTGAGCATCGATTGACCAACAACAGCATTTTTAAAAAACTACGGATAGCCTTGGATCTGAAGGGAAATGACATCCAGGAAATTATGGAACTGGCGCGTTTCTCTATCAGCGAGCATGAGATAACCGCTTTTTTCCGCAAACCGGGCCAAAACAACTACAGGCTCTGCAAGGATCAGGTTCTGCGCAATTTTATTAGAGGTCTGCAATTGAAATATCGTCCCAAATCGACAGAAGCTGAAACTTGAGGCGCTTCCTGCAAACACTCGGCTATTTTGATTCAAAATCTGGGTCTAATGAAGGTCACGGTGGTCAGGAGCAATGATGACTGCAAAGGTCTTTGACATGCTGATTATTTTTTTTAACAACCAGAGAAAAATACCAAATTTGCTCAATCGTCATTCCTGAAATTAAGCACTTCTCTGATTTTGGCACTCAGGTCGTTCATTGTGAAGGGTTTCTGGATAAAATGAACTCCCTCGTCGAGTACACCACGGTGAGCAATAACATTGGCTGTGTAGCCAGACATGAATAAAGGAATAAGGTTGGGATATAGGGTTAACAGATTCTTGGCCAAATCACGGCCGTTCATTCCCGGCATGACCACATCGGTCATCAGCAGATGGATTTCGTCGGCATGCTGCCTTGCCAGACGGATGGCCTCGGCCGGCGTGGCTGCCGGCAGGACGGTGAAACCCAGGATTTCGAGCATATACTTGGTCATGTCGAGGATCAGCAGTTCGTCTTCCACCAGTAGAATGGTTTCATTCCCTCTGACTACAGGCTCTACCGTGTCTGTTTGTGTTGCCTGTTCTGTCTTAGTCGCATGCAGGGGCAGGTACACCTTGAAGGTAGTTCCCTGATCCGGTTCACTGTAGACATTGATAAAGCCGTTATTTTGCCTGACGATACCGTACACTGTCGCCAACCCCAAGCCGGTTCCCTTTCCCATGTCCTTGGTGGTGAAGAAGGGCTCGAACAGGTGCGCTACGGTTTCGGGATGCATGCCGCAGCCGTTGTCGCTTACCGCCAGAAGCACATACTCACCGGGAAGGAAATCAGCGTGTTCGGCACAGTAGTCTGCATTAAAGGAAGCGGTGCTGGTTTCGATGGTGACCTTGCCCGTGTCACCAATGGCGTCCCGGGCGTTGACACACAGATTCACTAGGATCTGGTCGATTTGTGATGGATCTATTTTGATTGCCCCAAGTTTGCCGCCCGGTAGCCAGGCCAGATCTATGTCCTCGCCGATGAGACGAGTCAGCATGTTCACCATCCCTTCGATGGTCTGGTTTAGGTCGAGTACTTTGGGGGCAACGGTCTGTTTGCGGGCAAAAGCCAAGAGTTGGCGGGTGAGATTGGCGGATCGTTCTGCTGCGGTGTGGATATTCTTCAGACTCTCATAGGCCCGGTGGGAGTTGTCCAGCATATTCATCGCCAATTCGGCGTGGCCGAGAATCACTCCGAGCATATTGTTAAAATCATGAGCAACCCCCCCTGCCAACCTTCCTACAGACTCCAATTTTTGAGATTGGATCAATTGTTCCTGCATCTTTTCTCGATCCGCCTCGCCCTGAACTCGATCGGTGATATCAATTGTGTAGCCAGCGAGAAGATTTCTTTCCCCTAACCGAATGGGAAACTTGATGGTTGTGTATGTGCATCCATTCAGGACTTCTTCACGCCGCAGGATCTTTCCTTGAGAAAACACCTGCCAATCGTCGGCGGTGATCTGCGCTGCAAACTCGGGAGGGAAGAGTTCGTCCATGGTTTTGCCGACCATTTCGGCGACCGGCATGTTGACTAGGTCCTGTAAATTGTCGCTGGCCTTAATGATATAGCTGCCAGTAGAGCTCACCTCTTTAATATAGGCGTAAATTGGTGAGTTCTTGATGAACTGCGAGAGCATTTCATTGGTGGATCGTGCCTCTTCTTGGGCCCGCTTGATGGTCGTGATGTCAGTATGTGTACCAAACATCAACAACGGATTACCTTCGGCGTCACGGGTGAAAACTTGGCCACGGTCAAGTATCCATACCCAATGGCTGTCCTTGTGCTGCATACGGAACTCACAATCATAACTGGAAGTTTTTCCTTTCACGCATGCGTACAATGCACCTTTGGCGACTTCAACATCGTCAGGATGGACCAATTTCTCCCATGTGGTGTAGTTAAAAGGCGTCAATTCCTTGAGAGTATATCCGAGCATTTCAGCCCAGGTCTCGTTAAACACGGTTTCATTGGTTTGGACGTTCCACTCCCATACCCCAAGGCGTGAACCATCAATCACAAACTCCAGGCGTTGGCGCTCATGCTGAAGTGCTATTTGACTGTTTTCCAGTTCGGCGGTCCGTTTCCGCACGGCTGTTCTCAATGAATAATTCCAGATAAGGAACAGCAGGAAAAAAAGCCCTATGGCACCAACAGCCATCAGGATTTCGTTCCGGGAGACCTTTTGAAGAAGGGATGATCCGAGCCATTTCTTTTCGATATTTTTCAATTCATCGGGAGAGATTAAGGCAAAGCCCGCTTCGATTTTCCGCAACATCGCAACATTGCCTTTTTTCACCGCACGGTGAAATTGGCCGATATGGAACGGCGGTGATGCCTTGAAATTGTTCTGTAGGTTGTATTTGTGAAGAAAATAGAGCGCTGGAGGAGCGTCAATGACAAAAACATTGACCTTGTGTTCCTTGGCCGCCTGGACAATATCCTCATACCCTTTGAAAAAGATTAAATCTTTGACTCCGTGGCTTAACAGCATATTTACGGCGGCATCGCCTTCCTTGACGGCAACGGCAAATCCCTGCAGAGAATCGACTGTAGTGATGGCACTTATGCCCTTTTCGAAATATGCGGCCACCTCGATGCTGGTATGGGGACCGCCGAAATCGAGCCAGGTTTTTCTCTCATCGGTTTTAAAGGCAGTGTCTATAACATCATATTTGCCGTCCTTCATGTCCCTAAGAGCGTCTTTCCAGTCGACGGCGGTTATCTTAACTTGGATACCTGTCTTCTCCTCCCACAATCGCCACTGATCGACCAGGATGCCCTGGGGCTGCTTCTCGTTATCGATAAAGGTATAAGGAGGATAGTTGTTGTCCATCACCACCCGTAGGACAGGGGGTGCTATGACGGAGCTGGGAGAGGCATGGCTTTGAAACCATGGAGCATTGCATAGGTTCAGCAGGATGCTGAGGGCAATAATACGAACTGCTACCGATACTTTTGTGCGAGATAAAAGCATGCGCTATCCAATCGTTTCGGGTTTATAGTGCTCAAAATCCAACCCGAATGACAGCCTCGACGACAGCGCGTGGAACTCTCGCACCATGTTCATACCAAGCTGGGGATCTATGGCTTTTGCTTTTGCAATCAAATTAGTCAGTCGGGCCATATGCTACCTTTGAATCAATACGAACTGAAGAAATGTTTCCTTCTAATCGCGAAGTCAGCTCCGCGATTCTTGGCGACGAAGTCGCCAAGAACGTAAAGCTAACCGGTGCCGATAGGCGTCCGGGTTGAGCGCCGGGTTATGCCAAGGCGTGAAAACTCCTTATGCACTTGTATCAACGCCAAGCGCCTGCCCTTGCTGCCTGCGCATGGTTTCAATCGCAGCCTGCAGCCTCTTTGCCAAATCTGGATCGTTGTTTGCTCGGGCAGCTTCAATACCTAAACGGGCCTTCTCAACGAAATTGATGCGCGTGGTGTCTGTAGCCATATCGACCGGATGACCGGTCGCCACCGAGATTTTCATAGTCATTCCCAGGAAAGGTGAGCTTTCATCAAGCGACATTTTCCCGCTACGGATTTGGTCGTTCATCCAATCGAACATTTCCTTGCGCGTCATGTTTGTGAAATCTGCCTGTTTGACGGTAGTCGTTTCGGCAGTGGCTGCTGTTAGTGCGGACGAAAATGATGTGGAATTGGTGCTAGCAGCAGTGGTTGTCTGTGCGCGCTGCGTGGTGTAAAAGTGATTTGACTCCGAATTGACCTTCATGAAAATCTCCTCTTGATGGCGATGGGGAAATGGGCATCGGTGGTAGGACCGCCCGTTACCGGGCGCCCCCCCCCACTGACCTGGACGTGCGGTTTTCCCGCATCCGGTTCCTCAGTTGCACTCGCTTCCGCGCGGATCTTCACAATTATCCGTTACAAGATCCAATAGCTATTCCCCGCAGTGAGGTTTGCTCGTGTTGATCCAGCCCTACATGTCCGGCACGGGTTTCCTTTGCGAGCTATGTGCTTCCGTCAGGTCCTTCCCCCTGTGACAGCACGGTATGCGATCTGCACAGGAGCCTTTGGGGCTTCCCGAGTTCTCGAAACGTATCTCTTCCTGCATGCCACGGCCTGATGACTCCGGCGGACCTCCACATCCTCGCCAAATCGGATGCTTCTGTATTGCCTTCGGCACACGTTAAAACCCTCGGCGTCCTCAACTTGCATCTCGAAGCTGTACCAGCGCTTCAGGGAGCGCGGTCTCCCCTACGGCCTACATGATTCTCTGCCTACGCTTAGCCCATCTTGTTCGTTGCTCAGAACTTCAGCTCCGGTTTACGGGTTGTGGAACACACCTAGCCGCAAAGCCTTGCCAGGTGGGCGTTCGCGAGCAGTGCCGATCTTGGCGTGTGCCCACAGGTATTGCACTTATTTTTCTATGGGCTTTATGCCAAAAACCTTGTGGGGAAGCGGAGTTGCAAGTTTTCCCATCAATTCGCGACAGGCTTCCGGCACCAAATTAATCTGAAAAAAACGGTGCTGGTCCTTTTTGAACTCAGTAGCCTGGAGCTTGGCTAGCTTGAGCCGAATCTTAGACCAGGGTTGACCACACTCAAGTTCTGCGACACGCGCAATGAGCAACGCCAGAACACAGATTTTCACATGCGTTTCGATACGCCGCGTGGCCCAATGATACATCGGCATCATCTTGATCTGGGTGCGTTTGAGGGAACGAAAGCACCGCTCGATAACCAAAAGCCCTTTGTAGCCAAAGGCGGCATCTTCGAGGCTGATGGTATCATCGTTGGTTTCCAGTACCCATTTGCCATCGTAGCGCCCTGCCTCGGTAATGGCAGGGCGGTCCAGGCGGATTTTTCCGGCCTCGGTTGTTTTTAGGTACCGCTTGTACCTTTTTGAGGCCAACAATTCGACCGCCCATTGAGCGGAAGCGTCTCGATCCTTATGGCTTGCAAGCTCCTCTTCGAGCATGCTGACGATCTCTTCTCGATGGAGTCGTTGCCGTTCAGCTTCCTTAGGATTGAAGCAGAGGATATATCGCCGTCGTCGCTCGCCATCACCGACAACAACCTCCTTGGCTTGTAGGTTGTCGGTAAAGGTGGTGAAACGACCAGGTTGAGACAAGACCTCTTTCTTAATTTCAGCCACCGTTACCATGCGCGTGGCAAGTAAGTATTTACCGCAGGCCCGAGCAAGCTCATCCCGGTTAGCGGAAGAGTTCATGCCCGAGTCGGCTACGAAGAGCGCCCGGCCGAGGTTCCAGCCTCGGAGGTCTTTTCTAATACGCTCGATCGTGGATACATCCGCCGTGTTACCGGGAAAAATCCAGCTTTTTACTGGGAGCCCTTCCCGGGTAACCGCCAGGGCGACCACGATTTGTGGCGTCCAGGTACCCTCTTTGGAATGACCGTACTGGCGCAGGCCGTCATTTTCATCGGCTTCGTCCTCATAATCAATGGAGAATAAGGCCGTGGTGGTGTCATAAAAAATCAGATCAACCGAGAGATTGAATAGATTGGTGGTCTGAAAGAAGACTGCTTCCTCCACCGCATCAATATGCTTGTGGAGGAAGTCCATGGCCTCATACATCTGCCGCAGTTTCAGGCCATGGCATTTGGGCAGATGAACCTGTTCTAACCACCGGTCCCAAACACCGAGCTTAGATTCCGGTTCGCAAAGACGATTAGCCGTCATGGCCAACAGGGCCTGATCATAGGCAACGGCATACTTGCCCTTGCCCAACAAAGCTCGCAGGGTATTACCGATACCCAAACGTTCCCAAAGCGATTCGATCACCAGCACTGTACCGAGCTCCACTGTGCGCAGGATCTCGAGATCATCGGGCAGGCCACCAGCTTGAGTTCTCTCAGTACCAGCGGAGTCAACAATGGTTATCCCGCACACTCTGGCAATAGAGCGAGCAAGCCGCACTAAGGCCTCGCGGTCGAGTTGATCGGCTCGTCCGAAGCTGTGGATGATGCGGGCAACGGTGGAGTTGGTCTCCGGATTCCGCTCGTTGTGGGCGAGCTGGAGATACTCGGTAACGGTGCCGTTCTTGTTTTTTCTTTTCGTGGTTCGTAGGTACATGACTGCCCACCACGATAGCGTGTTAATCCGTGTATTTCAACTGAAATATCGCTTAGCGTGTGCCCACAGATTTTGGAGTTTTTACCACGCGAAAATTTTTAACATGCGGATATTACGTGATATTTTTTCCAGCACTGCACTAAAATGTGCCTACAAACCGCAAACTTAAGTTCAGAGCAACTCCGCTATGGGGCCAAAGCTCGATACGGGTGGGTGGCCACCCCTTACAGAAAGCCATTACTGTCTTTCCTCCAGACAGGGACGGGTGCATCCGATAGTTATGGGATTTAAAGGCTTGCTGTCATATATGGGGGCTGCTTTTCCTTGCTGAGCACTACATGAAGTGCAGCGAGAGCAATTTGCCATAAGTATCGGATGCACCCGACAGGGACTTTCACCCTACAAGATACGCCGAGCTTGCCTCGGCTTGATAACGTTCGAGGTAACCAGCCGCCGAAGAGAGCCAGCCAAGAACCGCTCACGTTCTGGCGGTCTGGTTAAGCGACCTGTGTACCCCCGGCATGGGCGTGATCTAATGGGGTGCAAGTCCCTTGTATGTAAACCCTGTTACTGTCGTGATGACAGGAGCATAAATACTAGCCGAAAGCAGGTAAGCGAAGACTCCGAGGGCGATCTCGCGAGGGCTCGTCTGGAGGAAGCTGGAGCGCAAAGCTATTAGTCGACGAACAGAAATGGCATACAAGGCCGAGTCTCCAGGTAAGTCAGCACAACATGACAACGCCTCGGGTTGAGGAGATACGGTAAATGCCGCGATCGGAGTCTGCCTGCGGTCGCTTACCTGCATAGTGAAAGATCACGTCCTTATCCGGGGAGACCTGTCCGGTATGCGATCCAACTTCCGTTGGAAAGCGCCATGCATGGCAACATGCTTGGTTCCCAGGCAGGAGTCAGCAGAGGTCATAGTAGCCCGCCGCCTGCGGACGAAGGACCGAACCCAGAGTAGGGAAAGGGCCCGTCATGCTCGACCAGTGCGATGAACCCGACCGGGGGAGCAGCTGGTCGGCGCGTTGACGGTAAACCCGATCCCGATGAATACCTGTTGGAGCGGATTCTCTCCCGGGCCAACCTGAGCGAAGCCTGGAAACGGGTCATGGCCAATCGTGGAGCGCCGGGTGTGGATGACATGCCCATAGACGACTTCATGGCCTATGCTTGGGAACATTGGCCAGGGATCCGTTCATCCATCTTTGCAGACAGTTATAAACCTCTACCGGTCAAGAGGGTGGAGATCCCGAAGGCAACAGGGGGCACGCGTCCCCTGGGGATTCCCGCTGTTCTTGACCGCCTGATCCAGCAGGTAAGCGTAGACTCCGAGCCATCGCTCAGGTGCTTGTGCCGATCTTTGATCCTGGCTTTTCGGCGGCCAGCTTTGGCTTCCGTAAGGGGCTGTCGCCCCACGATGCCGTGTACCAAGTGCGCCATCATATCCGCGAGGGATACCGCGTGGCTTTCGATGCCGACCTGGCAAAGTTTTTCGACACGGTGGAGCACGATGTGCTCATGGCTCGGGTCAGTAGAAAGGTGCGCGACAAGCGCGTCTTGAAGCTGATCGGCACCTATCTGCGAGCAGGAGTGGTGATAGGTGGCCGCCTGCACGAGACCCGTAAAGGGGTTCCACAGGGTGGCCCACTTTCACCGCTGCTCAGCAACATCCTCTTGGATGAACTCGACAAGGAGCTGGAGGGGCGCAGTCACCGTTTCGCCCGTTATGCCGATGACTTCGTCATTTTGGTGAAGAGTCGCCGGGCGGGTGAGCGGGTCATGGCCAGTGTCACCCGTTTTCTTGAAAAGAGACTCAAGCTCAAAGTCAACCAGGAGAAGAGCAAGGTGGCTCATGTCAACGAGATCACCTTTCTCGGTTTTTCCTTTACGGGTGCCAAGATCCGTTGGTCGGACAAGGCTTTTGTGCGTTTCAAACAGCGCATTAAGGAATTGACCGGACGGAGCTGGGGTGTCTCCATGGAGTATCGAATGTTCAAGCTGGCTGAGTATCTGCGCGGCTGGATGGGATATTTCGGGATATCGGAGCGGTATCGACCGATACCCGAACTCGACTATTGGCTGCGCCGCAGGGTGCGCATGTGCTACTGGAAGGGGTGGCGCTACTGACATACCAAGGTTCGAGAGTTGAGGGAACTCGGAACCTTCTTGCATGCGGCCATCTTGGTTGGATTGAGCAGGAAAGGGCCTTGGAGATTATCCCGCACCTTGGCGACCCAGTCGGGAATGACCAATAAATGGCTCAAAGTTTAAGGTTTGCTTTCTATCAAAGATCTATGGGTAAACATCCATTACCCGGCTACGGCCCGGTAGCTCATGGGAACCGCCTAGTGCGGACCCGCATGCTAGGTGGTGTGGGGGCTGGGGGAGAGATTCCCCCAACTACCCGATTTCATCTGAGTTTGCAGTGTTTTGATAAGTAAAAAATGTAGATACAAGTCATTCCCCGCTGCGCTGTGAGCGGTCTGTATCAGCAAACTTGCTATCCAGCCGCACACAGCGCAGCGGGTAGCATATTTCCATATATTTTTCAAAAGTTAGCGGATAAATTCCTGTTGAACAAGTTATTATCCGGAAGACTGACTGGAGCGTCCCTCAACGGATCACTCACTTTACAGTCAGTCTTGTTTTTTTAGTAAAATATACTTTTATATCAAACAGATAGGTCCTTCACTCTGCTACAGGTTCGTGTTCCACTTCTTCTGGGTAACACCACCAACAATCATGTTACACCCTTTTTCCTCGTTTGAGCGAAGAAGGTCTTGGATGTTGTGCCATAGCGGAAAATCTCTAATTTTCCTAGTCACGATGTTTCCAATTTATACGTACCACCACACCTTGAATATATCTTGGCCTATAAAAGCCAGGTCGGCAAAGCATCTCTATGATCGAGCCTGAAAATTGAGAGCCGAGAGGAAGTCAGGTGGGCTCTAGCGATCAAAAATAGTGATACCTTCAATCGGCTGATTTGACAACGATATTGAATTCGACCATGTCTCGTGGACTCCTAAGGGAAAGAGGATTGCCATCGAGCCTCGGCAAAGAATCGGGCCTTCTTTTCGCTATGCACACAATGTGACACCCGAAATTTTTTTTCAGGAATGACTCACACGTACAAAAAGATTGCAATTCAACAGTTTCTGTCCTATGGATGGATGATTTTCAGAATTACTTAACGTTATATTTTTTCTCCAGGGCAAGAGAAGTATGTTGCAAGCACCAGCCAAATGCCCTCCATTTGGCCCTTTCATGTTTTTTGACTTAGGGGGGGAGCTGCACCTCCCTCCTCCCTTCCACTGCTTAGTAGATCCCTGCTTTTTATCCCCTGAGACATTGCTTACATCTGGAGCCTAACGGATCGAGTCGACTTCTCCATGCATTCCATATCGAAATCCTCTATAGAAAGACTACGGGAACAGGCTGAACAATTCCTAAAAGATGGGTTTTCCCCGCAAAAGCTTCAGCACCTTGAACAGATAAAAGACTATATCCATGAGTTGCAGGTCTATCAGGTAGAACTTGAAATGCAGGCCGATGAACTCCGTAAAACCCAGGAGGAACTCACCGTTTCCCGGGATGAATACTCTGGGCTCTACGACCGCGCCCCCATCGGCTATCTCACCATGGATTTTTCCGGGATCCTTCTCAAGGTTAACCAAACTTTTGCTGACATGATGCAGATTTTCCCGGAAAACCTCTATCGCAAACCGCTTTCCCAGTTCATCCAGCAGCAGGACCAGTCGCTTTTTTTCACGATCTGCGCTAAAGCACCGCATTCCGAACGATTTCGATCTGCTGAACTCGGTTTCATCCGTCGTGATGCGACCATTTTTTACGGTCGTCTTGATATTACGCTTATTAACCACCACCGTTCCACTCCATCCCATTATCGGCTGACAGTTGTCGACGTCACTGAAAAACGGCAGACCGAGCAGGAGAAAATCCGACTGGAAACTGAAATTCTTAAATTCCAGAAAGAAGACAGCCTGAAGCGGCTCGCAGGGGGGATCGCACATAATTTCAATAACTTGCTTACTGTTATCATGGGTAATCTAGAGCTCGCCCATGAGGATAAGCATATACAACCCCAGACCCTGCAAAGCCTGGACGAGGCTTACGATGCCTCCACAAAAGCGGCCAAGCTGAGCACGATGATGCTTTCCTACCTTGGTTTCCCCCCCACAAAGCCACAGCGCATTGATGTATCGCAATCCCTGGAGGGGATTCTCGGGGTTCTTAAAAGTACCCTGCATGGTTTGCTGCGCTTAACCTATCTGCCAAGTCGCGGCCCCATATGGGTTACCGGAGACCCAACGCAGCTTGCGCAAATTATAAATAACCTCATTGCCAACAGCGTTGAAGCTATTGGTAAGGACGCTGGTACCATACGCGTCCGGGTTTATGAGGACGAGTTTTCCAGCCGCAACCTTCCTCCTTCCGTCCATGGCGAACGAGTCCAGCCAGGTCATTACGCCTGTATTGAAATTACAGACAGTGGTTGCGGGATGAACTCAAAAACCCTGGAAAAATCAATTGACCCATTTTTCACCACCCATTTTACCGGTCGAGGTCTGGGGCTTTCTGCGGTTTGGGGAATTGTTCATGCCCATGGAGGATATTTCTATATCGAAAGTTCTCCAGGCGTAGGTACACAGGTCAAGATTTTATTACCAACTGCCCTGCCCCAGCATCAGGCATCTCTGCCCTATCGCCCGCCACCACGACAGCACTCGCCAACTCACGGTTCCATCCTCTTTATCGATGACGATCAGATCGTACGTAAAATAGGGAAACTCATACTTGAGGAAGAGGGCTATGCCGTGATTGAAGCTCAGGGCGGGAAAGAAGGCGTCGCGATTTTTCGCGAACAGAGACAGGAGATACTTGGTGTAATTCTCGACTTCGCCATGCCTGACCAGGACGGAATTATCACCTTGAATAAACTCCGCGCGATTGACGCCAACCTTTCGGTGCTTCTAGTCAGCGGGTACTTGAAGGAACAGACCGTGGATAAATTTTTTAATGAACAACCCAATGGTTTTTTACAGAAACCGTTTAGCAGAGACGAATTCCTCCAGGCAGTTGCAGAGCTGATTCCAGGTTTCTGATTATGGGGAATATGATTATGGGGAATAAAGAGCTGCCCATCTGCAACGACGCCACAACCGCCAACCAACCACCTCTTGTTGCAATCCGTGTAACAGCCTGGACTTTCTCTAGAAAATTTAGGGTTTCTTTCTTAGTGAGCAGGGACCTCTTTATAGCTTCTCTTGCGGGGGAATGATTATTCTTTAGGCATTGTTTCATTGCAGTAATTGTAGTGCACGTGGTCGACCATATAAGGAGACGACAATGGCAGTCAATCAACATTCCTCTATCCCTCCCCTCTATTACGTTGGTGTCGGTGCCTCAGCCGGTGGGCTAGAGGCTATTGAGCATTTCTTTCATAAAATTCCACCGCAAACCGGTCTGGCCTTTATTGTAATTCAGCATCTGTCTCCGGATTACAAAAGCCTCATGGTGGAGTTGCTTTCAAAGAAAACAGCTATTCCCGTCCTGCGCGCAGAGGAAGGAATGATTGTTGAGCAGGACACGATCTATCTGATTCCCCCTCAAAAAAACCTAACAATCTTCCACGGCAAGCTCCTGTTGAGCGATCAACCCGCCCAGGAAAGACATATCAACCTGCCCATTGACATATTTTTCCGCTCTCTTGCCGAAGACCAACAGGAAAAAGCCATAGGGGTTATCCTCTCGGGAACAGGGAGCGACGGAAGTCGAGGTGTTCGTGCCATCAAGGAGCATGGTGGCATCATCATGGTTCAGGACGAGCAGGATGCCCGGTTTGACGGAATGCCCAGAAGTGCGATGTTAACCGGAACAGCTGACTTTGTTCTTAAGGCCGAAGACATGTCGGATAAGCTGCTGGCGTACATCAAATCTCCTTTCCTCACCCGAGCGGAAGGCAGTGAACGTCTAGCTCAATCCGATGATGAACTTAACGTGCTCTTCTCGTTGCTTCGGTCCAAGTCAAAGGTCGATTTCACCTGCTATAAGCCAAGTACGGTGCTCAGAAGGATTGAGCGAAGGATGAATTTCAGCCAAGTCGACGACCTGGCCGCCTATGTTGATCTGCTCAAAGCGAACAGTAACGAACTCAACACCCTGTACAGAGAGTTGCTGATTGGCGTCACCAATTTTTTCCGGGATAGAGAGGCATTTGACCTTTTGATAGACAGCCTGCTGCCCAGGTTGTTTACCCAGAAAAAAAATGATTCTATACGCGTATGGGTCGCTGGATGTTCAACCGGGGAAGAGGCCTACTCGCTTGCCATCACCCTGCAAGAGGTTTCTGAACGCCTCAACATGACCAACGAGGTCAAAATATTTGCCACCGACGTTGACAACGATGCCATCGTTACAGCTGGAGCAGCTCTGTACCCGGAAAGTATTGCCGCCGATGTGGGCTCGCACCTTCTTGGTAAATACTTTCATCGACGAGGCGATAGCTACCAGATTTGTCGAAAAATAAGGGAGATGGTTGTCTTTGCTCAGCACAATATCATTAACGATCCGCCGTTTACCAATATAGATTTGGTGAGTTGCCGCAATCTTTTGATCTATCTGCAACCGGGCGTGCAGAAAAAGGTGCTGGAGATGTTCAATTTCTCCTTACCTGCAGAAGGCCTTCTTTTTCTCGGTTCAAGTGAAACCACGGGTGAGCTCAGCAATTACTTCACCCCCAAACACCATAGATGGAAAATATACGAGTCCAAGGGAAAGCGCAGCCTTTTCCTCGAGGGGCCTGCAAATCCAATCTCCTTTCCTCGTAAATATCGCCTGACCCAGCCCGCGAGCAATCGTGCCCACAGTAATCGCACGGATATCGATCCTGATCGCCATCTTTACGACCGGCTTCTTAAGGCCCTGTCCGTCGATATCATCCCTCTGACCGTTGTTGTTAATGAGGAAATGGAGGTGGTCTACACCATTGGCAATATCGATAAGCAGAGCGGCAAATATTTTCGCCTGCCCTATGGGAAAATGGAGAACGATCTCACTAAGATCGTCCACCAGGAAATCGCCATTCCCCTGACTATCGGTATAAAAAAGGTTATTAAGAATAAACGGGAGCTTACCTATTCAAATATAAAATTTAACAGCGATTCGGTGAGCTATACAATTCAGCTTATTATAAGGCCGCTGCCGGCTGGGCAGAATCAATCCCCGTTGTTCGCAATTCTCTTTTTTGAGTCAGTGGTAAATGTCGAAAAGGGAAATGGTCGTGAACAGGTTGACTGCAGCTACGACAAAGAAATAGAAGAGCGTATTGTTGATCTTGAACAGGAGCTGCAATACACGAAGGAAAATTTGCAGGCCACAATTGAAGAGCTGGAGACATCAAACGAAGAGCTCCAGGCTACAAATGAAGAGCTGCTTGCTAGTAACGAAGAGCTGCAATCGACAAACGAGGAGCTGCAGTCTGTCAATGAGGAGCTGTACACCGTCAATTCTGAGCATCAGCGGAAAATAATGGAATTAACGGAACTCAACAACGATATTGACAATCTGCTTACAAGTACTGAAATAGGCACTATTTTCCTCGATGAACATTTACAGGTCCGCAAGTTCACCCCCCATGTTCAACAGGTCGTTAACATTATCGAAAGTGATATCGGGCGTCCACTGCGCCATCTTACCCATCTGCTTGACGATGTGGACCTGGATGAAATGGTCGAAAAGGTTGCCGCCTCTTCCAGGCCCATCGATCAAAAGGTACGTTCACGGACAGGGCGGTGGTTTTTTATGCGTATTCTCCCTTATCACATTGCGCCACAGACCTTTGCTGGCGTTGTCCTCACTCTGATTGAGGTGACTGAGTTAGTCGATGCCGAAAAAAAACTGGAGGAAAGCGAAGCGCGACTGCAGATAGCCGAGGAAATCGCCGAGTTTGCCAGTTGGCAATGGAATGTCGTCACCGGGACCATGGTCTTCGCAGGAAGCCTGGAGCGACTGCTAGGCTACGAACCGTATGGACTGGGGAGATCCTATGAGGCATTTCTTGAATGCATTCAAGAAGATGACCGCAAGACCGTTTTGGAAACAGTGAGTACGGCCATTGAGCAAGGAGACGATTACGAGGTTATTCATCGTATCGTTCGGCCTGATGGCAAGGAACGGGTCATCAAACAGGTCGGCGTGGCCGGGTTCAACGACGAGGGTAAGGTTACTCGCATAACCGGCATCGCCGTGGATATGACGGACACCGTTGATACAGCCGCACGCTCAGCTCTCAGCGGTGGGCTGCTGTTTAACCAGGCTGGGCATCATAGCGACCCCATGATCGTCATTGATGAATCCGGGTGCATTCTCGCTATCAACACTGCCATCACCGACCTGGCTGCTTATACCGCAGAAGAGTTAATCGGCCAGAAAATTGACGTGCTCATACCTCCCCCCCACCGCACTCATCATAAAGGCTACATCAATCGCTACCTGCAAACAGGAATCGCCAAAGTAATAGGCACCGGGCGTAAGGTTGAGCTGCTCACCAAAGAAGGCACCTTGCGCGAGGTGCACCTGAGCATAGGGGAGATCAGAATAGGAAAACGTTCATTATTTACCGGTGTACTTCGCTCTTGCGATCAATTATCTGAAAAAAAAGAAGAGCAATCTTCCATTATGGGGACATAATCTCTCTTTGTTCTGCACAGGCAAAGCTTGAGATACTTCCTGATTATTTTTGGGGCGGAGCCGAGTAAACATTGTTCCAATGAGTCATGAAAGACAAGAGGTATGGTGGGTCTGAACGCCACGAATAAGCAGCCAATAGAGGCCCAGATACTTGCAACCGATGTCTTATCGGTCTGCTTGATATGCAGGTTGGCATTTATAGTTCTGTTTTTTCCAAAAACTTGTGCAGCTTTCGGCAAGTACTATCAAACGATTTGATTTCTGATTCGCTATCTAAATGCCTGCTGTATGGGCCGCCATCTTCACCGACTGTGCTCTGGAGTTTTTTGAAAGCTGAAAGTGAATATTCATTTTCTATACTTGCATCTCTAATTATTTCTCCACCAAGAAGCCAGAGGTTAGATAGGTGCTTTTTTATAGTCTTTTGTGTCAAGTTGCTATTTGCTAGAGATTCTGCAAAGGGCCTCATTGCTTCGAGGAGTTCCTGCCCGTACTCAAAATCTTTTTCATCTCCCATCCATCTCTCTGGCCATTCAGGAAAATCTGGGCATATTTCAATTAATTTAATCATGTTTTTGTATTGCCAACTATTTTAGTATCATGATGTACCTGTGAAAATAGGTTGTCTGGTACATCTCTGTAGAGAACGCACGTTAAATCTACTCTTTCAAAACTACAATTCTTTTTTCATTTTTACGTATCGTGTTTCATCGGACAATCAGCCATGCTCACTGCACCGAGATTTCCCAACACAATTCGGTGAGCTGGGAAATTGAAACCAGCACATGTAGAAAAATCTAAATAACTTCAATATTCGTCAGCGTATGGTTGCTCGGATTGCACATAGCCTGCCTCTTACCCTTTGACGACGGCCAAGGGGGTTAATTGTACTACAATATCAACTAGATCCTGCTGGTTTTTCATGACCTTGTCTATATCCTTATATGCTCCGGTGGCCTCATCCAGATCTTTGATCGTGCGTAATCCGTGGATAATGCCGAGCTTATCCAGTCGTTGCTTTTCGGTGGCAAGGTCCAATTCGCGCTGGGCCTGTTTGCGCCCCAGAACCCTGCCAGCCCCATGACTGCATGAGGTGAAACTCTCCGGGTTTGCTTTGCCGCGGACAATATAACTGCAGGTTCCCTGGGATCCTGGAATAATGCCTAATGCTCCATCGGCGGCCTTGGTGGCGCCTTTTCGGTGGACGAGTACGTTTTCACCGAAATGATGCTCAAAGGCGACATAGTTATGCGCAATGTTAATCGGGGGAGCGTAACTGACATTGCCAACGATATCGTCTATGACCTGCTGCACCCGCATCATCATGAGTTGCCGATTGGCCAGGGCAAACTCGACGCAAAACTGCATTTCAGCCAGATAATTTTTCGCCTCCGCTGTCTCCATGGGAAGAAAGGCTAGGTCCCATTTGCGTGGGACACTGGTCTGCCATAGAGCATTGAGTGAGACAGCGAGTCTGTTGTAGTGCTCTGCCACTTTCAGCCCAAGGTTTCTGCTGCCGGAGTGGATCATGATCCAGATGTGCCCATCGCTGCCTTGTTGAAGCTCGATGAAGTGATTGCCTCCGCCCAGAGTGCCAATTTGCTTTAACGCGCTCTGATACAGTTTCCTGACTCTTCCTCCGGCGATTCCATCTATTTTTTCTCTGTCCGGCATCAGCGTTTGGTCCTGGGCACGATTGTGATGCTTGAATCCCACCGGGATCAAACCTCGAATGCCTTTGCCTGAAGAGGGCGCACCTAAAATTTGCGTCAGTTGGTTGCGTTCAATGCGGGTGAGGGATGTTTGTATGGCACACATTCCGCATCCAATATCGACACCGACAGCATTGGGAACGACCACCCCTTTGGTGGCCAGAACTCCACCAATGGGCATGCCGTACCCGCAGTGTGCATCCGGCATAATGGCGACATGTTTGAATGTGAACGGCAAATTGGCGAGGTTGCGGGCCTGGGCCAGGGCCTGTTCATCTATATCGTCAAGCCACATCTTGATGGGCTTATTCTCTGAACCGATTACTTGTATCATCTCTGCTCTCCATGATTTTTCAATAGGGTACACGTTTACAGGGGACGATGAGTATCTGATACACATTACCACCGGCACCCATGTCGCTCAGATCTGCCTTTTCTTGCTCACCGAGGCGCGATATTTTCCCGGAAAGCTGATTCAGAGTGGGCCGGGGCGTGGGTGCTAGAGTCTGCCGTCCGGGACCTATTCGATTATTGATCTTAATCTTTCCCGCTATGACAGCATCGCCACCCGGTTTCAGCAGGAGCGTAGTGACGATATTTCTCACGGATTCAGGTTTCTTTTTTGAAGTCAGGGATCGCCACCAGAAATCCTGCATTCAATACCTTGATTGAAAAAATTGAAAAAGTTGCCTCAAGCTCCCTTGAGCCTATTTTCGATTATGAGCTGGAAGGGTAATTTCCGTGACTTGGGCGGCGCCGTAATTCGAATGGCAACCTTGGCACAGGAAGGAAGAATTACAGCCAAGGAGGCAGGAGAAGAGATTGCGGAATTACGCTCGGCCTGGGGGGAGAGCACTGCGACCGATACAGTCAAGACATCCTTAGGCAGGCTCATCGGGCAGGAGAAGGTCGATCAACTTGATCTCTTCGACCAGAAGACCCTGGAGGCGGTCATCGAGACCTGCCTGAAATCCGTGAGTCTGGCCGATGCTGGCAGGGCATTGTTTCAGGTCTCCCGCCAGAAGAAAAAAACCGTCAACGACTCAGACAGGTTGCTCAAATACCTGAGTAAGTACAACCTGACCTGGCAGGATATCGTAACTTTTAAAGGCTCTGAGAACTCACCTCACAACGCCTCGTAATTGGTTTCATTTGTATTACACAAGATTTTCAAAGAACAATATCCAATCCCTTCGCAATAAACCGTCCCAGTGTAGTCACAACGTCCGAGTTCGTACCAGGTGTGAATTTAAGATTGATGTAAACGGATTGTATTGCGGGCAAATTATCAGAAGGGCGGGCGTGACGACAGCCTTTGGCGGTTGTATCGGTGGTGACGGCCGCTATGGCTAAACCTCCCTGGACTGCCGCCAACAGCCCGGCCAGGCTGGGGCTTCCATAGGCGATGCGGTATTTTCGTCCTGCCTTTTCAAGTGCTTTCAGCGCGTTATCACGGTAACAGCAGACGGGGTGAAAGAGAGCCAGGGGCAGGATTTCAAGCCCCGCAGGTTCCATGCGTTCGGGGAGCATCCAGGTCAGCTCCAGAGGCGATGCGTATTCGTTGGGCCTCTGGTCTGTCGCAATGATCAGATCAAGCTGAGCGTTGTTGAGCATTTCAGTCAAATGCGGGGTGTCGTCACAGAAGACATCAACCTGTACCTGGGGCTGATTGACGGAAAACTCTTGCAGAATGCCGGGAAGATGTTTCATCGCGTAATCGTCTGGAGCCCCAAGCCGCACCATGCCATTTAATCGAGGGGCAGAGACCGCGATAAGGGCTTCATCGTGTAACGCAAGCATCTTTGCTGAGTAACGGTAAAGTATTTCTCCTTCTGCCGTTAAGCTGACGCCCCTGCCTTCACGCTTAAAGAGCGTACATTCCAGGTCTTCTTCCAGTTTTTTTATCTGCATGCTGACCGCTGCCTGTGTTCGGTGCACAAGGGCGGCCGTCCGCGTAAAACTCCCTGTATCGGCTGCGACAAGAAATGAACGCAGCAGGTCTGGAGTGAGTTGAGCTGTGTTTAAGGTATTAGACATGCTTATGCTATAAACAAAAAACATTAGTTGGTCAAATATCTTGATCTTGAATATTGTTTCCCTGACGATACAGTTGATAGATAAACAGAAGGAGAACAGCTATGCCTGAATCACAAATGGCAATTGCCCAACAAATCGGCGAGAACTGGGAAAAATACAACAAACTCATGCCCGAGGTTGCGGATCTCTATGATCAGTTTCACGGTGAAATTTACAAAGATGGAACGGTTAAAGGCAAAGAAAAGAGATTGATGGCCATGGTGGGTGCTCTCGTGAGCGGATGCCGAGCCTGCATGCTCTATCAAACAGAAGAAGCATTGCATCTTGGAGCAACCGTTGATGAGATCCTGGAGAGCTGTGCGGTCGCAATTTCCCTTGGCGGAACAATGGCAGCCGGGGAGGTCACCCACATTATGGCGCTGTTGAAGGAAATGGGGAAGATCGACTAATCGAGAGTGAAAAATAAGGTTCAGTCTTTTGTCCTGCGTGAGAACATGATTAGGGTGGCAATTTGTTTTCATTTCGGCAGTGGTTCCGCTGCTCACTCCATCTTCCCGTCTATTCGCTCCGTTCTGTTCGCCACCGTCCCTTCCTGAATTGCCCCTGCCTGATTTTGACTATAAATAATTTCAGTAGGTCCAAATCTTTTCAGATATCTCCACCTGAATCCGTGAGCAGTCCAGTTCTGCCTAGGGACATGGAATCAGAGAGAGTGGCGAGGAAATTCTCCATGGGCTCGGGGGCGACCAGGGCGCATTGCAAGCGGGCAATGCCTGTAATCATCAGTTTTGTAGGAGCGGAATGTCTTCAATGCAGGAACTCATTAAGCGCAATCAATACTTAGAAGAGTTAACAGCCAGTTTGGCAACGCAGCTCAGTCAAGCAACCGAAGAGCTGCAAAAGACCAAAGAACTCTTAGGCCATGAGGTGGCAGAGCGCAGGCGTACCGAAAACGCCTTGCTGGAGGAGCAGTTGCTCTCAAAATCCATTCTGGAAAGTCTGCCCGGTATTTTTTATCTCTACTCCTATCCCGAGCTGGAATTGATTTTATGGAATAAGGAACATGAGTCGCTTCTGGGCTATGAGGACGGCGAAATTAAAGGACGCCACGTGACCTCTTGGCATGCACCCAAGTTTGAAAATGATGTTCTTGCGGCCATCGACAATGTGATGAGCACGGGGAGAGCCTCAATTGAGGCTGATCTCTTAACGAAAAGCGGGGAGGTTCTACCATTCCTTTTGACGGGCATTCGTTTCGAGTCGCAGGGGAAACGCTATTTAATGGGGATAGGAATTGAGATTACTGAGCAAAAGCGAGCAGAAGCAGAAACTGAGGAGTTGCAAAAACAGTTAACTCAAGCGCAGAAAATGGACTCAATAGGTAGGCTTGCCGGAGGCGTTGCCCATGATTTCAATAACATGCTCAGCGTGATTATCGGCCACACCGACCTGGCCATGATGCAGATGGAAAAGAGTGACCCGTTATACTCCCGAATTGAACGCATTAAAGAGGCTGGGGAAAGGTCGGCTGATCTGACAGGGCAACTCCTTGCCTTTGCCAGAAAGCAGACCATCGCCCCTAAAATTCTTGATCTCAATCACAGCATTTCTGAAATGATACGAATGCTGCAACGACTCATTGGTGAAGATATCGAACTTGGCTGGTTTCCTGCTGAAGATGTCTTGAGTGTCAAGATGGATCCTGGTCAGATCAACCAGATCCTGGTGAATCTCTGTGTCAATTCACGTGATTCGATCTCTAACACAGGAAAGATAACCATTGAAACAGGGATCGCTGTCTTTGACGAGACCTACTGCACCAAGCATGTGTACTGTAAGGCAGGAGAATATGTCTTCCTGGCCGTCAGTGATACGGGCTGCGGTATGGAAGCTGAGACCCTGGAGAACATATTTGAGCCCTTTTATACCACCAAGGCAGCTGGCAAGGGAACCGGTCTTGGCTTGGCCACGGTGTACGGGATTGTGAAACAGAATAACGGATTCATCAACGCCTATAGTGAAGTACTGCAGGGGACTACCATGCGGGTATATCTGCCGTATCATCCCGCAGAGGACCTTTCAGAGCTTCCTTTGAAGGCAAATCCACCAATACAGCGCGGGAATGAAACGATTCTTGTGGTTGAAGATGAACCGGCCATTCTTGAACTGATAGAGATGATGCTCCAGGAGTTGGGGTACTCGGTAATCTCAGCTGGCAGCCCAGATCAAGCGCTGTTGCTTGCTCGAACTTGTGAGCAAAAGATAGATCTGCTCGTAACCGATGTGATTATGCCCAACATGAACGGCCGGGATCTGGCAGGAGAGGTTCTGAAGCTTCATCCTGACATCAGGTGTTTATATATGTCGGGGTATACAGCGAACGTCATTGCGCACCACGGTGTTTTGGATGATGGGGTTGATTTTATCCCCAAACCCTTTTCGGAACAAGATCTGGGGAAAAAAATTCGCGAGATTCTGGAGAGAATGTAAGAGAAAGGGGAACGATTTGTGGGGCGGCCTTCGTCAAGCGGCGGCGCTGGCCCTCTTGATGATCACGTCTGTGTTGCCCTTGCCGAGGGGCGGGGTGATCTGAGGATAAACAGTTGGGATTTTTTCACAAAAGCGAGCTGATTTAGCGGGCTTTGCAACGCCTACATGGGAATCTTGAATAATTGCTTGTTCTGTCAATCCCGGCGTCACGCATAACATGGTATTCTCGGAGTCTGGAATACTCCACAGTATCCAAGACACCCTAATTGTTTTAAGCCTTGTTAGTCTATTTTCCTATCGTTCCAGAAGGTTGGAGTGGGTCGCTCCTTATTCAACAATGCACGCTCATTTATCTTCAATGCAACATCCTTGATAGCCGCTTATTCAGAAAAACGTTTATTCGGAGAAATTTCCGGAATTTTTTGTCAATGGTAACAGTGGGGAAGATATCTTGCTGGATCTTGGTTTGTGTCTGGGAGGGGGGGAGGTGCCAGCCCATGGAGCAGGTGAACGTCTGCCCAGGGCCTGTAGCTTGTGAGCTCGATTATTGCCACACTGAAAAGTCTTGTCTCCTGGGTAACCACTACACGGAGGCTCCCCTCATTGAATGAATGTCATTTTCTCGGGGGCTCAACGAACTGTGAGCTGAAGGTCCAGCTCTGTCGATCAGTTTATGTGGTGCTTGATATTCCGGATTTATGGAATATTTCCTTTTTTTCTGCCGTCTTAAGCCAGCAAGAGCTGTTAATCCGGTTCCCCAGAGTAGAAACGTCGATGGTTCCGGGACTGGTACTCCATACACAACATGCACTTGGGTTGTTAAAAATATATTTTTTGTGAACTCAGTATCATAGAGTATCCCCCCGTTAGAGGTGTAGCTCACTGCATTATGGTTTAATGCATAGGGAGAAATAGCTCCTATTTCATAGAGGGGATTTTTATTCCCACTTGCTTGGAAATGTTGATATTCAGTGGGGATGAAGGATGCATTATATTCCGAAATGAAATTGAAGAATTCAGCAGACTGGTATTCCCAGTATTGCGCACAGCTCTCGACTAGAGTGCCATAGGATACCATCATCCAATAAAGGCTGTAAGTTTCGGAGGTTAACTTGTCGTCTATACCATCTGAATTTAGATCAAAATAGATGATGTGATTGGCGATAGATGTTTCTTTTTCTTGAAAAGTGAGCCCATATTGATATTGCAAATGAGTATCAAGAATGATGCCTGTGTGATCATCTAGAAAATAGCCCGAGCCCTCAGCTAGTTCGATAAATGCTGCATTAGTTGTATTCGTTACACCTAGTGCAAGTAGCTCGATGGTAATGATTATTAATGATATAGATTTCATTTATTTATAATAAATATGAATTGTTCTGTTTTATTATCAAAAAACCATGAAAATTTATGCAAAAAATATTCCAATCATCAGGGAATTGGTGGGATATATTATTCATTTTTTGTGCAGAGTTTACGAGCCAATAGCTCAACTCGTTAGGCAGAATGGAAGAGCTTTCTAGGGTTATAATATATGGTCTTGAATCACCTCTGTGGAATCATGTTCTGGAACGAGCTGAACATGCACATAGATTGGGCCGCACAGTCGACGGGGGGGTGAATAGGCGTGGAGGCCATACACTGCTGGGTGGTCGGCGTCCAACTTGGACAGACCTGAAGACAGCTCTGATAGGCGGCCTCTGTATCCTCGGACGTGGCTCCATCGCCGTACCCCGCGCATTTTGCATAATTCCGACAGGCTTTCTGACAGCCGGATCCCGCCTCCGTAGGCGTAGTAATTTCTCCCGCATCATCTGTCTTCGCGCAGTAGGGTGATTCGTCAAAAATTTGGGCGCAGGAGTCTGCAGCATCGATACAGTCGGCAGTTTCCTGGGTCCAGTCGGCTCCACACATGAGCAGGCAGGACGACTCTTCCAAAATGCCATTTTCAAGGTCGCGGCCTACGGTGTTGTCACTGGCAACATCTTCAGCACAGAGGTCCCTGAGCTGGGTGCAGAGGGTGAGGCAATCCTCGGAGGTAAGCTTTGGCTCCGGATCATCCTTCGCTGCGAAAGCCACTGTCTGCTCTCTGCAAAGGCTCAGAACATTCAGGAGGAGGAACGCAAAAAGGAGGATTTTTTTCATTATCGGGTCCCTTGCTGGTGGTGGCAGATTGTATTTGCTTGAACAAAGGATATTTTATCGCATTTACGTGCGTTGACAAAAAAATATTCTGTAAACTCAGGAACTGAGTTGCTCCGTCTGTTCTTTGGCGTTTAAACAGCACAGAAAATATATCTGTCAAGGCCGGGAGGAGAAAGGGGGAAAAAGGGGGGCAGAGGAGGACGACACCCTCTTCGGGGAAGGAAGAAAACAGGCGGCAGCGGAAAGTGATGCCGCCTGAACAATGAGGTTGTTGTTTTTCATGCCTGGGGCGGATCAACGCCCATCAGGTAGCGGTGCATGTAGAAGGCCGCCTTCTTTCCTTGGCCCATGGCGCTGATGACCGTGGCGGCACCGGAGACGATATCGCCGCCGGCGAAAACACCGAGCTTGGAGGTCATCATGGAGTCATCATCGGTGTTAATGGTGCCCCAGCGAGAGGTCTCGATTTCCAGGGATGTCTGGGGGACCAGTGGGTTGGGGCGGTTACCGATGGCCACAATCACTGTATCTGCCGGGACAATATACTCGCTGCCCTCAACCGTGACCGGACGACGGCGGCCGGAGGCATCCGGTTCGCCCAGCTCCATCTTGAGGCATTCCACTCCGGTGACCCGATTCTGCTCGTCAATCACGATGCGTTTTGGGTTGGTGAGCATATGAAACTCGACCCCTTCTTCTTCGGCGTGATGGATTTCTTCATCACGGGCAGGCATCTCCGCCTTGGAACGGCGGTAAACGATGGCTGAATCCGCACCCAGCCGCAGCGCGGTGCGGGCGGCATCCATTGCCACGTTGCCACCACCCACGGTTACTGCCCGATGGGGGCGGATGGGCGAGGTGGCAAAGCGGGGAAAGTCAATGGCCCGCATCAGGTTGGCCCGGGTGAGAAATTCGTTGGCGGAGAAGACGCCGATGGCGTTTTCATTTTCAATGCCCAGAAACATGGGCAGTCCCGCACCGGTGGCGATAAAAACAGAGTCAAAACCTTCTGCAAGCAACTGATCCACGGTTTCCGACTTGCCGATGACGTAGTCGGTGTGGATGGTCACCCCTAACTTTTTGAGACTGTTGACCTCGTACTGGACAATCTCTTTGGGCAGACGAAACTGGGGAATGCCGTACATCAACACGCCGCCAGCCAGGTGCAGCGCCTCGAACATGACGACCTCATGGCCCCAGCGGGCAAGTTCTCCGGCCACTGTGATTCCTGCAGGCCCCGCACCGACGATGGCCACTTTTTTTCCTGTTGCCGGTGCCTTGAGGGGATCAGGCATACCACCGTGTTTCCGGGTATAATCAGCCGCAAAACGCTCCAGGCGGCCAATGGCCACGGGTTCGCTTTTTTTGCCCAGAATACAGCGCGACTCGCACTGGCTCTCCTGGGGGCAGACACGCCCACAAACCGCAGGCAGGGCCGTATGCTCTTTAAGTTTGACCAAGGCGCCCACAAAGTTACCGCTGGCGATCTCTTTAATAAACGAGGGGATATGAATGGAAACCGGGCAGCCATCCACGCAGCCGGGTTTCTTACACTGAATGCAGCGCGAGGCCTCGAGCATGGCGGTCTCTTCGCTGTAGCCCCGGGGTACCTCTTCAAAGTTGGTCCGACGCCGACGCGGATCCTGCTCCGGCATGGGCTGGCGCGGAACTTTTGCCCGGCCTTTTTTCGGGGATGGGGTCTGCTCAGCCGTGGTATCGTTGGTTGTCATTGTTTTACTCCAATTCGTTAGTGCCCGCAGCTGCAGTTGTTCCCATGCGCCTGATGCATCAGCGCTGACAGATCGACCTGTTGAGAGAGCGCCTGAACTTCCTGACGCGCATAGGCGCTGCGCCTTGAGGCCAATTCATCCCAGTCAATGGCGTGGCCGTCAAAGATCGGACCGTCCACACAGGCAAACTTGGTCTCCTCGCCGATGGAAACACGGCAGGCGCCGCACATGCCGGTGCCGTCCACCATGATCGGATTCAGCGCCACCAGGGTGGGAATGGCCAATTCTTTGGAGACCGCAGTCGCCATCCGCATCATAAAGGTGCAGCCAATGGCGATAAACTGGTGAACCTCTTCGCGAGCAGCCACCTGGGCGATGACCTCCTGAATACCGCCACGAATGCCTTCACTGCCATCTTTGGTGGCGATGATCAGCTCATCACAAACCGTGGCAAGTTGCTCCTGCATGTAGAGCAGATAACTGGAGCTGGCCTCAATAGCGCAGATAACCCGATTCCCGGCCTGGCGCAGTGCCCGTGCCAAAGGATAGATAGCGCCGATGCCGTAGCAGCCGCCACCCAAAACCACGGTGCCTCTGTTTTCGATTTCAAGGGGCAGCCCCAGCGGGCCGCTGACATGGGCCATGGTTTCACCAGCCGCGAGCGATGCAAGCTCCCGGCTGGAGCGCCCCACCTCTTCAATCACCAGCGAGATGGTGCCCGCCTCCGCGTCCCAATCCACCAGGGTAAAGGGCGAGCGTTCCGAGGTCTCTTGAGCCATGAGAATGACAAACTGGCCCGGCTGAGCAAATTTAGCCACCTGGGGCGCCACCACCTTGAAGAAATGCATGTTCGGGGCGATTTCTTTTTTCTCGGTAATGGCAAATCCCGGACCTGTTGGCTCGGCAACCACTTTTTTGGGAGTGCTGGGCAGGTCAAAGGCTGAAAGAGAGGGGAGAATGTCCGCCAGCAGATGCCCACGAAAGTGGGTGGCCAGATCACGCACGTTCTGGCGAGGATTGCCGGGGATGGGCGCTGGTGGAGGATCGTCCACAATGGCCGGAGTGATGCCAGCCACCGAGGTGTGCTCAAAGCCGCGCAGGTTCAGGGCCTGTCCAAGGGAACAGAGAATGTGCCATTCGGGCTGAGCATCACCGGGCGCGCGGCTGCAACCGGCCATGGGTTTGATGCGACACTGTGCATTGCGAAAGGTGCCGCCCGCCTCTGAGAGGATTGCCGTCGGTAAAACGATGCTTGCTGCCTCGGAGATCTGCGAGGGCAGGGCGTCGATAATCACGGAGCACTTCACTGTGTTGATCAGAGAAATTGGAACCAGATTCCCCCCGACGATAACTGCGGTGATGTTTCCCTGTTGCGCCGCTTTTTCCAGATCCAGGATTTGTGCAACATCTGCTGCCTGATTGACTGCCAGGGTGATCAGTTGGCCACCAAGCTGTGATGCCAGTTGACCGTAGAGATGCCGATCCTCACGGGAGCTGGATTCACTGGCCACTACCGCGATCTTTCCACGGTGCTTGGCCAGTTCGGCAGCAGCGGTTTCAAGCGTTCCGAGCCAGTCCATGGGGATGAGATCCTCACCCTCGCGAACCAGGGGACGGGTAAGACGGTTGGCATTGGCGAGAATTTGCGCCGCACCAAAACGGCCCAGGGCGCAGAGGCCAGCCTCTTTGCTGAACTCGGTCATGGTATAGGCCAGCAGTCGTCCTTCCTTGACCTGGGCAACCACAGAGCAGCCCTCCGGACAGAGCTGGCAGGTGGAGCTGATCTCCTGTTCGGGTTTGCCCTGCCAGCGGGCAAAGCGGTCGGTCAGGGTGCCGGTGGGGCAGATGTCAATACAGGCTCCACAGAAGGTACAGCCGGAAAAGATATGGCTCTTATCAAAGGCGGTCCCGATCCGAGCCCATTTTCCCCGGTTGATGATCGAGATCGCGGGTTGACCATGGATTTTTTCGCAGATACGCCAACAGCGGCCGCAGAGCACGCAGAGATTGTAATCGCGATCCATGAAGGGATCGTCGCGCTCCAGGTTGTAAGAGGCATAAAGTGTGGGCAGGTGCAGCTCATTGCTCCCGGCCTTGAGTGCCATTTCCCGCAGGTCGCATTCATCGCGGTTGGCACAGAAACCGCAGCGGGTGGAGCGTGCCGCCTTGGTGGCGGTTGGCCGGTACTGCTCGCAGGCCTCGCGATGGACGCAGACCAGACAGCTGTTGGGGTGGCCGGAGAACATCAGCTCCAGGGTCCGGTTGCGCAACTCGGTTAATGGCTCTGACTGGGTGGTCACCTGCATCCCCTCGGTGGCTGGGGTGGTACATGAGGTGGGATAGCCGCGTACACCCTTGATTTCGACAACGCAGATACGGCAGGCGCCGTACGGGTTCAGGTCTTTGTGGGCACAGATAGTCGGTATGGTAATCCCGGCCTTGCGGGCGGCTTCAAGAACCGTCGTGCCTTCATCGACCTCAACGGTTCGTCCGTCAATGGTCAAACTGATGCTGCCCATGTGATCTCCTTGATTCAACGTATATCTCATCCCGGTGATGGAAGCATTGGGCCATGCAGCACTTGTCAGCCTGACCAGACCGGGGATAGTTTGTATTCAACGTTTACTGTATTTCAACAGCACCAAACTTACAAACCTGGCGACAAGAGCCGCACTGGATGCAGAGGCTTTCGTCAATTTTGTGGGGCTGTTTTTTCTCGCCAACGATGGCCTCAACCGGGCAGGCGCGTTTACAGGCACCGCAACCGGTACATTTATCACCATTAATACTGAAGCTAATGAGCGCGCGACAGGCACCGGCGGGACAGCGTTTGTCCTCAATGTGTGCCCGGTACTCGTCTTCAAAGTAGCGAAGCGTTGTCAGAACGGGATTGGCTGCTGTCTGGCCCAGGCCGCAGAGCGAGGCCTTTTTCATGGTGTCGCCGATTTTGCGCAGGGTCTCGATCTGCTCAATGGTCCCTTTGCCTTGGGTAATCGCGGTGAGAATCCGCAGCAGGTGCTGGGTTCCCATCCGGCAGGGGACACACTTGCCGCAGCTCTCGTTCTCGGTGAAGGTGAGAAAGTAGCGGGCCATATCGACCATGCAGGATTCCTGGTCGATGACGATCATACCTCCGGAACCCATAATCGACCCCACCTCGGCCAGGTGCTCGTAATCAACCGCCAGATCAATGAACTGGGCAGGAATACAGCCACCCGAAGGACCGCCGGTCTGGACCGCCTTGAAGGGCTTGCCATCGAGTACTCCGCCACCGATATCCTCAATGATGGTCGAGAGCGCTATCCCCATGGGAACCTCGATCAGACCGGTGCGGGTGATCTTGCCCGCCAGGGCGAAGGTCTTGGTGCCACGGCTCTTTTCCGTGCCGTATTCGGTGTACCAGTCGGCACCTTTTTCCATGATGGCGGAGACTGCCGCCAGGGTCTCGACATTGTTGATGTTGGTAGGCTTGCCAAAGAGACCGGAAACGGCAGGAAAGGGCGGTTTGGAGAGCGGCATACCGCGTTTGCCCTCAATGGACTGCATCAGCGAGGTTTCCTCTCCGCAGACAAAGGCACCGGCGCCCTTTTTGATTTTGATCTCAAAATCAAAGCCTGAGTCAAGAATATTGCTGCCTAAGAATCCTTCGCTGCGCATCTGCTCAATTGCCGCCTGCAATCGTTCAATGGCGAGCGGATACTCAGCGCGGCAATAGATATAACCGATGCTGGCACCGATGGCGAAGCCAGCGATCAGCAGTCCTTCCAGTACTGCATGCGGGTCACCTTCCAGAACCGAGCGATCCATGAAGGCACCCGGGTCCCCCTCATCGGCGTTACAGATGACGTACTTTTGGTCGGCCACTGAACTGCGGGCAAAGCCCCATTTCACGCCTGTGGGAAAGCCTGCGCCACCACGACCGCGCAGGCCGGAATTTTTCATCTCTTCAATAACCTGATCCGGGCCAAGCGCAAAAGCTCGCGCCATGCCGCTGTAGCCGCCACGGGCCAGATAATGGTCGATGTCGGTCGGATCGATGATGCCGCAGTTACGCAGAACCACCCGCACCTGGGGCGCGATCATGGGAAGGTCAGCAAAGGAGGGGATCGTGGAATCCTCCCCCTCCATCATGGCCAGGGCAAGCGGTGCGTACACCTCGCCGTGAACCAGCTGAGCCTGGACCAGCTGCTCTGCATGGCGCGGTTCCACTCCCTGGTAAAGAACGCGCTTGCCGTCAGGACCGCGCAGCTCAACCAGGACCTCCGCATAACACATACCCAGGCAGCCGACCTCAACCACATCGGTGAGTTCAGTGAGGTTGGCGGAGGCAAGGGCCTCAGCAAAGGCCTGTTTGACCTCAAGTGCGCCTGCGGCACGTCCACAGGTGGCGGATCCAAGCAAAATCCGTAGACGTCCGGGCTGGGTAAACGTTTCCCATTGAGCCTTGGCCTGTTGTTGTCGCGCTGTAAAACTCATTTCTTCTCCTCAATGAGCTTTTGCGTTTTAGGGGCGGTCATACGCCCGTAAACCTTATCATCCACAACCACGACCGGTGCCAGGGCGCAGGAACCAAAACAGGCCACCCGTTCCAGGCTGAATTTGCCGTCTTCGCTGGTCTGCCCGGGAGCGATACCTGTTGAGCGGGAAATGGATTCGAGAATGCGGTCCGAGCCACGGACATGGCATGCGGTTCCTTCGCAGACCTTGATATGGTGCAGGCCAGGCGGGACAAAACGAAACTGGGCGTAAAAAGTGGCAACACCGTAGACATCGTTTTCAGAAAGTTTCAGGTGAGCCGCAACGGCGGTGATCGCCTCGGGGGAAAGATATTGAAACTGTTCCTGAATTTCCTGCAGCAGGGGGATGAGGCTGTCTCGGCCCTGCGCATACTGGCTGAGGATAGCCTCCAGTGAATGTTGTTCAGAGGGCATGCGGGAACTCCATGGCAGCAACCGCGGTGGGTTGAGGGTTAATAGTTGTCGTTCTGGTGGAATAACTGGAGAACGATATTTGGAGCTTCGTAACTCCCAGATCGAGTACTGTTGCCTGGAGAGAATGTTGACTTGATTACGAAGCCAGCACAATTGTCGTTCTCGTAAAAAGCCTCGTGAACGACGTCCCGAGCTTCGTAACATGCTAAATTTATTGAGGCCAGGTTTTGTTTTTTCGACTTTTTACGAAGCCATCACAATTGGGGACTTGAATAAAAGACTGCTCATTGTTGTAAGCACAGAGAAATCCCTTGAGCATATGCAAGCATATCCCCCTGGGACGAACATGAGCACGTTGCCGGGAAGGCGACGAGAGCAAAATTCAAGGTGCCCTTAAGATGTTACACGTACTTGAGACGCTGCGAACATACACGCTAAACAAAACATTCAACAAGTGAAAATCTGGAATTCAGGGCATAAAACTGACAATTTTTTTTGAGAGGGTGGATCTGACCTGGTTCTCTTTTTGCCAGCTTTCCTTAGGTTTTAGGGGCAAGAGACCTCCTAAATCAGGGGATGCAGTGCAGCATGTCGGTGCGGGGGAAAGAAGTGATTATGTGTTGATTGGGCGAATTGTGCATTTGCTCTTAAAGACAGAGGTGGTGCACCCTGAAGAATGCGGCCTCTGCCGGTCTTCAAGGCTTGGTGCGCGCTGCTGGTTGATCTGCCGATTTTTCAGAAGGTGAATGGAGTTCCGCTCGAAGTCGGGGAAGGGACTCCGGGTATTCCTCTTGAAGGAAGGTGACCATCTGTTCGCGGATATGGCAGCGCAGGTCCCAGGCCGCTCCAGCGTTATCGGCACTGATAAGGATACGTAATTCCATGCCCTGGGGGCTGGTGCCGGTCACGTGGACTGCACTGAGCTTGCCGTTCCACCAGAGAGAATCCTCAAGAATTAATCGCAGTTTCTCGCGAATGCGGGCAACGGGGATTGTGTAGTCTGTATAGAGAAAAACCGTCCCTAAAATCTCGGCAGAACCCCGGCTCCAGTTCTGGAAAGGTTTTTCGGTAAAATAGGTGGTTGGGACCACCAGCCGGCGAAGATCCCATAACTTGACCACTACGTAGGTGGTTGTGATCTCTTCGATGCGGCCCCATTCATTTTCAACAATAACCACATCATCGAGCCGAATAGGCTGGGTGAGGGCGATCTGTACTCCCACCAGAATATTGGAGATCGAGCGCTGGGCCGCCAGGCCAACCATGAGTCCGATAATTCCTGCGGAGGCCAGAATCGAGGTTCCGAGCTGACGCACCTTGTCAAAGAGCATCAGCATGGTGGCGCCGGCAAGGACAATAACCAGGGTTATGGCCATGCGCTTGATAAACTGGACCTGGGTGTGCATCTTCCGCGCAGCGAGATTGTCCTCAACATCCATACGATAGTGACGGAGCACAACTTCTTCAACGCTGTGGAGAACCTGGATGGTGAGCCAGGAGATGGTGAAAATCATCAATAAACCAAAAATCTGGCCAATGATGGCGTGGGTGGTGGGGCCAGGCGCGAAAAGGGGGCTGATCAGGCGACAGAAGAGCACCAGCACCAGCAGGTTGATGGCAGCGTGGGAGCGCTGTCCAATCAGGGTGAGCAGGGTGCCAAACCAGCCCTGCTGTGTTTTGGCCCAAGCGATGAGCTGTCTGCTGGCAAGCTGTACCAGGCGGTAGACAAACCAAAGAGCCCCGATGGAGCCGGCCAGGTCGGTGCCCCAGCTTAGGGCAAGGTAGATTCGTTCCCCAACGTTCTGGCGCAGGAGAAAAGGAAAGAGAGGGGAGAGGGCACCGTAGGCGCCGTAAACGATAAGAAACAGGGAGAGAGGTTTGGCAATTCCTCGAACCAGGAGGCTGGCCCAGTTGTGCTCCTGGGATTCGTTTTTGCGTCGGGCAAGCCAGCGAGCGATGAGAAAATGGAGAAGTCGCTCGAGGAGAAGGACAAGAAGCAGAAGGAGCAGGCAGCTGCCCATGAGCGACCAGGATATATCCCAGACGGGTTGGGCGTTGATCCAGGAGCCTAGAAAGGGCTCGAGTTTCTGCGTTGCAGAATGAATTTTTTGGCCAAACTCTTCGCCTGCCCGGTCAATTTTTTCAGTGTTGATGGGGGTGGGGACTTCGGCGGGGAGCTCCTTGAGCTGATCGATAACCCCGGGCGGGGGGGACTCTGGGGGCTGCGCGGTCTGTTCAGGTGGAGCAGTGGCAAGTGCTGCCTGGCCTTCTGGAGCGGTTGCCTGGGCAGAGGGCGAAAAAAGAACGAGCAGGAGAAAAAGAGTGCTGAAAAAATGCGGTTTCTGCATGGGAGATCACCTGTTGGTAGAAGGATAGGTTCAGGTTACTCACAGCTGTCTCTATCTCTAACACGTCTGGCTGAAGGGTGCAAGTTGCTCTATTTCTGGAGAAAAGGGTGGCTTGGGTCAGGGGGGCGGATTTATCGCTTTTGAAACAGGGCTAGGCGATGGTTGTCGCAGTGGCGAAGAGTAAGTGGAAAGAGCGTTGTCATGAAATGCAAGGTGCTTTGGTGGTAAAAGACCACATGGGTGGTGTCCCGGGCATAGGGCCAGTCGGCAAAGGTTTGTGGTGACTGCCAGAATTCGGTCATGATGCCAAGCCAGCCCGCAGGCGCCAGCAGTGAGCAGATACGGGTTATTTCCCGGTGGGGGTGGTGAAAATGTTCGAAACACTCGGTGGAGAGAATAAAATCGTAGGGAGGGGACAGCGTATTGGGGAAAAAAAAGGGATCGTAGATGTCGCAGCGAAAGTTTCTCCGCGCCATTATTTCAGCAAGTACCGGCGTGGGGCCGCAGCCATAATCAAGGCCGCGCATCTCTGGGCTGAGCTGCGGCAGCAGCGGAGAGAGCACTGATTTCAGAAAACGGACATACCCGGAATCTTCGATGCTGTTACGGTGGAGTTGGTAGCGCTCGCGTTCCTGGTCGGCTGTCGGCAGGTCGGCAGCTGTAACAAAAATAAGGTGACAGGTGGGACAGAGCAGGTAGTCGCGGTCGTCTGCGCCGGTCACCGGAGATAAATCTTTTCTTTCCCCACAGAGCGGGCAGAGGGGAGGGCGGTTTTGGCAATGTCGTCTGGGCGTAGGCATGGCAATGAGGTGTATAAGCTGAAGGCCAGAGTGTTCCAGCGTGGGGTAGCAGTACCACATCGGGTGGCAACTATCTCGTTTTTTTCGATTTTTCCCCTTATCCGGGCTTCTGTTCCCAGATGTTACCCACTAAATATTAATCAAATATTTGGAAATGTTGATGTAATCCGCACAGTATTCCCCCAGCCTGTGCTTTGAACATCGAAGCATGCATCCCCCCTCTTTTACCAGGAAAGCGCAGGGGTAAGCGCTCTGCTTTGATAGTGTTGGCTATCACTTTGCCCCTTTTCTCCCCGTATTGAAAAGGGGCAGAGGCTGGTTACCTTGTCAAGCATGGTTCAAGCGGAACAGTCAAAGCTGACGCATGGACGAACACGTAAAAGTGCGACAAGACCATAGTCAGCACAATCCCTGACTCTGCCGGATGATCAACAGTGAGTAAAGGGGAACGGAGAGCGCAAATGAAAATACGGATCATGATCCTCCTGCTCGTCGTGAGCATCAGTGGATGTACCAAGAGAGACCTTACACAATACAGCGACAATACGCCAAAATTAGATCTCTTTACCTATTTTGCCGGAAAGAGCAAAGGGTGGGGGATTGTTCAGGACAGGAAGGGGGTACTTGTTCGCCAATTTAAAGTGGACATAAGCGGAGAACTCAATCCAGAGGGGCAGCTGGTGTTAACAGAGCACTTTGACTGGAGCGACGGCGAAAAATCCTCTCGGATATGGGTGCTGACGCAAACCGACTCGCATACTGTGGGCGGGCGCGCTGAGGACGTGCTTGAGTCGGCTGTCGGTAAGGTTTATGGCAACGTCCTCAACTGGCGGTATCGCATGAATCTTGAGGTGGATGGAATGACCTGGGAGGTCGCCTTTGATGACTGGATGTATCTGGTCAGTGATGAAATGTTGCTAAACAAGGCCACCATCTCCAAATTTGGCATAGATGTCGCTGAAGTAACCATTGTTTTTCGCAAAGAAGCTCAGTGAATTGAGGGGGGATCTCATGTTAATGCCAACCCTGTTGAAAGCACTCTTGTTTGTGTTGTTTACTCCTGCACTTGTTGTTGCCTCTGATTTCAAAGAAACGTTGCGGAAAATTGGTCAGGCGAGTGGTTACTATCTTACGTTTATCAAAGTGTATGATGCAAGCTTATACATATCAGGCGATGATCAGGCCCAAAACATCCTGAAGGATACTGTTTCAAAATGTCTGCACATAACCTATGATGTTGCAATTGAAAACGATATACTTATTCAATCGGCGACTGAGGCACTTGGCCGACAGTTTTCTCAAGATATTTTAGCCAAATATCATGATGACATAGATAAAATCCATAAAAGTTATCAGGATGTGCAGGAAGGGGACAGTTACACACTCTGTTATAACCACCAGAAACAGGAAACAACCCTGGAATTCAACAATAATCTCGAGGTTTCCACCGTCTCTCCGGGATTTGCGGCAGTGTATTTGAGTGTCTGGCTGGGGGAGCGTGATCCGCTGGACAGTAAAGTACGGGACGCACTTCTTGGTACGGTGCTCTAGAGGCTGAATTCGAGAACATTCATTGGGAGTCAGATTATGGTGAGGCAGCAGATGGAAAAGTTTCTTGCCCGGTACAACGATCTTGACGCAAACAATCTCGAGATCCTGGAGGAAATCTACAGTCCGGATATTCATTTTGTCGACCCCGCCCACGAAATTCGGGGACTGGAACAGCTCACCGGCTATTTTCGAGAGCTCTATCAAGGGATGATATCGATATGTTTTGACTTCAGCACCCCTCTGGTTGTCGACAAGAGGGCCACGGTGCGTTGGACCATGCGTCTGCGCCACAACAGCCTGGCTCGAGGAAACCCTGTCACCGTAGAGGGAATTTCTCAACTTACCTTCGACGATGGGGGCAAAGTGACTTTTCATCGCGACTATTTTGATCTGGGTGCGATGCTCTATGAGCATATTCCCCTGCTGGGGAGGGTGATACGTGTTATAAAAGGGAGGCTGGGGAGATGAGAATCGTTGTTACTGGAGCCACCTCGGGGATTGGTCGACAACTGGCTATGGATTACCACCGTGAAGGGCATGAGGTCTGGGCGCTGGGAAGAAATGAGCAGGCCCTGGGCGAGTTGGGACAACTGGGTATAGAAACTGCGAGACTGGACCTGGCGGATCGAGAAGCGACTTTGGCCTGGTTTGCCGATTTTGGACCTATTGACCTGGCTCTTCTCAGCGCAGGCACCTGTGAATATATTGACCTGCCCAACTTTGACAGCGCGTTGGTGCAACGGGTCATGCGGGCGAACGTGGAGACCGCCGCCATTACCATAGAGGCGGTTCTTCCCCTTCTTCGCTTGAGCTCCACAAAACACCTGGCTGTGATTTCCAGCTCGGCATCGTTTCTGCCGTTGCCGCGGGCCGAAGCCTATGGCGCTTCCAAAGCGGCGTTGAGTTACATGGTGCAAGCGCTTCGACTCGAATTGATCCGGGAGCACTTTACGCTCACCCTGATTAACCCGGGCTTTGTGAAAACACCGCTCACTGACAAAAACGATTTTCCCATGCCCTTGATGATCAGCGTGGAGCAGGCAAGTGATCGTATTCGGCGGGGCCTTGCTCAAAAGAAATCTGAACTGCATTTCCCCAAACGTTTCACCCTGCTGCTGAAGCTGCTTTCCTGGCTTCCAACTCCCCTGTGGACAATGATCGGTCAAAAGTTGGTGCGAAGATGATGCGAGAGAAAATAGCAATTATCGGTTCCGGGATATCAGGGCTCACCTGTGGCCATGCCCTGGCAGCGACCCATGATATCACAGTCTATGAGGCAGCCGACTATGTTGGCGGCCATACGCACACCATTCCCGTTGACAACAAGGGGGAGCAGGTGGCCGTTGATACGGGTTTTATTGTCTTTAACGATCGTACCTACCCCCATTTCATGGAACTGATGCATCGTATTGGGGTTGCGTATCAGCCGACCGAGATGAGTTTTTCGGTCAAAAACGAAACCGAGGACATTGAATACAACGGCAACACGCTCAACAGCCTCTTTGCCCAGCGGCGCAACCTGATCCGGCCCCGGTTTCTGTTCATGGTGCGGGATATTCTACGTTTTAACCGGGAAGTCCGCCTTGCCGGGGAAGAGGAGCGGGCCCGTTCACTGGGTGAATTCCTTCGTTGCGGCAACTACTCGGCCACCTTCAGAGAAAATTATATTTTGCCCATGGTCTCGGCGATCTGGTCCATGGGGCTGACAAGCTGTATGGATTTCCCGCTGGATTTCTTTATTCGATTTTTTGATAACCACGGACTGCTCAATGTTATCAACCGGCCTCAGTGGTTCACCATCAAGGGCGGCTCAAGCAGTTATATCAAGCCACTCACGGCTCCATTTGCAGATCGCATCCAGCTCAACACTCCTGTGGTGCGGGTTGAGCGAGACGAGCAGGGGGTGGATATCATCACCGCAGAAGAGACCCGGCGCTTTGATCAGGTCATCTTTGCCTGCCACGGCAATCAGGCCCTTTCTTTGCTCGGGCAGCCAACCCCGGAGGAGCAAGCAGTGCTCTCGGCGTTCACGACCTCGGAAAACCAGGTCGTGCTGCACACCGACACCTCCTTTCTCCCTGGACGAATATTAGCCTGGGCAAGCTGGAACTACAATCTGGTCGAGGCGGCAAGCGAGCAGACGACGCTCACCTATAACATGAACATCCTCCAGCGATTGAACGCGAAGCATACCTACCTGGTCACCTTAAACCAGGCGGTTGATGAATCCCACGTTCTGGGTCGTTTTACTTATCACCACCCCATTTTCACCCTGGAGGCCATCCGTGCACAGCAGCAGTGGTGCATGGTCTCTGCAAAGAACCGAAGTCACTTTTGCGGGGCTTACTGGTTTAACGGTTTTCATGAAGATGGAGTGCGCAGCGGCTTACGCGTTGTTGCTGCCCTGCAAGGAGAGCAATCATGAAAGATGCGGCACTCTATGTCGGCACAATCGGTCATGTCCGGCGTCTGCCTCGAAATCACCAGTTCCGTTATCCATTTTTTATGTGGTTTCTCAAGTTGGACCGCATTGAAGAGCAGCCTTCACTGGGCCGGTGGTTTTCCACCAGCCGGTGGGCCTTAACCCGTTTTTGCCGTTCGGATTATTATGGTGACCCGGATATTCAGCTGGCCGCAGCCATCAGGCAACGGATGCAGGAGCTTACCGGGTATTCGGTGGAGGGGAGTGTCTACGGATTGATGAATCTGCGAACTTTGGGTCTCTACTTCAGCCCGGTCAACTTTTATTTCGGCTACGATCTCCAGGGGCGGCTCAGTCATTTCCTTGCCGAGGTCTCCAATATTCCCTGGAATGAGCGGTACCAGTACGGACATTACCTTCTGGAGACCGATCAGGCACCGGAAAACCCCAAGAGATTTCATGTGTCCCCATTCAATCCAATGAACCAGCGTTATCAATGGACCATAACCCCGCCAGGGGAGGATGTGCGCATTCAAATAGACGTTGACGATGACCGAGGCTCAGTCTTTAGCGCAATGCTTTCCCTGGAGAGACAGCCTCTGAGCCTGCAAAGCGTACGACGCAAGCTGCTGAAAACGCCGGTGATGACACTCTATATCGTTTTCAGGATTTATTGGCAGGCATTGCAGCTGTATGTAAAAGGAGTTCCCTACGTTCCCTATACCAAGGAGACCACATGAACAGCCTGACACAAACATCGCGAGAACGTGTACGAGTGGGAAAAAAATCTATTGTCGCGTATTGGTCCAGGTCACTTTTTATCTCACTGCTCTCACGGCTGCGCGCAGGGCATATTGTTCTTCATGAGGGCGATGAAGAGTGGTCTTTTGGAAGCGGGGTTCCATGTGCGCATATGACAATCAATGATGTCTCCGCTTACCAAAAGATGATGTTCGGCGGTTCTATCGGTGCCGGAGAGGCCTATGTGGAGCGGCTCTGGGATGTGGATGACTTACCTGCGCTCATTCGCATTATGGTGCGTAACCTGCCCGTGCTGGATCGCATGGATCGTGGCTTTTCCTGGCTGAAAAAACCCTTTGATCTGGTGCAGCATCTGTTGAATGGAAACTCCAAGCGAGGGGCAAAACGTAATATTCTTGCCCACTATGATCTGGGCAACAATCTGTACAAGAGTTTTCTTGACAGCAGCATGATGTACTCTGCGGCGTTGTACCCGCATGAGGATACGACCCTGGAGCAAGCACAGCAGTATAAGCTGGAGGCGATCTGCAGAAAACTTGATCTGCAGCCGTCGGATTCTGTCCTTGAGATAGGCACGGGATGGGGCGGGTTTTCCCTGTATGCGGCGGCTCATTATGGCTGTCAGGTGACCACCACCACCATATCCAATGCCCAGTACGAAGAGGCCCAAAGACGTGTGGCAGCAGCAGGCTTAAACGATAAAATTACTGTGATTCAGAAGGATTATCGTGAGCTCTCGGGGGGCTATGATAAACTGGTCAGTATTGAGATGGTCGAGGCTGTCGGTCATAGATACCTGCCGCTTTTTTTCGAGAAATGCGGCCAACTGCTCAAGCCGGGTGGGGCAATGCTGCTCCAGGCCATTACTATCATTGATCAGAAGTACAATCAATACGCCAGCTCGGTTGATTTTATCCAACGCTATATCTTTCCCGGCGGCTGTCTGCTTTCCAACAGGAGGATGCTGCAACTGCTTACGGAAAAGACAGATATGGTTGCGCGTAGTCTCAACGATTTTGGTCTTGATTATGCAAAAACAATTGTAGACTGGCGCAAGCGTTTTCATGGGGCAGCCGCCGAACTTGAGCAACACGGCTATGACCAGCGATTCAAACGATTATGGGATTTTTATCTTTGCTACTGCCTGGGAGGATTTCTGGAGCGTTACATCAGTGTGGTGCATCTGGTGGCCACCAGGCCTGAATACGTGCAAAGAGTGAGATGAAGAGTGTCGTCAACGCCTGCCTCTACCAGCTGTGCTGGTTTCTCGCTGTACTGGGGGGGAATGCAGGGGCCATTGTTGCGCTGGGTCTGATCCTTCTGCATCTGCTGTTTTCGGCCAAGCGACGGGCTGATCTGCGCATGACCCTTCTCCTGCTCTTTGCCGGGCTCTTGATTGATGGCACTTTGCAGCAGGTGGGGTGCATTTCCTTCAGCCAAACAGGTGGGGCGATTCTGCCCTTTTGGTTGTTGGTCATCTGGGGAGCACTGGCCATGACACCCAATCACTGTCTGGCCTGGTTGAAAGGGCGATTGTTGCTCGCTGCCGTGTTCGGTGGGCTGGGAGGTCCTGCGGCCTATTGGGGCGGGGTTCGCCTTGGTGGGGCGAGTTTTCAATGGGACCTGGGAGTGTCATTGCTGGTCCTTGCGCTGATCTGGGCCATACTCTGGCCTGTTGTTATGCATTTCAGTGTAGTTTTTGATGATGAAGCCGAAGAGAAGACGTATCAAGGAGAACAGATATGAAACTGAGTCAATATTTTTCCAATGCTGTGGGTACCGGTGTTTTTTCAACGGCTGACGCAGCAGGCGTTGTAAACAGCGCAATCTACGCAACTCCCCATATTGTTGATGAGCGAAATGTTCAATTTATTATGCGGAATCGACTCAGCAGGGCGAATCTGCAGGAAAATGGACAGGCCTGCTATCTTTTTATGGAGAAATCGGGCCATGGTGCGGGGGTGCGCCTGTACCTGAGGATGACTGGTGAAGAGCAGGATGAAGAAAAGATCAGGGCGTTGTCAAGACGACCGGGCAAGGTGCATGAAGAGGCCGGTGATAGATTTCTGGTTTCCTTTGCGGTCGAAAAGGTGCGCTCATTGATTGGTGGGGAAGAAATGGATCTGGATCCGTAATTTTGGCGGAGCATCTTCGTCGGATTAGGGCTCCATGGTGATTGGTGGCCGTTCACCATCAGTAGGTGGTCCTTCTATCAATTCTTTGATGGTTTGGTTATGCCGCAGAAAATGCTGAACGCGGAGGATGACCGGTTTGCTCAAATTGAGGGCTGCAACTTCCTCGCTTTCCATGACCTCAAGATCAGGTTCTTCGACGATGCCCATACAGAGTTTATGGCAGATGAGGTTGGCGATACGCACAATCACCAGCAAGGTGTTGTCGGTATCAAAGCGCTTGACGTGATGATCCCGGGCAATGATGGGATAGATTATGGGCAGTTTCATCCGTTCCATCAGCAATTGGCCCTGTTTGGCGTGGAGCTTGGCAATGGCCTCGAGGAGATCTTCCTCGGACATATCCAGTACCTTATAGAATTTCTTTTTAGTTTCTATAACTTTGAGAATGAGTAGCTTGCCAATATCGTGAAAGAGACCGGCAGAAAATGCCTCTTCCCTTTTGACCTCTTCATCATCGATCAAGGTGGTCAGCAAAGCTGCCCCGTAGGCGCAGGCAACAGAGTGGACCCAAAGCTTTTTCATCAGATCATCGATCTGTTTATCGGGCGATGAGAAAAGGTTGTTGTTGATGTCAATGCAGACCACGTGCATGATCTCAGCCATCCCCAGACGAATGATTGCATTTTTGACTGTGCGGATTTGAACGAGGCCCGCATAGAGCGATGAGTTGGAGAGTTTGAGTATGTTACTTGAGAGAGATTGGTCATCAATAATGAGCTGTTCTATCAGTTGAAGGTCAGGTTCATCTTTTATGAGTTCTAATTGTAAGCGTACGGAGACTGCGCTGAAAATAGGCAGCCCTCCGAATTCGGAGGAGAGTGATTTTTTTAACTGGTTAAATATTTTTTCCTGATTTTCCATTGCACCATCTAAAGAAGTAAATTTGTATCTCACCTATGGTGCATCAAAAAAAAAATATTTACCACAAAATATTGTTTACTCGAAGCCGGGAAAATCCGGGTTCTAGCAGTCAAAAGCAAGTTATCCCCCCATGTGTCGCAGAAACCACTGGGTGGTAAAGGCAAGGACCAAGGCGTAGGTGAAACTGCGCAGCGTTCCGATCATGATGTATTCGGCCTGGTCTCTTTCTGTTCTATTGGTGAGATCGCTAATCCGGAAAACAGATTTTGCCGCAACAATGAAACCGATACCTTCAGGTTTTTCCACTAAAACAAATAGAAAAACCAATAAACGTTCCAGGATGCCGATAGTCTTTCCCCCTTTGGGAAGTCCCTGGGGGGAAAGATGAATTAGGGACAATGCAAATTCATCCATCTGCAGTTTCAGTACCACTCCCACGGCAAACACACCTAATGCAAGTCCAGTCGTCAGAATAAGTGCTTGGTTATAGGCAGTTCCCCAAAGAATGTTCCAGGCGTTATGAGCAAAAAGAGCACCAGGGTCTCCTTGAAGCCCAAACCAGAGCAAAAAGAGCACTGCGAGGTGGAGAGCCTGATCGAGAAAGAACCAGAACAGTGAACGTCCACAGGATGAGGAAGAAGAATGTATCTTGCCCCCCTCGTTGGTGCAATCTAAAGGAAGTGCAGTTGCGTAGCTTTGGGGGGAGCCGAGTCGAATTTTGCAGGTATCGATGAGCAGATGCGTTGCCGCAATGATGGCCATGAGCCACCAGGCCCCCAGATTCCCAAGTAACAGCCAGGTGACTAAGGCAACGGTTGCTGCATGGGCACACATCCACAGAGGACGTGTTTGTTTCAGGGTGACCAGTCGTTCTGATTGAAGGATAAAGTCACCACAAAAGTGACCGCAAAGAAGTGCAAGAAGTTGAGTGTCACACTGTATCATAGGGTAGGTGATCCTGTCGTGTTGTCTGCATGCACTCTATCGTGAATGGTTCTTTCGGCCCACTGTAAAGCCGGTTCAATCCCTGGCCATCCAGCTGCCTGCAAGTGTTTATTCACAGCTTGTTGGGAAACAGGTGGATTCCAGGTGGCTGCAATCTCTGATTGTGAGTAATTAAGAAGTGCATAGGAGATAGCACGTGCCTGCAAGGCCGTCCACTTGTGCACCAGGGTGTCGGTAAGTCCTAAAATACTGTCCAGGTAGGCATCCGCCTTTCCCAGTCCCGAAACCCCCATGCCTGGAACTCTTCGTCGCAACCTGTCCAGCCGTTTTCCCGAGCGGGTGTAGGCTAATCCACCGCCAGCGGATGATTGAGCATCGGGTGCAAAGTCAACTGTTCCAAAACCAATGGCCATTCCGGCCTGGAGTTTTCTTTTTACTTTCTGATCACCATGAAAAATGAGTAAAGCTCGAAAAAGAAGGGTCGAACGCAGTGCTAAGTCGGGGTTACCCACCAAATACTGAAAAGCATCGCCCCGAAATAGGGTGAACCCTGAAAGGGCAGCCTGCGGCAATCGCTCGCATGTCAGCGCATAACATTGCTGGAGAATCCTGGCCAAAGCCTGAGCCGCCTGTGCGTCCAGTTGTGAAGAACCGTTGATATCGCCAGTTATAACAGCTTGTATTGGTCTCAAAGTATTTTTCTCCTTACCCTTGTATCCCTGAGCAAGCATCTGTGCCCATCCACCGTCACGGACTCAGGGGTACGCCTTGACCACCTCATTCGAATCCCCCACTTTGCAGGCTGACCTAGAAAAAAAGCGTTGTTTACAACCCTTAAAAGGTTGTAAAAATAAAAACAACCATATTCGTTTGTTGAGAGTGAATGTGGTTCATTTTTGTTAAATTTATCGCTAAAAATGAACGAATATTTCATAAATAAAAACATGAGCATTGGCGTAGTTGGTAACTTAATGATTTAAATTAGTAGGTTATAGCAAAAAGTTTCGGGATGGATCAAGATTTGCTTAAAGGCTCCTTGTCCTTTTTATCTATACCGCTGGCCACCGGGAAGCCGATGCTGCTTACGTTTATGGTATTATCAGCTTTGGCAAAGTTGGAATTATTCGATTTGGTCATACAATATGCCTATTGAACGAGTCTGGGCGTAAAAAATTGGTGGCGACGCATTTGTCCATGCAGCGAGGTGGGACGGTAAACGAGAGGAAAATAGATCGAAGGAAAGGAAACAGCATTTTTCATGAAGACAATAACTTCCATGGAGCTGTTTCACCCAACTTATTATTATCCTGAAGTGGTGGCCAACGGTGGCTTTTTGGTTTTGTGCATTGGTTGCAGGCGAAAAAGCCGGTGAAACCGTGAGATGCGGACACGTCCAGGACTATCTCCAGCATGTTCTATAGAAGGGGGGGAGGATTGTTGAGTATGGAGACTTTTGCACAGTATGATCCAGGGGATTTTTTTGACGAACTGATAGAGGCCGACGGTACCCCACGTCCGGGTGCACAGCTTTTGGTCGATAAGATCAATTCATTGCCGCCAGGTGATCTGAACATGCGTCAGCAGGCGGCCGAGGCCCTGCTTCTCAAGATGGGCATCACCTTCAATGTGTATGGTCGGGAGGAGGGGACAGAAAAAATTTTCCCCTTTGATATCATTCCGCGTATTGTTCCCGCCGATGACTGGCAGCACATTGAAGATGGTTTGAAACAGCGGATTTTTGCCCTCAATGAGTTCCTGCAGGATATTTATAACGGGAAGAAAATTCTCAAAGACAAAATTGTGCCCGAGGATCTTGTTCTCTCTTCCAAAACCTATCGCAAGGAATGCGAGGGCTTTACCCCGCCCAAAAAGATCTGGTGTCATGTCACCGGTACGGATTTGGTCAGGGGGGGCGATGGAAAGTTCTATGTGTTGGAGGATAACCTGCGTTGCCCCTCGGGGGTATCGTACGTCCTTGAAAACAGGCAGGTGCTCAAGCGGACTTTTCCCCAGGTTTTTGAGGCCTCCAAGGTGCGGCCGGTGGATAATTACCCCAGCAAACTCTTGGATCTGCTTGAATATCTTGCCCCGGCACATATTAAAAAACCCACCATTGGCGTCTTGACTCCGGGGATTTACAACTCCGCCTACTTTGAGCACTCCTTTCTCTCCCAGCAGATGGGGGTTGAGCTGGTTGAAGGCCAGGACCTGGTGGTCTCTGATGGATACGTGCATATGCTCACCACCAAGGGGCTGAAGCGGGTGGATGTGCTCTATCGGCGCCTGGATGATGATTTTATTGATCCTGAGGTCTTTCGCCCGGATTCACTCTTGGGCGTGAAAGGGTTGATGGGGGTCTATAAGGCTGGCCGCCTCGCCATGGCCAATGCGCCGGGGACCGGCATTGCCGATGATAAGGTTATTTATGCTTATGTGCCTAAAATTATAAAATATTATACGGGTGAAGATCCCATTTTAGCCAACGTGCCCACCTATATCTGCCGTGATGATAAAGAGCGAGCCTATGTGCTGGATCATCTTGACGAGTTGGTGGTGAAGGCCGCCAATGAATCCGGCGGTTATGGTATGCTGGTCGGCCCCCATTCCACCAAGGCTGAGCAGGACGCCTTTGCCGAGAAAATTAAAGCCGAACCCCGTAATTACATGGCACAGCCCACGATTTCGCTCTCCCGAGTCCCCACCCTGGTTGAAGGTGGTATTGAGGGGCGCCACGTTGATCTGCGTCCCTACGTACTCTTTGGCGAGGATATCTACGTACAGCCCGGTGGGTTGACCCGTGTGGCCCTGACCAAAGGCTCCCTGGTTGTGAACTCTTCACAGGGCGGCGGATCTAAAGATACCTGGGTGCTGTAAGCAAGAGAGGAGACAACCATGCTGAGTCGTGTAGCCAATTCTATTTACTGGATGTGTCGATATATTGAGCGGGCCGAAAACGTCGCCCGTTTTATCAGTGTTAACTTAAATCTCCTGCTGGATATGCCCGATGAGATGGGGCGGCAGTGGGAGCCTCTGGTCATGATTACCGGAGACCAGGAATTTTTTGATGACAAGTATGATACCTTCTCCAAAGAGTCGGTGATCAACTTTCTCACCTTTGATCGCCTCTATCTCAACTCCATTGTCAGCTGCCTGGGGATGGCCCGGGAAAATGCGCGCTCCATTCGGGAAATTATCAGCTCGGAGATGTGGGAGCACATCAACACCTTCTATCTTGAACTCAAGGCTGAGAGCGCGGTGAAGATGGCCCTTGAAGATCCGCATCGGTTTTACAAGATTATTCAGATGCGCAGCCACCTGTTCACCGGTTTGCTGGATTCCACCATGAGTCATGGCGAGGCCTGGAATTTTGCTCGCATGGGGATGATGCTTGAGCGGGCGGATAAAACCTCTCGTATTCTCGACGTAAAATATTTTATGTTGCTTCCCCAGCTGGAACTGGTCAATACCCCGGTGGACAACATTCAATGGACGGCAGTGCTCAAATCCGCCAGTGCCTTTGAGATGTTTCGTAAGGAACACCACCTGATCACGCCTCAGGTGGTGGCGAGCTTTCTTATTTTTGATAAGAACTTCCCCCGTTCTATTCGCCATTGTGTCAACAAGGCGCTTATCAGTCTCCAGCGAATCATGAACGGCTCGTACGATGAGAAAAGCGGCCGTTATACCGCCGAAAAACAGCTTGGTCGCCTGGCCTCTGATCTTGAATACAACGACATTCATGATGTCATGGATGAGGGGATGCATGAGTACCTGGATCGACTGCAGACCCGCATCAACGAGATAGATGGCTCAGTGGGCACAACTTTTTTTAACACCAAGCATTTGTTTGAAACAACCAGTCAGGAGCAGTAAGATGGGCCTGAATCTGTGACAGCGGGCGCTTCTCACTGATTCAGGAGGAGAGAGGGAGCCGATACGGTGGGCAAGAGTATTTTTTTTGCCCACCTGTCATTGACTGAAGCCCAAAAATTTGTGCCCGCAAACCACTCGAGCTGAAAAGCTTTTTCATTCCAGCCACCTCTTATCACCGCTAAAGGATTGCCTGTGGGAATTCATGTTGCTTTAAGTCATATCACCACCTACCGTTACGATCGCCCTGTCAACCTTGCTCCGCAGGTGGTGCGTCTGCGGCCGGCTCCCCATAGCCGGACCCCGATTCTCAGCTACTCGATGACGGTGACCCCCAAGGACCACTTTATCAACTGGCAGCAGGATCCTTTTAGTAACTATTTGGCTCGGCTTGTTTTTCCTGAAAAGACCACCGAATTTGAGGTGGTGATTGATCTGGTGGCGGATATGATCGTCATCAACCCCTTTGATTTTTTTCTTGAGCCGGAGGCAGACTCTTTTCCCTTCAGTTATGATTCGGATCTGAAGGAAGACCTGACACCGTACCTGGTCAAGGCGGAGAAAAGTAAACAGCTTGCCGCCTTTATGGCGACCATCGATAAAACACCCAAACAGACGGTCGACTTCCTGGTTGAGCTGAACATGCGGCTGAGCCAGGAAATCAGCTACCTGATCCGCATGGAACCCAACGTCCAGAGCTGCGAGCAGACCCTGAGCCTGAAATCCGGCTCCTGCCGTGATTCTGCCTGGTTACTGGTCAATATTCTCCGCCATCTTGGCCTGGCGGCCCGTTTTGTCTCGGGCTACCTGATTCAGTTGGCTCCTGATGTCAAATCGCTCGATGGCCCTTCTGGTCCAGAGGCGGATTTCACCGACCTCCACGCCTGGGCTGAGGTTTATATTCCCGGTGCAGGCTGGGTGGGCATGGATCCCACCTCCGGGCTCTTTGCCGGAGAGGGGCATATACCGCTTGCCTGTTCACCCGAGCCCCAGAGCGCGGCCCCCATTACCGGTGCCCTTGATCCCTGCGAGGTTGAGTTTGGCCATGAAATGAGCGTGCGCCGGGTACGCGAAGAACCGCGTTCCACCCGTCCCTATCCCGAGGAGGTCTGGGAGCGGATTGTCGCCGTGGGGGATACGGTGGATGAGGCCCTTACAGCACAGGATGTGCGGCTGACCATGGGCGGCGAGCCGACCTTTATTGGCATCGATAATATGGATGCCGATGAGTGGAATACCGAGGCCCTTGGCGAAGAAAAACTGCATCTGTCTCAGAACCTGATGCAGAGCCTGAAAGAGCAGTGGTCGCCGGGCGGTTTTCTCCACTGCGGGCAAGGAAAATGGTATCCCGGTGAATCATTGCCCCGCTGGGCCCTGACCTGCTACTGGCGGAAAGACGGTGTTGCCCTCTGGCAGGATCCAAAATGGCTCGCTGACCCTTCCAAGGATTATGGCTTGGGCGTTGCCGAGGCCAAGGAGTTCATCGAGTCGCTTGCAGATCGTCTGGAGGTCGGCACCCGCTATATTCGTGAGACCTTTGAGGATATTCACTATTACCTCTATAAAGAACAGCGGCTGCCCATCAATGTGGATCCCAAGGACTCTAAACTCAACGATGCTGAAGAGCGCACCCGCATGGCCCAGGCCTTTGAACGGGGGATAGGCGCGGTGGTTGGCTATGTCTTGCCCCTGCAGCATGGTTCCTGGATTACCGGTCCCTGGCCGGTGCGTGGTGACAATCTCTATCTTTTGCCCGGTGATTCGCCCATCGGTTTGCGTCTGCCGTTGGATTCGCTTCCCTGGGTCAGTCCTGAGGACGTGCCAGCGGAGTTTTCGCCGGATCCCCTGGCGGAGTATGAGCCTTTGCCCGATTATCAGGGGCAGCGTTCTCTGGGCGGGAGCCAGGGGAGGCAAGAAAAGAAAAAACTCAAGCCTCAGCCCAAACCCTATGAGGTACCCAAAGCGGTCAAAGGAGAATCCGCTGCCTGGGTGGTGCGTACCGCGCTCTGTGTTCAGCCGCGTGACGGTCGACTCTGTGTCTTTATGCCGCCGATTTTAAAGCTTGAAGGCTATCTCGAGTTGGTTGCGGCCTTGGAGGCCACTGCCGAGGAAACCGGTTATCCCATCATCATTGAGGGGTACACGCCTCCCTACGATCCACGTATCGAGAGTCTTAAAATCACGCCGGACCCTGGTGTCATCGAGGTCAATATCCAGCCCATGCACAGCTGGCGGGAAATGGTGGATTGCACCACAACTCTCTATGAGACAGCGCGGCAGTGTCGCCTGGCCACGGAAAAATTTCTGGTGGATGGACGCCAGACCGGTACCGGTGGCGGCAATCACATTGTTGTCGGTGGCTCAACCCCGGCTGACAGTCCTTTTCTGCGGCGTCCCGACTTGTTGCGCAGCCTGCTCACCTTCTGGAATAATCATCCTGCGCTCTCCTTTCTCTTTTCCGGTCTCTTTATCGGGCCCACCAGCCAGCAACCGCGCATTGACGAGGCTCGCCATGACAGTCTCTATGAGCTGGAGGTTGCCTTTAAAGAACTGGATCGGCAACTCGATTCATCCTGGGGCTGCCCCCCCTGGCTGGTGGATCGGCTTTTCCGCCATCTCCTGGTTGATGTCAGTGGCAACACCCACCGGGCGGAATTCTGCATTGATAAACTCTACTCGCCTGACTCCAGTACCGGCCGGTTGGGGCTGTTGGAGTTCCGCGCCTTTGAGATGCCGCCCCATGCCCGCATGAGCCTTGCCCAGCAGTTATTGTTGCGTACCTGCATCGCCTGGTTCTGGAAGACACCCTACCGCCAGCCGCTGGTCCACTGGGGGACCCGTTTGCACGATCGCTTCATGCTGCCTGAGCCGGTGCACGATGATCTGGCCGATGTGGTGGATATTCTAGCTGATGCCGGCTTTGACCTTGCGATGGACTTTTTCCATCCCCATTTTGAGTTCCGCTTTCCCATTCTGGGCCGGATTCAGACTCTGGGCATGGAGATCGAGTTGCGTCAGGCGCTTGAGCCCTGGCACGTACTGGGCGAGGAACCGGGCGGAGGAGGAACGACCCGCTTTGTCGACAGTTCACTAGAGCGGATTCAGATTAAAGTCTCAGGTATGACGGATGAGCGGTATGTCATTGCCTGTAACGGCAGAAGGGTACCGCTGCTGCCCACCCGGACCACTGGCGTGTTTGTTGGTGGCGTCCGTTTTCGTGCCTGGCAGCCGCCTTCCTGTCTCCATCCGACCATTGGCATCCATGCACCTCTGACCGTTGACCTGATAGACACCTGGAACGGGCGTGCCGTTTCCGGTTGTACCTATCATGTCGGGCATCCCGGCGGAAGGAACCATGAGGTTCTGCCGGTAAACAGCTATGAGGCTGAAGGGCGCCGCCATGCCCGGTTTGCACCCCATGGCCATACCCCCGGTGGCGTGGTCACCATTCCTGCTCCTGAGCCCAATCCGTCCTTTCCCTACACTCTGGATATGCGACGCTAAAGGGCGGCTTTTCTATGATGACATTGTTCTCTCTCAAGAGGGCAGAGGCGCCTGTGCAAACAGGCGCCTCTTGCTTCCTTGGCCGCTTTCTTTTTGTTTCCCTACGCTGAGTGGGTCTTGATGAATACTTCCGAGTTTGTTCCACCCAGTTCGTATCTCCCGGGAACCTCATCGCTTGTGAGCTATGACTTCTGTTCCCAATCGGCCCACTACTGTGAGGCCTTTGCGCCCAACGGTCAGCCACGTCCTCATTGGCAGGCCGTTATCGAGGCCCTGAACACAACACCGCTCGATGCCCTTATTCACCGCCAGGAGCGTGGTGAGCGCATGCGCCATGAGGATGGTGCGACCTACAATCCCTTTGATGCCCCTGATGGCAGGGGGACGCCCTGGGCGCTGGAAATGATCCCTTTGCCCCTGACCAGTACGGACTGGCAGGTGCTTGAACAGGGGCTGCTGCAACGGGCACGACTGATGGAACGAATTCTGGCCGATGTCTATGGCCCGCAGGATCTGCTCAGTTCCGGCCAGTTACCCGCCGAGTTGATCTACGCCAACCCTCAGTTTATCCGAGCCTGTAATGGAATTCGTCCTTCAAAAGATCGCTACCTCAGCCTCTACGCGGTGGACTGTTACCGAGATCCTCTGGGGCGGTTTCGAGTACTGCGGGATTTTGCCAGCTGCCCCATGGGGCTTGGCTATACCCTGGAAAACCGAATCATCATCTCGCGTCTGTTTGCCGAACTCTATCATCACAGCCCTATCTGTCGTCTAGCGCCATTTTTTCGTAAGTTACATAATGGACTGGTGCAACGCTGCCTCATGGGGCGTGAAGATCCCAATATTGTTCTGCTCTCTCCCGGTCCGGATAGCCCGATATACTTTGAGCAGGCTTTTCTCTCGCGGTATCTGGGCTATCCTTTGGTGGAAGGCCAGGATCTCACGGTTCGTAACGGGCGGCTTTTCTTGAAAAAGCTGGCAGGGCTCGAGCCGGTTGATTCCATCCTTCGCCAGATTGCCGATCTCCAATCCGATCCCTTTACCCTGGGCCGGGATACCGGTGTCGGCGTGGCCGGATTGATTCAGGTTGCCCGTGAGCAGAATATAGATATCACCAATCCTATCGGTGCTGGCTTCATCGAGACGCCTGCCCTCCAGGTTTTTCTCCAGGGGCTCTGTCCTGCACTTTTAGGTGAGGAGTTGTTGCTCCAGGGCCCGGAAACCCACTGGTGTGGGGAGAGTTCTAGTCGTGAAGAGGTCAAAAATCGATTGGAAGAATTTTCTCTCTGGCCCGCGCTCAGCGCCACTGGCAGATTGCCTGCAGATGCAGAGGTTGCCATGGAGACCAGCCCCTTTGCGGTGATGGCTCGTGGCCCCATCCAACCGTCCATGGTGCCGGTCTGGAGTCGAGAAAGGGTCGAAATGCGGCCCGTCGTGCTGCGCTTGTTTCTCTGTGCAACCGATGAAGGCTTTATGATGATGCCCGGTGGAATGGCCATGACGGGCATTGATCAGCCGACCCTGTTGCATGGGGTGCCGGAGCAGCTGCAAAGTAAGGATATCTGGGTGCTCTCGGATAAGCCGGTCGAACCTTTCAGTTTGCTCAGTGGCTTGAATCATGTGGAGGAGTTTCGCCGCTTTAGCGATCTGCCTAGCCGAGTGGCTGATCATATGCTTTGGCTGGGACGCTACCTGGAACGTGCAGAGGGGTTGATTCGACTCTTGCGGGCGATTTATCGCCGTCTTGCCAGTGAAACACGGCCGGAGGATATTCCTGAGCTCGAATTTCTTCTGAATCTTCTTCGCTCCAACAATACCCTGCCCCCTCTGAAAGAAGGGCAGTCCCTGAGTCAGCAGGAGCTGGCGATGCAACTGGTGGAGGTCTTTTACCGTGAGGATCGCCCTGAAAGCGTGATCGCGATCCTGAAACGGGTCCAGGAGGCGGCCCGTAATGTCCGCGATCGTCTCAACCGCGACTCTTGGAGAGTGATCAACCAGTTGGAAGAGTTTGGAGATAATCCCACCAGTGATCCTCTGGATCTTTTAGAGAATACACTCTTTACCTTGAGCGCCTTCAGCGGCTTAGCCATGGAAGGGATGACCCGCTCCCTGGGCTGGCGTTTCATGGATATGGGGCGACGTATTGAACGGGCCTTGCATCAAATCGACCTGATTCGATTTGGCCTGCCCCAGGTCTGTACAGTCTCACACAATGCCCTGGAGTCGCTTCTGGAGGTATCAGATTCGATCATGACCTACCGGGCCCGTTATCGGACTGCCTTTCAACTTGCTCCGGTGCTTGATTTGCTGCTGTTAGACGAGAGTAACCCCAAATCACTCGCCTTTCAGCTTGCGCAGTTGGCCCTCCATGTGGAGGAGTTGCCCCGTTCCAGTGAACGGCGCTATGCCAGTAACGAGGAGCGGATGACCCTGGAGATGCTGACCAATATTCGTTTGCTCGATCTGACCGAGCTGACCTGTCGGTTTGGGAGTGCGGAAAACGAAGAGCCCCTGCACCAGTTCCTTGAAACCATGGAGTCCAATCTCTTTGGTTTTGTGCAGCAGATCAGTGCCCATTATCTGACCAGGGTCACCTCTACCCCCTATTTTCCCCTTGGCCTGGGAGAGCCCATGCCATGAAATATCGGGTGAAACATACCACAACCTATACCTACTCTGAGGCCGCCTCACTCTCGCAAAACGAACTCTGCCTGGCGCCCCGGGGGACAGCCCGGCAACAGGTGATTTCCTCGCAGGTCAGTTTTCAGCCCCAGCCCCAGTATGTGCACCGGCGTATTGATTATTTTGGCAATATCGCCCATGTGATCATGATTGAGCAACCGCACTCAGCGCTTTCGATAACCGCAGTCAGTATTGTGCGTACGGGGCGGGCTCTACGTATTGAACCGGAGAGTACCCTGCCCTGGGAAGAGGTGGTCTTGCGCTTGCTCTATCATCCGCTCATCGATGACCTGCACGCCTATCAGTATACGTTTCTCAGCCCCATGATCCTCATCAATCAGGAGATAGAGGCCTATGCCCGGGTTTCCTTCCCCCCCGGAATGCCGGTACTTGAAGGCGGAATGGATTTGATGCGTCGGATATTTACCGAGTTTGCCTACGACCCCTCAGCTTCAACGGTGGATACCCCGGTGGATCAGGTCCTGGCCAACAAAGGTGGCGTCTGTCAGGATTTCGCCCATCTGGCCATCGCCTGTTTTCGTTCTCTGGGGTTGGCTGCTCGCTATGTCAGTGGCTATCTGGAGACTCTGCCACCGCCCGGCAAACCCAAGATGGTCGGGGCGGACGCCTCACATGCCTGGCTTTCACTCTACGTCCCGGATGAGGGCTGGGTTGATTTGGATCCCACCAATAATCTCATTCCCGGAGAGATGCATATTACTGTTGCCTGGGGTCGAGATTACAGTGATGTGGCCCCGGTCAAGGGCGTGGTTACCGGAGGAGGGTTGCATACCCTGGATGTTGAGGTAGACGTGGCCCGAATGGAATAGTTGCGCACCGATGGATGTTCACTGATGCAGGTGTATGCTTAGCGTGCGGCTAAAAGATAGAGCAGACCGTTGAAGCAGCCCCAGCAGAGGATCAGGCCGGTGATGATCATGCAGCTCACCGCAAAGATTTTGTGGTAGATGGTTTCCCGGGTTCGTTCTTTGTAACCAAGGAGCATGGCCAGGAGAAAGCCTGCGGCCATGCCGCCGCCATGTCCCCAGTTATTGATCCCCGGAACGATAAATCCAAACAGGGCGAGTCCCAGCGCCCATCCTCCAATCTGGCTGAAGACCGCACTCCCGTAGGTACCACCCCGGTGTTTTCCGTAGTAGAGCATGGCCCCGATCAGGCCGCAGATCGAAGCTGAAGCCCCAATGGTCAGGGTGACGCCCATGATCGCGGAGAGCAGAAAACCCCCAACACCGCTTAAAAGGTAGATCAGAATCATCCTTCCTGTGCCGAACTCCTGGCCAACCATGGGGCCGATCTGGTAGAGGGCCCCCATATTGAAAAGAATATGGAGCAGTCCGCCGTGGAGAAAAGAGGCTGCCACCAGGCTCCACCAGTGGTGCAGTCCAAAAAGTGGATAGCTGCCCGTTGCTCCCAGGACCAGAAGGCTGCGACTCGAAGGGGAAAGGAAGCTGAATGGACTGAGCGACATCATAGATGGGTGGAAGTCAATCAAAACTGCCAGGACAAACATAACCACATTGATGATCAGCAGCAGGCGCAGTGCCCCTGAGGTGGTGGTCCCTTGAATAAGGGGATTGGCTTTCAAGAGACTACCGGGGTGTGAAAGGCCACAATAGGGGCAAACATCAACGGAGCGGCTGATCAGCTTACGACAGTTTGGGCAGAGTAATGCGTTGTTTTTCTTAGAGGAAACCATGCGTTCTTCTCGTACTCCTTGTATCGCTCACCTTTGAACCGCAGTGAGGTCCATGCCCCGTCGAGCAAGTTCCTCAAGAATGAGCTCTGTTGTCCACTTCGATGCCTTGGCAACCACAGAGGGACATTTTTCTGTATGGGCGCCAGCTTCGGCGAATTCCAGCTTTTCCCGCACATCCCAGAAATCAAAATTACGGCCAAAAATTTCTTTATGGATGTCGCCGCAGATCGCCGAACCGTAGGTCTCGACAAATTTTTGATATAACTCCTTTGCCATACGGGAGGAACAGAGTTTTTCTTCGTCTTCTGTGGCAAATCCTTCGCGTGAGCGACCAAAGCAGGAACTCATGACCATAACGCCACCGGTCAGCCCACCACAAACCCCCGCACAGGTGCCACCGCAGCCGCCTGCAAAACCACTGGCCGCTTTAAAGAGCCCATCATCTATGACCTCCAGGGTTTCCTGCACAGCTGCAATTGTGCACTGGGCGCAGCCTTTATAGGTTCGTTCGAATTCAAAGCCCAAGCGAGCCGCTTTTTCCGGTAAATCAGTCTTTGTTGTCAGTATTTTTGTCATATCATTTTGTCTATGGTGTTACGTATCCAAGGACCTGAACCACGGATTCAGGAAGAATTCATACGGCTTTATCCCAAAAGCTGTGAGGGCGTATCAAGGGAAAACTCGCCTCTGAAGTATGGAAGGTATACTTGATTTTTGCCCTTGGCAACAGACCATTGAAGAGAATCTTTTTTTTTACATAATTGGAATTTTATTATTGCGCAAAGCGCTGTGCTTTCCTTGTTGACTTCTTATTACGATAATGTATAAGTTTCTCTTCACGGATTAAAATTTTTGAGTCGTTTTAAAGGAGAAAAATGCATAAAATAGATCCTGACGAATGTCAATTTTGTGGCGCCTGTGTCAGCGCCTGTCCTAATGATGCCATCATCCACCCTGACGGAACTGCGTATTATCAGATAACCGACGATTGTGTTGATTGCGGTGCATGTGAACCAGAATGTGGGTTCAACGCCATTAGCGCTGATGGCGAGTAAATCGCCCTCTCCCGGATGTCAAATCCGGGTCTAGCCTTGCCAAGAGGCTTGGAGAATCCTGAGTCGCTGATTCAGGAATATGAAAACAAAAAAGCGGCATCTGAGTTTTCTTAGGTGCCGCTTTCTTGTTTTTTGTAGGGTGGGCAGTTTTATTGTGCCCACCAAAAGGTCTATGTACTCGAAACCAGGCGAAACAAATGGTTCGGTTGGTAGGGAAACAACCCTCTGCCGACGAAAATGCTTAATCTTGAAGCTCGTCAGGGCTGTCGATAACAACCACACTCGCAATGGCTTCGCTGGATTTCTTCAACCAGTTTTTGGCTCGGTTACGTTCAAGCAATCCCAGAACTTTGTTGTGTTTGTCAGTGATATTGATCGCCGCCCAAAAGCTTGAGTCGAGACGGTCAATTTTCTGCATGGTTGCCTGGTGCAGTTTGGGCAGATTGATCAGCGTCGCACCTACGCTCAAGGCCTTCTTCTTCTCCTCTGAGTTGTCAAAGAGCGAAAAGTTTGAGCCGCGGCCTTCGTTTTGGACAAGGATGTACTTCGGAGCGGTGCCATAGGTCTGTAAAAGACCATTGAGGAGTTGAACAGATTCTTTGCCGTCATCCATGACATGCCAGAGGTAGACGTCAATCCCTAACTCCTGGGCTGCTTCAAAAAGATCGGATTCGACAATCCATGCAGAAAGCGGCTGGTGCGACTGAGCAGCCAGGTCAATGACAATATTAGCATCCTCGTTCTCTTCAAATACCTGGAGAATGGAGTCTAAGCTTTCAAAGTCGTTGAGAGCGACAGGGGCGACAAAATCACTGTAAAAACGGGTGTAGGACGAATGGGATTTGTCGGTATCAAAACCAACAACAGGCAGCTGATTGTCGATAAAAAATTGAGTGAGAAGGCGCGCCATCACCGATTTGCCAATACCACCTTTTTCTCCACCAATGAAATGCATACTGCTCATTGTTTTTTCTCCTCTACTGGCATCTCTTGCCAAGTTCATGTTTTGCGGCAAAGCGCTTTTGTGCCCATACGTACAGGGGGCGTTAACATATGTCAGGCGATTACCTCGCTGGAGAATTTTGACAAATTTTGTCTCTCTCTAAAAGAGTCAAGTAAAATGTTTGGGGAAAAATTTGAATCTTCGTCACTCCGTGGCGAAATTATGTAACCTACTGAGACAACAGAAAGAGGATTGGGGAAAGCGGTCCATTCTGCCTGCTCCGGAAGGTGTTTTGTAACGAAAGATAACTCGCGCGCCTCTCGCGATCTATATTGACGATTCCAAACCATTCCTCGTTTGCAAAACCATCGGGATGAGCTATAGGGGTCCAGGTTGTTTCATAGCCGTCAAATTCATGGGCTGAGGGGCTCCCGTTCCCTGTTTTCCACCATTCATCGTTCCATTCGAAAACGGTGCCCCCCACGCAGACCTTCATAGGATCATCGGCTGAAAATTCACTGGCCATGTCGAGCCAGAGCGTCTCGATATAGTCCGCTTGCATCTCCTGGTCTTCATTGCCAGCCACCACTGGCCACCACTGAGTCGAATGAAAAGCGTCCGTTCCAAATTCAGAAAGAAAAAGTGGTTTAGTTGACATTGCTTTCCACTGAGTGAAGAGGTCGTAAAATTCAGGCCCACGGTAAATATTAGCACCCCAGACGTCGACTGCGGTACAGATATTGTTGACAATATCGCTTACCTTCGCTTGCGTTGGCTGGGTAATTTCGCCAAGAATCGATACCACCGGATGGTTTTGGTCAAGTGATTTGATCAGTTGTGCGTTCTCTTGTATGGCGCTTGCTGCTTCTGAAAGGGTCGTATAGTGCGCGTAAAAATTAGATCTATCTTCACGCTCCAGGTTCCATTCATTGCCAAGTGCCCACATGAGCACTGCTGGATGATTCTTAAAAGCGTTGACTGCTGTTTCAATATTCGCCTTATTATCAGAGCCATTTTCATCAACAGTCATAATTACCATGATGCCGTTTTGATAACAGAAATCTAATACAGCCTTGGCTGTATCGATGAATTCGGCTGTGGTTCCAAAATCGAGGAAGGTGTACACGGTATTGGCATTCATTTGTCTGATCATCTGAATATCGGTTCGGTACCACGTGCCAAATTCGCGGCGTCAACTTGTGACATCAGAAAGTGTCCCTATGCTTGCTGGAGACCAGGCAGCGCCCTTTATGGTATATGGTCGTGGGATGTCGAGAGTGCCATCATAGAATCTACGTTGCACCATAAGGCGGTACCCCTCGGAGGAGACGATCGCCGGAAGTTCGGGCACTTCCCTGGAGGGCGCAACTTCAATCAGAATATGAATTTCTTGGTTTCCTCCGTTGGAAGTGACGGACAGCACACCTTCAAATGCCGAGAGGTGCAGGCCTGTTCGACTGATGGTTACTGTCACGGTGTCGGTTTCTGTGGTGGTCGTGCCGCTCGTGGCGGAAAGTGTAGCCCAGCTTACATTTTTTGCAATTGCCCAGGAAAGGACGTCATTGCCACTGTTTTGGATGTCAAACGTGAGTGAGGTGCGATCCGCCCCGAATCCCAAAGTTATCGGGCTGATGGAAAGCACTGGTTGAGTGCTTCTCTCTAGGGTGCAGTCATCAAAAAGAGCTATGCTCTGGCCTGCAGTGCCACTGGTTTTTTCAAGGTACAGCGTATATTTTACATACGCTGTACCGGCAGGAGCCGGTGCAGTCTGTACACTGAGCTGTTGCCATCCGCTCTCGGCACTGGTAATGGCCAAGCTGTCTTTTGAGGCGAGAGGCGTTTTTGCCTTATCAAGAAACGTGAGCCTCACAAGCGCTTGACTTCCGCTGACCCAAAACGAATGGGAGCGGACCCAAGCGCTGCCGATAAAGATTTCCCCCTCATTGGCTGTAATATCATCCTGAAAAGGGCCTGCCCACCAGTCAGTAGTCGCGGTGCCGGTATATTCCCAAAGACCGGCTGTTCCTGAGTGTGCAGCTGTCGTGGTGCAGCCAGCTCCAGCTTCGCCAAGCCAAGCAGAATTCCAGTGACCAGAGTTTGGAAATGAACCATCAGGGCTGCTTGATTCAAACCCAGGATCGTTTAATAGATTAGCAGCTTGTGCGCTGGATCCAGTATGAATTATGCATGATATACCAATAAGTAACATGCAGAATATATTCAGTTTGTTCATGACCCGCTCCATTCACTTTTGAGCATGGAAATCTTTGTCGTTCTCGTAAAAAGCCCTGAGAACGACGTTCCGAGCTGCGTAACATGCTGAATTTATTAAGGCCAGATTATAGTTTTTCGACTTTTTACGATGCCATCATGTTTGATTTATTCTGATTATTTCGGATTTAGGGGAGCCCCTCGAAATCCTCCAAGAGAGGAGGAAATCAAAAGGTTCTGTAGCCAGCAATCGTGATATCGACGGCCATTCAACTGTTCGGATGGACTTTTCAATCCAGCATGTTGTTTCACCGTTTTCGGGTTTTGCGGAGCAAAATTTTTGATGTGCGCCCAGCCCCGAATATTTTGCTCTGCTGCTTCCAGGGAACCGTGGAAATATCTCGTATTGTACATGTGGCGGTCCATTCCCTGCATTAACCGGTCAAGCATGTTGCTTGTTCTGTGACTTCCCTTGTGCTTGTATGTCATTGAATAATCAACGATATTGCTCTTGATCTTTTTCAAAGGGGCTAGAATCACATCAGGATACGATTCGTATTGTGCTGCTTCCACAAGTCTTCTGATTTTTTGGGAAAATGAACGCCTTGTGGGGGCTTGAAAACATTCCCAAAGCGCTGTTGCCACCTCGATGAATAGCTCCCTGTGTTTTTTCTTGGATCTGTCGCGTATCTTAATGTAAATATGCAGAAAACAGGACAAGATGCATATCGATGGAAAAAGGTTGCCAAATGCATTTTTGGTTGCTGCCCAGCCGTCTGTATTCACAGTCTTTGGGGAGTACTTCGGTTTTAGATCCAGAGCCTCTTGCTTGAAGGTGCTGTAGCCTCGCTCAAGGTCGGCATTGTCTGCCTTTTCGGTAACGGCGACACCGAGTATACAGCCTTCAGCCACAGTTGTTGGGATATAGCACTTTTTGCCCCGTATTTTCGTGTGCTTTTCGTCGGCAACGAGATGCGCCGGCAGTTTGGCCGGTTCCTTAATGGTAGTCCCGACGATACTGAATCGTCCCAAGTGGCTTTCAAGCCGATACCAAAACGATGCATTTCTGCCGAAAACATGTGCAAGTGCCCAAAACGGTATATCAAATTTTCGTAGAAACAGGGCGTTGTCAATATCTTTGGTGAATGCTGTTTGATAGGGCATCACAAATGATGGACGTATGGTAAAATTCGTATTTTCCACTTCTATCCGTCGTATCCGGATGTTGAGCCTTATTGAGACGTAACTGTCTTTCATCCGATAGCCATGCTGGATCTCAAGCGGAAAAATTTCCGGACATCTGGCTATCATATCATCTAATTGAGCACGAAATTTCTGAGGGCACTCTACAGTATCGACATAGGTTTTATTGCAAAAGGGTGTACATATTGTACGGTTGTTTCTTGGGGATGTTTTGGCCATCTATACGTACCATAGGTTATCAGGGTGGTTTTGACGTGGAAATCAAATTTTCCCATAATAATCAAATGGTTGTTTATGTCAAAGCATCCCCTCCCCTAAATTCGAAATAATCAGGATTTATTCTTTAAGCAACAGATAGATGGGGATCAAATTGACGCCTTTGTTGGTAACAATTGCCGGTCCGCTGCCACTGTTGTAAAGAACGCCATCTGATGGATTGCTATCGTAGCTGCCGTTATCTTGCATGGTGAAGACAATTTTTGTCTTGGCTGCAGAGGTGGTGGAAAGCGAATCGCAATCTTCTGAGTACGAATCGCAGCTCTCTGTCTCTGTACCACTGTATACGGCAGGGTAATGGATAATACTGATCCCTTCCAGGGGGTCCCACCGCTGGGTTTGGGTATTGAAGGCGTAGTAGGCGTTGATCTCTGGATTGTACGGGACATAGAGCTCAAGCTGGGCGTTTTCACCAGTGTTTAGATAATTTATGGTGAAACTGTACAGTCCGTACGGCATGCTCACCCCAGCAGGCAGATCAGAGGGGGCTTCACTCCAGCTGACATCGGTGTTGGTGGTGATACCCCCGTTTGTTGAGCCAGAGGAAAGGGTAAAGTAGAAACCCGTGCCCCCTCCACCACCGATGCCCATCAGGCCAGAGGTCACGTAGCGTTGAACATAATCCAGAATGCCATCGCCATTTCCATCGCCCTGGGGGAAGTCGTTAACTCCTGGTACTTTCATCTCGACTTCAGCGGGTTGGCCGTCATTATCCGGGTCTTGGGGGGCGGCGGGACACTGTCCCCAGAGAGGTTGCATCCAGGAAAAGTTGGCAATGCCTGATGCATAGTCAAAATCTGTGGGCTCAGTGGCGATATGGGGTACGCACCAGCCGCTGATATTTTGTTGAAATGCTGTGGCCTCGTAGAACATTCTGCTCATGTCGGTCACCGCCGAAGTGTCCCAGCCGCCGATGTTTTGGTTAAAGGCGGAAGCATCCCTAAACATGTCGCTCATATCTTTGACCGCTGCTGTCTTCCAACTGCCGATGTTGACATTAAAAGCTCGAGCGCCACTGAACATATCGCTCATATAGGTGACTGCTGTGGTGTCCCAATGACTGATATCCTGGTTAAAGTCGCGAGCACCAGAAAACATACCTGCCATGGTGGTGACCACCGAAGTGTTCCAGCCGGAGATGTCTTGATTAAATGTGGTAGCACCAAAAAACATGTTTTGCATATCTGTGACTGCCGAGGTGTTCCAGTTGCTGAGATCTTGGTTAAAAGATGAGGCCCGGAAAAACATCGAACTCATGTCTGTGACCGCCGAGGTACTCCAGTTGCCAATGTCCTGGTTAAAAGCAGATGCACCGCTGAACATCGAGTACATGGTTGTAACCGCGGAAGTGTTCCAGTTACCGATGTTTTGGTTAAAGGCAGAAGCATCCTGAAACATGCCGTCCATATAAGTAACCGCAGAAGTGTTCCAGCTGCCGATATCTTGGTTAAAGACGGTTGCGTTATTGAACATCGAACTCATGTTTGTGACCATCGAGGTATTCCAGTTGCCAATGTCCTGGTTAAAAGCAGATGCACCGCTGAACATCGAGTACATGGTTGTAACCGCGGAAGTGTTCCAGTTACCAATGTTTTGGTTAAAGGCGGAAGCACCATAAAACATGCCGCCCATATAAGTAACCGCAGAAGTGTTCCAGTTACCGATGTTTTGGTTAAAAGCGGAAGCACCATAAAACATGCCACCCATATCAGTGACCGCTGAGGTATTCCACTGCCCGATGTCCTGGTTGAAGGAAGAGGCACTGTGAAACATTCTGTTCATGTTTGTGACGTGCGAAGTGTCCCAGTTGCCGATGTCCTGATTAAAGGCAGGAGCGTTATCAAACATTGAGCCCATATCGGTGGCAGCTGCAGTATCCCAGTGGCTAATATCCTGATTAAACGACTCCATGTCCCTAAAAATATAGCTTATATCGGTCATTCCACTGGTGCATGCCTGGAATGGCTCGACGCTTCCTGAGGAGGTGGTGAGCTCCCATTTGTATGCGATTTTCGTATAGACTATTCCATCGACTGCACCCGATTCTCCAACATCTGCGTCGGGACACTTGATGGTGATGCCATTGGTGTCACGATAGAAACCGTTGGCGCCGACAACCGTTATGTTGAATGTTTTGCTGTGTGATCCACTGTTACCGTCATCGGTCTTGATCGTTACCGTTGCTGTGCCTGTAAAGTTAGCAGTGGGGGTAAAGGTCATGGCGTCGAGGGCGTTATTGACGGCACCCAAATTTCCTGAGAAGGTCAATGTCGCATCAGAGGTGCCATCGCCGGTGAGCATGGTTAAACCGTCGCTAGGTATTGAGATGGTTCCGTTAGTGACTGTGATATCGACGGTCTGAGCGTCTCCATCGCTGTCGTGAATCTCAAGGGTACCATCGATGCTGTTGTTGCTCCTGTTTGCCGGGCAAGCACTTCCTCCAGGGACAGTGATGTAAGGGCTGCCACTGGAGACACAGGCCCCCCATTGAGGTTGCAGGTCACTGTTATACTCAAATCCTGATAATGTATCGAACCCTGTAGGTTTTGAAGGGATTATGCCAACACACCAGTTACTTAGGTCCTGGTTGAATGTTTCAGCTCTATAGAGCATCCAGCTCATATCCGTCACCGCCGAGGTATCCCAGTTTCCAATATTTTGGTCAAAGGCAGAAGCGCTGTCGAACATGTAGCTCATATCAGTGACGTTGGATGTATCCCAGCTACTGATGTCCTGGTTAAAAGATGTTGCACCAAAAAACATCATGCCCATATCGGTCATGCCGCTGGTGCAGGCCTGAGCGGGCTCGATATTGCCGCCGGAGGTTGTGAGCTGAAACTTACTGCTAATTTTTGTATAGACAACACCGTTCACGGTCCCCGATTCCCCCACTGCCGCTTGAGGGCATCTGATGGTGATTCCATTGGTGTCGAGGTAGAACCTGTTCTCGCCAATAGTGATACTCATTGTTGGACGAAGCCGCTGCGCGGCAGAATAAAAACCAGTGTATACTCGTGTAAGAGTTTAATTTTCAAACACTTACAGCAAGGAGTATACTATGAACAAAGCCGAAATTAAACGATTCGAGTCCCTCTATGAACGCCACCTGCAAAAGCTTGCGCTACAAGGGAAAAGCGCCAAAACAATAGATGCTTATGGCCGAGCTGTGCGTCGACTGGTCTCATATTTCGATTGTTGCCCCGACAAGCTCAGCGTGCAAGAGCTGGAAGAGTACTTTGCCAAATTGGTCAAGGGGTACTCTTGGAGCACAGTCAAGCTGGACCGGCTCGGTCTCATGTTTTTCTGGAAACATGTTCTGGAGACGGATTGGCAGTGGCTCAACATCGTCAAAGCACCTGTCGTTAAAACCATTCCGGATATCCTGACCCGCGAAGAGATCGGCAGGATCATTCATGGCTGCCGGGAGCTCCGCTATCGCGTCTTTCTCTTCACCACCTATTCCATGGGGCTTCGCCTGGAAGAGGCTTTGTCTCTTCAGGTCGGTGATATCGATACCGGCCATATGAAGGTCCATATCCGTCGCGGTAAGGGGCATAAAGATCGTCTTGTCCCGTTGCCGAACCGCACCTTGGAAGCGTTACGCCTGCTCTGGCGTGAACACCAGCACCCGAAGTTGTTGTTTCCCAATTACCGGGGATCAATGGAAACGATCCGACAGGCGACAAACCACATGAATAATGGCGGTGCTCAGCAGGCCATGAAGGCCGTTGTCACCTCCTGTGGAATTAAAAAAAAGTCTCGATCCACAGCCTTCGCCACAGCTTCGCTACCCACCTGCTCGAGTCCGGCCTGAGCCTAAGGCATATCCAGGCTCTGCTGGGGCATGCCAGCCCCACGACTACTGCCCGTTACACTCATCTCACCGATGTTGCCGAACTGGATAGCCAGGCAACGATCAATGCCTTGGTCAACTCACTGCAACTCAATCCGGCAGGGAGATAACTATGGACCTGGCCACTCTTGTTCACCAATATTATGATGTCTTCATGGCGCGGTTCGGCAAAACCATCCTGCCAGAACAACGCAAGGCCCTTGATGCGATTCTCCGTTGCCGAACGCCTGCTTCCGGGGAACTCTACGTGCAGTGCCCTGACTGCCATCATGGCCAATGGCGGCCTCTCTCCTGTGGTAACCGCCATTGCCCGCGCTGCCAAAATCACCTGACCAGTCTCTGGATCGACAAACAACGGGAAAAGCTCCTGCCTGTGCCCTATTTCATGGTGACCTTTACCTTGCCCTATCAGCTGCGTTCGTTGGCTTATCGTTACCAGGGAGAGGTCTATTCGCTCATGTTCCGGTGTGCTGCCGAAGTCCTGCGTTCATTCGCCCGCAATGCAAAATCTTTGGGCGCCGAGATCGGCATGACCATGGTCCTGCACACCCATTCAAGGAGATTGGAATTTCACCCGCATATCCACGTCCTGATCCCTGGAGGTGGCATTGACCAACAGGCTCGGGTTTGGAAAAAGCTATCGGGGAAATATCTCTTCAACGGTTTTGCCTTGGCCAAAGCCTTTCGCGGTAAGTTCCTGGCCGGAGCAGATGCTATCGGCTTGCGGATCACAGACAAAGTTCCGAAAAAATGGGTTGTCCACTGCGACCATATGGGCACCGGCGCACCGGCCTTAAAATACCTCGCAAGGTATTTGTACCGAGGCGTGATTGGAGAAAAAAACATCATTGCCAATACCAACGGCGAAGTAACCTTTAGGTACCGGGACAGCGCTACCGGGACAATGCAGAAGAGGACGCTTAGGGGAGAAGAGTTTCTGCGTCTGCTTCTTCAACATGTCTTGCCAAACGGGTTTAGGCGGCTGCGCGAATATGGATTTCTGCACGGGAATGCCAAGAAAATCCGTATGCTGGTCCAGTTGGTCCTGCACGTCGTTATCAGGCCGCAGCCGCCTCGCCCCCGACCAGTGTTTGCCTGCCCTCACTGCAATCAACCGATGCGCATTGTGTGCTTTAGAAATTCTTACCGCCAACCCGGGTAACCTTTAAGCGAGACGCCGCTTCACCGTCAAGAAGACCACGGGAGGAAAACTCTTTTATGAGCAGCGAGCCGCTTTTTAACGCCAGATACAGGCGAATGCATTCCTACGTCCTGCGTTCAGCACTACCATTCTGGTAGTGCTTCCAGTATATTCCAGAGCAATATTTATTTCCTTTGAGAGGCCGGGCTTGTCCAACCCCGGATAAGATTGTGGTTCGTTCGTGCCTCACTCACACAATCTATCCTTATTCGTTCGGCTGGTTGAGCCATGGTGGCTGTCATCGGACTCGATTGTTATTGTTGCGGTTCCTGAATAATTGGCAGTCGGGGTAAAGGTCATAGCGCCAAGTGCAACATTGACGTCAGGTAAGCTACCTGAAAATCTCATAAGGGCATCATCTATGCCATCGCCGCTGAAAAAGGATAACCCTGCTGTGCTCAGTGAGATGGTTCCGTTGGTGACGGTGATATTAACCGTCTGCCCATCTCCGTTGCTGTCGCTGATCCTGATGGTATCATAAAAGCTGTTGTCGCTGCTATTTATAACGAAATAGGGCTCTGACGGGAGAACGATGTAGGGAATTCCACTGGTAGGACAGCTTCCCCATTGGGGCTGCAGGTCGCTGTTTTTTGAAAAACCAGAAAGATATTCAAAGTAATCTGGTATCGTGGGGATCATGCCCACACACCAACTACTGAGATTTTGGTTGAAGCTAGAGGCTTGGTAGAACATCCAGCTCATGTCAGTAACCGACGAAGTATCCCATTGTCCGAGATTTTGATTAAAATCGGTTGCACCATAGAACATTGTCGCCATATTGGTCACAGAAGAGGTGTCCCAGTTTCCAATATCCTGGTTAAAGGCTTTTGCGCCGGAAAACATCCAGCTCATGTCAGTAACCGACGAAGTATCCCAGTTTCCGATGTTTTGATTAAAATCGGTTGCACCATAGAACATTGATGCCATATCGGTCACAGAGGAGGTGTCCCAATTTCCGATATCCTGGTTAAAAGCTTCTGCGCCATAAAACATCCAACTCATATTGGTTACCGCAGTAGTATCCCAGCTACTGATGTCCTGGTTAAATGATGGGGCACCAAGAAACATCATGACCATATATGTCATGTCGCTGGTACAGGCCTGAGCGGGCTCGATACTCCCCCCTGAAGTGGTGAGCTCTGCCTTGCTGCCAATCTTGGTATAGACAATCCCGTTGACGGTTCCAGTGTCTCCAACTGCAGCATTGGGGCATTTGATGGTTACACCGTTGGTATCGAGAAAGAAGTCTGCATCTGCACCAAACAGGTTGCCAGTGCAGACGAGCGTCATCACCATTATCCATGTTAATTGCGAGCATCCCATGAAAATAGTACCTTTCATAAGCAAGTCCTTTGTGAGGATAAATGGGAATGGTTGTTGTTAAGTTATTTTGTATAAATATGTAGATATGTAAATTTTTCTGCAGCTACCATAGAATGGAGCAGCAGTCAATAGAACTGAGGTTTTGCTCGATTGTTTTTGATCAATGCTGTTCCGCTTGGACAAAAAAGAATTTTGTATGCGGTTTTTGCTTCCCCGACTCAATCTAGAGCGCTAAAGTCCTCCTTTTCTCTTCCACCCGGCAGAAAATTGCTGGTTACCTGTGACCACTGATCCAATGAAAAAGAGTGTGCAAAAACAAGAGGGGATACCTGGGGCATGGTTAGTGTTGTCCGCCGCTGTGCTTTGGGGAACCACCGGTACGGCCCAGGCCTTTTCCCCTGCTGGCTTTGATCCCAAGGTAATAGGGGCGCTACGCCTGCTGATTGGCGGCCTGGCACTGTTGGCTTTAGCGCTGTCGCGCCGAGAGTTGGGGAAACTTTCTGATTGGAATACAACACTCGTCTTTTGGGCTGCGGTCTTTACCGCCCTCTACCAGATGTGTTTTTTTGCGGCTGTCTCCAAAACCGGAGTAGCCGTTGGCACCATTGTCGGTATTGGGAGCGCGCCTGTTTGTGGTGGTCTGCTGGGGCGTTTTTTTTGCGGTGAGTCGTTAAATCTTCGCTGGTATTGGGCTACGTTGCTGGCTCTCTGCGGCTGTATTCTACTGAGCCTGCAGAGTGGGGCGGTGAAGGTCGATATGCTGGGGATAGTTCTGGCGCTAGGGGCTGGTGCTTCCTATGCCATCTATTCACTGATGATCAAAGGGCTCTTGGAAGATCATTCCCCCAATGCCGTCATGGCCCTGGTCGTCTGTGGGGGAGCTATACTGCTGAGCCCGGCGCTGTATCATGTGGACCTGAATTGGCTTGTGCAACCACGGGCCATTGGGGTGGTGCTGCATCTTGGCATTGCCACCATGGCTCTGTCGTACTGGCTTTTTGCGCGTGGCCTGCACAAGGTGCCGCTTTCGACCACCATTACCCTGTCTCTGGCCGAGCCCATGACCGCCGCCACTTTGGGAATCGTTGTGTTAGGGGAGCAACTGACTTCCACCGCCTTTGGGGGAATCAGCCTGATTTTTGTAGGTTTGGTTGTGCTTGTTTTCCGCAGGCCTGAGGGGATGAAGACGTGATTGTGTAAGCTACACGTTCGCAGGGGATTTGAATTTGCGGGGGTATCGGCCTGCTTGCCTTCGGGTGTATGTAAGCAGGCCGATGTCAGGTTGTGGGAGCATTCTTCATGTGCTTGTACAGGTTCGACAAGACGGATGCGTAAGCGATCACGGGGCACCGAATCTGCGGTGTTATCGGCCTGTTGGGTACCGACATACGCTGCACAGGCCGATGCCTAGCTCGAAGGCACCCCGCAATCGCTTACAGGTACGAATATACGGGGGGCGTCCGAAGGTTACCCCCTGATCGGTTGTGCGAATGCTTGAATAGGCTTGTCACAAACTTTGAGTCTGATGCACTGGAGAATGCTCAAGGATTAAGATCGGTGTTGCGCTTAATGAAAATGAAGAGTCCGTTTTCGTTTTCATTGGTATTACCTTCGCCCGCCATGATATTTTTCTGGGGATCGAGCTGCATGGTAAAGTTTGTGGTTGTGGCATCGGAATCGGTCAGTGAACCAGTGATTTTCCCAGAGTCGTCGACCTGCAGGGTACCATTGGTGAATGTGTATACCGGCCCCTCGGAGCTGTTGAGTGTGCCGCTGGTGAGCACGCCGGAGCTGTTGAGTGATATGACACCGTCCCAGGTGTGATTGCCCTCCAGGTCAGAGCCGGATAAAAACCATTGCCCTTCCAGGTTGTTCAGGGTGACACCAGTCGATTTTTTGATGAAAACAAAGAGTCCGTTTTCATTTTCATTGGTATTGCCTTCGCCCGCCATGAAGTTTTTCTGGGGATCGAGCTGCATGGTAAAGTTTGTGGTTGTGGCATCGGAATCGGTCAGTGAACCAGTGATTTTCCCAGAGTCGTCGACCTGCAGGGTGCCACTGGTGAATGTGTATACCGGTCCCTCGGAACTGTTGAGTGTGCCGCTGGTGAGCACGCCGGAGCTGTTGAGAGTTATGTCTCCGTCCCAGGTGTGATTGCCTTCCAGGTCAGAGCCGGATAAAAACCATTGCCCTTCCAGGTTGTTCAGGGTGACACCAGTCGATTTTTTGATGAAAACAAAGAGTCCGTTTTCGTTTTCATTGGTGTTACCTTCGCCCGCCATGATATTTTTCTGGGGATCGAGCTGCATGGTAAAGTTTGTGGTTGTGGCATCGGAATCAATCAATGACCCCGTGATCTTCCCTGCTTCATCGGCCTGCAGGTTTCCAGCGGTGAATGTGTATACCGGTCCCTCGGAGCTGTTGAGTGTGCCGCTGGTGAGCAGGCCGAAGCTGTTGAGTGTCACTGCACCATCCCAGGTGTGATTGCCTTCCAGGTCAGAGCCGGATAAAAACCATTCTCCTTCAAGATTTGCTGCCGCTTTTTCCTGCGTTAAAAGCAGGGAAAGGATTGGAGGCATGCTCGTAAGAGCATGTGAGGGGTGAGAGTAGGTTGTCAGGAGAGCAAATGCAGCGAGAAGAAAGAGTTTGAAGAATGTTTTCATGTATTCCACGTATGGAAAAGATTTTTGGGAGGATGAGCGAAGAAGTCTGCTTGATTTTACCTTATACAGCAGGAGGTCTTTGAGCGCTCAAGGTTGCGGGGTTATTTCAGCAACAGCAGGTTGATTCCAGGGGTAAGGTTTGAAACGGTGTCGGTGGGGATGACGTAATTGACTAAATTTATGACTCTACTCTGAACAATATCGTCTTGAAAGGAACCGCATGTGAACAAACAGCCATCATAGTTTTCTGGTGATTCGCTTGCACGTTCAATTTTAACGATACCTATCCCTTGGGCTAACCAAATATTTTCTATATAGTCTCCGCCCCCGCCGTGTATTTCCAGCTTTATTTTAAGCGTGTTACTGAAATTTCCCGCAGGTACCGTGATATCTTCCAGCTTTTCCAAAGTCGAGTTTATCGTAATTTCCGGTTCGCCATTTTCTCCGGCAGGGGTGTGGGAAGAGACGGTATCGCCAACATGCATCGTGCCCGAGGCTATTTGAAAGGGAACAGCGGGGAAATCGTTATATTCCTGGGTGGCTGGGGTGTATGAACCGATAATCAATATGCCGTTGATGCCACTGTATGCAAACAGAACTAACTCATCATATTCCCTAGCATCAATGAACGCCTGGCCGCTGTAGGAACCAAAGGTATGTGTGTCCGCACCGACGGCAAAGAGATTGTGGTCATAGGCCAAGACGGTTCCTTGCTTGAGAGGAAAATACTGCGACATCGTATATGCAGAAGCGTTTCCAGCTGAGAGCAGAGCGCACATACAAGAGAGGAGAAAAAGAGCAACGAGCAGAGGGCTGGTGTGGTCCTGAGTAGAATGGTTTTTCATGTTTCTCCCTTGTTGTTTTTTATACAATTTTCCGTTAGTGGTTGTCTGAGGGAAAGAATGAATTCATTGATGTATGTCATAGGTCTGTATTTATCAATAATGCAGCTACCATAGATGGGTATATCAGTCAATATATCAAAATCGTGGTACCTGATCATATTTTGTACAAAGTCAGTGGAATACTCCAAAATGTGCAAGCAGCAGGCGGGGGCAATGAAAGAGGCTACAGTGTTCTGCCACTTTCCGATCACTGATTCAGAGGGAATATAACCGCATAACGACAATGAAATCTGAAACACAAGAAACCACAGCATCTTTCCAGGCAGAAAAGGTTTTACTCCTTTCGTTTTGCCATTTTGTCCATGACATCTATTCAGCCTTTCTTGCGCCACTCCTGCCATTTCTTATTGAGAAATTTGCCCTCTCGCTGACCCAGGCGGGGCTCCTCTCCACGGTCATGCAGCTGCCAGCACTCTTCAATGCCCATATCGGCAAGCTGGCGGATCGAATGAGTGTGCGCTACTTTATCATTCTGGCCCCCTCGTTGACCGCCATTCCCATGTCACTTCTGGGGCTCGCCCCCAGTTATGGTTTGCTGCTCCTGCTTGTCTTTTGTGCCGGTATCTCCGTGTCGCTTTTCCATGTACCGGCTCCGGTGATGGTCTATAAGGTTTCCGGTGCTAAAGCGGGCAGGGGAATGAGTTTTTATATGACAGGTGGGGAACTCGCGCGGGCCTTGGGACCACTGGCTATTATCGGTGCGGTTTCGCTGCTGGGCTTTGATGGCTATTACCCAGTGATGCTGGTTGGGCTTTTGGTGTCGGTGATGATGTTCTACAAATTTAAGGACATCCCCATCTCGGTTCCCGATAAAAAAGGGAGTTCTATCCGCGAAACCTGTCGGGAACTTAGAGCAATACTGATGCCGTTGAGTGGCATTCTCGTTGTGCGGGGCTGCATGCACGCCTGTCTGTCTGCCTTCCTGCCACTGTTTATCATGCAGAAAACCCACAATGTCTGGCTTGCCGGTATCGCTCTGTCCTCTTTTGAGGCGGCCGGTGTTGTTGGGATCTTGACCGTGGGCAGTCTCAGTGATCGATTTGGCAGAAAAAATCTCTTGATCTGGTGTCTGGTGGTGGCGCCCTTTTCTCTGCTGGGATTCATCTACACCCACGGTATACCCCAGCTGTGCATTCTCCTGGTGACTGGATTTTTTCTTCTTTCCACCACCCCGGTCATGCTGGCCATGATCCAGGAGGCCTCAAAAGAAGGTTCCTCTTCGGCAAATGGGGTCTTTATGATGATGAGCTTTTTGGCCCGATCAGCTGTTGTGGTGCTGGTTGGTTTTGTAGGGGATTTGTTGGGACTGGAGAGAACCTTTTTGCTGTGCGCCCTTACTGGGCTCTTGGGAATTCCTTTGATTTTTACTTTACCTGGTTCAGGGAAGGAATAAATTAAGTTACTTCAAATCAGTAATGATACCTGCATGACAAAATGGTGATGTGGGTATCTTCAGCCGCGTAAACCAGACGATTTGTCTCGTCAATTCTTCGGGACCAGAAGCCGGAAAGGTTTTCCCGTAATGCTTCTGGCTTACCTATCCCCTCAAACGGCTGGCGGAGCGTGGCAGCAATGAGTTTATTGATTCTCTTGAGAGTTTTTTTGCCTTGGGTTTGCCAATAGAGGTAATCCATCCATGCTTCCTCCGTCCAGGCTAATTTTTTACTCATCTATGAGTGCTCTTTCCTGAGCAGTTCCGCTCCGAAATTGTTCTATAGATTTTGCTAGGTGTGTTGCATTGGCGGGAGATTTGAGAAGATAGAAGGTCTCCATGAAACTGTTGAATGTGTCAAGGGACATAACAACAGCATCTTCTGAATCGCGACGAGTAATGATTGTATAATCAGCATCATCAACCACTCGATTCAATACAGTTTTAAGATTATTTCTGGCTTCACTGAAATTAATGACTTGCATAGTATGCTCCTGACTTGTTCTCCTTATTGTACAGGTATAGTTATTCTCTTAAGATTTGTCCAGAGTTACGTGCATCTGCCTCCCCCCGTTATCACGGTTGCAAGCTACCTCAGCAGAAACAAACAGGCGAGCACGGCAAAGATAACCCCGGCCAGATCCGCAGTCAGGGCGGCTGCCATGGCGTGGCGAATGCGTTTGACCTGGACCGCCCCAAAGTAGACCGCCAGCACATAGAAGGTGGTTTCGGTCGACCCCTGGAGGGTGGAGATCAAAATACCGGTGTAACTGTCCGGACCGATGGCGGGATCCTGAATCAGCGAGGCCAGGACAGCATAGGCTCCGGAGCCTGAAAGAGGGCGCAAGAGGGCCATGGGCAGGGCCTCGGCAGGCAAGCCCAACGGTGTGGTGAACTGGCCCAATGCACCGACCAAAAGATCCAGTACGCCGCTTGCCCGCAGCATGGCCACTGCAACTAAAATGACCACCATATAGGGGATGATGCGTAGCGCCACCTGAAATCCTTCGCGGCCACCTTCGACCATGGTTTCATAGACCGGTACCCGGCGCATTGCACCAAAGCCCAGAAAAAAGACCATCAACCCGGGGATAATCCAGGGGGAGAAAGCCTGCCCATAGAGCACCGCCAGAGGGACCAGTCCCGCCAGGCAGGCCATGGCAACAATGCTTACCCAGAGGGGATAGGGAGACTCCGGTTCGCTGAGCTCGCTTGTGTCTGCCTCCTCATGCGGAGTGATTTCCTGGGAATCAAGCGGAGGCGGGGCAGGGGAGAGGCGACTGTAGAGTTTGGCGGCAAGAATCGCCACAGTGGTGGAACCGATGGTGGCGCAGAGGGTAGTTGGCAAAATAGCCGCGGGATCAATTGAACCCGCAGCGGCCCGCAGAGCGATAACGCCCGTGGGCAGCAGGGTGACCGAGGAGGTGTTGATAGCCAGAAACTGGACCATGGCATTGGTGGCAGTTCCCGGCCGGCTGTTGAGCTTCTCCAGCTCCTGCATGGCGCGAATGCCAAAGGGGGTGGCGGCATTGCCAAGTCCTAGCGCGTTGGCCGAGAGGTTAAGGATCATCGCTCCCATGGCAGGGTGTTCTGCAGGGACATCGGGAAACAACCGCACCATCAGCGGCCTGATCAGGCGGGCGACGATGCGGAGCATGCCACCGGCTTCGGCCACCTTCATCAATCCCATGAACAGGGTCATCACCCCTACCAGGCCTATGGCTAGGTCAACCGCACCTCCGGCCGCATCGATCATGGACTTGGACAGAAGCTCCATGGGGGCCGCCGCATCGCCCACCGGTACCCAGATCAGCTGGTGCCAACCGGCAAAGACAAAGGCCAGGCTGACCATGACCAGAAGAATCCCGTTCATTGCTGCTCCTTAATCTCTGTAGCGAAGAGTCAGATCACCATAGGCATCAATACGCCGATCGCGCAGGTAGGGCCAGATGCGACGTACATCTTCGCTTCGTTTACGGTCCAGTTCCACCACCAGCACCTGCTCGTTTTCCGTGTCCGCCTCCACCACCAGCTCCCCCTGGCAGCCGGCGACAAAGCTGTTGCCCCAGAACTGCGCTCCGGCCCCCACACCACTGGGATCCGCCTCAAAACCCACGCGATTGACACTGATTACCGGGATGCCATTGGCCACAGCATGGGATCGCTGAATGGTGATCCAGGCCTCGCGCTGACGGAGTCGCTCATCTTCGGGATCTTGTGGATCATAGCCAATCGCGGTGGGATAGATCAGCATCTCCGCTCCAGCCATGGCCATAAGACGGGCCGCCTCGGGATACCACTGATCCCAGCAGATGAGCACACCCAAGCGTCCCACTGAGGTATCGATGGGGGTAAACCCCAGATCTCCGGGAGTGAAATAGAATTTTTCGTAGTACCCAGGATCATCGGGGATGTGCATCTTGCGATAGCGCCCGGCAATGGTACCGTCACGCTCCATGACCACGGCCGTGTTATGATACAATCCGGGAGCGCGCCGCTCAAAAAGTGAGGTGACGATGACGATATCCAGTTCTTGGGCCAGGGCACCGAAATATTCGCTTGCAGGGCCGGGAATGGGCTCCGCCAGATCAAAGCAGGAGGTGTCTTCGGTTTGGCAGAAGTAGGGACCGCAGTGCAGTTCCTGCAAGACCACAAGCTGTGCCCCTTTTTGCTTGGCCTCACGGATACCCTGACTGCTTTTCTCAAGATTTGCTGCTCGATCATCCGAGCAGCACTGTTGCACCAGACCAACGGTCAGTGTCTTCATGATAGAACTCCTCGGGGCAGTTGCATGGTCACACAGTGGAGTGATCCATGCTGAAGAATCAGTGGGCGGCAATCGATGCCAATGATTTCACGATCAGGAAAGACTTGAGCAATGGTCGCAAGCGCAATCTGATCCTGGGGATCGTCGTAGGTGGGTACCAGCACAGCCCCGTTTATAATAAGAAAATTTGCATAGGTTGCTGGTAAGCGGTGCCCGTCTTCATGGTAACAGGGGCGGGGCCAGGGCAGGGGGACAAGCCGGTAGGGCTGCCCCTTTGGAGTCTTGAGTTTCTGAAGCTCTGCTTCCATCTGCTGGAGCGCGCCATAATGGGAATCTGTTTGATCTGGGCAGCGCACATAGAGGATGGTTTCTTTGGGGCAGAGTCGAGCCAACGTGTCGATATGGGAGTCGGTATCATCGCCGGCGAGAAAACCATGATCAAGCCAGAGGAAGTGAGATATTCCCAGGTGGTGGCTCAGAGCCTGCTCGAGCTGGGCTTTATTCAGGTGGGGATTGCGATTGGGGCCCAGGAGACACTCACTGGTGGTCAGGAGTGTACCTGCACCGTCGGATTCAATACTGCCTCCTTCAAGAATGAGCCCAGGGACCTGCAAGGGCGTCTTTCCCCAAAGACCTTCAGCTGCCAGATGAGCGGTTATCTGATTGTCAAGATCGGCAGCAAATTTGAGGCCCCAGCCATTAAAACCAAAATCAAGGAGACAGGGGTGTGCATCTTCCAGGACCGTGATCGGGCCAAAATCCCGCGTCCAGGTGTCATTGGTTGCTACTTGAACCAGGGTAATAGGGGCAGGTTGTATGCCGGCCTGACACAGCTGATCCTGAACCAAGTGGGGATCGGGAGTAACAATCACCACCTGTTCAAAGCGGCTGATCGTTTGGGTAATTTCAAGAAAAACTTGCCAAACATGTTGTAAGTAGGGAGCCCAATCTGTGTCCCGATGGGGCCACGAGAGCAGAATTCCATCCTGAGGTTCCCATTCGGCGGGGAGGCGTCGTTTCATAATATGTCTATTCGGCAAAAAATGGAGTGAAAATTCTCTATCCTATCCCATGAACAACTGCTTGTAAATGAATTGAATGTACTGCAGGTCGTGGTGTCGTTTCGATACAGTCTCCTTAAGCTACTGTACGCTAAGCTCTTTATTCTATACTCTATTTTTTTAAGGCAGGTCATTTCCTTTTATTGATTTTGGGTTGACTCGGTTAGGTCTGCTGGGTAGTCTGAACAAGAATAATTCCTATCCGAGCAAAGGGAGAATCCGATAATCTCCCTCTGCAGCGTCTTAATTTTTCCACAAAAATACACCAGGAGCACCATGAAGAAGCAACTTCTTGATCTGCTTATCTGCCCCAACTGTTTACCCGGAGAATATTCGCTTGTCGCCGATATCGTTGAACAAAACGATGGTGATATTCATACGGGAGCCTTAAAATGTCCCCAATGCGCTTCTCTGTACCCCATTGTCGATGGCCTGGCCCTGCTTGATCCTCAAACCAGCGAGGATGAGCGGCAAACCAATAAATACGAGACGGATGAAGTCGTTTCTTCTTATCTCTGGAGTCATTTCAGCGACCTGCTGGACGATGAAAACGGTTCCCAGGCCTATGCAACCTGGGCGGGCTTGATGCAACCACAGTCAGGTCTTTCCCTGGATGCCGGTGGTGCTGTGGGGCGCTTTACCTTTGAGATGAGTAGCAAATGCGATTTTTCGATTGGCTTTGATACCTCTCAGGCCTTTATTCGGGCGGCTCGTCAGCTGATGCAGGAACGTTCCATGGTTGTCTCGTTGAAAGACGAGGGGATGCTCAGAAAAGAAACGGTGATTCGTCTGCCCGATGACTGGCGCAGTGATCGGGTCGAGTTTGTCGTGGCGAATGCTCTGGCCCTGCCGTTTCGTCGAAAAACCTTTAACCTGTTCACCTCGCTCAATCTGGTCGACAAGGTCCCTTCACCCATGACCCATCTAGAAGAAATGAACCGGGTTACCCGCGACACCAATGCCCAGTTTATGCTCTCTGATCCATTTTCCTGGTCCACTGAGGCGGCCCCAAAAGATGCCTGGCTTGGTGGGAAGACTGAAGGGAATTTCGCAGGTAAGGGGCTGGCGAACGTGGCAACAATGCTTTGTAAGCAACAGGGCGCGCTCGCTCCCGCCTGGGAGGTGGCCGATCCGGGGCATGTTTGGTGGAAGATTCGCACGCATTCCAATCATTACGAGCTTATTCGCAGCTGTTTTGTCCATGCAAAACGTTAAGAGGTTTTCATGATTACTGATACTGTCTGTCGATTCTGTTCTTCCTGCTGCCCGGTAGAGGCGGAGGTAGAAAACAACCGTCTTGTTGGTGTCCGGCGTAAATCTTTTCTTGATCCCGAAAAGCGACTCTCCTGTGCTAAACTAGCTGCCGCAGCCGAAATTGTCTACTCGCCCAAGCGCCTGCTTACCCCCCTTATAAAAAAGGAGGATGGTTCCGGATTTCGTGAGGCTGATTGGGAAGAGGCGTTGGGGCTCGTTGCCCAGAAATTTCAGCAGCATAAAAAAGAACATGGTGCGCAGTCCATAGGTTGGCTTCGGGGCATGGCTGCTGATTGGGGTGCCCCTTGGGATTATCCCAACCGTTTGATGAACAGTTTTGGCAGCCCCAATACCATTGGCAATGGGTCGATTTGTTTCGTGGCGCGGGATTTTGCCCATAGCTACGTCTATGGATCCATGGCCTTTCCCGAGGCTAAAGGGGCCAAATGTATCATCGTCTGGGGCAAAAATGATGGGAATACTGCTTTGGGGGCGGCCGAGGGGATCCACTGGGCCAAGGAGCACGGCGCCCATCTGGTGGTGATCGATCCGGTGCAGACGGCTCTGGCTCGTAAGGCGGATACCTGGTTGCAGATCAAGCCTGGCCACGACGGTCTCTTAGCCATGGCTATGATCAACGAAATTATCAGCAACGAACTCTTCGATGCAGAATTTGTTGACAACTATTGCCTGGGGTTTGCTGAACTCAAAGAGGTGGCGGCCCAGTATCCGGCCGAGCAGGTGGCCGAGCAGATTTGGCTGGAGCCTGGGCAGATTCGTGATCTGGCCCGTTTGTATGCGACCACCAAACCCGCGGCCATTGTCGATGGCAATGGTCTTGATATGCACCGCGAGGTTTTTGATACCACCCGGGCCATCGCCATGCTTCGGGCTCTGACGGGAAACCTGGATAAACTGGGCAGTGATGTCTTGCCCCAGCCGGTTCCGGCCCGCAATATTCAGCTTGCTGATCGCCTGCCAGCTGATGCGCAGTCCATAACCAGTGAGTTTGCCCTCTTTAACAACTTCTCTGAGACCTGGGGCAATCAGGTTCAGGGCTGTGTGGTCGATGCCATCCTCGACGAAAAACCGTATCCACTGAAGATGGTGGTGGTGCAATCGGGTAATCCCCTGGTGACCATGGCTGACTCGGACCGGACCCGCGAGGCTTTTTCCAAGCTGGAGACCCTGGTGGTGATTGATATGTTCATGACCGAGACCGCCAAGCTGGCTGATGTGATTCTGCCGGCCTCCAGCTGCTTTGAAAAGACCCAGCTCAATCGCTCTTCTATTCGCAATAATCCGCTTTTTCTGCAGGATGCGGTGATCGAGCCGATTGGCGATTCCTGGCCGGATTGGAAGATTGTTTTTGAGCTGGGGCGCCGTTTAGGACTGGAGGAGGAGTTCCCCTGGAAGAGCGCGGAAGAAGCGATCGATTATCAGCTGGAACCTGCAGGCGTCAGCGTGGCTGATCTTCGCAAAAATGGGAAAGGGCTGCGGATCGAGGAGCTACGCTATGAGAAATACCGGGATCAGCCGTTTAAAACACCCTCGGGAAAGATTGAGCTGTTTTCCGAACGCTTGCATGCCGCTGGATTCTCCGGGGTTCCTTTTGCAGACGGATTGGGACCTGATCCCATTAGTTTTGCAAGCCAAAAGGGGGAATACCCGGTGTTAGGTGTCAGCGGGAGCCGTGATATTCGTTTTACCAATTCCCAGTACCGGACAATCCCTTCGCTGTTGAACGGTGGTGCTGGCGCAGTCGTGGATATCCATCCAGATGATGCCCAGGCCCAGGGGGTTGCTGAGGGGGATCGCATTGGAATCGAAACCCCGAAAGGGGCTATCGAAATGACTGCTCGGCTGTCAACGACCATACGTCCAGGCATGGTTCGCCTTGCCTGGGGCTGGGGTGATTATGACCAAAAAGCGAATCTCAACAGTCTGACAGAGGATGATATTCGTGGCGCTGTCAGCGGCACTTCAACCAGTCGCAGCTTCATGTGCCGTTTGAGGAAGCTTTAGTTCGGGCATGAAATAGCGCTGTGGTGTGATACCGTTTGGGTGATCTCCGGAAAAATTGAGAAAACTTCGAATGTTCTATAAAAATAAAAAGTTCTGCTCTATACTCCTTTGTGGCAAAGGGGAGCGTTTCTTTTTGGTTGAAGATGATCTTTTAGGTCTATAGAGCAATATGAGATATGGGATAAAAATCTTGAACATTCAAACAGTACAATGCCTTTTTGTATGGCTGGCTTTTTTTGTTTTTTTGGGGCTGGGGAATGTTCAGGCCCAGGAGTCGCAACAAGAGCTGGCTGACAAGGTCTATACCTGGGTGAATCAGCAGAGAGAGGGAAACTCTCTTTCTACCCTGGAGGTCGACTCTCGCCTGCAAACTGTTGCCAGGGCACACAGTCAGGCCATGCACAAACAAAATCTTGTTGCCGCCACGGGGCCGACGTTTGACTCTCCCGAGGACAGAATCAAAGCTTCAGGTCTTACAGAGGTAGATACTCTGGTTGTTGTCGCCAAGGGGGCAAGCTGGGAGGAGTTGGTCACTCAGCTGGGGCAGGAGGAAAACCTTCAGGTGTTACTTTCCCCTGCAATGACGCATATCGGTGTGGGGGTGACCGAAGACGGCGAAAACTATTGGCTGACTGTGCAGCTGGTTGAAAGAAGGATAACATTTGGTACCTTCACCTTTACGCAAACAAGCAGCATCCCAATCAGGCGCTCCCTAGAAATAACGGGAAGTTCGGACCAGCAAAAAATTAAGGTGGTGGTTATTGCGCCTGGGGCGTCTTCAACCCAAGTTGCCTCTGAACATGTTCTTACTCCAGATGCCACAGGTGCCTTTGACGAGGTGCTTTCTTTGGGAAGCGCAACGGGAGACTTTCAATTTCAATTCTCTTGTTTACGTGGTGATAGCTACACTTTAAAACACGCTTTTACCCTGGAGGTACATTGATTCCAGCGCTCAGAAAAGGAAACCCGATGGCAAGAAGGATACATCTGGCCTTGCTGGCCTGCCTGTTTTTATTTTTTCCGGAACTTTCACAGAGTTCACTGTATTATTTTTCGGGAGATATGGATGCGCAGTTTGAAGTCACGCATGACTACAGCGTCACTGTTCCCAGTGGTATCCTCACTTTGACCCTTAAAGTGGCCCTGCCTGAAAACTACTCGTTAGCGACAAATACCCAGGTTGCGAGTACTCCCGTCATAACATCCTCAGCAGCATACAGTGCAACCGATTCTGTCGACGTCCGCGGTAATCATTTTAAAAACATTACCTGGAACAATCCTTCCCAAGGAGCTCTTACGGTTTCAGTTAGCTATAACGCAGAGACATATGCTAACTGGGATGCCTTTATCACCAGTGATTCTTTTCCCTTTGAAAATTCAGGGCTTCCAGACTCAGTCACCCTCTTTCTTGAGCCAACCGATGAGGTGCAGTCTGATAATGCTTTGCTCATTGCTCAAGCTCAAACCCTCACCAGTGGAGTGACCACCCAGTGGGAGGCAGTGAAAAATATCTGTGGCTGGGTGATGCAGAATATTACCTATTCGGTCGAAGACTCTACCGATGCCCTTGCAACCTACAATAGCAGACGAGGTGTCTGTTCTAATTATTCACAGCTGGCCATTGCCTTATTACGCGCTGTCGGTATTCCCGCCCGGCTTGCTGAAGGAGTTGCAATATCAAGGCCGTATACACTTCCCACTGCAAATGGCGGGTATGTCCAAGTTTCCTGGGGGCAAGGGCCACATGGATGGATAGAGGTGTATTATCCCTCTTTAGGGTGGGTTCCCTACGAGCCGCAGAGAGATTTTCATCATATAGATACCTACAGGGTCTTGACCGGGATCGGCCTGGATATTTCAGAAGGTTTGGGGGGATGGAGCTATACCTATACTCCCCCTTTGACTAGCTCTCTTGCCATATCCTCCTCTTTGAACGTGAATACGCTTAATGACACGATTAATCTGAGTTATGTTGATGTCTCTGATGACATAGAGAAGTTGTCGCTGAGCACTCCGGTTACCTTTGCTCAGTCGTTTACAATTGTTGCTTCGGCAGGAGTCGGAGGAACGCTTGTTCCTGCAGGGGAGATAAGCGTCCCTTCTGGAACAAGTCAAAGTTTCAGCATTACACCTGATCAGGGCTATTCTTTGGCTGAGGTCTTGGTTGATGGGAGCTCTCAGGGAGCAATTCTCTCCTACACCTTTGATGATGTGGTCTCCGATCATACGATAGCGGCCACTTTTTTTGTTGATACAGATGGAGACAACCTGCCCGACTCCTGGGAAATGCAGATAGTTAACGCGGATGAAAACGATGCGTTGACAGAACCAGGAAATGTTTTACCCGGCGATGATTTTGATGGAGATGGCGTGAGTAACCTCAATGAATATCAAGCGGGGACTGATCCTACTACCAAGCCAATCGTTTCTCCAGCGCGTACTCTGCCCTGGCTCATGTTGCTTTTGGAAAATGAGTGATCCATAATCAATCCCGCCGTTACTGATTCAGGTTATTTACATCCCCCAAAAAAAGCTCCCTTCAAGGGAGCTTTTTTTGATGAGGCTCATGTCAATTAATGGGTGAGCTTTGATTCCGCGCCCGCAAGCGCAGCTCCCCACGGGGCCTTATAGGTGTCAAAAAGTGACATAGCCAGGTTTTGCAGAGATGGGGACAGGCAGTACTCTCGCATAAAAAGCTCCGTCTCCACACCACCCAGACTCAACGCCGCTTTCATATCATTTTCGGCATCTTCTTTTCGCATCAGCGCCTTAAATAGCAAGCTTCGCGCAACTAGGGTTTCGCTGCGTCTGGGATTAATACGTTTGGCCACGGTGAGATCTTCCAGGGCTGTACGTAACTCACCCCGGTTAAACCGCGCCATCCCCCGAAGTAAAAGAAGAGAGTCGTTTTTAGGATCATGTTCCAATGCCTTGGTGAACTCGGTTGTAGCCTCGGCAAAGTCACTGTTTTTGAAATAGGCGAGGCCAAGGGGGAGGTGCACTTTATTCGGGTCCATGCCTGACTCCAGCGCTTTACCAAATCCCATAATGCTTTGGCCATATTCACCGCGAAGAAAATGACGCTGTCCATGAAGGAATCCTGCATTGTGCGTCATGATTATACCTCCGTGCTTGATGCAAAAGGATGAAGAAAACAAAACCTTTTTAAATAATGAGAATTTTTCCTGTTTTCTTTTTTACAGGTATAAGCATTGGGGATAAGTGTGGCAAGTATTGATGGTCTCTCTCGGCTGAGCCGCCGATTTCTTATGGGAAATTCGGGGTTAGAGACAACGGGTCCACCCTATACTCCACATGCAATGGCCGCAGGGGACGTGATTGCCATAGCAGTCGTGGATGTCGAGCATATTGGGATTAACCAGATCCGGGCAGGGGCCGGATGAACAGGACCAGCAGGGGGCATAGTCAGAACCGGATGCCTCCTGGCGAAAGGTGGTGTAGCGGGGATCTTCCCAGATTTCGGTAAGTGATTGGGTGGAGAGATGACCAAAAGGGCGGGATTGAATGTGTACCGCACTCTGGTTGACCATACAGCTGTAAGTATGCCAGAGAAAGTGGCAGGGCATGACATCGCCGTTGGTGGCAATGAAGACTGCCTGCTCTTCCATAAAAGGGCAGGAGCGTTCATCACTGCTGGGCGCCTGAAGAGGCGGCAGGCTTAAGCGGATCCCTCGCTCTTCTGCACGTTGCCGGGCTTCTGCCCAAAGCTGCGCAAGTTCAGGGTGTCTATGCTCCCTTTGCTTCAGCAGATTGTCAAAATGGAGCTTGATGTCTTTTTCTCGCGCTTCTAACTGCATACTGGCGCCAAGGTGCAGGAGGTGGCGGTCTTCGTCGCTGCGATTAAAGCGCAGGCGAATTCCGGGGATAGAAGCGAAGTTCAAACCGTTGTCTTTAGCCTTTTGAGACCATTTTGCAAAGAGGGCTGTCGCCTCTTCTGAATTTGGTGAAAAGAGCGATTCTTCGGCCATCTGCCCGTCATAAGCAAAGAGGTGGCTGGCGATGATGTAGTCAACTCCACGATCGTGCGCCCAATCGATAATTTGGGGCAGTTGTTGGAGGTTATTCTCCCGCAGTACGATCTCTATGCCCAGGCTGATGGAGCGGTCATGAGTGCTGGCAGCTTGCTGCAGAGAACGCATGGCCCGCTCTACTGGAGTGGCCTGATGTTCTCCCCCCTCTGATGTTTGCAGGCTGTCCACAGAAAAACAGACCGTATCCAACCCCGCCGCCACCAATGCCGCAGATTTTTTGTGGGTAAACAAAAGTCCGTTGCTCTGAAAACCAATGATCCCATCAGCTGGCATCGATTTTCTGGCGAGATCGATCATTGTTGCTAACTGTGGATGAAGCAGAGGCTCGCCAATACCATTGAGAACCAAAAAATCAACCTGGGCAAGAGAGGGAAGGAGGCGATGGAACAAGCTGAGATCAAAATCTCCTTCTTCAATACAACTTCCCTGAGCATACTTCATACACATCTTGCAGCGAAGATTGCAGCGAGTCGTGGTTTCCAGGTAAAGCTTGCGGGGGACGGACGGCGAGAGGGCGGCTTTTTTCACTGCGTTTATGCTTACAAACTGTGCTCAAGGTAAAAGAGGGTTGTGACGGTTTTGAGTCAGTTTACTCGAGCCACTGTTCAACTTCATCCTGTTTTGGCACCCGCCCCAGGCATTTGACCTCACCGTTGATTACCACCGCGGGTGTAGAAAAAACTCCCATCATTGCCATTTCTTGAAAATCTTTGACTTTTTCAATAGCCGCTCCCACTCCTTTTGCTGCGACTGCCGCTTCAACAATCTGCTGGGCTTTTTCACAGGACGCACAGCCAGGTCCGCATACTTTGATAAGCATCGTTGTTTCCTCGTCTTAGATGACAAAATTAAAAAGATAGCCCGTAAAAATTATCCCGGTTGCTACCACACCAATAAACACGGCAATGAGCCGTGGTTTTAAAACCTTACGGAGAATAATCATCTCGGGCAGGGAAAGGGCAATGACGCTCATCATGAAGGCGAGCACGGTTCCCAGAGCAGCACCTTTACCTAAAAGGGCCTCGACTACAGGGACAATTCCAGCCGCGTTGGAATACATGGGTACACCAAAAATGACTGCAGCCGGAACCGACCACCAGCTCTCTTCACCCATTATTCCAGCCATGAAATTTTCTGGCACGTAGCCGTGGATAATGGCCCCAATTGCAATACCTGCCACCACATAGACCCAGACCTTGCCGACTATATCGCGAACCGCCTCCCAGCCCATGCGAATTCGGTCAGGCCAATTCAGTTTCTGCTCAAGAACAATGGCCTCGCCAGCACGCATCTGCTGCACCCAGTCTTCCATCCAACCTTCCAGGCGGAGGCGACCGATGATCCATCCTGCCACCATGGCGATCAACAGTCCTGTAACCAGATAGAGTGCTGCCACTTTCCAGCCAAGCAGCCCATAGAGCAGGACCAAAGCGATCTCATTGACCATGGGGGCCGCGATGAGAAAAGAAAAAGTGACTCCCAGCGGGACTCCAGCCTGAACGAATCCTAGAAAGAGGGGAATGGCCGAGCAGGAGCAAAAAGGGGTAACAATCCCCAAGAGGGCCGCCATGGCGTTGCCGGTGGTTTCACGTTTACCGGCCAGGTATTTGCGGGTTCGTTCTTGGGTGAAAAAGGAGCGAATAATGCCCACTGCGAAAACAATCAGGGTGAGCAGCAGCATCACCTTGGGGCTGTCGTAGACAAAAAATTCTATGGTGCTCCCCAGGTGACTGGCAGGATCGAGTCCCAAAAGCGTTGTGGTCAGGTAATGGGCAAAGGGCTTGAGATGGCTATAGAGAGCGTACCAGAGGGCCAGTCCCAGTGGAACACCGATGAGACATTTGAGCCAGAAGAGGGAGGAAGGCGATTTTCCCTTGCCAGAAGAAGGCGTGTTGCAGGCGCAGGAGCCACCAAAGGGTTGTATGGGTTCCATGACTTTTTTTAATTTTTTTTTGGTGTTACTGAATCTATCACTGTGTCGTGATCGGGCAATGTCACGGATTCAGGGAGTTTAAAGTAGCGACTTTCAGACAGGCCGCCGCAGGAAGTTCCTGAATCATTCTGCACAACTCAGGGTCATCATTGAGCCAGAGGCGCAACTGGGCCAGTATGGTCTTCACGTAGGGAGAATCGTTTTCCAGATCCTGGGAGTAGATCATCCAGGTACCCTGGCGTTTTTTGCTCACCAGGCCCGCCTCTTCAAGCACTTTCATGTGACTGGAAACCGTAGGCTGAGCAAGTCCCAGAACTTCACGGATTTCACAGACACACAGAGATCTGTCTTCAAGCAGTTTCATGACCCGTACCCGGTTCGCATCGGACAGGGCCTTGGTGAGTCGAAGGAAATTTTTCATAAAGATTGTTTTCTATATTCCTATATTGATATTTACCAATATATACGCGCAAGCTTCTGTCTTGTCAACAGAGGATCGCTGCCGCGCAAGTCAAATAGGGTTGTTTTGGGGAGAGGGGCAGTCCGAAAAAATCGGACTGAGGTCCGAGAAAGGCGGATGATTGCATAGAAAACAGGGAGGAGTGTTTAGGGCTATTCCTCCTAACGTTATGAAATTAAGATATTTTTAAAAAATAGTTTTTAGGAGAGCTCTTTGCAATGTACCGGGGAAACGATCTGCACAACCCTCAAAACAAGGCATTAGTGAAAACGTAGGGATGTCGTTGCTCCTTCTAAACTTGCACAGAGGATAGCGTATAAATTTCTTTTCTTTCTCAACCATGAAATATACAACCAAGCTGTTTTGTGCCGTTGTTGTCTTGTGTATCTCATCCATCATAGTCATTTCCGGGAATGGACTGTGGATGTCTGAAAAGGTACTCAATACCCTGGGCAAAGATGCGCTTGAGCATATGCACGAAGCTGTCTTTAATTCACTAGCCTCGTCCCTTGCGGGCATAGATGACGGCCTGGCCATGCATGTGATACGCAACAATGGACTGGTGGGCGTTGCGGTGGTGCTAGCTGCTATCCTGATCACCTTTCTCCTGGTGCGGATGATCAACCGGCCGCTTCAGGAGCTGGTTACCAAGAGCATTCTGGTTGGAGAGGGAGACTATTTCATCATCTTTGCATCAGAGAATAAAGATGCCATTGGGCAGTTGACCCGTTCTTTGGGGATTATGGTTACCCGAGCCAGAGAGATGATGGGTGATATCATTCAATCCTCAGAGGCTCTGACTCTTTCTGCCCAGGGCTTAAGAACCATTTCTGAGCAGATGGTCAGTAATGCCGACGCCACCAATGGTATTGCCGGAGAAACAGCCCGAAATGCCAATGAGGTTTCTGATAATATGACCTCAATTTCTGCGACAATGGAGCAGTCAACCACCAATCTGGATATGATTGCCTCTGCCTCCGAGGAGATGGGGACAACCATCAATGAGATCGCGGAAAATTCAGCGCGTGCCCGAGTGACAACCGGTGAGGTTGTCAATAAGGTAATCAATCCGATGAAGGAGTGCGCGAGCTTGGCGAGGCCGCCAAGGCCACTGGTATGATCACGGAGACCATTACCGAGATCCAGGAACATTCGGTTGAGGTCAAGGAGAACAGTCAGATGGTGCGCAACTCTGCTGATGAGCTCTCTGCATTGGCCAGCAAACTGACCAGCCTTGTAGGGAAATTTAAGATGTAAAAGTTACCCGAAATGCAATGACAATCGGGTAGTGTCGGGAAAAGTGAGTCTTGCTTTTTCCAGACACCACCCGAGGCAGGCTCCGGGCGGAGTGTACAAGAAGAGAAGGTTTGTGCCTTTACTCAACAGGAGCTTTTAACAATTTCCGGATTCAGGCATTTGTTCAGCCAATTTTCTCACGAATTCAAGGTAAAGACAGAGACCGTTCTGTGCAGCTGACCAGCAAGGTCGGAGAGGTCGTTTGAGCGTTGGCGCACACTACCGGAGTTGGTTAAGACAAGTTCGGTGGAGTTGTTGACGAAGACAATCTTTTCAGCTATGGATTGGGCGATTTGCGCACTGTTGCCAATGTTGGCGTTGACGTCGTGCAGTCCCGCTGAGGCCTGACTAATGTTAGAGGTTATCTCTCGAGTGGCAACAGACTGTTCACCCACGGCTGTTGCTATTCCGCTGATGATATCATTGATTGAGGTGATGACCTGAGCCACGTGATTAATCTGGGTGACGGCCTTTTGGGTTGTACTTTGGACGCCACTGACCCGATTTTTAATATCCATGGTGGCACTGGCAGTCTGTTTGGCGAGCTCTTTGATTTCATTGGCCACAACCGCAAACCCTTTGCCTGCTTCGCCAGCCCGAGCTGATTCAATTGTGGCATTCAAGGCCAGTAGATTGGTCTGTTCTGATATTTCGGTAATCGTTTCAGTTACCTGGTTGATTTCATTGGCCGCCTTGCCCAGGCTGGACATCAACTCGGCGGCATCTGTCGCCTGTTGCACCGCCTCCTTTGAGATGGAGTTTGCCTGGGTCGCATTGGCAGCAAGATTGTCGATGGTTGCCGCCATCTCTTCTGTTGCGGCAGCGACCATGGAAACATTGGTGAAGGACTCTTCGACCGCACCGGCAACAGAGTCGATATTCATGGTCATCTGCCCTGTGGCACCTGCCACCTCATCCGTCGTTGAGGCGGTCGATTTTGCCTCTGTATCCATTTGGGTGGCGATTGTGGAGAGATCGGAGGAGGAGACATTGAGGGTTGTAACCCCGTCCACGACCTGCCTGAGGGTGGTTTTAAGCTGTTCGCTCATGCGGTTTAATGCTTGAATACATTGTCCAATTTCATCATTGTGGTATGAGGGCAGGGAACTGCTGAAATCACCTGCGGCTAAGCGCTCGGCAAATGAGGTGGCCTGGGTCATCGGCCTGCTGATGGCTAAACTTATTATCACCCCAAGGACGATACTGCAGGCAACTCCGGCCAGGACAAAGATGCCAATGATGAAACGGGTTTGCGAACTGTTTGCCGCCATTTCCCGGGTCACTTCTGCAATGAGCGCTTCTGCCTCTTTCGTTAATTTCCCAATCCCTTCTTCAAAGGCGTAAATATAGTCTTTTATGGGCATCATCAGTTTATTGGCATCCTGGGGGGTCAGGGTGGTGCTGACGATGACCTGTTCAGCTATTTGCTGAAATCCTGAGACATAATTGCCATAGGCTGATTGACTTTGGGCAAGGGCCTGTTTCACCTCTGGGCTTACCTTAATATCGCTTTCAAGCAGGGCTGTTGCCTTACTGAGTAAGGTTTGCGTCTTCTCTGAAACCTTGTTGAATTTACTTAGATAATTTTGCTGCTTATCCGGTTTGCCAATATTTAAAAAGGTATCTTTCTCATAGCGCCTGTGGTTCAGCGCCAGAATTTCCAGTTGTTCCGCCGTGACGAGCAACGCGAGTTCCACCTCCTGCAAACGGTGAATGCTTTTGGTATTTGCAGAGAGCGTGATGAGACTTTTCCCTCCGATGAGGAGGGTGATAAGTGAGGTAAATAAGAAACCGGCAACGAGTTTTTTTCGAAGCGAGAGGTTGCGAAAGGATGAAAGCCACATGATCTGCCTCCTTGAATCGTATCGATACATCAATCTATTAAAAATGTTTAAAGATGCTCATTCCAGTTAGTGTTCGTCCAGAAACGAGGATTTTTGTTCAAGGTCAAGGCATGCAAAAAATTTTACCGCAGGCATATAGATGATATCGGAGTCTACGCTTACCTCCGAGGATAAAATTTTGAGCATAACGCCGAAATTGGGCAAAAAGACCGTTTCTGGATGGACACTAGTTATCTCGCAGTATATCACCTCTGCTTGAGAAGGAGCTAACGGAAATAGTTTTCTCTTTGGTTTTCCATGGAAAATTCTACGGATGAAACCAGAAAATCCCTTTGAATGTATTGCGAGTTGCTGTGTTTTCCAGAGCTTGAGTAACTTGTCCTTAGGATGAGCATCCTGTACAGTGCACGGCTCTGTATCTGTCCTCTAGTCAGTTTTGTATTCTCTGGGAAAAAACAAGGGGCATGCAAATCCCCTTTGAGTTGAGCGAAAATAATGGAAAAAAATGAACGGTATCTTTGGTTAGGTCGGGACGGAAACCCCGTTGATGATGAGGGGAAAAGAGTGGAAATCCCTTCTGGATGGGGATTCCTTCCCGCAGGTGATGCTGGCCTGACGCGAAAGATTACAGCGAGAAAACAGTTTTGGCGGCTGCAGATTAAAAAAGGGCGACGGGTTATGTCCAAGGGCATATGGGCACCCCAGGCAATCATCGACCAGGCACAGGCAGAGGTTGAGGCACAGCGCTCCAGTCCAGAATATCAACAACGACTTGCTGGACAGCGACGTCGCAGGGAAGCCAAACAGGAGGTCTACGCTCAAGAATTTTTAGATGCGGTCCGTGGCTATCTCAACTTTGCCCCTTGTTACCGTGAGGTGGAAAGGGTGATGGCGGCAGCGATTGCCAATCATGCCGTCCCGGTGGGAAGCGGTACAGTCGCACGAACCACCCGCATTCCCTTGGAAGAACGAGCTTCCCGGGCTGTTATTGCCTGGATGCGACACCAGACCACCGCCTATGATGGCATGTCGATCGCGCGGATCAAAGGGGAGCGGAGACGGGTGCGGAGAATGCTTGCACTTCGTTCAACAGAGCTGCTGAAAGCGTATCGTGAGGGGATGCCCTGTGGGACGGAATGTCCGCTGCAAGGAGCACTGAAAAAAAGAAACCCGACCGATCTGAGCTGATCGGTCGGGGAAAAGGGGAGAATGAGGGAGCGTTAAATTTTAAAGACCCCAACAATCCTATTGAGTTCCTTGGCCAGTTGCAGCATCTCGTCCGCTCGTTGCCTGGAATGCTCGCTACTGGTTGAGATCTCCGCATTGGCGTTGTTGACTTCAGCGACATTAAGGGCGATGGTGTTAGAGACTATGGAGGTCTGACTTACATTTTCGTTGACCTCCTGTAAGCCCATGCTGGCCTGCTCAATATTTTTGGCAATCTCCTCTGTCGCAACCGACTGTTCGGTCACTGCCGAAGCGATGGAAGAAACCAGTTCGCTCACTTCTTCGATGACATCGGTGATCTCTTTGATTTCTTCGACAGTCTCTCCGGTTGTCCCTTGAACACCGGCGATCTGCGCCTTGATATCCTGGGTCGCGACCGCTGTCTGTTTAGCCAGCTCTTTGATTTCATTGGCCACAACAGCAAACCCTTTACCTGCTTCACCTGCCCGGGCCGCCTCGATGGTTGCGTTCAAGGCAAGCAGGTTTGTCTGCTCAGATATCTCAGTAATGGCCTCAGTCACCTTATTGATGGCAAGGGCCGCTTCTCCCAGGTTGGTCATCTTTGAAGAGGCCGCTTCCGCTCGGTTGACTGCCTGCTCTGAGATGACTCTTGCCTGCTCGGCGTTTCCGGCAATTTCATTGATGGTGGCATGCATCTCTTCAGCTGCGCTGGCGACCATGGCTGTATTAGTGGAAGATTGCTCCATGGCTGCGGCCACACTGCTTAAATTCCCATTCATCTGCTCTGTTTGACTGGCGACATCAGCACTCCTTTGGGAGCTGTCAGCGGCACTGGCAGATACATTACGAGCAAGTTGAGCCATGGAATGCGAAGACTCTTCAACCTTTTGGCTGTTGGAGACAACCGCGCTGATAATGCCATGCAGTTTTTCGATAAAGATATTAAAACCGTTGGCCAGTGCACCTATTTCATCGCTTGAGGTTACCTGAAGACGGTGGGTGAGATCCCCCTCACCTCGGGCGATATCATCAAAACTTTTGGTAATCTGGTTGATGCCTTTCACAATGCCGTAGGCAATGACCAGAATGATCGTGATGATAGCGACAAAGAAGATGGAGGCGGTCAGCACCATTTTCATCAGTGAGCTGGTGACCTGAGAACCAATTTCTGTATGCAGGGAAGAAGTGAAGGTATCGATATTATCGATATAAATACCAGTACCAATCCACATGTCCGTTCCAGGAATCATCTCTGCGTAGGCCAGTTTGGGCATCTCCTGGCCCGATGGTGGTTTAGGGAAGATGTAGTGAACGAAGCCCCCCCCCTTGCTGGCCTGTTGCATCATTTCGCGAACAAAATAAACCCCGTTCTTGTCCTTGGCGCCTGCGAGGTCTTTCCCCTGTTTCTGTTTGGCCGGGGGCAGGGCGACATTCGTGGTTTTGTCATAGACAAAATAATAGCCGGAGTTATCGTCCTCAAAACGAATATCATCGACCAGGTCACGAATACGCTCTACGCGGGCTTCATTCCCCTCAAGAGAGGCAATGGCGTGGCCAATGGTGAGTGCCACACTATGAGTGGCCACTTGCAACTTGGTTTTTTGTCCGTCAAGCATGACAGCCCTGGTTTTTTCGATCCCCATATCCCGTATTTGAAAGCTGTTGGATATGGCAAACCAGAGCAGCAGGGAAAACAAGATGAGGATCGAGGCTACAACGAGCAACAGCCTTCCTTTGATAGACAATTTTTTCAACATTCAACCTCCTGAAGGTTAGCCTAATACTCGTGTGGGCCTTGAGCCTGCTCCCGACCGGGAAAATATTCGATCTGCATTAAAAAAAAATACGGTAGCGATAGAATCAGGATAGGGGCCAAGGCTTGCTTATGTCAAAGGCTTGGAATGAAAAAATGCATTTTTTTTCAACGAATTCCAGTCGGTGTCAGGGAACGTATAGAGTCAGCGATAAAAGAGCAGATACCTTTTTTTACATCTCTGCTGGATTTCTGCTAAAAAAATTGTCATTTTCACCAACAGAGCTCAATAATGATCATTTCGTTCGCCTTCAGACCGAACTGAGACAACCTGTGATTTTCAGGTTGTCGAGAGGTGACTGATGGGGTGTCAGAGATGTATTTCTGTTCACCGGAGCGCATCATTTTTTGATATTCATTATTGATATTGACATATTGAGTGACGGATTCCCGACAACCAGAGAGAGGGGAGATGGATTGGCAAGCGCCGTTATTTTTAAGCCTGTTTGATAACCTGGCCATTTTTGTGGTTCTCATCGCTGTCTACGGCTTTGTGCAAAAGATTAAATTTGAGCAGAATTTGAATCGTCAAATTCTCCTTGGCCTCCTTTTTGGCCTGGCGACTTTCGTCTGTATGCAGGTCCGCATTGTCGTTGCAGAAGGGGTGATGGTTGATCAACGCAACTCGATGATAGCCTTGAGTACCCTCTTTGGGGGCCCGATTTCCGGTTTGCTGACTCTGTGTTGCGCTGCCGCTGTTCGCGTGTCTCTTGGGGGCAGCGGTGTCGTGGCTGGTCTTGTGGGCATGGGGTTGAGTCTGGGCGCAGGAATGATCTGGCGGTTGTGGAAGCACGAACGTGATCTTGTCTATTTTACTGTTGGCGCTGGTGTTACCACCCTTCTGATTTTACCTGGTTTTCTTCTGGTGGGTGATAGGGCGACAGGTTGGGCCTTGATGCAGCGTATGGCATTGCCTTACGGTCTGGCTATTTTTATCTGCATGTTGCTGGTGGGATGGCTTTTGGAGCGGGAGGAGAATCGCTTTAATGCGGAAAAGAAACTGACGTATTCTGAAAAGCGTTATCGCCAGCTCCACGAGAGTATGGTTGATATCAGTTTTGAAGTTGATGTTGCTGGCATCATTCAGATTATTTCTCCCTCGGTAACCAAGATTCTAGGATATGTTCCCCAGGAGGTCGTGGGGACCCCTGTTGTCAGTTATTACGTAAATCCTGAGGATCGAGCAAAATTTCAGCAGCTTCTTGCCCAAGGCGGGACCGTTGAAAATTTTTTGGTGCAGATGCTGCACAAAAGTGGGGAGAAAGTCTGGTTCTCTGTCAATGGGCAGCTGCTTTATGATGCGCAGGGCAACTCTGTCGGTCTCCACGGATTGGCTCGTGACATCACCAAAAGTATGGCCGCAAAAAGAGAGCGTGAGCGATTGGAAGAGTCTCTGATGGAGAGTCGAAGGATGGAATCCATCGGGACCCTTGCCGGGGGAATCGCCCATGATTTTAACAATATATTAGGTGGGATCATTGGCTACGCCGAAATGATGCAGCGGGAGCTGGAGGCCAAAAATACAACAGGTTTTGAGCGATCTCTGAAAAATATCCTGCTCGCAGGTGAACGCGCTCAAAACCTGATCAAACAGATTCTGGCGTTCAGCCGCCAATCCGAGCTGGAGATACAGCCGGTTTCCGTGCGTCAGGTTATTGAGGAGGTGGTTGTCCTCATGCGGGCGAGTCTGCCAGCAACCATTGCCTTTGAGCAGAATCTGCACACCGAGAGCTGCGTGCAGGCGGATAAGGTACAGGTCCACCAGGTGATCATGAACCTTTGCACCAACGCCGGACACGCCATGCGTGAAAAAGGGGGGACACTCACTATTATCCTTGATGATGCGATCGTGGATGCTGCTCGTGCTCAACAGCACCAGGGACTCTCCCCTGGAAACTATGTCCGTATTCAGGTACGGGATACAGGCAAGGGGATCGCTCCGCAAAAGATAGAACGTATTTTTGATCCTTTTTTTACCACCAAAAAGCATGGAGAGGGAACCGGTCTCGGGCTCTCCCTGGTTCATGGGATCATCACCGCCATGCAGGGCGATATCACTGTTGAATCGCTTGAGGGACTCGGCACTCGGTTTATTATCTATCTCCCCAAAAGTACCCAAAATGAAGTTTTTGAGAATAAAGAAGTCTGCCTGCCCACAGGAACCGAACATGTTGTCTTTATCGATGATGATCCTTTTCTCACCGAAGTCGGGGGCGCTCTTCTCAGGGAGCTAGGCTACGAGGTCAGCCTCTTTAACGCCAGCCGGGAGGCGCTGCAGTACATCCTGGATAACCGGGGAAAAATTGATCTGGTTATTACGGACATGACCATGCCCGAGATGACCGGACTGAATATGGCGGGCTGGCTTCGAGCCACGCGTATAGAGATACCGATCGTCCTCTGTACCGGCCACTGTGAAGGGCTTGCAGGGGAACAGCTTGACCAGGCCGGGATCGAGCTTTGCCTGATAAAGCCTGTCACCTCCGCACTGCTCGCCACCACGGTGAGGCAGATCCTCGATGGCACCGAGAGGGCACCAAACAGATAATTGGATTGTATTCCAGGGGATGCGTGGAGGCTCATCCTGTCTTATTTTTTTTCATACTGTTCATAGATACGAGAAAAAAATACCTGAGGTCACCGCAGCCTCAAGGGATGAGCGTATGAAATATCTTCTTGGTGGTCTTGTCCTTACCCTACTGATTTTTTGGGGCCTGCGGCCTCATTCGTACCAGGGGCCTAAAAGCGATCATTTTGACGGTTCAAAATTTTTCAACCCCAACAAGCCGATGAACAAGGGCTGGCTTAAGGTGCTGCAGTGGCGCCTGAGCTCTTCACGAGTCCCCTGGCCTTCCTACAGCGAGCTGGCGCTGACCGATATTCCACCACAACTGGTGGAGGGCAACCGGTTGCGGGTGAGTTTTGTGGGCCAGGCTACCGTGTTACTCCAGACCCAGGGGCTCAATATTCTCACTGACCCATTCTTCTCCAATCGTGCCAGTCCTCTTTCCTGGATCGGCCCCAAACGGGTTCATCCCTCTGGTATTCGTTTCAGGGATCTTCCTCCCATTGATTTGGTTCTGATCAGCCATAATCATTACGATCACCTTGATCTGGCAACCATCAAACGTGTCTGGCAACGAGACAAACCCAGAATCCTCGTACCGCTTGGCAATGAACACATCATCAAAGGGGCAATTCCTGAAGTGGAGGTACAGACAGGGGATTGGGGCGAACAGGTCGTTGTTTCCCCCCAGTTGACTCTCCATTTTGAGCCCATGCATCATTGGTCGGCACGCACTCCCTTTGACCGGAACCGTGCACTTTGGGCGGCCTATGCTCTTGAGACACCGGGTGGGACCATCTATTTTGTCGGTGATTCAGGCTTTGGCGGAGGAGATTATTTCAAAGAGGCGCGACGTAAATACGGTGATTTTCGTTTGGTGATTCTGCCTATTGGCTCCTACGATCCACGCTGGTTTATGGCCTATGGACATATGAATCCCTCGGAGGCTCTTCAGGCCTGGAATCTCCTCGGAGAGCCTTGTATGCTCCCCACCCATTATCAAACGGTGCAGCTTGCAGACACCGGCTACGAACAACCGTTTCAAGATCTGCAGGCAGCTATGGAGCGTTATCAAAGAAGCAGTGAGCGGATATTTCCCCTCAATCCCGGGAACCATTGGTGGGTGCCCCTCGGCGAGTTTGAGACAAAGTGAGGAAAGGATGATTCTAGAGCCATAACAGTGGATAGGGCGAGGTCTGCTGATTGATGCGGTGAAGAATCAATCTTGCCAGGCTCTTTCCTGTTCAATGCCCTCCGTTATACTGGCCTCTTTTGATGGATTTATAGGGTATGCAGAAGGGTGTATTGAAGCATAAAGACCGCAATTCCTGAAAAATAGCCGATTGCTGCCAAGATACCTATTTTTCGAGCGTACCAGAAAAAATGGATTTTCTCCAAACCCATGGCGGCAACACCAGCCGCAGAGCCGATGATCAGCATCGAGCCACCGGTGCCTGCACAGTAGGCCATGAACTCCCAGAGAAAACTATCCGGTGGGTGGAGGCTCATGGGGTACATGCCCATGGATGCCGCCACCAGCGGTACGTTGTCGATGATGGAGCTGGCAATGCCAATCAGGGGAACGATCAGCACCTCACGTCCTAGATTTGTTGCCAACCAGCTGGCCAGACTATCGAGAATATGGGTGTGTTCCAAGGTTGCCACTGAAAGGAGAATGCCAATAAAAAAGACGATGGCGCTCATGTCGATACGGGCCAGGGCTCCAACCAGACTCAAATGTTCTTTAAAGGCACTCTCTTCTTTTTTGCGGTGTAAAAGTTCACCTGCCAGCCAGAGAATCCCCAGACCATATAAAACCCCCATACAGGGAGGCAAGTGGGTGATGGATTTGAAGACGGGAATGGCAAGCAGAATGCCCACCCCCATGCAGAACATGAATTTTTGTTCAAAGGCGCTCGCCTGCTGACCATCGGCATGGAGGAGCAGGGGCGGGGGGGTAACCACACGACTCCGCAGGCTGTAACTGGTGAGCGTCAGCGGGACCAGCAGACAGACCAGTGAAGGAAGCAGGACATTTGCAATAATGTGGCTCGTGGTGACCTGACCACCAATCCAGAGCATGGTGGTGGTCACATCGCCTATTGGGGTCCAGGCGCCTCCGGCATTGGCTGCGATGACGATTATTCCCGCAAAAAACAGTCGGTCCTCTTGATGCATCAGTAATTTTCGCATCAAGGAGATCATGACGATTGTTGTGGTCAGGTTATCAAGGATGGAGCTGAGAAAAAAAGTCACAAAACCAACGAGCCAGAGCAGGGAGCTTAGTTTCGAGGTTGTGATTTTGCTGGTGATGACGTTGAACCCGTTATGGGCATCGATTACTTCGACGATGGTCATCGCGCCGGTGAGGAAAAAAACAATCTGGGCGATGTCTGCAAGGGATTGGTTCAGGTTGGCAAGGATGAGTGGCGTTTCGGTTCCAGCAAGGGCATAGATGGTCCAAAGGGTGCCGGCCGCAAGCAGGGCAGAAGCTGATTTGTTGATCTTCAGCGGATGCTCTAAAGCGATCGCGGAATAGGCCAGGATAAATACAATGATAATAGCACTGAGCATTTTTTTATCTGATCTGCTTAATAGCGAATGCTGGCCCAGAACATCATAGCCTTCCAGTCTTCATCGTCACCGAACCGTTGTTTGGCACCCATATCAGGCGTAGCGTAGGCCCCCACCCAGTAGAGCGAGAGGTGATCGTTCACCCGCCAGTCGACGGTCAGGTTCCACTCGTTGGTATAGTCCTCGGCGCTCGCACCCAGGCGTGCCGGTGTATGGAGATTGAAATCGTAATAAAAGAGACTGAGTTTGAGGCAGTCGAGTGGCTCAATCTTGAGCCGCAGCATGTGAATGTCCTGATTCATGTTAAAGAGATCGTACTCACCGGTGATCTCCCCCTGAAACCAGGAACCCCAGTCTGTGGCGCTGTAAAAGAGGACATCGTATTCCTCATCAAAGCTGGAATAGCGGTAGGTAAGTTCAGGTTTCCAGGGAATCTCCTGCCATTGGTAGCTTGCTGAAAGGTACCAGCCCACGCCGCTATCCTGATTACTGTCGCGATCTTCAATGGCGAGCTCTCCCGCAAGGGTGAGGGGATACAGCGCCTGCGGCCCGGACAAGGCGGCAAAGGGTTTGAGCTGGCCGCGAATATCGTAGATCTGCATGCCGTCGCGACTTGTATTGTCAGAGTTCAGGGTGGCCAGGCTGCCGCCGATTTGTGCTTCTGGGGAGAAACTGTAATCCAGGGTCAGGCCAGTTGCCTGAGTGTTGACGGGAAAAGGCGAGTCGTTATCAAAGAAAAAGATATCGCCTGAGAAATTGCCGGTTTTAAATTTGGCGATGGCGGTGAAATCTGCCGAACGTCTGCCGCCAAGATAGTAGGCCGCCCGCTGAAACCCGGCGCCGCCTTCACTGCCAAAGAGAAAGAGGGTGCCCGCCTTGTAGATCTGGCGACCAAGGGAGATATCAAGAAAATCTTCACCCAGGCCGGCAAAGAGGTTTCCCGAGCGCCAGCCCAGGTAGGCTTTGTCGATCCGCAGACTGCTCACATCCCCGTAGGCCGCGTTGGTCCCGGCGGCATCATAGCCATCAAAGGTGTTGGCCTGGACCGCGTCGATGCGGCCGTAGATACTTTGCGTGTTGGGGAGTACTGCCTGGCCCTCAAGACCAAGACGAAAAAGTGTCTCCCACCAGGTGTCTACCTCTACACCTATCACTGCTCTGTCCTGGCCATACCAGGCGTTTTCCTGGCTGAAAAAAGCCAGGTCGAGGTTCACCGTAGCCTGGAGATAGCTTTGCTGGTCGCTGGATTCTAAGAAACGAAGCGGATTGGAATTTTCTGCCGCGAGCACCGCAGTGGATAGGGAGCCTAGACAGGTACAAAGGGCCAACGGCCGAGCTATGCGGGAGAGAGTTTTCATAAATTTGAATCCGAGATGTTCTGTGGTTACTTGGGGAGGTATCGCAGAATCCGTGACGGCGGAAGGCACTGATCTATATATCTCTTTAATAAGAGGACGTTTTTAAGAAGTCCATGTATTGTCCAGCTTTACTCTTCACCACGTTGCAGGTGGGCGAGTACCAGGTTGATTTCACCGTAGTTGTAGGCATCTCCCAGGGCGGTTTTAACCGCTTTCAGTGAATGTGTTTCCTTGAGTTCCTCGATTTTTTCTTCGATTTCCCGACGTCGTTCAGTGCTGATCAGGCCGTCAATGGCAAGTGTTCCCTGTTTGACAAAGTAGGCCAGGTGCCCTTCAACAGTCTGGCGGGTGAGTCCTCGCTGCTGAGCAATTGCTTCGATGGAGAGGCCAGAGGTGAGCATATCCATACTGACCTGTTTGGTGTTGATGCGGGTGGTTGGCTTTTTGGGTTCTCCCGTCGGCCCCACAGAGAGGGCGAGCGGTGTGGGTAGGGCCACAGATTCGATCCCATACTTTTCCCGGTAGGCACGCACCAGAGAAATAATCTCAGCACCATAGCGTTCTGCCAGTTTTTTACCGATCCCCTTAATCTCTTTAAGGGCTGCGAGGGAATCGGGTAAATGCACCGCAATCTGAATCAGAGTTTTTTGGTGGAGGACCTGGTACGCGGCGACCTCATGCTGAGCGGCAGTGTCCGTTCGCCACTGTCGCAGTTGTTCAAAAACCTCCGGATGCCCAACATCTGCCTCGGTATAGAGGGCGCTGGCCTTGGGTTTTGCTTTTTGCTCGACCATAGAGGCCTGGGAGAGGGCCCGCAGGTAACGGGCAGGGGTAAAGGCGCCATCACAGGCCTGGACGCCTGCCAATTTGACCCCACACTCCTGGCGACAGAGGGTCAGGATCGTGTTAATGCGTTTTTTGATGTCCTTGTTATCAGACTCAATTTCCAGGTTTTCTATGCAGGGATTGGTGATGGTTGTAAATTTATCACTGAAGTAGAGCGCTGATTTTGCCAGTCGTTCGAGAATGACAGAATCCCTGGCGGGTTCCATATCCAGGGAAAAGAGGGACTGCAATTGCCGCCGAAAGCTGTCTCCCACGGCACATATCTCAGCTAAGGTCTGTTGATGGATGGCAAAGAGATCCGCCCCGGCCATGACCTGGACAATGGAGCGGTTACCCCGGATCAGGCCGACCAGCTTACCGAACAGGCGGGCCAGGTTGCTGAAATCAAAACACTGGTGGAGGAGTTCCTGCTGGTAACGAATTTTTGCTGCCTGCAGATCAGCCTCGCTCGGGCTCTGTTGTCGCACCATGGACATGAAATCGAGCACGGCCTGGTCGGTCTTGATGGCACGTCCGGTGATCTGGGAGCGAAGAATGAGGCCTTCAAAAGAGCGACAACGGCTCAGAGCCACATAGACCTGCCCGTGGGCAAAGGCGTCCTGGGCATCAATCACTGCCTTGTCAAAGGTTAAGCCCTGACTTTTATGAATGGTAATGGCCCAGGCGGGTTTGAGCGGGTATTGGTTGAAACTGCCCACCACTTTTTGAGAAATCTCTGTGGTTTCGGTATCAACGGTATACTCGATGTTTTCCCAGGTCACAGGCCCCACTTCAATGGTCTCGCCACCCTCGCAGTCCACGTAGATTTTTTTCTGACTCATGGAACTGATGGTTCCGATCTTGCCATTGAAATACCGTCGATCCTGGGAGGTGTCATTACGGACAAACATCACCTGCGCTTTTTCTTTGAGTTCCAGGCTGGCTGCTGTGGGAAAGGCGTACTCGGGAAAAGAGCCGTCGACCCCGGCTTCAAAGTGGCGCGGCTTGCCTGGCAGAGCCGCGAGCTGCTGCTGATTGATGGAATCAGCACCGCTGTTGTGGGTACACAGCGTTATATACCCTTCCTCAGCGGTGAAGTCGGGCTGAAAGCGTGAGTTGAGCGTGGAAAGTGATTCCCGATCAAGCCGGTTATCCCGGACCTTGTTCAAGAGATCAATAAAGTGCTGATCGGATTGACGGTAGATATGTTGGAGCTCTATGGTGACCATCTGCACCTGGGTGAGGGACTGTGAGCTGAAAAAATAGGGGGTGTGGTAGTAATCCTGGAGCAGGAGCCAGTCTTCTTCTTTGACCACAGGAGAGAGCTGTTGGAGGTCGCCGATCATCAAGAGCTGTACCCCGCCAAAAGGTTGCTGGGAGCGGCGGTACCGTTTGAGGACTGTATCCACCCCGTCGAGCAGATCAGCGCGGACCATGGAGATCTCGTCAATGACCAGTAAATCCATCGATTTGATAATATTGCGTTTCTCCTTGCTCATTCGGTGGCGGCCGCCGGAGAATTCGGCACCGGGTATGTAGGGCCCAAAGGGGAGCTGAAAAAAGGAGTGCAGGGTCACGCCACCGGCGTTGATCGCAGCCACACCGGTGGGGGCGGTGACCACCATGCGTTTGTCGGTCTGGTTGCGTAGGTTTTTGAGAAAGGTGGTCTTGCCTGTGCCTGCCTTGCCGGTGAGGTAGAGGGCGCAGTTGGTCTCTTCGACAAAGGACTGGGCCAGATTAAGTTCGGGATTTTCAGGAGGCATATTTTAGAATATTTTTGAATTCATAGACCTACGCTGCTCCCTGGAAGCGATGTAGGTTGGTGGTGACGAAGGAACCCCAACAGGTGGAGAAATCCGGGCTAAACTGGTTTTTTACGCATTGCCTTAATTTGGCCATGGCGTTTCTTGCTTTCCAGTCGCCTTTTTTTTGCCGCTTTGCTCGGTTTGGTGGGGCGGCGCTTTTTGGGCACAACCAGATGCGCGCGAATAAGGGCCACTAATCGTTCCAGGGCTGCTTCTCTGTTTTTTTCCATCCGCCGGTATTCCTGGGCCTTGATCACCAGCACGCCTTCGTTGCTCAGCCGTTGATCCTGCATATTCATCAAGCGAATTTTCACCTGATCCGGCAGCGAGGAGGCCATGATATCAAAGCGCAGATGAATGGCACTGGCAACCTTGTTCACATTCTGGCCGCCTGCGCCCTGGGCTCGAATACTGTTGAATTCGATCTCAGAGGCATCAAGGCTGATGTTGGGTGCAATGCGGATTGGATCCATGGGATATATGAACGTAGTAATGTATGGTTAGCGAAGATACAGCAACCAGGCCATAAACACCGTAGCGCACATGCAGATGCAAACCAGCGGCACGCCGACCTTGGCAAAATCCTTCAAAGTATAGCCCCCTGGTTCACGCACAATCATGGTCACCGGAGAACCCAACGGTGAGATAAAGGCCGAGGAACAGGCAATGGCCACAGTCATGGCACAGGCCTGGGGCGAAACATGCAAGGCCTGACCAATGTCGATGGCCATGGGGGCGGCCAGCAGGGCTGTGGGCGTGTTCGAGAGAAAAAGTCCAATACCCGCTGTAACCATATACAAAACAGCCAAGACAAGCAAGGGACCGCTATGCCCGAACTCGGCCAGCAGGCTTTGGGAAACAAAAGCGGAAACCCCGGTCTTCTGCAGGGCTGTGGCCAGGGAAAGAATTCCCGCAACCAGGATGATAGTGGGCCAGTCAATGGCTTTGAACCAGGTATCCTGCTTGACGCAGCGGCTCAGTACCAGGGTGGCTGTGGCTCCGATGATCGCTGCCACGGTCGGAATAATATTAAAAACGATCAAGCCGACCATGGTGGCGATGATGCCCAGGGCCAGAGGGGCTCGTTTGCGGGCGGGAATGACCGCGCGAAAGTCCTGGGGCAGGGTGAGGAGAATGTAACGATCCCGGTGTTCTCGCAGGCGAAGAATATCCTCCCAGGCCCCACAGATGAGCAGCACATCCCCAAAGAGGAGCGGCTCATTGGTAAAGTCGGCGGTGATGGTCTCCCCCTTACGGCGGATTGCCAGGGCCAGGCATTGAAACTGGGTCTGAAAGCCAATCTCTCGCAGCGATTTGCCAATGAGGTTGGAATCCGGGGTCAGCATAACTTCTCCGGCACCAATGACCTGAAAAAACTGTCGTTTCATCAGGGGATCGCTGGGCATCTCCATCTTCTGCAGGTGAAATTCGTGTTGAAAGGCTGTGATATCACTGCTGGCCCCAATCACCACCAGAACATGGCCCTCTTCAAAGACCGACTCCGGCCGGGCCGGTTCTGTTACTCCACCGGTGGCCGAAGGGGTATGCAGGGCAATCAGATGGAGCCGGTGGCGGGCCGCCATCTGCATGCGGGCAACGGAGCGGTCGATCAGATCGGAATCTCCACTTATCTGTAACAGTGCCAGCCGCTGTTCCAGGTGATAGTGGGTGATGAGATCCGCAATGGAGCGTTCGCGGCGGTGGCGCTCCTTGCGTTTAGGCGGAGCAAGGAGATGCCTGCCCCCCAGAACCATAAAAGCAATAGCCAGCACCAGGCAGAGCAGGCCGAAGGGGGTAAAGCTGAAAAAGGAGAGGGGCTCCAGGTCGCGTTCCCGCAGCACAGAGTTGACGGCGATGTTGGGCGGCGTGGCCACCAGGGTCATCATGCCGCTGATGAGCGCTGCCACCGCCAGGGGAATGAGCAGCCGCTTATGATTGATTTCCGCTTTTTCCGCCACCGCCAAAACAATGGGGATAAAAATGGCTGCGGTGGCAGCTGAGCTCATGAACGCACCCAAAAGTCCTGCTGCGGCCATAAGAATAATCAATACCCGCACTTCACTGGTGCCGCCCAGGGCTAAAACCAAATCGCCCATACGCTGGGCTATGCCGGTATGGATAATCGACTCGCTCACCACAAACATGCAGGCAATGATGATCACCACCGGGTTGGAGAAACCCGCCAGGGCCTCGTTGGCACTGAGCACACCGCTGAGCATCAGGGTGAGTACAACCAGCACCGCAACCAGGTCGGCGCGGATTTTATTAGTGATCATCAGGGTGGCTGCGCAGGCAAGCGTAGCCAGGGTTATGAGCATATCAGTCTGTGGCATGGGGAAACTGCTTTTGATTAGGGGCAAAATAAAAACAGGTTGCAGCCAGGAGTCGTCCTGAGCGCAACCTGTAGAAAAAATTGTGTAAAAAAATCAGCCGATTTTTAAACCAGTCAGAAATCCTGCAATCGCACTGCCTCCTTTCCAGGTGAGCTGGGAGAGGCGACTGTAGAGAAAATTGCCGGATTGCGAGGCCAGCTCAACCGCATTCTGTGCTGTTTGATGCAGGGCCTGATCATCGACATGGGTAAATCCGTAGTACTCTCCAACAAAAAGCAAAACCACCGCCGCACCACCGAGAAAAAGAGCAACCTTGAGAATCTTTTTGGCAAAATAGCCCACAGCCAGGCCAACAACGAAGGGTGCACCAACGTTGGGCAGGAGAAAGGCTGCGGAAAAGAAGTCAAGGGTTGCGGGGTCGGCTACGGGTTGATTCATATCGTTTCCTTGTTTTTCTCAAACATGCTGGATGAGGCTCAAGCACTATGGATATCTGGAACATGTTACGGTCGGCCATTAAACCCGTAAAACTAGGCTCAGGTCAAGATGATTTGTACACGATCGAGGGGGAATCTTTTAAAAATCCAGAGGGCTTTTCGCCTCTTTTAAGGTGCGGCTGCGCACTGTGTGGGTGTAGATCATCGTTGTCCTTACATTGGCATGACCCAACAATTCCTGAATGGTGCGAATGTCGTAATTGGCCTGCAAAAGGTGACTGGCAAAGCTATGCCGAAAGGTATGCGCGGTAACCCTTTTGGGTATTTTTGCACGTTGCACTGCCGCACGAATCGCCTTTTGTACCAGGGAGGGATGGAGATGGTAACGGCGCAGCTCCCGAGTCTCTTTGACTTGCGTTAAACTGTTAGCCGGAAAAACCCATTGCCAGATCAATTCTTTGGCCGCATTCGGATACTTGAGATCCAGAGCGTCGAATAAAAAAACACCGTCGTATCCCGATTCTAGATCTTGTTGATGTAACTCCCCAACCCTGACGATCTGTTCCTGTAACTCTGCTGCCAGTGTTTCAGGAATGGGGACTGTCCTGTCCTTTTTGCCCTTGCCATCATGTATGGTCAGCACTCCGGCGCCAAAGTTAAAGCATTGTATGCGGAGTTGGAGACATTCGAAAAGGCGTAAGCCGCAACCATAGAGCAGCTTGACAACCAAACTATACGGGTGAACCATCTCGGCTATAACCTGATCGACTTCCGCTCGCTCCAGGACAACTGGGATGTAGGGGCGTTTCTTAGCCCGCACTACCCCGTCAATTGTACCGAACTCTTTGCCCAGTACATTGCGGAACAAATAGAGCAGGCTGTTAAAGGCGAGATTCTGGCTTGAGGCAGAAACATGCCGCTCAACAGCCAGCCAGGTCAGATAATTTTTCACGTCCTCGACGGTTATGGATGATGGATTCTTGCTTTTGACAAAGGTTTGGAATTTACGGATCCATGACCGGTACGAACGCAATGTTTTAGGGGAGTAGTGACGCACCTGGATGCTCGAGGCCAAAGCATCATAGAGCTGTGTCCAGTCTGTATCTTTGGCGATCTTTTGCGGACAAGATTTCGGCCTGGAGGTATCAGGATGCGCAGTTTCTCTCTGCATCACTTTTTTCTCAATACCAGTTATCTGATCTAAGCCGGAACCTTTTTGCAGAGGTACCTGAAATGGTTCGTTCTCACAGTTTACTTCTGAGTCTATTCTCCCTTCACTTGACCCCATGTTTGCGGCCAGTTGTTTGTACAGTGCCACAGCTTTGTCAGCCTGACGAATTTGGGCATCAGTTTGTCCTTTGCTCCTTAATTTTTCGAGAAAAGATACGCCTGTATCTGGATGTGTGCCTTTAAGTGAATATTTCAGGCAAAAATCGTAATAATAGCGAAACAACTTTACGTAACCGGCTTGTTCTTGACGGTCAATCTGGGATGCATTCAGAAAGTCCTGATAGCGACGAAGGAGTTTAGGCGGCAAAGATCTCATGCAGATAAACAGAATAGGGGTAATATGTAAAATGTGTATGTTATCAAGCAAAGATAGGATAAGTGATTGACATGAAATCGGTCAAGGTGTTTTATCTGAAAAAGATTAAAAATCTCTTGAATTCGATCGGTTACAGCATGTGTTTATGATAGACACTGGCTGGCCGAGTACCCAGATGTCATAGAAACGGTTTGAGTTGGTGTGCAAGACCTTCTTATTACCGAGAAAACTACATAATTACTTGTTCTTGGCGACTTCGTCGCCAAGAATCGCGGAGCTGACTTCGTCAATCTCCTTGCCCTGTCGCTTCGCGCCAGAACAAGGAGCTTGACCAGACACCGCGCACCACACAATCAAGCTGCGCTTGCTTGCGCGGCACACGGCGCTGGTCAGCTCCGCGATTATGAATAGAAAATATAATCTTTTTCCTAGTGGTTTTGTTCAGTACACATTTTCAATGTTCTTGGACTATCCTGATCCTATTATTTTTCAACTTGGTGACCCAAGGGTTAAATCAATCGAGTTAAATAAGTCTGAGAAAGAAGATTGTTATGATCCTAAATGGAATTTAGTTATAAACTTTAATGAAGTTGAATCAATAGAGGAGGTTGACTCTACTGGCTCAGAAATTATCGATCCACTTATTAGCTTACTCAGCTTCACACTAAAAATAAAAATCAATAACATTCAAAAAACTGGGCATGGTTTAACTCCTAAACCAGGAGAAGGTGCTCAATGTCACATGATTGGTCCTTCCCCTAGCCTTAATGCAACAGGAAAAGTCGGGGGCAGGAAACTAAACTCATATGAGATTAGAAATATTAAAAGTGACCTGCTCAACAATTATTCTTTCAACAAAAATACATTAATCGAGTTATTTAGTTATTCATTAAAGAACGAAGATCCTGTTGTCAGGTTCATGTTATTGTATTTAATTCTTTATGAAATATTTGGTAAGCAGATAAAAATTGACAATTTCATCATGAGTATTGATCCTGAAACTGAACAATCTAAAAGTCCACATAATAATAAACTTGAGACAATATATTCAAAATTAAGAAATGAGATTACACATCGTGTCAGTACATCTCCTGAAGAAATTCGAAATAAAATTATCCAATATCTTCCGAAATTTAATGAAATTACACATAACGCAATCGTTCAATTTGAAACATAATTTCATAACGAACAAGGATAGATTGTGTGAGTGAGGCACGAACGAACCACAATCTTATCCGGGGTTGGACAAGCCCGGTCTCACAAAGGAAATAAATATTGCTCTGGAATATGCTGGAAGCACTACCAGGATGGTAGTGCTGAACGCAGGACGTAGGAATGCATTCGCCTGTATCAGGCGTAAAAAAGCGGCTCGCTGCTCATAAAAGAGTTTTCCTCCCGTGTGCTTCTTGACGGTGAAGCGGCGCCTCGCTTAAAGGTTACCCAGGTTGGCGGTAATCATTTCTAAAGCACACAATACGCATCGTTTGCTTGCAGTGCGGACAAGCAAACACTGGTCGGGGACGGGGCGGCTGCGGCCTGATAACGACGTGCAGGACCAACTGGACCAGCATACGGATTTTTTTCGCATTCCCGTGCAGGAATCCATATTCGCGCAGCCGCCTAAACCCGTTTGGCAGGACATGTTGAAGAAGCAGACGCAGAAACTCTTCTCCCCTAAGCGTCCTCTTCTGCATTGTCCCGGTAGCGCTGTCCCGGTACCTAAAGGTTACTTCGCCGTTGGTATTGGCAACGATGTTTTTTTCTCCAATCACGCCTCGGTACAAATACCTTGCGAGGTATTTCAAGGCCGGTGCGCCGGTGCCCATATGGTCGCAGTGGACAACCCATTTTTTCGGGACTTTGTCTGTGATCCGCAAGCCGATAGCATCTGCTCCGGCCAGGAACTTACCGCGAAAGGCTTTGGCCAAGGCAAAACCGTTGAAGAGATATTTCCCCGAGAGCTTTTTCCAAACCCGAGCCTGTTGGTCAATGCCACCTCCAGGGATCAGGACGTGGATATGCGGGTGAAATTCCAGTCTCCTTGAATGGGTGTGCAAGACCATGGTCATGCCGATCTCGGCGCCCAAAGATTTTGCATTGCGGGCGAATGAACGTAGGACTTCGGCAGCACACCGGAACATGAGCGAATAGACCTCTCCCTGGTGACGATAAGCCAACGAACGCAGCTGATAGGGCAAGGTAAAGGTCACCATGAAATAGGGCACAGGCAGGAGCTTTTCCCGTTGTTTGTCGATCCAGAGACTGGTCAGGTGATTTTGGCAGCGTGGGCAATGGCGGTTGCCACAGGAGAGCGGGCGCCACTGACCTTGCTGACAGTCAGGGCACTGCACGTAGAGTTCTCCGGAAGCAGGCGTTCGGCAACGGAGAATCGCATCAAGGGCCTTGCGTTGGTCCGGCAGGATAGTTTTGCCGAACCGCGCCATGAAGACATCGTAATATTGGTGAACAAGAGTGGCCAGGTCCATAGTTATCTCCCTGCCGGGTTGAGTTGCAGTGAGTTGACTAAAGCATTGATCGTTGCCTGGCTATCCAGTTCGGCAACATCGGTGAGATGAGTGTAACGGGCTGTGGTTGTGGGACTGGCATGACCAAGCAGAGCCTGGATATGCCGCAGGCTTAAGCCGGATTCGAGTAGGTGGGTGGCGAAGCTGTGGCGAAGGCTGTGGATCGAGATTTTTTTTTAATTCCACAGGAGGAGACCACCGCCTTCATGGCCTGCTGAGCACCTCCATTATTCATGTGGTTTGTCGCCTGCCGGATCGTTTCCATCGATCCCCGGTAATTGGGAAACAACAACTTCGGATGTTGGTGTTCACGCCAAAGCAGGCGCAGCGCTACCAGGGTACGGTGCGGCAAGGGAACGAGACGATCTTTATGCCCCTTGCCACGACGGACATGAACTCTCATGTGGCCGGTATCGATATCGCCGACCTGAAGAGACAAGGCTTCTTCCAGGCGAAGCCCCATGGAATAGGTGGTGAAGAGAAAGACGCGGTAACGGAGCTCCCGGCAGCCATGAATGATCCTGCCGATTTCATCACGGGTCAGGATATCCGGAATGGTTTTGACGACAGGTGCTTTGACTATATTGAGCCATTGCCAGTCTGTCTCCAGAACGTGTTTCCAAAAAAACATGAGACCGAGCCTGTCCAGCTTGACTGTACTCCAGGAGTACCCCTTGACCAATTTGGCAAAATACTCTTCCAACTCGTGTACGCTGAGTTTGTCGGGGCAACAATCGAAATATGAGACCAGTCGACGCACAGCCCTGCCGTAAGCATCTATTGTTTTGGCGCTTTTCCCTTGCAGGGCAAGCTTTTGCAGGTGGCGCTCATAGAGGGACTCGAATCGTTTAATTTCGGCTTTGTTCATAGTATACTCCTTGCTGTAAGTGTTTGAAAATTAAACTCTTACACGAGTATACACTGGTTTTTATTCTGCCGCGCAGCGGCTTCGTCCAACAAGGCGCTCAACAACGCTCCTTCGTCGCTTGGACGCGGCAAACAACGCCGCGCCAGTTAGCTCAACGTTATGAGCACTAGAAATGTCAGAGCAAAATTCTATTTATAATATAGAAGGTGAATTAGTAGGAAGGTTTAGGAATGGTGTTGCGTGGTCATCACCAGGAATGGACAGGCTTGGACTGTACGATCAAGAATTTGTCTATGATAATGATAAATCTATTATTGCAGAAATTAATGATGGGCACGTTTTAAATATTATCGGAGAAGAAATTGGCCATATATCTGGCAAGGTAATATTTGTCGGCAAATCTAAAGTTGGTACCTATATCGGGCTACCTGAAGCTGGTGCAGCAGCGATAGTATTTATATTCAATAGAGGCGGTACACGTGGCTCATAACAAAGCAAGCCAAAATCGCGCCTCCGGCGCTGGACTCGCTAACGCTCGCCTTTGCTTGCGGCGTTATAGGGCCTAAATAGAGGTTTTACTGTGAAACAAATAACTAAAACTGAACTGACTGATTTAATAAATGAAAAGCTTCGAGAAAATGAAGAAACATCCGAATGTTCAATTAATTCAATAAATGAGTTGCTTGAGCTAAATGAATTTGGCAGTAATTGGAGTGTTAGTTTCATTCAGTCTGGCGGCACTCCGAAAGAGGTTTTTATGTCCATTGCAGTTAACATAGTCGAAAATTTACAGAGGCAGTTTAAATTAGCCCCATAATAAACAGTAGCAGCCAGCCCGCACAACCTTCGCGTAGCTCAGGCGGGCTTTCGACTCAAAACCGCTGCGTGTTTTTTTGCGGCTGTACAAGAACGTTATGCCCTTCAAGGAATTGAGAAATGTGGAAGTCATTAATAGAAGGTTTAGGCAAGGATTGCAAGTTTGTGCCTCAAGCTAATGATTCTGATATTTCTGAAGTAGAGGATAGGCTAAGCATATCTCTTCCTGAGCCCCTTAAAGGATGTTTGCTCGAATCCAATGGCGTCTTTGGTGAATATGACCTCGGTTTAGTTTGGTCAGTCGAGCGCATCATTGCAACGAATACGGAGTTCCGTGGAAACAAAGACTTTTCTGAATTATATATGCCATTTGATTCATTGCTCTTCTTCGCTGACGCCGGGAATGGGGATCAATTTTTCTTCCCAATACAAAATGGTAAGGTAAGACGTGAAGACATTTTTATATGGAGCCACGAAGACGACAGCAGGAACTGGGTAGCACCAAGTTTGCAAAAATACATCGAATGGTGGGTAGAGGGTAAAATCAATGTCTAGGCATAACAAACGGCGGCACTGGACAAATTTCCGCTGTCACCTTTTGTGCTAAAACACGCACAAAAGCCGCCAACAAAAATTTGCTCGGTGAGCCGGGCGTTAAGTTTATAGGGAGTTCAGATGAAAACTGATGACTTGGGTGGAGGTTGGTCAAAGTTTACAGTGCTTGATCCTGAATCTCAGACTTTCTATAACCGCTATTACTATAAGCGAGTAAAAGCACATAGGGTTGTAATAGATACACCCAAAGCAAAGGCATTGGCAGGTTATACTTTGATCGAAAAGGATCTTCGAAGCATCAGTATTTGGCTCGATGAGATCAAAGGGCTGTTGGCTGACGATAAGGTGACTGTTGGTAAAAAAGGCTCACAGAAAACGGCGCATGATCGAACTAGATATAATTTAATAAAAGGCTTATTCGTCGCTTCTTTAACATTTTATGCAAAATGCTTTGCCACATGCGAGGGAAGAAGAGTCAAATTAGAGAAGAGTAATTTATCGGACGAATTTCAAAAGCATCACGAAGATATAATGGATACAAGACATAATTTTGCGGCACACAGCGGAGCGAAGCAGGTTGAAAGAGTTCATGTCGTCATGGCTCTTGATAGTAAAAGAAGAAGAGGAACGGTTCCTTTTGTTACTAGAGAACTAGGGCAGCCTGATTCATACTCACTTGAAAGCACTGAAGAATTTATCTCTTTAGTGTCACATGTGAAAGGCTTTGTTAACCAAAAAATTGATACCCTAAATGAGAAGTTGCTCAAAGATGATATTCTCACGAAGACTCCAGACTATTGGTACAAAAAACTTAACGAACAAGGATAGATTGTGTGAGTGAGGCACGAACGAACCACAATCTTATCCGGGGTTGGACAAGCCCGGTCTCACAAAGGAAATAAATATTGCTCTGGAATATGCTGGAAGCACTACCAGGATGGTAGTGCTGAACGCAGGACGTAGGAATGCATTCGCCTGTATCAGGCGTAAAAAAGCGGCTCGCTGCTCATAAAAGAGTTTTCCTCCCGTGTGCTTCTTGACGGTGAAGCGGCGCCTCGCTTAAAGGTTACCCAGGTTGGCGGTAATCATTTCTAAAGCACACAATACGCATCGTTTGCTTGCAGTGCGGACAAGCAAACACTGGTCGGGGACGGGGCGGCTGCGGCCTGATAACGACGTGCAGGACCAACTGGACCAGCATACGGATTTTTTTCGCATTCCCGTGCAGGAATCCATATTCGCGCAGCCGCCTAAACCCGTTTGGCAGGACATGTTGAAGAAGCAGACGCAGAAACTCTTCTCCCCTAAGCGTCCTCTTCTGCATTGTCCCGGTAGCGCTGTCCCGGTACCTAAAGGTTACTTCGCCGTTGGTATTGGCAACGATGTTTTTTTCTCCAATCACGCCTCGGTACAAATACCTTGCGAGGTATTTCAAGGCCGGTGCGCCGGTGCCCATATGGTCGCAGTGGACAACCCATTTTTTCGGGACTTTGTCTGTGATCCGCAAGCCGATAGCATCTGCTCCGGCCAGGAACTTACCGCGAAAGGCTTTGGCCAAGGCAAAACCGTTGAAGAGATATTTCCCCGAGAGCTTTTTCCAAACCCGAGCCTGTTGGTCAATGCCACCTCCAGGGATCAGGACGTGGATATGCGGGTGAAATTCCAGTCTCCTTGAATGGGTGTGCAAGACCATGGTCATGCCGATCTCGGCGCCCAAAGATTTTGCATTGCGGGCGAATGAACGTAGGACTTCGGCAGCACACCGGAACATGAGCGAATAGACCTCTCCCTGGTGACGATAAGCCAACGAACGCAGCTGATAGGGCAAGGTAAAGGTCACCATGAAATAGGGCACAGGCAGGAGCTTTTCCCGTTGTTTGTCGATCCAGAGACTGGTCAGGTGATTTTGGCAGCGTGGGCAATGGCGGTTGCCACAGGAGAGCGGGCGCCACTGACCTTGCTGACAGTCAGGGCACTGCACGTAGAGTTCTCCGGAAGCAGGCGTTCGGCAACGGAGAATCGCATCAAGGGCCTTGCGTTGGTCCGGCAGGATAGTTTTGCCGAACCGCGCCATGAAGACATCGTAATATTGGTGAACAAGAGTGGCCAGGTCCATAGTTATCTCCCTGCCGGGTTGAGTTGCAGTGAGTTGACTAAAGCATTGATCGTTGCCTGGCTATCCAGTTCGGCAACATCGGTGAGATGAGTGTAACGGGCTGTGGTTGTGGGACTGGCATGACCAAGCAGAGCCTGGATATGCCGCAGGCTTAAGCCGGATTCGAGTAGGTGGGTGGCGAAGCTGTGGCGAAGGCTGTGGATCGAGATTTTTTTTTAATTCCACAGGAGGAGACCACCGCCTTCATGGCCTGCTGAGCACCTCCATTATTCATGTGGTTTGTCGCCTGCCGGATCGTTTCCATCGATCCCCGGTAATTGGGAAACAACAACTTCGGATGTTGGTGTTCACGCCAAAGCAGGCGCAGCGCTACCAGGGTACGGTGCGGCAAGGGAACGAGACGATCTTTATGCCCCTTGCCACGACGGACATGAACTCTCATGTGGCCGGTATCGATATCGCCGACCTGAAGAGACAAGGCTTCTTCCAGGCGAAGCCCCATGGAATAGGTGGTGAAGAGAAAGACGCGGTAACGGAGCTCCCGGCAGCCATGAATGATCCTGCCGATTTCATCACGGGTCAGGATATCCGGAATGGTTTTGACGACAGGTGCTTTGACTATATTGAGCCATTGCCAGTCTGTCTCCAGAACGTGTTTCCAAAAAAACATGAGACCGAGCCTGTCCAGCTTGACTGTACTCCAGGAGTACCCCTTGACCAATTTGGCAAAATACTCTTCCAACTCGTGTACGCTGAGTTTGTCGGGGCAACAATCGAAATATGAGACCAGTCGACGCACAGCCCTGCCGTAAGCATCTATTGTTTTGGCGCTTTTCCCTTGCAGGGCAAGCTTTTGCAGGTGGCGCTCATAGAGGGACTCGAATCGTTTAATTTCGGCTTTGTTCATAGTATACTCCTTGCTGTAAGTGTTTGAAAATTAAACTCTTACACGAGTATACACTGGTTTTTATTCTGCCGCGCAGCGGCTTCGTCCAACAAATAGCTGCACCGGAAAAAACACTCGCTGCGCTCGTATTTTTCCGGTGAGCTAAGCGTTCTTGGCGACTTCGTCGCCAAGAATCGCGGAGCTGACTTCGTCAATCTCCTTGCCCTGTCGCTTCGCGCCAGAACAAGGAGCTTGACCAGACACCGCGCACCACACAATCAAGCTGCGCTTGCTTGCGCGGCACACGGCGCTGGTCAGCTCCGCGATTATATTTTCAAAAATCATGATTCATCTCATTAGTCCACACTACACATCGAAGAAACTCGAACCTCCATTCTTTCGTGACCTAGTTGATGTGTTTGAAGACAGAACTCGATACTGGATGCTTAACCCTGCAAAGAAATTATTAAAAGAAAGAAATGACCAGATAGCTGCAGTTGGTATCTTGTTAAATTATATTGAAGGAATAGAAATTTATCTCACAGGAAAGGACAGCATTAATAATTCATTCGCCTTCTTTTGTAGCGGTTTTTCAAAGGTCTTTTCTGTTTCAGTTGGTGATCAGAGTGGTATCGCGCATTGTGCAAAGGCACTTTATGTTCAAGCCAGGTGTGGGTTTGCACATGATGGCCTATTTAGAAATAGGGTCTTCTTCAAAGACACAACAAAAAATGCATTTATAATCACATGGCCCAAAAAAAATGGGCAATTTGTTTTTGATAAAGGTGTTCAGTCAATTGTCATCAACCCAATTAGATTTTATGAAGTTGTAGAAATACATTTTGAAAATTACCTTAAAAAACTCAAGGAAAATAAAGACCAACAACTTACAGAATCTTTTAAAAAGGCAGTTGATTTGAAATGGGGGCTAGAGACTGAGTATATAAATATAGGAATGACGGAAGAAGAATTCAAAAGCAATAAATATTAAATATAACAAAACGTTAGAGTCGGACTCGCTGAAGCTCGCCGCTCAACTCCACGTTCTTGGCGACTTCGTCGCCAAGAATCGCGGAGCTGACTTCGTCAATCTCCTTGCCCTGTCGCTTCGCGCCAGAACAAGGAGCTTGACCAGACACCGCGCACCACACAATCAAGCTGCGCTTGCTTGCGCGGCACACGGCGCTGGTCAGCTCCGCGATTGAACTAAACCGCTACGCGGAAAAGGCAGACCGCGATCCAGCGGAATCAGCCAAATAAAATCCCATACAATATTTCCATAACGGACACCATAACGGTGGCTGTGGAACCTGAGGAAATATTGTCATGAGAACACCCTACCAAAACAGTTTCGCCAATTACCTCACCCTCCAAAGAGTCGCACCGGCAACCAGGGCTGCGTATCTTCAGTCCGTCAAAGGGCTGGCAGATTATTTCAGGATTCCAGCAGAGCAACTTTCCAATGAGCAGATCCAGGAGTATCTGCTCTATTGCATTCAAGTACGGCAACTTGCCTGGTCATCCTGCAACGTCCTCTTCAGCGGCCTGAAAAAATTTTATCGCGGTTTTCTGGGCCGTGACAGCACTGCTTTCTCCATTCCACCCCGGCCGCGCGCACAAAAATTGCCCATGCTTATGAGTAGACAAGAGGTCAGAAGTATTCTGGATGCTACGGGCAATATCAAACATCGGGCGTTACTGGCCCTTATCTATGGTTCCGGGCTGCGTGTCAGCGAGGCTGTCAGGCTTCGTCCAAAGAATATTGATGCAGAAAAGATGCTGGTTCGCATTGATCAGAGCAAGGGGCGCAAAGATCGTTACACCATCCTCTCTCACTATAGCCTGGAGCTTCTCCGGGAACATTGGCGGACAAACAAACCTGTTAGTTGGCTTTTTTTTACAAACGACAAGAGACACCCCATGCCTTCGGGCACCGCGCAGAAAATCTTTTACCTGGCTAAGAAAAAAGCCGGAGTGACCAGTGGGCAGGGTATCCATACACTCCGTCATTGTTTCGCCAGCCATTCTTTGGAGAGCGGTGTCCAGCTTTTCATTCTCAAACGCTGGCTGGGCCATGCATCAATAAAGACTACATGCATGTACCTGCACGTTTCTCCAGAGTTGTCACGGAACCAGTCGAGTCCTCTTGATAAACTCATGGAGGAAACGACATGAAACAGCAGATTGAACTGGCTGACGTCCTTCGCCTTTATGGGGAACAGTACATTCGCAGCCATAAGGTAAGCGGAGAGCAACGAAAAGTCATGGCCGCCATCCAGGCATGCAGAACCTCACAACTCGGCGGGCATCAGGAAGTGTGCAACCATTGCGGATACACCCGGAACTGCTACAACTCCTGTAGAAATCGGCACTGCCCCAAATGTCAAACCATGACCAAAGAAAAATGGCTGGAAAAACGCAGGCAAGAATTGTTGCCCTGCAGTTATTTTCATATGGTTTTCACTGTGCCGCATGTTCTTAACCCGCTGATTCTCGCAAACAGGAGGGTTCTGTTGTCCAGCCTCTTCACCGCGGTTCGGGATACCATTATTGCATCTGCAGCCGATCCACAGTGGCACCTTGTCGGAAAGCCGGGAATGCTCACCATTCTTCACACTTGGAGTCAGACGCTCATCAATCATTTCCATATTCACTGCCTCATTCCTGCTGGAGTCCTGTCCGCGGATGGTACACGGTGGATCAGCAGCAAAAAAAATTTTCTCTTCCCTGTCACTGCTTTGGCTAAAGCATTCAAGAAACGATATCTCAATCTCATAGAAGAAATAGCTGGGGAGGTTACTCCAGCAGAGGCGTGCACAGTTTCCCTGCAACAGGCGTGGGAGAAGAAATGGATTGTTTACGCAAAGAAGCCTTTTGCCGGGCCGGAGCAGGTTCTAACTTATCTTGGCCGTTACACGCATCGCATCGCGATTTCCAACCATCGCATCAAAGCCATGACTAACGACACTGTTGTGTTCAGCTATAAAGACAGAAGCGACAACGGGGTAACCAAAGAGATGGCTTTGCCTGCGATGGAATTCATTCGCAGATTTTTGCTGCATGTGTTGCCGTACAGGTTCACAAAAATCCGCTACTTTGGTTTTCTTGCCAACAACTGTAAGGGGAAGGCGATTTTGTTAATACGAAGGTTGCTCGGCAAAGCGATGCAGCTAGCCCAACCTTGTAAAGAAAGTATTCAGGAAATGCTGTTGCGCCTGATTGGAAAGGATATTTTGTGTTGTCCTGAGTGCCATCACGGGAAAATGATCTATATCGGCCTATTGGTAGCCGACAGCGGCTAAAGCTAGCCTACTGGCAGAGCACATTTTTTCACAGGATTATTAACAAGACAGGAGTAGTGCGTTTGTAGCACAGAGTGTGCCTCATTTGAGACTGACCATTGATTCCAATCATCCAACATTCATTAATAAAATTGTTGGACGAAGCCGCTGCGCGGCAGAATAAAAACCAGTGTATACTCGTGTAAGAGTTTAATTTTCAAACACTTACAGCAAGGAGTATACTATGAACAAAGCCGAAATTAAACGATTCGAGTCCCTCTATGAGCGCCACCTGCAAAAGCTTGCCCTGCAAGGGAAAAGCGCCAAAACAATAGATGCTTACGGCAGGGCTGTGCGTCGACTGGTCTCATATTTCGATTGTTGCCCCGACAAACTCAGCGTACACGAGTTGGAAGAGTATTTTGCCAAATTGGTCAAGGGGTACTCCTGGAGTACAGTCAAGCTGGACAGGCTCGGTCTCATGTTTTTTTGGAAACACGTTCTGGAGACAGACTGGCAATGGCTCAATATAGTCAAAGCACCTGTCGTCAAAACCATTCCGGATATCCTGACCCGTGATGAAATCGGCAGGATCATTCATGGCTGCCGGGAGCTCCGTTACCGCGTCTTTCTCTTCACCACCTATTCCATGGGGCTTCGCCTGGAAGAAGCCTTGTCTCTTCAGGTCGGCGATATCGATACCGGCCACATGAGAGTTCATGTCCGTCGTGGCAAGGGGCATAAAGATCGTCTCGTTCCCTTGCCGCACCGTACCCTGGTAGCGCTGCGCCTGCTTTGGCGTGAACACCAACATCCGAAGTTGTTGTTTCCCAATTACCGGGGATCGATGGAAACGATCCGGCAGGCGACAAACCACATGAATAATGGAGGTGCTCAGCAGGCCATGAAGGCGGTGGTCTCCTCCTGTGGAATTAAAAAAAAATCTCGATCCACAGCCTTCGCCACAGCTTCGCCACCCACCTACTCGAATCCGGCTTAAGCCTGCGGCATATCCAGGCTCTGCTTGGTCATGCCAGTCCCACAACCACAGCCCGTTACACTCATCTCACCGATGTTGCCGAACTGGATAGCCAGGCAACGATCAATGCTTTAGTCAACTCACTGCAACTCAACCCGGCAGGGAGATAACTATGGACCTGGCCACTCTTGTTCACCAATATTACGATGTCTTCATGGCGCGGTTCGGCAAAACTATCCTGCCGGACCAACGCAAGGCCCTTGATGCGATTCTCCGTTGCCGAACGCCTGCTTCCGGAGAACTCTACGTGCAGTGCCCTGACTGTCAGCAAGGTCAGTGGCGCCCGCTCTCCTGTGGCAACCGCCATTGCCCACGCTGCCAAAATCACCTGACCAGTCTCTGGATCGACAAACAACGGGAAAAGCTCCTGCCTGTGCCCTATTTCATGGTGACCTTTACCTTGCCCTATCAGCTGCGTTCGTTGGCTTATCGTCACCAGGGAGAGGTCTATTCGCTCATGTTCCGGTGTGCTGCCGAAGTCCTACGTTCATTCGCCCGCAATGCAAAATCTTTGGGCGCCGAGATCGGCATGACCATGGTCTTGCACACCCATTCAAGGAGACTGGAATTTCACCCGCATATCCACGTCCTGATCCCTGGAGGTGGCATTGACCAACAGGCTCGGGTTTGGAAAAAGCTCTCGGGGAAATATCTCTTCAACGGTTTTGCCTTGGCCAAAGCCTTTCGCGGTAAGTTCCTGGCCGGAGCAGATGCTATCGGCTTGCGGATCACAGACAAAGTCCCGAAAAAATGGGTTGTCCACTGCGACCATATGGGCACCGGCGCACCGGCCTTGAAATACCTCGCAAGGTATTTGTACCGAGGCGTGATTGGAGAAAAAAACATCGTTGCCAATACCAACGGCGAAGTAACCTTTAGGTACCGGGACAGCGCTACCGGGACAATGCAGAAGAGGACGCTTAGGGGAGAAGAGTTTCTGCGTCTGCTTCTTCAACATGTCCTGCCAAACGGGTTTAGGCGGCTGCGCGAATATGGATTCCTGCACGGGAATGCGAAAAAAATCCGTATGCTGGTCCAGTTGGTCCTGCACGTCGTTATCAGGCCGCAGCCGCCCCGTCCCCGACCAGTGTTTGCTTGTCCGCACTGCAAGCAAACGATGCGTATTGTGTGCTTTAGAAATGATTACCGCCAACCTGGGTAACCTTTAAGCGAGGCGCCGCTTCACCGTCAAGAAGCACACGGGAGGAAAACTCTTTTATGAGCAGCGAGCCGCTTTTTTACGCCTGATACAGGCGAATGCATTCCTACGTCCTGCGTTCAGCACTACCATCCTGGTAGTGCTTCCAGCATATTCCAGAGCAATATTTATTTCCTTTGTGAGACCGGGCTTGTCCAACCCCGGATAAGATTGTGGTTCGTTCGTGCCTCACTCACACAATCTATCCTTGTTCGTTATCCAAATAGCCTGCGACTGGTGACAAAGTGAAGATTATCCGAACAATTCATCAACATACACTCAAAGACGGATATTTACACTGTGTATCCATGGTGTTATAAACTATCCCCATAGGGAAGTCAGGCTTCACATTCGAGCATAAATCTACGGCTCAGTTCAACCGCATTTTATCAGCAATCCCGCTCGAGCAGCAGGGCTTCGAAGAGTATTCCTGTGCCTGATATGAGGCGATGAAACGAGGTTTTTCTGGGCGGGACTACTGATAAAACACTCTTAGTTGGACTACTGATAAAACACTCTTAGTTATGTGCTCATGGAGTTTTGAATGATTTTTTGGGGAACATTTGGAATTTTTATGGCCTGCCTCATTCTTGAAAGTATCACATCATGGATGTTTATTCGTGGCAGCAAGAAGAAGCATCCGGAACTATGGGTTCATGCAGGTGAACCGACTCTGATGGGAAACGGCGACTTAATTAGCGCCTGGCCACTAAATAAGTATTTGATGAACAGATCTTATTCAGAGATAAGTAATGAATCCGCAATAGCATTTGCGGAGCGCTTGAGGCTTCCATTTGTCCTAAGCTACTTCTCGGCTTTGATATCGGTAGTCATTTTCTTTGTCTGTCTATTCTTCTTCGGTAAGCCTGAGTAATGCACATAACAATGCCAATCAGTCTGACGGCTTTTCCGTTCCTTGTTTTGCGGTTTAACGCTACGCTACCGCAAAACAATCCACTACAAAGCCGCAGCTGTTGGCGGCGTTCTTGGCGACTTCGTCGCCAAGAATCGCGGAGCTGACTTCGTCAATCTCCTTGCCCTGTCGCTTCGCGCCAGAACAAGGAGCTTGACCAGACACCGCGCACCACACAATCAAGCTGCGCTTGCTTGCGCGGCACACGGCGCTGGTCAGCTCCGCGATTATGTGCCAAGGGATGAAACAAAAAATACAAATAGAATCCGAAATGGATATATTGAAAAGCTATCCACTAAAATCAAATGTTCAGGGATGGTATTTTCGAATATCTGAAATAGCAAATAATGCCTACCAAGTTGAAGGAACGGATCGATTTGGAAGAATTGTATCTCGACAAGGTGACAATCCAGACGAGTTGATTCAATCTTGTGAAGAATATGCTAAAGAGTTGATAAGCCATGAATGATAAAGTTCATCAGATACTTTCAATTCTCACATGGGATATAGCCGATTATGTTTTTCAAAGGACAGGCAAGAAAAGTTATTCCGCTTCTGATCTCAGGCAGATCTACAATATCACAAGACAGGACATCTACGATTTCATCGAAAAAAATGGTCTGCCTGAAAATGTATGTAAAACCGCTCCATCACAAAGAGATGGAATGTACTTATTAGAAACTTCCAATAAATTTGAAGTCTATTATCAAGAAAGAGCGTGTAAATTTGATTCAGAGACATTCAAGGATAGGAACAAAGCCATCCGCTATTTACTCGATGAAAAGATTTATCATAGCGGTATTCAACTAAAGGACACATAACAACGGCATTGTGAGCGACGGCAAAAAGCCGCCGCGCCACATGCCGGGCGTTCTTGGCGACTTCGTCGCCAAGAATCGCGGAGCTGACATCGTCAAGCCCCTTGCCCTGTCGCTTCGCGCCAGAACAAGGAGCTTGACCAGACACCGCGCACCACACAATCAAGCTGCGCTTGCTTGCGCGGCACACGGCGCTGGTCAGCTCCGCGATTATAACCACTAGGGAGAGCGGATGAATCACTACCTATTTGTTTCACCAGATAATCTAGATGGTAGCGCGCTTGAGTCTATCGAGGCATTAGACAGTGTTTGCGACGATTTTTATTCAGTAGCTCTTGAGAATGGCCAGCAGTTAGCAATTCTGCTTAAGCTATTAAGCATTGATGATTATCAAGAAATAGAGTTACCGGAAAGTGAAGACTTTGAAAGTTTAATTGATCTTTCAAGCTATAAGATTCCTGAACTAAGCAAAGACGAATTTGACGAGCTCTATGACGATTGGCTGCGTGAATCTGGCCGAGAATCAAATATGGATGAGTATGGCCAGCTTATATTTCTACATGGGCAAGCAAGTGACTGGAATCAAAGGCAGAATAAGGTCGTTCTTCGTGCAAGGTTATAACAAAGCCGTGCACAGCGAGCAATTTTTCCGTCGCTTTTTGGTGGCGGGCGCTACGCTGCCACAAAAAATCAACTACAAAATTGCCGCGTGACGGCGGCGTTCTTGGCGACTTCGTCGCCAAGAATCGCGGAGCTGACTTCGTCAATCTCCTTGCCCTGTCGCTTCGCGCCAGAACAAGGAGCTTGACCAGACACCGCGCACCACACAATCAAGCTGCGCTTGCTTGCGCGGCACACGGCGCTGGTCAGCTCCGCGATTAAATGCCTCGAATCCAACAAAGGAAGCTGAAATGTTAAAACTGATTCATACAATAATTGTTCTATCTTTTCTGTTTTTACCTCCTATTTCTAATGCCAAAGATCTTCCTAAATTTTTTGAATCTATACGACAGGAAACATTGTTTCCTAATGGTATAAACGAGTGGAAATTACAAAAAAACATAGAGGGGGAAAATTATTTCCTGCTCCAGTGGGAAAACCCATCCAAACACGAAATCACATTAAAATATCGTGAGGCAACTCCTAATACGATCCAGGCAGTGTTCCAAGGAATGGGAGAAGAGATAGATAAAAACTTAAAACAAGTCGGTGGGAATATAGTTCGTTTAAAGGAATTTTTTGCCGTCATTCTCATCAATGACACTCAGTGGAACCATTCGGTAAATATGCTATATGGCACTCCAGAAGGAGCTTATTTTTGGAAATACAAAGTCCCCAACACTTTTGAAACCGATTACGAAAATTACATTACCGCCATCACACAAGTTGCGCGCAAGCATCAATACGATGTGGCCCTAAAATATGGCAATGTGGTTATGGGCCGGTGGGGAGGTCCTGTTCATGAATTTGCCAAATTGCTTGCCGGTAAAAATGATCCAATGACCAAAGATGTATACAAACATTTACTACAAACCAGCCCCTCAAACTATGATGCACAAATAGAATATACTTCAATAACAAGCAACAAAGATGAGGCCAGCCAAAGTGCCCGGATAGTTGAAAGAGATGCAGAGGAAAAAACCCTCCTAAACACCGCTGCCAAAATTTTAAACAAAGATATTCCTACACTCACTTCCTACCCATTCCTCAATGTTAAGGACAAGGGGCTTAAGGTTATACTCATCCCATTAGACCCCTGTAATCCCTGGATCCTTGACGAAATATCAGAGACTTACGAAAAGATTACCTCAATTCCTGTGATTGTGAGAAGGCTTCCTGTAAACTGGACAGCCCCTGAGCCTACACGGTCTGCTTACAGGCCTTATCTCGAAAAAATTGCCTCAAATATTTGGAAGACAAAATCTGATTTTAGTAATTGGCCTTTATCAAAATTGAAAGATGAAATAATGAAAAAAGCAGAAGAGGAAGGCCCCCAAGCTGTCACCTCAATTAACCAAATTTTCAAAAAAATGGACGAGGCAGGATATCAATGGGATGTAGATCCCATAATGAATTGGCTCTCTCAGGCAATTGTTCCTTATTATTCAAAGGATCCAAACACAATGGTAGTTGGTATTACAGAGCTGGATATTTTTTCAGGGGAAACCAATTTTGTTTTCAGTGTGTACGGTGGACGCCAAAACTCGCTCGTTAGTATTTTGTCATATGCCAAAATGCGAGCAAAGCTCACCGGGGAAAATCAATCAAGAAAGCGATTGACCGAACGTGCTGCAAAAGAGCTGGTTCCTGCAAGTCTTAAAAAACTTAACATTCCTCGGTCCACGGACCCATCTTGCCCTTATTCTTATTCGAGCGGTTTGCAACGTCTGGAAGAAAAGACTCTAAACCTTTCGGAGCCTGTAAAAAAAGAAATAGAAAGAATCAAAAACAGCATTTAACAATTGTATGCAGCAGATGGCGATAAGCGGGCGGCGCTAATGCGGCAAGCTTATTGGCGCCACTGCTGATACATGGCGTTCTTGGCGACTTCGTCGCCAAGAATCGCGGAGCTGACTTCGTCAATCTCCTTGCCCTGTCGCTTCGCGCCAGAACAAGGAGCTTGACCAGACACCGCGCACCACACAATCAAGCTGCGCTTGCTTGCGCGGCACACGGCGCTGGTCAGCTCCGCGATTGTGCATAGGAAAAATAGAACGATTAAGCAAAAGTCAAATGTAAGATGATTGAATCCTTTCTTGAATTTATAAAAGATCCAAAAAAGATATTTTTATTTTTGGTAAACGCCCCTGTCTATTATTTATACTACAAAATAATATTTGGAGATGCACAAAACCTTGGAGACAGTTTTAGACAATCTTCACAAATTGATATTGTCTCTTTTGGTCAAGGCAACTTGCTAGACGATTGGTGGCACACGGCAAAGATTATTTGCTAGGTATTTCTATGTTACAAAACCGTCAATATGGAATATTTATACATTTATTATTAACTATTTTGCACAACCAAACATTGCAGCGGAAACCGCAAAGAGCGCGGTTCTCGCTGAATTTATCGTTAACCTCATGAATGACAAGAGCATTAAAATAGAAGCAGAAGCAAAAGTCTTGGCTTTAAAATATGGTGCAATATCATTAGAAGAAATTATTGAATGGTCAGACGGAAAAATTCAATCTGATGAAAAACCAAACATTGCTTTTATTGAACTTTCATTATCAAAATCATTAGGTGAAGCACTTTCAGCACTCAATGCTTTTGGGCAATCAGGAAGCAGAGAGGAAGTCTCTAAAATTGCATTCAGATATTTTTATAACTCTTTAAAAGGTGGGCATGGGAATTTTCAAAGAATATCAAAAGCATTATTCGATATGGTCATGAAAGATTACTCCCCATCTTCTGATGCAAATGGCCCAATGTGGTCATTTTGGGACGACCTAGATTTAGCAATTGAAGGGACATACGGTAATGCTGATTTAATAAAGCAAGAAATGCTCGAATTCTTAAATAAATATAAAGGTTAACCATCTGTTGGTAGGGACGCGCAAACAGCCGCGCACCCCACAACAGCACGTTCTTGGCGACTTCGTCGCCAAGAATCGCGGAGCTGACTTCGTCAATCTCCTTGCCCTGTCGCTTCGCGCCAGAACAAGGAGCTTGACCAGACACCGCGCACCACACAATCAAGCTGCGCTTGCTTGCGCGGCACACGGCGCTGGTCAGCTCCGCGGTTAGCTGTCCAAAAGTGCCACCGTATGAAAATTGGAATTGATGAAGAGTACGTTGAAATAGAGGAGCTGGAAAGAAATCCGGACGGCACTCCGTGTGCGGGTGACGTCAACGTTAAGGTGACTTTACAGTTACAGGATTTTTCTGGTTCATACTCTGGAGTATGGCTTGAACTACCAGAAATGGAAAAATTCATTGATGAGCTAAAAGCACTAGATAAAAAGAGAATAGGTTGCGCTAAAATATCAAGCATGAGTCCAGATGAGTTCCTAATGGAGATCCGCTCATCCGATTCTTTGGGGCATATGGAAATAGAAATCCAACTGCACCGGTATCAGTATAGTGGCCCTAAGTATTGGCCTATCTATTTAAGAGGTGGCTTCGAAGTTCAACCAGATACCATTGGGCAGTTAATATCATGCTTCAAAAAACTAACCAGCTAGCCACAGCTAACAAGTTTGTCCAGTTGACGTTTTGGTCTACGCTTCGTTTTGGCGTGGCTGCGCCACTGTACGCCAAAACTACACTACAACCAAAACGCAACTGACAAAGGCGTTCTTGGCGACTTCGTCGCCAAGAATCGCGGAGCTGACTTCGTCAATCTCCTTGCCCTGTCGCTTCGCGCCAGAACAAGGAGCTTGACCAGACACCGCGCACCACACAATCAAGCTGCGCTTGCTTGCGCGGCACACGGCGCTGGTCAGCTCCGCGATTGAACGAAGCCCTGACGGGCGTACAGAGAGGATCTTCGAGCTATTACCCAAGGGATAAACATCGTGGAAAACTCACCCGATAAATCGGGTTCGACCAACAAATAAGTTGAAGACAGGCATCAAGGATTTTTTTGGGCCGTGTGGTCGCTGCTTAACTTAACGTTTTGTCTCTAAAAAGAGGTCAATCAATACATGAAAGCAAAATACAGGGCTAAACTTAAATCAAGCATTAAGCCTTCCATCTATATACCTATCGGAACTGGAGTTATTTTTTTCTTGGCAATATTTATTAAAGATGACTTAAAATTCGACCACAAAATGGTTGAGGCCACCTTTGCTTTAATGGCGGTCTCGTTCATATTTTTATTGTTATTGATCGGTGTCTGCACATATTTTTATAAAATCACTATATATAAAGATGGACTATCTTCATACAATCCATGGGAAAGTTTTAAGTGCTATCATATGAAATGGGTTGATATGAAGTATTTAACCATTAAAAGTGTGTTTGGTTATAAATACTACTATATTACCTCATCTGATCAAAAAGAGTGTTTATGGGTCCCATGCAATATCAAAAACAAAGAGCAATTTATAAAAGACGTACAGTCGTTGATTAGTGAGGATCATGTTTTATTGAAACACATAATGACATAACCAATCACTGGACGGGACCGCGAGCAGCTCAACCGTTTGCAATGAAAAAGATCACATATGGAAATCAAAAAACTAGATCCATTAATTAGTGATGAATTACTGGGTATCTTCATTCAAGGATATAATAACCCACCTTGGAATGATCAATGGGATATCGATAAGGCTAGAGTTTATTTGAAAGCGTTTATTGGTGACCCGTGTTTTATTGGTTATTCAGCATACCAAAAGGAATTACTGATTGGGGCTTGTTTGGGTACAAGAAGATATTGGTGGAAAGGGGACGAATATTATATTCATGAAATTTTTATTGATAAGTCACATCAAAGGCAGGGAATTGGTACTTCTTTTATGAATCAGATACAGTCAGATTTACTACAGAAAAATATTAGGACGATTACTCTACTTACTGATAGAGGTACACCAGCTGATGAATTTTACGAGAAAAATGGTTTTGGAAGTAGTGATAGGTTGGTTTTTAAATACAAAAATTTTTAAAGACAAACGTTACTGTTTGCTAACAAATGTTTCCAGCGGAGCGCTACGCACCCGCTGAAACTGGTGTTCCTGGCGGCTGCGCCGCCAGGAATCGCGGTGCTGACTTCGTCAAGCTCCTTGTTCCGGCGCCTTGCGCCGGAACAAGGAGCTTGACCAGACACCGTGCACATCACAACCAAGCTACGCTTGCTTGCGCTGCACACGGCGCTGGTCAGCACCGCGATTAGCGTGCGCACCAAGAAGGAAATGTGATGGAACATGACATTCAGGAGCAGATTAAGAAGAGTCCCATAGTTTGGTTTTTTGGTACGCTCATCACTGGGTTCTTAGCTGGAGTTGCTTTAATGACCTTTCTACAGAACTACTCTGGGATGTCACTGATAACTAAACAGGAACTTTTGGAAAAGAACTCGAACATTGAAACTCTGAAAAGAGAATCAGCAATATTGACCCAAAAAATTTCAGAATCATCCGCAAGGGTTGAAGAATTGCAAATGGCCCAACAAGACTTGATAACTGTAACAGCCGAGCAAGAGAAGGCAATTGTTGAACTTAAGAAAAGCAAAGATGAAAACAAATTGCTACGAGAAGAGCTGCAACGTACTCAGTTAACTCTTGAGACTGAAAGAAAAAAGTCAACTCATCTTGATACGTCGGAAAAGGAGAACTCAAAGCTAACGCGGCAAAACGCGGCTCTAAATGCTAAAATCAATGAGCTTCAAAGTGCCAACAGAGCTCTCAATATGCACTTAGAAGAACAACAAGTACATTATAATGAACTAACTAAACCACGTACGGCAAAAAACTATTCCGTCATTGCTCCTTCGCAATCAATCAGGCCAAATCAAATTGTTGAGTTCTTAGATGGAATACTAACAGTGAATGCGCAATACATAGCTAGAAGCGGAGCTTGCTTAACTACCAACACTCTCAACGAGTGTGTCTTTATCGAGGTCTCAAGAACATTGCCAATTCAAATTAGAAATAAGAAATACGCTATTCGAGTCGATAGCACAAATACCAACGTCTTTAATGATGGGGACAGAGATTCTATCGACTTTATGCAATGGGCGACAAGAGAAGATAATAGCGCCATGATAACTTTACTCTTGGTGAGTACAGACAGCTAACATGGCCATGCACACGGACACACAACCACGCGGGGCATACTTTTGGGTGCTATTTTAAGTTCAATGGCCGCGTGTTTGTGTGCCGGTGATTGGCGGCGTTCTTGGCGACTTCGTCGCCAAGAATCGCGGAGCTGACTTCGTCAAGCTCCTTGCCCTGTCGCTTCGCGCCAGAACAAGGAGCTTGACCAGACACCGCGCACCACACAATCAAGCTGCGCTTGCTTGCGCGGCACACGGCGCTGGTCAGCTCCGCGATTATGCCCGATAGGAAAATGAGCGAATACGTAACGATACATGGTGATAGATGGAAGTGGGCCGATATAGATGAATCGGTCGAATGGGCCCTGGAACAGCAATGGAAAAAACAAAAGTGGCTTGCTCGTGCCGCTCTCATATCGAAGGGAAGCGCTTCTGATTATGTAGGGCAAAAATTTAATCCAGAGCACACGAAACTCGTCGAAGATGGGTGGAATCATGATCATTGTGAAATTTGTTGGTGGTCCCTCCATGAAGATGACAACCCAGAGCATGGAGAGGGTTACACAACTGATGGCCATAAATGGGTATGTACGGAATGTTTCACTCAATTCATTGCGCCAAATGCATAACGAATAAGGATAGATTGTGTGAGTGAGGCACGAACGAACCACAATCTTATCCGGGGTTGGACAAGCCCGGCCTCTCAAAGGAAATAAATATTGCTCTGGAATATACTGGAAGCACTACCAGAATGGTAGTGCTGAACGCAGGACGTAGAAATGCATTCGCCTGTATCAGGCGTTAAAAAGCGGCTCGCTGCTCATAAAAGAGTTTTCCTCCCGTGGTCTTCTTGACGGTGAAGCGGCGTCTCGCTTAAAGGTTACCCGGGTTGGCGGTAAGAATTTCTAAAGCACACAATGCGCATCGGTTGATTGCAGTGAGGGCAGGCAAACACTGGTCGGGGGCGAGGCGGCTGCGGCCTGATAACGACGTGCAGGACCAACTGGACCAGCATACGGATTTTTTTCGCATTCCCGTGCAGAAATCCATATTCGCGCAGCCGCCTAAACCCGTTTGGCAGGACATGTTGAAGAAGCAGACGCAGAAACTCTTCTCCCCTAAGCGTCCTCTTCTGCATTGTCCCGGTAGCGCTGTCCCGGTACCTAAAGGTTACTTCGCCGTTGGTATTGGCAATGATGTTTTTTTCTCCAATCACGCCTCGGTACAAATACCTTGCGAGGTATTTTAAGGCCGGTGCGCCGGTGCCCATATGGTCGCAGTGGACAACCCATTTTTTCGGAACTTTGTCTGTGATCCGCAAGCCGATAGCATCTGCTCCGGCCAGGAACTTACCGCGAAAGGCTTTGGCCAAGGCAAAACCGTTGAAGAGATATTTCCCCGATAGCTTTTTCCAAACCCGAGCCTGTTGGTCAATGCCACCTCCAGGGATCAGGACGTGGATATGCGGGTGAAATTCCAATCTCCTTGAATGGGTGTGCAGGACCATGGTCATGCCGATCTCGGCGCCCAAAGATTTTGCATTGCGGGCGAATGAACGCAGGACTTCGGCAGCACACCGGAACATGAGCGAATAGACCTCTCCCTGGTGACGATAAGCCAACGAACGCAGCTGATAGGGCAAGGTAAAGGTCACCATGAAATAGGGCACAGGCAGGAGCTTTTCCCGTTGTTTGTCGATCCAGAGACTGGTCAGGTGATTTTGGCAGCGCGGGCAATGGCGGTTACCACAGGAGAGAGGCCGCCATTGGCCATGATGGCAGTCAGGGCACTGCACGTAGAGTTCCCCGGAAGCAGGCGTTCGGCAACGGAGAATCGCATCAAGGGCCTTGCGTTGTTCTGGCAGGATGGTTTTGCCGAACCGCGCCATGAAGACATCATAATATTGGTGAACAAGAGTGGCCAGGTCCATAGTTATCTCCCTGCCGGATTGAGTTGCAGTGAGTTGACCAAGGCATTGATCGTTGCCTGGCTATCCAGTTCGGCAACATCGGTGAGATGAGTGTAACGGGCAGTAGTCGTGGGGCTGGCATGCCCCAGCAGAGCCTGGATATGCCTTAGGCTCAGGCCGGACTCGAGCAGGTGGGTAGCGAAGCTGTGGCGAAGGCTGTGGATCGAGACTTTTTTTTAATTCCACAGGAGGTGACAACGGCCTTCATGGCCTGCTGAGCACCGCCATTATTCATGTGGTTTGTCGCCTGTCGGATCGTTTCCATTGATCCCCGGTAATTGGGAAACAACAACTTCGGGTGCTGGTGTTCACGCCAGAGCAGGCGTAACGCTTCCAAGGTGCGGTTCGGCAACGGGACAAGACGATCTTTATGCCCCTTACCGCGACGGATATGGACCTTCATATGGCCGGTATCGATATCACCGACCTGAAGAGACAAAGCCTCTTCCAGGCGAAGCCCCATGGAATAGGTGGTGAAGAGAAAGACGCGATAGCGGAGCTCCCGGCAGCCATGAATGATCCTGCCGATCTCTTCGCGGGTCAGGATATCCGGAATGGTTTTAACGACAGGTGCTTTGACGATGTTGAGCCACTGCCAATCCGTCTCCAGAACATGTTTCCAGAAAAACATGAGACCGAGCCGGTCCAGCTTGACTGTGCTCCAAGAGTACCCCTTGACCAATTTGGCAAAGTACTCTTCCAGCTCTTGCACGCTGAGCTTGTCGGGGCAACAATCGAAATATGAGACCAGTCGACGCACAGCTCGGCCATAAGCATCTATTGTTTTGGCGCTTTTCCCTTGTAGCGCAAGCTTTTGCAGGTGGCGTTCATAGAGGGACTCGAATCGTTTAATTTCGGCTTTGTTCATAGTATACTCCTTGCTGTAAGTGTTTGAAAATTAAACTCTTACACGAGTATACACTGGTTTTTATTCTGCCGCGCAGCGGCTTCGTCCAACAAACTGCTACACGCGGACCCCCGCAAACAGCGCGGATCCGGTGAGCAAACCGTTCCTGGCGGCTGCGCCGCCAGGAATCGCGGTGCTGACTTCATCGCGATTCGGCGGAGTAATAAATCAACCATATCTCTATGAGATTAAAATTTTTTGTTAAGGATCACAAACAAGAGGCTATTTGCTCAATAAAAAATTAAGGAGGAAATATGCAATCGGGAAAAAGTCGTCTGTTGGCTGTAGAGTTCACTATCGTAATAATATGTTTGTTTTATTCGTTAGGAATAGCTGCGGATAGAGTTGTAGTTATTCCATTAAATACCATTTCTAAAAGTAATTTTAATTGTCAAGATGATGATACTGCCAACAATATTTACAGAACATGTAACTACTTCCCTCTTGAAAATGGAAATAGGTGGGAGTTCACAACAGGAAGCAGGCTATCCTTAAATTCAGAACAATCTTGCTCTACAGGTTTGACCGGAATTAGATATGGCACAAATGGTTACGAGTATGAACCAATAATGCAAAATAAAGAATTAGGTCTAGCTGCTGGGTGTCAATACGAAATGCCCCAAAATGATTTTTCTGATTTTGGGGTAAATATGGTTTTCATCAACCCAGAAATGACTATTGGGCAGACGACTACTCATCCATATTTCGAAGGAAATTGGACTTTCATAACTACGCTAGTAGGCCTGGAACAAGTTGTTGTTCCCAGTGGAACTTACGATGCTCTTAAATACGAGATTGTAACCAATGATGTTGCGGACCCATTAGACCCATGTTCCTTTAAAACTACTATTTGGCTAGCAAAAGGAATAGGACCAGTAAAAATTCATAGAACAGAGGCAAACCCAGCAGATTGTTCGGGGTGTCTGTTTGTATGTCGCCCTGATAACAACTATACAATAGTCAACACACCAGCTGAACTAATTAGAGCTGATGTCGGTGGTGTGCAATATTGAAAAGAATATCATTGGCCGATCAAATCGTTCGAGAGGGACGCGCAAAAAGACGCGCGCCCCTCAACTCCACGTTCTTGGCGACTTCGTCGCCAAGAACGTGGAGTTGACTTCGTCAATCTCCGCGATTAGGCACCAAAGGGAATTCATCACATGGGTTTTGCAATTTCTTGGATGGCAGTAAAGGGAAGGAAAAAAGAAGATGTGCTTTCATTTTATGGATTTTCCGAGACCACAGAGGTAGAAGAAATTCCAGAATCACAGATTAGCTCTGCGGAACTGCCAAGTGGTTGGTACTTTCTGTGGTTTAATGAGTGCGAATCTCCATTTGTTCAAGCGGCTGTGGTGTCAGAACTATCTCAAGATTGTTCTGTGATCGTGTGCGTGATCGAGGAGCACGTTATGTACAGTCGATCTGAATTCTGGGTGAGCGGAGCGCAGAAGTGGAAAATTGTTCATAACTCCCAAAACGGAATATATGATCTAGAAACATCAGGTGTATTACCTGACTATTTTGCCCCGCTAAAGTGCGAAATATTCGAGAAGCAAGAAGAAGAAGGTGGAGTAAAGGCAGACGTCGATCTTATTTTTGATCTACCGCTAGAACCAATTAAGCGCCTTACCTTATTCAAGCATGATGAGTTTACGCCCGAACTTGAAGGGCAAGAGTACACAGTTTTGGTTGCCAAAAATCAAATATCATCCACCCCTATATCTAAACCTTGGTGGAAGCTGTGGTAAAAATGCCTAACGAACAAGGATAGATTGTGTGAGTGAGGCACGAACGAACCACAATCTTATCCGGGGTTGGACAAGCCCGGTCTCACAAAGGAAATAAATATTGCTCTGGAATATGCTGGAAGCGCTTCCAGGATGGTAGTGCTGAACGCAGGACGCAGGAAAGCATTCGCCTGTATCAGGCGTTAAAAAGCGGCTCGATGCTCATAAAAGAGTTTTCCTCCCGTGTGTTTCTTGGCGGTAAAGCGGCGCCTCGCTTAAAGGTTACCTGGGATGACGGTAGTCATTTCTAAAAGACACAATACGCATCGCTTGATCGCAGTGCGGACAAGCAAACACTGGTCGGGGGCGAGGCGGCTGCGGCTTGATAACGACGTGCAGGACCAACTGGACCAGCATACGGATTTTTTTCGCATTCCCGTGCAGGAATCCATATTCGCGCAGCCGCCTGAACCCGTTTGGCAGGACATGTTGAAGAAGGAGACGCAGAAACTCTTCTCCCTTAAGCGTCCTCTTCTGCATTGCCCCTGTAGAACTGTCCCGGTACCTGAAGGTCACTTCGCCATTGGTGTTGGCAATAATGTTTTTTTCTCCGATTACGCCTCGGTACAAATACCTCGACAGGTATTTCAAGGCAGGTGCGCCGGTGCCCATATGGTCGCAGTAGACCACCCATTTTTTCGGGACATTGTTTGCTTTCTGGTGATGATAGGCCAACGGACGCAGCTGATAGGGCAAGGTGAAGGTCACCATGAAATAGGGTACAGGCAGGAGCTTTTCGCGTTGTTTGTCGATCCAGAGACTGGTCAGGTGATTTTGGCAGCGTGGGCAATGGCGGTTGCCACAGGATAGTGGGCGCCACTGACCATGCTGACAGTCAGGGCACTGCACGTAGAGTTCTCCGGCGGCAGGCGTCCGACAACGTAGAATCGCATCAAGAGCTTTGCGTTGATCAGGCAGAAGAGTTTTGCCGAACCTGGCCATGAAGGCATCGTGATACTGGTGAACAAGAGTGGCTAGATCCATGGTCACCTCCCTGCCGGGTTGAGTTGCAGCGAGTTGACCAAGGCATTGATCGTTGAGTGGCTGTCCAGTTCGGCAACATCGGTGAGGTGGGTGTAACGGGCTGTGGTTGTGGGGCTGGCATGACCAAGCAATGCCTGGATATGCCGCAGGCTCAGGCCGGACTCAAGCAGGTGTGTAGCGAAACTGTGACGAAGGCTGTGGATCGAGACTTTTTTTTAATTCCACAGGAGGTGACAACGGCCTTCATGGCCTGCTGAGCACCGCCATTATTCATGTGGTTTGTTGCCTGGCGGATTGTTTCCATTGATCCCCGGTAATTGGGAAAGAGCAACTTCGGGTGCTGATGTTCACGCCAGAGCAGGCCTAGCGCTTCCAAGGTGCGGTTCGGCAACGGGACAAGACGATCTTTATGGCCCTTACCGCGACGGATGTGGATCTTCATGTGGCCGGTATCGATATCGCCCACCTGGAGAGACAAGGCCTCTTCCAGGCGAAGTCCCATGGAATAGGTGGTAAAAAGAAAGACGCGATAGCGGAGCTCACGGCAGCCATGAATGATCCTGCCGATTTCTTCGCGGGTTAGGATATCCGGAATGGTTTTGACGACGGGTGGTTTGACGATATTGAGCCATTGCCAGTCCGTCTCCAGAACGTGTTTCCAGAAGAACATGAGACCGAGCCGATCCAGCTTGACCGTGCTCCATGAGTAGCCCTCGACCAATAGGGCAAAGTATTCTTCCAGCTCTTTCAAGCTGAGCTTGTCGGGGCAACAATCAAAATACGAGACCAACCGACGCACAGCCCTGCCATAGGCGTCGATTGTTTTGGCGCTTTTTCCTTGCAGCGTAAGCTTTTGCAGGTGGCGCTTATAGAGGGTGTCGAATCGCTTTTTTTCGGCTTTTTCCATAGTATACTCCTTGCTGTAAGTGTTTGAAAATTAAACTCTTACATGAGTATACACTGGTTTTTACTCTGCCGCGCAGCGGCTTCGTCCAACAAAGCATTGCAGCGGACAAGCCGCTGAATGCGGCGTTCTTGGCGACTTCGTCGCCAAGAATCGCGGAGCTGACATCGTCAGCTCCGCGATTAGCCAACACAAAAATAATGACTCTGTTGTCAATACTAAGAGGATTCTCAAGTGAATGATCGGTATGACATTGTGTACACAGGTAAACTATTACCAAGTTTTGAATTAGAAACAGTAATTCAAAAGTTCTCTAAATTATCAAAATGGGATCTTCAAAAGTCAAAAAAATTCATTGATAGACAATCACCGGTATATTTTAAAAGAAATTTATCAAAAGAATCGGCAATTGAATATAAGAGTGTATTAATTAATGTCGGTCTTGATGTAAAAGTTAAAAAAAACACTTCTGTTTCAGAAGCACCAGCTGAAGCAACACCTAAAATTTCCTTGCCTAAAGAAACATTATTAAGAGATGTTCAGAACAATAAAAAAAATGTGCCTCGTTATAGTTTCTTTGAGAAATTACAAGATTTATTCTATGAGGTAGAGCTAACAAGACGATTAAGAATTACTTGTTCTTTTTTAATTTCATTGGCAATTACACTGGCTATTTTTATTTATGGGTCGAAAAATATCAAATTTGACTCGACCACAATAATAGGTTTTTCAACATTTTTAGTGCTTTTCACTATTATTTTTTACCTTTTGTCTGGTTACTTTAAAATTGAATCTCCAGCCCATAAATTTAGACTTTTTGTTATACTTTTTGCTTTCATGATATTCCGTATTTACAAAGGAATTTACATAAATCATGACAATTTAGCTCGAGTATTAATTGTAACATTAATTGCATGGGCTGCTATGATTGTTACATATAGAATTTTCATTTATCTAAAAGAGCCTAGGTTTTAATAATAAATAATTTGGCTAACCCGGCACTCCACTAGGGCCACCTAAGGTCGCGGGTGTTGAAAATGAATCGGCATTTATGATGTTGAATCAATACCGATATCTTATCGGCTTCGATTTAGGTGGCCTGTGAGTTCAGTCACTCCCGCTTTGAATCAGCTGCGAGTATAAATTTGTCATAATGCGGTACTGGGTGGGGCAATTTCACCATGCCGAAAAAAAATTTCGGGGTACCGCTGTTGTTCTGCACCAAATTTTCTAAAAAAAAACTGTTTTTAGGGCGGAGTGATCCACCCGGCCTGTCGAATATATTTTTCGGTAGGCACCTGCATGCGGCCTCTTGTTCGCTAATCAAATGTCGGACAGGGAGGATGTTCAAAACCATAGGCAATCATTCGTAAAATTGTCTCCATGGATGGGGCTATAAACGTGTGGAAATAGTTACGTATTCGCTCCCACAGCCCCCTGTATGTTCGCAGCTTTGCCTTGGCTGCTTGAAACAGCGGGCAGCAGAATTGCTGCACTTGATCAACAAAAAAAGCTAGCAACATTAGGTGCATGAACACAGCACTCAAGTGCCTTTTGCCCAGGCCATAGTTGTGCCCCAGGTTATACCCCTGATTTTTCAGGATGTTAAAGGTCTCGTTTTCAATCCTCCAGCGGGCTCGACCGCAGCGCATGATCTCCATAACGTTGTCAGGGGTAATTTCAAAATCGGTTACCCGGCTGAATCGATTACGGACAATCACCTCTTCGCCTCTGGTTTCAACCTCCCAATGCTCGAGGAAGTTGACCTGCAACTCCTTTTCGCTGGCCTTGTTGAGCGGGACAGCGTTGATAAAGCGAAAACAATGTGTCTTGTTGGCTTTGCTACTGTCCGGAAGAATCAGCTCGGTTACCTTGCCTTGTTCGGCCGCCGCATCGACCAGTCCGAACATATAGGCATGATCGCCTGGTTTGGCGGAGAGGATGTAACGAAGATTGTGAGCCATTAAATCTTTGATGGGGTGTATCCGATGCTTATGGCACATTGCTCTCACTATACTTCATGTAGACGCCAGCACGCAAAAATAGCCACCATATATGGTGGCAAGCTTTCAAATCCCATAACTATCGGATGCACCCTCTGGAGATGGTACTCGATCGTGCCGTTACGTCGCTCTTTGGTCAGACAGTAATCGGCTCCTATATTTTCTGAGCTATGGATACCAGTACCGTCAATGGCCACCAAGGCAGGTCATTTTCGGCATGACCTTGCCTCGCTGTAGCTGATGGAAAATGATACGGAAAGGGCGCCGAAGCTGAGCCGGAACAATCTCATCCAGAATGTCCCGCATTTGGGTATCACTGGGGATCTTTGGAATACCAGAGACACCGTGAAGGCTTTCTGGCTGCTCAAGCCGTTGTCCATCAAACGATAGCAACGATGGGTCTTTAAGCGAAAACATGGCTAAGCCGCTCATTATAGCGTCGCCTAGCGGGATCGATGCATTGGGGGCCCGGAGGTCAGGCACCTGTTGCAGATCCTCACGGATAAGGGCGAATAAAGTATCGGCGTTGAGATGAGAACGCATCTTGATCTTGTCCAGAGTCTGAGTTGCTTTGCGGCTTCGGTGTATGAAATTTTTGAGGGTCGACATATGCTTTTCCTTGTAAAAGTTTGATATCACAAGGAAAAAGCGTTTCGGCACCTCGTCAGATGTCAAGAGATTTTACCGATTATTCCGATTTTTTTATAATGTAAAATTAGCTAGTTACTTAAACTCGTTTGCTTGAATAGCTCCAAACGTTTGCGAAAGGTTGATCATTAGCCAACGTATTTACTGAGCTTCCGGGTAAAGCGCGAACTGCTGCTGTGAGTTTATCGTTATATCCAAAAGGAGAAATATGTTCATAGTATCTTTAACGTACAAAATTGATCTTGAAGAAGTTGATAAGCATCTTGATGCCCATGTGGACTATTTGAAGCAGGAATATGCCGAGGGAAATTTTATTGCATCTGGAAGAAAAATTCCAAGAACAGGTGGAATAATTTTGTCATGTGTAAAAAATAAAGATGAATTGGAGTTGATTCTTGCAAAAGATCCTTTCTATAAAGCAGAAATCGCAGAATACGACATTATTGAGTTCGATCCAAGTATGGTGGCAGAAGGCTTTGAAATATTGCAAAAATAGTAAGATATAACGAACAAGGATAGATTGTGTGAGTGAGGCACGAACGAACCACAATCTTATCCGGGGCTGGACAAGCCCGGCCTCGCAAAGGAAATAAATATTGTTCTGGAATGTGCTGGAAGCGCTACCAGGATGGTAGCGCTTCCAGCAGGACGTAAGAATACATTCGCCTGATCAGGCGTTAAAAAATGGTGCGCTGTTTCATAAAAGAGATCCTCCTACATCACCTTGACGGAGAAGCGGTGCCTCGATTAAAGATTACCTGGGATGACGGTAGTCATTTCTAAAAGGCACAATACGCATCGCTTGATCGCAGTGCGGACAAGCAAACACAGGTCGGGGACGGGGCGGCTGCGGTCTGATAACGACGTGCAGGACCAACTGGACCAGCATACGGATTTTTTTCGCATTCCCGTGCAGAAATCCATATTCGCGCAGCCGCCTGAACCCGTTTGGCAGGACATGTTGAATAAGCAGACGCAGAAACTCTTCTCCCTTAAGCGTCCTCTTCTGCATTGCCCTTGTAGCACTGTCCCGGTACCTGAAGGTCACTTCGCCATTGGCGTTGGCAACAATGTTTTTTTCTCCGATTACGCCTCGATATAAATACCTTGCGAGGTATTTCAAAGCAGGTGCGCCGGTGCCCATGTGGTCACAATGGACCACCCATTTTTTCGGGGCATTGTTTGCTTTCTGGTGACGATAAGCCAACGAACGCAGCTGATAGGGCAAGGTAAAGGTCACCATGAAATAGGGCACAGGCAGGAGCTTTTCCCGTTGTTTGTCGATCCAGAGACTGGTCAGGTGATTTTGTCAGCGCGGGCAATGGCGGTTACCACAGGAGAGAGGGCGCCATTGACCTTGCTGACAGTCAGGGGGGAGCATCCGACAGTTATGGAATTTAAAGGCTTGCCACTATACAGAGGGGCTGCATAACCCGCACTGCCGTCTGCGGGGAGTGTATAGCAAGCGGGTTGCCATAAACATCGGATGCCCCCCAGTCAGGGCACTGCACGTAGAGTTCTCCGGAAGCAGGCGTTCGGCAACGGAGAATCGCATCAAGGGCCTTGCGCTGGTCCGGCAGGATAGTTTTGCCGAACCGCGCCATGAAGACATCGTAATATTGGTGAACAAGAGTGGCCAGGTCCATAGTTATCTCCCTATGAGTGGGGTGCATCCGATACTTATGGCAAATTGCTCTCGTTACACTTCATGTAGCGCTCAGTAAGGAAAAGTAGCCCCGATATATGGCGGCAAGCCTTTAAATTCCATAACTATCGGATGCACCCAGATGAGTGTAACGGGCTGTGGTTGTGGGACTGGCATGACCAAGCAGAGCCTGGATATGCCGCAGGCTTAAGCCGGATTCGAGTAGGTGGGTTGCGAAACTGTGACGGAGGCTGTGGATCGAGACTTTTTTTAATTCCACAGGATGTAACAACGGCTTTCATTGCCTGCTGGGCTCCACCATTATTCATGTGGCTTGTCGCCTGCCGGATCGTTTCCATTGATCCACGGTAATTGGGAAACAACAACTTCGGGTGCTGGTGTTCACGCCAGAGCAGGCGTAACGCTTCCAAGGTGCGGTTCGGAAGCGGGACAAGACGATCTTTATGTCCCTTGCCGCGACGGATATGGATCTTCATATGGCCGGTATCGATATCACCGACCTGAAGAGACAAAGCTTCGTCCAGGCGAAGCCCCATGGAATAGGTGGTGAAGAGAAAGACGCGATAGCGGAGCTCCCGGCAGCCATGAATGATCCTGCCGATTTCTTCGCGGGTCAGGATATCCGGAATGGTTTTGACGACAGGTGCTTTGACGATATTGAGCCATTGCCAGTCCGTCTCCAGAACGTGTTTCCAAAAAAACATGAGACCGAGCCTGTCCAGCTTGACTGTACTCCAAGAGTACCCCTTGACCAATTTGGCAAAATACTCTTCCAGCTCTTGTACGCTGAGTTTGTCGGGGCAACAATCGAAATACGAGACCAGTCGACGCATAGCCCTGCCGCAAGCGTCTATTGTTTTGGCGCTTTTCCCTTGTAGCGCAAGCTTTTGCAGGTGGCGCTCATAGAGGGACTCGAATCGTTTAATTTCGGCTTTGTTCATAGTATACTCCTTGCTGTAAGTGTTTGAAAATTAAACTCTTACACGAGTATACACTGGTTTTTTATTCTGCCGCGCAGCGGCTTCGTCCAACAAATCGTTTCTACGGAAGCCGCAAAAGACGCGGCTCCCGCAGAACTCCACGTTATACCTTCAAGACCTTCAGGGGGAACAAATGGATTTAGATAACATGCTAAAAGAATTGGAACAAAAGGGGATATGCAATGATGAAGCCCAATCAGATAAAGCCCTGAAGTATCTCAACATCACGAAAGATACCGGTGAGTTCCTTCGGGTTCTAGTTCTTGCGACTCGTTCAAGCAAAATTTTAGAAGTTGGAACATCAAACGGCTATTCAACTATTTGGTTTGCTTCGTCTATCCCCTCAGATGGAACTGTAACTACAATTGAGTATTCGGAACGAAAAGCAGAAGAAGCTTTATCAAACTTTCAAAGAGCAGGTTTAGCCAACAAAATAGAGCTGTTACAGGGCGATGCTCAGGCAATGCTTAAAGACCTCAGTGATCAGTATGACTTGATTTTTCTTGATGCAGACCGTTCAATGTACATGGATATGATAGAAGACATATCACGCCTGTTAAAAACTGGAGGGCTAATTGTTTGTGATAATGCAATTTCCCACGAATCCGAACTTGCTGAGTTTACAGCATACCTCAAGTCTCAACAGAATTATTCAACTTCACTGGTGCCAGTTGGTAAAGGTGAATTTTTAGCACATAAGTCATACAGCGAACAGGTATAACCCGGCAGTCCAGCGGACATTTCAGGGCAAGCGCATCAAAATGACCTGACCATGCCCATTTAGAATCGAATTATTCACGGCTGTCGAAAAAATACCAATAAAATCGATTTATTATTCAATTCTACCCGCATAGCTTCTATATATAACCCTTCAAAAAAACGCACCTGGGAGAAGGGTTATGAAAAAACAGCGGCCAGATATTGTTTCCCATTTCGAAAATTTAATAGATCCAAGAGTCGAAGGGAAAAGCAGGCATTTGCTTACCGATATTATCGTCATCGCTATTTGTGGGGTGGTATCCGGGGCTTCTGGCTGGGAACAAATTGAAATTTTCGGGCAAGCCTAGCAGGAATGGCTCGAAAAATTTCTTGAACTCCCTAATGGAATTCCAGGGCACGATACATTTCGACGAGTCATATCTCGCCTTAATAGCAAGATTTTTCAAGAATGCTTTTTGAGCTGGGTGCATTCTGTGGTCGAGGTCGTTGATGGCGAAGTTTTCCCTATCGACGGCAAGACCTTGAGGCGATCACATGACTCGAGCTCAGGGAAGTCGGCTATTCATATGGTCAGCGCTTGGGCAGCGAGCAATCGGTTTGTTTTGGGGCAAGTCAAAACCAATGAAAAATCAAACGAAATCACTGCTATTCCAGAATTTTTAAAATTGCTGGAGATCAAAGGCTGTATTGTGACCATTGACGCCATGGGGTGTCAAAAGAAGATAGCCGAACAGATCGTCCAACATGGTGGTGATTACGTCTTGGGCTTAAAAGGCAATCAAGGCTCATTGCTAAAAGCCGTTGAAACAGTTTTCAGGCAGGCAGACGTAGAGACCTTCAACAGCGATACATTTGATTTCTTCCAAAGCGAATGTAAGGGACATGGTCGCCACGAGATCCGCTCCCATTACACAACTGATGCTGCCGGGTTACCCATGATCGCACAGTGGAAGGGGCTTCGGACAATAGGTGTTGTTGTCTCTGAGCGGCACGAAAAAGACAAAAAAACTACTGAATGCCGCTACTATATTTCGAGCCAAGAAAACAACGCCGAACTCTTTGCCAAAGCTGTGCGAGCTCATTGGGGTATAGAAAACTCTCATCACTATGTACTTGATGTTGCGTTTCGTGAAGATGAGTGCCGCATCCGAAAAGACGATGCTCCCGAGAATTTTGCCGTACTGAGGCATATAGCTCGTAATTTGCTACAACGAGAGAAAACCAAAATGAGTATCAAGCAAAAACAATTCAGAGCAGCTTGCGACAATCGGTTTCTTGGCAGAGTACTTGCTTGCTAAGAATTTCATGCGCTTGCCCTGGGTTTCACCTTCCTTTGTCTGCTGGCTTTTAACAGTGATGCATGGGCATTTGAGAGTCTCAATGATCTCACCAGCAAACTGGAATTAGATCACGACATATGTATCAAAAAGCAATCGCTGGACGAGCGCTTTAACCAGCGTGCGGTTTCTTTTCTCACGGCAGCCCTCGCTGAACTCTTCAGCAAACAGCTGGCCGGGGGAAGGGCGACGTTAATAAGCTGTGACCAATTTGAAAGAATTTTGATTAAAGATTCTGTTTGTTTTCAAATAGATCAATCTTTATCCACGTATTACCCCGGTAGTGGCGGCAGTGGATCCGCAGCCAGTATCAGGATCCAATTTGAATATGATTTAGTCTCTGGCAGTATCGTTGATCTTAGTCTGAATGCGTTTAATGACCAGGATGCAACCAATTCAACGCTGACCATTGATGTTGTCAAAGAAGGCGACCTTGTTATTCGTGACCTCGCGTATATGCATCTATCAGCATTGCGAGGTATCCTGCAGAACCTTGGTGATTTTTTATGCCGTCTGCAAGCCAACAAAAACGTGTATCAGCTTCGAGGCAAGAAAAAGGTTAAGCTGAATTTTTCCCGTATCGTTCGAGCCATGATCGATGCCGGAATTGAAAGATTCGAAGACTGGGTATTTCTTGACCAAAATCTGACACTACAGGTTCGTCTCTTCGTTTATCTGCTTCCTGAAAGCGTTTATCAGGAACGAATGCGTAAGGCTCATTTGAATGCCCAAAAGAAAGGGCGGCAATTAGGTAAAGAATTCAAAGCACTAGCGAGGCTCAACCTGTTCATCACCTCTGTATCTGAAAAGTTGCTCGATATTCAGAATGCGTGGAAGGCGTACACCTTGCGCTGGCAGATTGAGCTCGTCTTCAAAACCTGGAAATGGGTGCATCCGTTAGTTATGGGATTTAAAAGCTTGTCGCTATATATGGCACCTGATTATCCCTGCTCACAGCTATATAAAGTATAGCTAGAGCAATTTGCCATAAGTATCGGATGCACCCCCTGGAAATCGCTCTGGAAGATCGATAAGGTCAAGAAGGTGAAAAAGCAGCGCCTTGAGTGCTATATTTACTCGAAATTATTCATTATCGTGCTCAGCCTGAACATGTTATGGATAACGCATAATCTCATGCGTGGGCTCTATGGTAAAAATCTCAGTTTCTACAAAGCGATAAAAACCTGGATGAGATCGCTTGACCGTTTCAAAGAGGCAATTTTTAACGGGATAGAAGCTGTAACGGATTTTCTGGTTAAGTTCTTCAAGTTAAGTTGCCAGAATCATGTGCTGGAGAAAAAGAAAAATGGAAACTATTCTCCAGAAATCATTCAAGATATTTTGGTTCTGAGAATCGAGGGTGAGCCAATGCCATGTGTGGATTAACCAGGGGCTCACGGCTTAGCCTGACGGCTATGCGGTCAACCCCTTCTTAGTTTCCGCAACTCTGACAAAGACCCAGAAAAATTTAATAAATGAACTGAGAGTAGACGTTTATAGAAAAAGGGGCCAACTTGTCATCACTCGATTTTGAAAAAGAAAAATATGCCTTTGATAACTATTATGATAGCAACAAGGAGCTTTTATCTAAATCCATAAGGTCTTACATCAACATCATCCGGTCGTTGTTAAAAAAATCCAATGTTGATGTTGTCAAGAAAATAGAAGGACGGGTTAAAGATAAAGAAGAGTGCCTCCGAAAATTCAGGAGAAAGTATCGTAATGATCTTGAAGAGCGCGAACAAGCATACGAGATAAAGGATTATATCACTGACTTGCTCGGTATCAGGGTCATCTGCCTTTATGAAGACCAGGTCGAACGAGTATCCGAGGAGCTGAGACAGCATTTTGAAATTATTGACGTCACAGACAAAATTTCAGCGATGGAAAGTACGGAGGATGCATTTGGCTATAAAGGCCTACACATAGACCTAACCATTAGTGACCGGATGAGAAAACTGTCGGAAAAACCTTATGCTGATTTTCCTGTTGAAGTGCAGATCAGAACCTTGATTCAGGATGCCTGGAGCGTGCTTGATCACCAAATCAAATATAAAAAATCAATCCCCAACTATCTGAAAAGGAGGATCAATGTACTGTCCGCTCTGTTTGAGTTGGCCGATCGCGAGTTCAAAGAAATTCGCAATGCAACACAAGCGCTCATTCAACAAGAAACGGAGGAATCATCCATTGAACCGGCGGAGGAAATCGTAATTTCTCCTGACCGCTTTGCGATCGGAGTCGGAGAAAAAACGCTTAACGCTTTTAGTTTCCTGCGCGTTGCTGGTCATTACTTCAGAGGATTCGAGTTTGAAGACCTCAAAGTCGACGATTTTGTTCATGATATCCTGAAGCTGGACAGTCGGTTTCTTAAGTCGCATCTTCACAAATGCCTGGCAGAACATTTGAAAACCGTCCAAAAATACCGTGATTATCTCATGGCGAAAAATCCGAACAGAACGTTCAGTCCCTATACGTCCATTCGGCATTGTCTTTACCTGTACGACCCGGAAATTTTCGATAAAATTTTACACCAACGGTCCAAAGCACATTTGGAAAGCTGGATCAAGTCGGGATGAAGATCAAGTGGCAATGTATTGAAATAAAAAAATAAACAATGACCAGTAAAAAACAGCATTAACTTGGGTAGTGAAAAGCTGTTCCACTTCGATCCACAGAAATGAGGTCAAATCAGTTCTTGACTCTTGCAAGATTTTTAATAACAAAATAATGCACCAGGTGAACCGGTGATCATGATGTTCTTGGCGACTTCGTCGCCAAGAATCGCGGAGCTGACAGCTCCGCGATTATGTGCGAACAGGAAATGTGAACAAACAGATGACAATCATCAGACAAATTTCGGAAAAAGAAGTGCCGATGAGTATGTTGCTTCATGCCGACCCATCAGAAAAATGCATTGAGCTATATCTTCACGGATCTAAATGTTTTGGCGCATTTGTTGAGGACTCTTTAGTTGGCGTGTGTGTAACAAATTCGAATGGTGCTGATGCATGGGAAATATATAATATTGTAGTTATTCCGGAAAAACAGAAACAAGGGGTTGGGAAAAAACTTCTTGAATTTGTAATCAATTATTTTGAAGAGATAGGTGCAAAATCGCTTGAATTGGGAACTGGCTCATTTGGATATCAATTATTGTTTTATCAACGGTATGGATTCAGAGTTGATAGTGTTCGTAAAAATTTCTTTGTCGATAATTATTCCGAACCTATTTACGAAGAAGGCGTACAACTCAAAGATATGCTCAGACTAAGCATAAAATATGACCGGCCAAGCACATAACGAACAAGGATAGATTGTGCGAGCGAGGCACGAGCGAACCACCATCTTTCCGGGGTTGGACAAGCCCGGCCTCTTAAAAGGAAATAAATGTTGCTCTGAAATGTTTTAGAAGCGCTACCAGGATGGTAGTGCTGAAGGCAGGACGTAGGAATGCATTCGCTTGTATCAGGCGTTAAAAAGCGGCTCGATGCTCATAAAAGAGTTTTCCTCCCGTGTGCTTCTTGGCGGAGAAGCGGTGCCTCGATTAAAGATTACCTGGGATGACGGTAGTCATTTCTAAAAGACACAATACGCATCGCTTGATCGCAGTGCGGACAGGTAAACACTGGTCGGGGGCGCGGGGCGGCTGCGGCCTGATAACGACGTGCAGGACCAACTGGACCAGCATACGGATTTTTTCGCATTTCCGTGCAGAAATCCATATTCGCGCAGCCGCCTGAAACCGTTTGACAGGACATGTTGAAGAAGCAGACGCAGAAACTCTTCCCCCTTAAGCGTCCTCTTCTGTATTGTCCCTGTTGCACTGTCCCGGTACCTGAAGGTCACTTCGCCATTGGTGTTGGCAATAATGTTTTTTTCTCCGATTACGCCTCGGTACAAATACCTCGACAGGTATTTCAAGGCAGGTGCGCCGGTGCCCATGTGGTCGCAGTGGACCACCCATTTTTTCGGGACATTGTTTGTGATGCGTAGGCCAATACCAGTTACTCCGGCCAGAAACTTGCCGCGAAAAGCCTTGGCCAGGGCAAAGGAGTTGAAGAGGTATTTCCCTGATAGCTTTTGCCAGGCCCGTTTCTGTTGATCAATGCCACCTCCAGGGACCAGGACGTGGATATGCGGATGTAACTCCAATCTTCTCGAATGGGTGTGCAGGACCATGGTCATACCGATCTCGCCCCCCAAGGATTTTGCATTGCGGGCGAATGAACGCAAGACTTCGGCGGCACAACGGAACATGAGCGAATAGACATCCCTCTGGCGACTATAGGCCAACGAGCGCAGCTGATAGGGCAAGGTGAAGGTCACCATGAAATAAGGAACCGGCAGGAATTTTTCGCGTTGTTTGTCGATCCAGAGACTGGTCAGGTGATTTTGGCAGCGTGGGCAATGGCGGTTACCAAAGGAAAGCGGCCGCCATTGACCATGATGATAGTCAGGGCACTGCACGTAGAGTTCCCCGGAAGCAGGCGTCCGACAACGTAGAATCGCATCAAGAGCTTTGCGTTGATCAGGCAGAAGAATTTTGCCGAACCTGGCCATGAAGGCATCGTGATATTGGTGAACAAGAGTGGCTAGAACCATGGTCACCTCCCTGCCGGGTTGAGTTGCAGCGAGTTGACCAAGGCATTGATCGTTGCCTGACTATCCATTTCGGCAACATCGGTGAGGTGGGTGTAGCGGGCAGTGGTCGTGAGGCTGGCATGCCCCAGCAATGCCTGAATATGCCGCAGGCTTAGGCCGGATTCGAGCAGGTGAGTTGCGAAGCTGTGACGAAGGCTGTGGATCGAGACTTTTTTTTAATTACACATTAGCAGTTTGCCTTCTCTGTATGACTATAAGCATTCCGATATTTGCTTCAGGGGAAGGTGACACAAATGTATATCCTGCGAAAAATTATCCTCAATCCATTGATATGGATAAACGAATTTAAGGAATTTTTGTGCTCTGATGATTCGCATGTTTAAAATAATCCTGGTCCTCTCCTTAATGGGTATTGCAGTCACTGTTCATGCAACGGAAATCCTAAAGGCGTTGACTCCTGAGGAAAAAGCGTACATTCAGCAAAAAAAGCAGGTGACCATTGGTGTTATTGATAACGAGCCCCCCTATTCATTTTACTCCCAGGGAAGAATAAACGGGTTCTCCATTGACCTGCTTCATCTTTTGGAACAAAAGTCAGGACTAAAATTCTACTTTGTTCTAGGCAGTTGGTCCAATGTTTTTTCGTCTTTTAAAAAAGAGGAACTGGATGTCATTGATCAGATCTCCTTTACCGAGGACCGTAGCAAATGGCTGCTCTTCACCCCGGCTTATCACATTAAAAAGCTTGTCCTGTTCATGCGGACCGGGGAAATCCCCTCCTCCTTTTCGGGGTTGAAAAGCCTTAAGGGGAAAAGGGTCGGTATCATAAAAGATATTTATTACGCCGATGCCATCCGCTTGAAAGATTTGTTCGAGGTTCACGAGTATGACGATTATATCTCACTTATGAAGGCCCTCTCCTTTGGCTGGATAGATGCGGTGGTGTCCAGCGAATTAACCGGACATTTCATCGCCCGGGACAATAACCTCACCGGGTTGGGAGTGGCCGGGCCCTTTAAGATAGAAGGGATCACAGAGGAGGACTACCGGCTGGGCGTATCTCAAAAGGAACCCCAGCTCCATTCGATTCTGGCCAAATTGTTGAAGGCGGTCCCAAAGGAAACACTTACGGCCCTGACCCACAAGTGGAGCCAATATCCCTATCTGGACAAAGATGATTCCAAGCTTTTTTTGACCGATGGAGAAAAGGCTTTTATTCGGGATCACCCGATTATCTCCATGGGGATGCTGGCAGATTTTTCTCCCTTCAGCTTTACCAGCCAGGGCCGCCAGGCGGGCTATACCGCGTCCCTTCTGGATATCATTTCCGAAAAAACCGGAATGAAATTTTCCTATGTTGTGGATGACTGGTCCAAGGTGCTTTATCTTTTTAAAACCGGCCAGTTGGAAGCCCTTGCCAACATTTCCTATACCAAAGAACGGACAAAATTTACCCGGTATACGGATGCCTATCACGCCATTCCAACAGTGGTTTTTGTGAGGAACGAGTTTAGAGACTACAAAGATGTCAACAGCTTAAGAGGCCTTTCTGTGGGCATTACCACAGATGTCTTTTATAAAGAGGCGTTATCCACAGTTGTCGGCCCCCATTTGCGTGAATATGACAATCACTCCGCCATGATGAAGGCCTTATCCTTTGGGGATCTGGACGCTGTGGTCTCTCCGCTTAATACCGGAAACCACTATATCCGAAAGTTTGGGCTGGTTAATCTGGTGGTTGCCGGAGAGCTTGACTTTGAAGGGGTGCCGGCTGAAGATCTACGTTTCGGTGTCCGGCCGGACCTAGCCCCCCTGGACAGTATTCTTAATAAGGCCTTAAAATCCCTGTCCGCTGCAGACTGGCAGATGCTTGAAACCACCTGGCTATCTCCCAGAACCGGGAGTTTTTCAGATTACATGCTCAGGTTTTCGAAAAAAGAGCTGGCCTATCTGAAAAAAAAGAAAAAACTGGTTCTTTGCGTACTCTCTGACCGGCTGCCCTTTGGAAAGGTCGGCAACGACGGCCGTTACACAGGGATCGGTGCTGATTTGATTGCGCTTTTGGGCAAGAAGTTGCCCATCGCCATAATTGTGGAGAAGTGCGACTCTTGGGCGGACTTGTTCCGGTTGATCAGGCAGAAGAAGTGCGATTTTTGTATGGACGTCATGAAAACAGATGAAACGCAGCAGTACATGGATTTTACAAGCCCCTATCTTACCGTCCCCAATGTTATCGCCACCTCTGTTAATGCGCCCTTCATTGACGACATTAGGAAATTTTTGGATCGTCCCATGGGGGTCATCAGGGCATCACCTACTTATGAAAGACTTAAATCCGCCTATCCCCGCATGTCCCTCGTGGCGGTGGACAACGATCCGGAAGGTATCGCAAAGCTACAGAGAGGAGAGTTGTTTGGCTTTATCGAAACCATGACCAGTATCGGTTATCATTTGCGGCAGGAAAAAATCGTGGATATCAAGATTGCAGGTAAAATGCCTATGGACTGGCAGCCCTGTATCGGCACCCGGAGTGACGAGCCTCTGTTGGGGGCAATTTTTCAAAAACTTATCATGTCCGTATCTGACCAGGAAAAGTCCCGGGTTCTGGATCAATGGCTCAGCGTAAAGGTGGAACAAAAATTTGACTATTCCCCCTTCTGGAAGGTCCTGGGAATGCTTTCCGTCATGGTGCTCTTTTCCTTGTTCTGGATACAAAAGGTGCGTAAACTCAACCAAAAGCTGGTCGAGGCAAACCACGCCTTAGAGGAGCTGAGCAGTACCGACGGGTTGACCGGGCTTTTTAACCGGCGGACATTTGACGAGCAATTCCAGCGGATGTTTGACATTTGCAAGCGCAGTGCCATCCACTTTTCTGTTGTCATCCTCGACATTGACCATTTCAAGAGCCTCAACGACACCTATGGCCATCCTGCCGGAGATAAATGCCTAAAACGATTTGGCAGAATCCTTATGGAACGGTTCCAGCGGCGTTCAGATATCGTGTGCCGGATCGGCGGTGAGGAATTCGCCATTATATGCATGGGCAAGGACGCCCGAAAGATCGCCGCCTATACTGATGATCTGCGCGGATATATGCAGGACAACCATATCACCCATGGTGACCGGAAGATTAACTTCACCATCAGTGCGGGAATTTATTTTAATATTCCCGGGGAAGATACCATTGCTGAGCAATGCTTGAACATGGCGGACCAGGCCCTTTATGAGGCCAAGAACAACGGGCGGAACCGGGTGGTGGTTTCTGAGGCCACGGGATCTGCAAACATTGCTTAAAAATGCTGGGAGGTATTCATGGCCGCATTTGTCACACCGGACCCTGGCAAACCTCATAGGGAGGTCGCCGCAGTCCAAGTATTTAAAACTACGGTCATGACGTATGTCCATCAGAAACCCAAGCGGGAATCCGAATCTACAGCACGCATTTATGGAAAAACAGTTGCTCCATAGCAACCTACAAGAATGCCATGAACATACCTCAATCCGTGATGGCTCATCAATAAAATTGCAATAACAAAACATTTAACTTTTTGATTTTTCATTAGAAAAGTGCAATGTGCACCTGTCCAAAAAATCCCTCGACAGGGGAAAACATGAAGCGATTTATCCTCGAGCAAAGCAGCGAAGAATTTTACACCTGCCGCTCCGGGCTAGCTCTGGTCGGCGCCTGCATTAACCGGCATAGCGACCTCAGTCGGCAAGTTGGCCGTTTAGCCAAAGAAGGCGACCGCATTGCTGAGATCGATGTTCTTCGCAGCTATCTGGGCCTGCTTTGCCTAGGGAAGAGTGATTATCAGGCCATGCCTCAATGCGGGAGGACGACTATTTTAAGCAAGCCCTTGGCATCGGCATTATCCCTTCGGCCGAGCGGTTGTGGCAGCGTCTCGATGAGTCCGGGACTTGTCTTATCCCGACAATTAATCGTTGCTCGAGAGCTCACCAAACAGCCACTGCTTTTCGCGCAGATTCAGGCAACGATGCCCTCGACACCATGGTCGCCCTAGAAGACGCCGAAAACACACATTACATCGTCAAGTGGAACCCCAGGCAGAACGACCCCATCGTCTGGCGTTACACGGTATTTGCCCAAGGAGATGTGAAGACGCCGTCAACTTGAGGGATTTTCACTGAACAAGACACCAAAATAGCCGTAGCGTACGGCGTATAAACAACAGTATCAGCCTGCAAGGCTGGCAATCGCCCCCCCCGAAAGATATAAACGTGGTGATCCACCCGAGGGCGACACTGATTCAGGTTTGTGTAAGTCTGGCTGATCTTGTAAGCTGAAAGGAGCTTACAAGAGTAATTGTCGGTTGACTATGTAGAGGGCCCCATGCTCGGAAGAGGAAAGCCGCTTGTCTGATGAAGACAACTGCGGGAGCAAAAAGTAAATTTAGCTAGTTAAAATAGCTAATTTGTTTGAAAAATTGTCTCATTATCAGACAGCAATGATATCGACCTGCGGGAACTCAACTGCAACAATTGTCCATCCTGGCGGACTATCTAGGATTGTTATTTTTCCTTTATGGAGGGACACAATTCGTTGAACAATGGTCAGGCCGAGGCCTGACCCGCCATGACATTATACATTAGTCGACATTAGGTAGCGACATTAGGGTCGGGCCACGCCAACAATTTGAAAAGATTGAGAATTATACTTAAAAAGACCTCGAAAGTAGGTCTATTTCGAGTTTTTCAGGCAAAAAAGCAGTGATATAGCGATGGCAAGAGCTAAGAGGCATTATATACCGGGGCAGGTTTGGCACATTACACATCGATGCCATAAGAGAGAATTTTTGCTTAAATTTTCTGCCTCGTCCGCAGAATTTGTGGGTCGCTCTTTAAAAATAAGCCCCAGAACCTGAGCCCCGCCGGAGGTTAGAGGGGGGGCACCTGCCGCCCCGTCACCCTTGCCACTTTCAGGATGAGCAGGGAGGTTCGGCTCTGTCAAGGCTGTGCGCGCAGCGCGTACCCGCAGGGCTTGGCCTTGATAGAGGCGGGCCTCCCTGCTATTGCCAATGTCCTGTTGTGGGGTTTTCATAAAATGCATCCTGCCTTACTTTGCCGGGGAAAGTTTCTTCCAAAAACTCCAGATTAGATCAGACAGGATGCTCGTTAAAACTATCTTGAACCGTATCGAAAAACAACCGGGTTTTATCTATGACACCTGCAAATGGCGTGATTCCGGACCGCCAGCCTTGGTGATAACATTGAGGCCTCAAACCAGCAGTAAGCCTATCTGCTCCAAGTGCGGCCAGAAGGGGCCTGGGTACGATCGGCTACGAGTCAGAACCTTTGCCTTTGTCCCCCCGTGGGGCATGCCGGTGTTTTTCCTCTACGCTCCACGGCGACTGTAGTGTCCAACCTGTGGCGTCAAAGTCGAAAAGCTGCCATGGGCTGTAGGCAAAAGCCATCTTACACTCTCTTACGCATGGTTCTTGGCCACATGGTGCAAACGATTGAGCTGGAAGGAAGTGGCCGAAGTCTTTAAAGCCAGTTGGGATACGGTCTTCAGGTCGGTGGAAATGGCCGCCAATTGGGGGCTTGCACATCGTAATATCGACGGGATTACGGCCATTGGCATCGACGAAATCTGCTGGCGCAAACGCAAGGATAAGTTTGTCACCCTGGTGTATCAGCTTGACCAAGGAAAGAGGCGCCTGCTTTGGATCGGACCCGACCGTACCGCTAAAACTTTCAGGGAATTTTTCGACTGGCTCGGTACGGCAAGATCTCGGCAATTGAGGTTTATCTGCAGTGACATGTGGAAACCCTATTTGGCCGTCATTGCCGAAAAGGCAGCGGGTGCCGTCAATATTCTCGACCGGTTTCATATCATGAGTCACATGAGCAAGGCAATCGACGAAGTCAGGGCCGATGAGACCAAGGAACTCAAGAAAAACGGGAAAGAGCCTCTCCTGACCAAGAGCCGTTGGTGTCTCTTAAAACGACCCGAAAATTTGACTGGAAAACAAGTAGATCGGTTGAAGGATCTGCTCGCATGCAACCTCAGAACCGTCCGCGCCTACTTGCTCAAAGAAGATTTTCAGCGGTTCTGGGGCTACAGTTCTCCGGTTTGGGCTGGCAAGTTCCTTGATGCCTGGTGCACAAGAACCATGCGATCCAAAATCAAACCGATGAAGAAGGTCGCCAGAATGTTGAGAGCGCACCGCCCCCTCCTGCTCAACTGGTTTCGTGCGAAAAACACGATAGCCTTGGGCTGTGTGGAGGGTTTTAACAACAAGGCAAAGGTGATCACGAAACGATCCTATGGATTTCGCACGTATGACGGACTAAAAATAGCCTTATATCATGGGCTTGGTGACCTGCCGACGCCCAAGGCTAACCACAGATTCTGCTGAGGAACCCCATTTTTTCGGGACATTGTTTGTGATGCGTAGGCCAATTCCAGCTACTCCGGCCAGGAACTTGCCGCGAAAGGCCTTGGCCAGGGCAAAGGAGTTGAAGAGGTATTTACCCGATAGCTTTTTCCAGGCCCGGACCTGTTGATCGAGCCCACCTCTGTGCGCTATTTTACGGCCTCTCACGAAGGTTGTTGTCCCAGTAGTTCTACTTTGTTTATTTTCGAAAATATTATAGCCAGGGCGGTGGAATTAGAATGACTGAGTACCTAGGAGATTGGCTCGCTGAGTATGAGTTGGGGGTAGAGGACATTGATCTGCAACACCATTTCTTTTTCAACTTAATAAATAGGCTTGCTCGAGAACTTGCTACTGCAAAGAGTATTCAATATAAAATAGATCTGATAAACGAGCTAACTGCCTATGCAAAGTTCCATTTCATGAGCGAAGAAAATATGATGCGGCAAAGTGAATATCCTCAATTTATGCATCATAAATTCCAGCATCTTGAGCTGGTAGATTCCATTTCAAGGGTCAGTAATCAATTTTTTCTGACAGAGGATTACCCGGAAGGGAGCAATGTTGTCGAGTTCTTAAGGAATTGGTTTTTAAACCATACAGAAAAAGTTGACAAAGAATTTGTAGATTATCTCCTTGATATAAAATAAATAAAATCGTTAATCACTGCAGTAAATTTGGGTCAGACCCGAATGGCGCTAGTTAAGCCCTTTTTTTACTGCACCTGCCACGGTGAGGAAGCTCTTTCATCTCAGCTCTTGGCTTGGTCATGAGCGGGTAATTTTTGGGGCGGCGTTTGACGCACCGTGGCTCACTTCTTCCTGGTCGTTGCACAATCGGCGTATTTGTTATGGCCTCATACAGCGCGTTTATCAACTTTGTGTGGTGGGCTATGTTTTCGATCGTATGATACAGATGGGGCTCCCAGGTTCGTATCGCCTGCATGCACCCTTTGAAGCTGACTAACCGAACGGGAATCTCTGCCTGGAGTGCAGATTCGCACATCAGCTGGCGAACACAATTATAAGCGATAAAATGCATGAGGAGTTCTTTACGTATCATCTCCGGTGTAAGGCAACGGAGTATATCCATTCCCATAGTTATTTTGATGTCGCGAAAAAAGAGTTCTAGGGAGTTTCGGGGACATCATACTTTATTCTTTCCTTTGGTATCCCGCATGTATCCCGGTATACCCGGTAGGCCTTGAGCGGGAAGGTCGGCAGCGGGTTCAACTCCCGGTACTTACTTTCGAGAAGCCATAAAATTCCCCCTCCTCCGGATTGACGTCATGACGTCAAAGCGTTATTATGTCTTTTATTCAAAAGGAGGCTATGTTATGGAACCTGCACTGAAACGCGCAACTATTTACCTTGATCCGCAGCTACACAAAGCTCTCAAGCTTAAGTCCATCGAAACCTCGAAATCTATTTCAGCCTTGGTCAACCAAGCTGTAAAAGATGCTCTCGCCGAAGATGCGGCCGACATTGCGGCCTTTGAGGAACGGGAAAAGGAATCTGTGGTCAGTTTTGCCGAGATGGTGACGAGGTTAAAAGCCGATGGCAGGATATGAAGTCCTGTTCAAGGATTCGGTCTACAAAGATCTGCGTCACATTCCGAAAACCGATTTACAGCGAATTCTCGCTAGAATTGAGCAGCTTGCAATTGATCCCCTGCCACCAGGAAGCCAGAAGCTCACCGGTGCTGAATTATACCGAGTCCGTCAAGGCAACTACCGGATCGTCTATACCATTGAAGAGGATAAATTGATCGTTTGTGTGGTCAAGGTGGGCCATCGAAAGGAAATTTATCGGTAGGAAAGAGTCAGAGGATATTGGGGGATGGTGTCACAGTGTTTAAATAGAGCAATGCCACGGGGTCGGGCCACGCCAACAATCTGAAAAGATTGAAAATTGAGCTTAAAAATGGCTCGAAAGCAGGTCTGTTTCGAGTTTTTCAGGCAAAAAATGCAGTGATATAGCGATGGCAAGAGCAAAGAGGCATTATATACCGGGGCAGGTTTGGCACATTACACATTGATGCCATAAGAAAGAATTTTTACTTAAATTTTCTAAGGATAGGCAGAGGTGGCTTCACTGGCGCTGGAAGCAAAAAAAAGATATGGTTCAGTAGTGGTATCTTAGTTGCGCAATCTCGATGGCATCTTCAGAAACTTTATATATAAATCTGTGCTCATCAGTTATTCGTCTCGACCAGTAACCAGAAAGAGCATGCTTTAAAGGCTCAGGTTTTCCAATACCCTCAAATGGGTTTCGCTGAGTATCTTTTATGAGCGTATTTATGCGCCCTATTATTTTTTTGTCAGTTTTTTGCCAGAAAATATAATCCTCCCATGCATTGTCTGAAAAGATGAGCCTCACTCTAAAAGCTCCTTTTCATGCCCTTTCCCATTTTCAAGTTGATTTATTGACTCTAATAAACGTTTTGCATTCTTCGGTGATCGCAATAAATAGGCTGTTTCTTCAAGTGCTTCATAGTCTTCAAGCGACATAATGACAACAGAGTTTGAAGACTTACGTGTCACAATAATTGGAGTACGGTCATTGCAAACTTTTTCCATTGTTTTTGCAAGGTTTTGTCTTGCGGCTGTATAGGTTATTGCTTCCATTTTAGCTCCTCCTGTACAGGTTATTGTACGTATATTGATCTATTTGTCAAGAGAAGATAGAGGCCCCTGCAAGTGTTTTGCTCCGATACCGCGCACAGCACAATCAAGTAAACTTTCTTACGCGGCACACGGCGCTGATTGGCACCACGATTATTAATCCTTATTCCCTGCCTGCCCAATCCGCTCAGGACATTTCGGAACTGATTATCCTGCATCTGTAAGGAGACGAATGGAACAAATTGGACGTCACGGATTTGAACCTAGACGGCCTTTATGTGATATCCCCCCGGCGGCAGGCTTATTGTGCGATCAGAAAGCGGATGCTGTAACTGCCGTCATAAGCATCGATTCGACCGTAAACACTCACACCGTCACCTCGGTCTGGGATCTCGAAAGAGAGCTGGTCGCCGTAGTGGCCGACGATTTTCGCATTGTAGAGCTCCAGGACATTTTCGTAATTCTTGATGATCGCCTTGCGCGAAAAGAACTTGTCTTGCTTCCCATCCTTCATGATTTTGTAATTGATTACATCGAGATGGCCCTGGTACTCCATGTGGTCCCGTTTGGGGGAATAGGGGGCCGTGTGTTCGAGTCCGAGCGAGTCGTTTTCGTAGCTGCGGTGGCTGTCGATAACTGAGCCTTCGATCGGTTTGATGAAGTCGATGATGATGGCTGCCTGTTCCGTACCGCCTCCCACTTTATGCAATTCCACCCGCCGGTTCTGCGCACGCCCTTCATCGGTGGCGTTGTCGGCGACCGGATCCTTTTCGCCATGCCCTTTGGAGCTGAGGCGTGAGGCCTTTAATACCTTCCGCTTGTATCGCGGCTGTGACGGCGGCGGCGCGGTCAGCGGAGAGCTTGAGATTGTAGCCGTCGCTCCCCTTGTCATCAGTGTAGCCGTTGATTGAGAGAATAAGGTCGGGATAGCGCTGCATCAGCGCAACGACGGAAAGGATAGCCTTGCGCGACGCTGGTTTCAGGGTCGCCTTGTCGAAGTCAAAATAGATGCCTTCCAGGGTGATCTTGCCGCTTTTGTCCAGTTTTGTCTTGATGGCGTCAGGGGTGAGAATCAATGCCTGCTTGAAGGCCTCCTTCTGGATGATCTCCAGGGAAAACGAAGTATTGTAGCTGCTGAACTTAGCGACCGTGTCGTCATGCCTGAAGACGAAGCTGTCATCCTTGTCTTCCAGTATTTTGCCCATCTCCGCCAGTTTCGTTTTGTAGTCGTGGGCGGCAATGTCGCGAATGTGATATAGCTGAATCAGCGGGTTTGGTTTATCCCTCATGGGGATCGTACTTAATAAGTCAACCTAGCCGACCGTTATTACGTCGGCTGGTTGAAGGTACGTTGCTCTTGTTCTTACAAAACTCTAAGCAACAACATCTCTAACATTGGAATGACGTGTGATGTCCCTTTGCTGAGCGTAACCTTTCCGCAGGTAATGTCAGTACATGCTTGAATTCCTATGATGATGTTGCTGGCATCCTTAATGTACCGCGCCTTGGTGCATTGGCCCTGTAAGTTTTCGTTATAGAGTGAAAAAAGATCTTCATTGCCTTCGAATTGCGGAAGGTATCTTTGGCCTACTGAAGCATACACACGAAAAAAATCGGCCCCGGCGACATTCTCCCAATATGCGCATAAATACTCCCCTTCCTCTTCCCTCGTAACGACCGCTGAGCATCCGTAATAGCTGGGGATACTCTGGCAAAGCATCAAGTTAACTTTTTCCGGGCTCGATAACATCGCGAAACCGCGGTCAGAAGCGGTATAGCTACTGCATAGGCCATTTGTGTCACAAGCTCGTACACGATACAGATATTCGTCACCGGGGAGAATGTCTGTGTCGTTGTAGGGAGGGATCTTTGGTGTGGCAAGCTCCGACCATTCTGGAAGTCCAGCATCGGTGATGGGGGATCGTTCAAGGTCATAATAGTCCGCGTCTTCAGAGGTGCCCCATTCTACAATAACAGTCGAGAGACTGGTGCCATCAGATGCAGTGATGTAATCCGGCGTTACTGGTGGTTCTGCAACGGGGAGCTCCTCACATGGGATTCGAGAGCTAAAGTGCGTCACGAGTGCATCAAGCCAGTCTTGCATTTCCTGATCCTGGGGTTCGCATATCTGCGTTTGCGAATACCTTAAGGCCTTCATTGGTTGTTGGATGTAGGTGTGCGGGATGGGACCATCTAGATTGGGGTTTTGTAATACATTGAGTCCTGCCAGGTCTTGACGACCCAAGCTCAGAGGAAGTTGTCCTGAGAGATTGTTCACACTTAGATTGATTGCGATTGATGGCCATACAGGTTCAAAGGGATCCCCTGAGCCAAGCAGGCCCTCCGGTATTGCACCGCTCAATTCATTGAAACTCAGGTCGAGATAGCGCAAGGCAGGCATCTCCGCGATTTGTACGGGTATCAGGCCATGCAACGCATTGGAGCGTAATTCTAATTTTTGTAGGTAGGGTAATTGAACAAATACCTCGCCAGGAAGAACCCCATTCATGCCGACTGCGACGAGGTTTAATTGGACGACATGCCGATCGCGCCCCCCTTCATCAGAGCATTTTACGGTTCCTGTTGTCATGCCGCAGCTGGGGCCGTCTTCATCCCAAGGGTAATTGCCACCGCTATTCAGAGCCCAGTTAGGGCCGTCTGTCGCCTGATAGAGTGTCATCAACGCTTCACATTCGGCGACAGCAATGGTGCGAAACTGGTAATCGGGCTCACATTTGAGTGCTGCAACGGCTGGCATTGCCATCAGGATGTGTAAACAGAATAACGGAATCCAGATCGCTGCTCTCAAGATGTATGCCAAAGGATCTCTATACAGTGCTTTCATGCGCCCTCGTTATTGGAGGTAAGATTCCTCAGGCCGAGTGTCATTGTCGCCCGAGCTGAGCCAAAAAATGTGAACGACTACATTGCCTGCTTTTTGATCTTAATCAGTGGAACGCTGTGACTGTCAATTGTGCTCATGTGCCTGTCGGAGTCGAATAATCTTTGCTGAAACAATGGGCCTTGTTGGTTTGATTCAGAAAAGAGCAAAAGAAGCATAAGAGTTCGAGAGGAAATCGGTCAAGATGTTTTGTTAAAAAGTGTTAAAAATCGCTTGAGTTCGATCTGTTACAGCTCGTAATATCATAGCAGCTTGCTGGTAAAATATTCCGATCCAGCAAAGCGGTTTTACGCTTGCGCGCATGACCGTGGAGTCCTTGTTCTTTAGGGCTTGATAAGCCATGGTTCGGATCTTTTTTGTATTGTGGACTCTTTTCGGAAACAATCATTATGCAAAAACAGGTTTTTTCGAGCCGCCTTTTTTGATCTTATATGAGACAGCAGTGACATTTGCTCCATTTTTCCTGCAATAAAACATCTTCTTCAATTCGCAAAGAGGAACTCAACATGTTCAAAATATATTCAATGAGCCTGCTGTTCATCCTGACCACTTTGTCCACTTCTATTCTGGCTGGAGAGGGAGGGAATACTAACAGTATTCCCTCGGTACTTGCATTGTTGCTGGATGAGGATAACGAGCCACCTCTTCCCGCTTGCGCTGCCATACCACCTGCTGAAGGGCCTGTGTCCGGGATTTATCGTTCATACAGTTATCCCGTAGCATCAAGTGTTATGGCTCTGGCTGTCAGCATGAGGGGGTGGAGAACCGCTGCAGCCACAGAAGGGGATGGGCTCTATATTTTCCAGCGCGGCGGTTTTCGGCCTCTTGTCCATGCTCTTCCAGAAACCAGCCTCCTTGATGTCGCCATGAGTCGTGACGGTTCGTCTGTTATCACATGTGACAATGCGGGTGTGGTTTACTTCTTTGCATGTGACGCATCCACTCCTGCCTGGAGTTATGACACAAAGCAGGATGATCCTTCCGCCCCCTATGGGGCAATGCAGGTAACAATGAGCGGCGACGGTCGCTGGGCGGCCGCAACTTCCGGCTACTTTCTCTATATTTTCCGGAGGGACCGTGTGCAACCTGTCCTGAAGCAGATGTTGGGAAGTAACGCGTTGCGCCTTACCTCATTGGCGATATCTCAAGACGGCAACCGGCTTGCAGTCGCCACGGAGTTTGGTTCAGGAGCCAATGGAACCCGAAGTGCAACGCTCTTTTTTCTGGACCGCTACGGGGTTCGCTGGCAGAAAGAGGTTGCGGCAGAAGAGCTTGAATGCACGGCAAATGAAGCGTTTTTGCCCCTGGATATCAGCGCGGATGGGAGCAGGCTTGCGGCAGCAGGCTGCGATGACCAGGTCCGGTTCTGGATTACAACAAGCGCAACGCCCCAATGGATAACCCAGGTCAATGACGGGCAGATGCTCACCAGTCTGGCGCTGGCTGAGGACGGGAAAAGCCTCGCTATCACAGGGGATACGGTCCATTACCTGCGCAGCACAGCTGAGCAACCAGATTTCACAGCAGGGGACAACTGGGCCTTGGACTACTGGCTTACTTATCAGCAACCCTCGGTTTATGGCGTACTGGATAGCTGGCCATCACCCTGGGATGGTCTTATAGGCCGTGCGCCAAGGGGGGGGCTGAAAAATCTGGGAATAAGCGACAACGGCCATTACATCTTTTCAGGTTCGACCGATGTATCCTACCTGTTGCATCGAGATTATAGCGATGTGGTACGTCTGTTTGGTGCCTCACAGGAGGTCGGACAATATTTTTCAGCGGTTGCAATGGCTCCAGATGCCAGCTGGGTTGCAGCCGGTTCGACCTACGGTAATGAAATCGTTCGTTTTGAGGTGGCACCCATACAGAAAGTGAGTACTGCCATGCCCCTGTCATTTACTTTTCCCGCTGGAATTGTGGAAGATATTTTTGATTTCTTCGGATTGGACAAAATTAAAATTGACTATGTGGTGTTGAAACCTGGCAGGGCTGCTGAGCTTGAGCAGGACTGGGCCCTTTGGGGAACAAATGGCGGGGTTCCGGTTTCGCCATTTACCGGTTTTCTCTGCAAGGGGGAGAGTGCATGGTCATGGACTGTAAGCCTTGTCGATGGTGACATTGAAGAAACGGGCAGCCGTGAGATAGAACTACCCCAATGTTTGTCTTCAAATGTCTCGGGCTTTGGCGCCTATGAATTAGTTGCAGACCTGCCCCCAAAAAATCCGGAATCAGGCGCCGCCGCCAATCTCTCGAGAGACCAGGTACTCTTAATGAGTATCCAGGCGGGGACCGGGCAATAGTTTATATCTGCGAGAAAGGAAGTCAGGCTAGCATTGAGCGAGATGGGCAAATTTCTCAAACATTTCTTTTTATACAGTTCGTTGTCTCTTTAACTCGCTTGATTTTAATGATATTTGTCTTAATTTGAAAAATTAGGAATGGCACTCTGTGGTGGCCGCAGCCTGGTGGCGCTGTTGGGTAGGAAAGAGGATTTCATTTTTCAACAGGAAATCTGACGACTTTCCTGTGCTTACAAGGGCGATAGTCCATTTACCCACGCCACCTTGAATTGTCCATTTTGAATTCATTGTATTGGCTTGATGAAACGATACGTTATCTTCCTTTTTTGTGGAAAATTCTTTGGGCGTAGGTGATGAAAAAACGAGATAGCATTGTCAAGCAGGTCTTCATAACGATCCTTTTGATTATTATTTATGATGATTTTGCACTCTCAGCACAGGTCCCAAGTAATATTACAGGATATGTGAATATAGAGGTGCCGATGGGAGGGAACTATGATCCTGAGCGTGACCCAATACCTATCGAACAAAATATTTCGTTGTCCGATGATGCTTTCGCGTCGTTGCATGGGGACTGGACTCAAGCAAGAGTCAATCCGGAAGGAATTACATGGAGTGCGACCTACGTGGCGAGTTCTGAGGTGTATGGCGGATTAAAACCACTGGCAGTTGCTCAAGCTGGTCTGGCTGTCTCTACGACTGACGATAGTATCAGAGTAAGCAGTGGTGCAAGTGCTGCAGCCAAACTGACGTATGAGGTCGTGATTGTAGAGCGTAGATCTTTTCCTCCGGGGGCGTATATTCCTCCGATCTATGTGCTTGTGAATGCGATGGCTGAAGTGAGTTTAAGCGGTGCGCCATACGTGTCGGATCGCGCAATAGCATCAGCAGTTGTAGCTCTGTCCAACTCATCTACAAGTGGTACGCGTAACTGGTCGAAAAAAATGCAAATTTCAGCGATTGCTGACCCGGAAATATCGTTTGATCAGGCCAGGTTCGATCAGGATATGGCGGCGCTGGGCTATGATTCATTCAAGCTTGATGACTATCTTGAACTTGAATACAGCGAGGGAATTATCAAAAAAAACATCCCTCCTGTCACGTATGTTTTGCCTTTACTGCTCGACAATGACTAACCCGAATTTCTCATGAACATTTTGTCTCAATTTGAGAAAACGACACGAAAGCAGTCACCTGCAACGACAGGACGTTACTCGAAATTTTTACAAAATGTTCACCATAGGTCAGTCCAGGCAACGCCATTTTCTACAGTATTTTGACAATGAATAGAGACAACTATAATTCATCGCCAAAAACTTTAAACCTGACGCCGCCTGAACTGATGAGAAATCCGGGCTAAAGCCGTTCTGTGTTATTGTACCTCAGTCTCTATCTTTAATGCCGATAAGGAGACGTTAATATCTGCCAGAAAGTAAACCAAGCTGGCAATCAGCGAGAGCATACAGCAAATGAAAAGAGTGATAATGCCAATACTGGCATCAACATCAATCAGCTCGCTGAGAAAGAGGGTGATAATAAGCAGGCTGTCTAAGAGCAGGCTCAAAGCCACAAATCCAATGGCCAGGCGAAGAAGATGGGCTCTGCGCATCATGATCCTCAGCTGTTTTTCTATATGCAGCATACCGCTGCCAGAGGCTGTGTGCGCCGATTCCGCTAAAATTCTGGAACGATCGATGATGCGGCCAAAGCGGTTGGTCATGGAGAGCAGCAGCAGGCCAACACCGGAGATGACGATGACCGGGCCAATGGCTAATTGAAGCATAGGGACAATTTGTTCGAGTTGCATGGTTCTACCTCTGTCAGGGACTGAAAAAAGAAAAAGAGGAAGGGGCAGAACTCGCCGCTTCCTCTTTGTACACATCCATATCTTATGAAGCCTACCTTCTGACCGTATGAGCAGGCCTGTTGACTTCGGGAGCAATAATAAGCTTTTCTACTCCCAGGTCAATGCTATCTCTCCCTAATGAAACAGAAAAAATGTATAAATTTTTTTCTGTTCAATATGCAGGATGCCCTTAAGCAGCTCCTTCTTCACAACTGCTCGCTCTCTCCAGCAGCTCCATATCCTCCGTATCCAGCTCCAGTTCCGGCGCATCAATCAGAGACGTGAGTTGCTCGGTGGTCCGAGCGCTGACAATCGGGGCTGTTACCAGTGGTTTGGCCAGCAGCCAGGCCAGGGAGACCGTTGCTGGTGTTGTCCCGTGTTTGGCAGCTGTCTCATCAAGGGCGGCCAGGATCGCCTTTCCTCGAGTATCAAAATATTTTTTGATGCCCTCACCGCGTGTGGTTTTGTCAAAGTCTGCCTCTGTACGGTACTTCCCTGTAAGAAACCCAGATTCCAGAGAATAGTAGGTGAACACGGAGAAGTTAAACTGTTCGACCAGAGGTGCATAGCCGGTTTCAAAGGTTTTCCGGTGGAGCAGATTGTAATAGGGCTGCAGGGCAACATAGCGTGGCAGATTGTTTTTTGCGGCGAGCTCCATGGACTCCTGCAATCGTGTCGGTGCAATGTTGGAGGCCCCAATATAGCGAACCTTCCCCGCCTGAATAATCTGTTCATAGGCGGCTAAGGTTTCTTCGATGGGCGTTTTCCCGTCATCAAAATGGGTGTAGTACAAATCGATATAGTCTGTTTGCAATCGTTTGAGGCTTGCATCGATCGATTTGAGGATATGCGCGCGACTGAGATCATAGTCATGTTCTGCCGTATGGGAACCAACCTTTGTTGCCAGGACAATCTGGTCGCGATTGTTTCGTGCATTGAGCCAGTTGCCAATGATGGTTTCGGATTGTCCTCCGGTGCCATTGACCCACCAAGAGTAGGTGTCTGCTGTATCGATGAAGTTAAAACCTGCCCCCGTGAAGGCGTCGAGAATGATGAACGATTGCTGCTCATCCAGGGTCCAGCCAAAAACGTTTCCCCCAAAGTTGAGCGGCGCGATGTGTATATCTGTATTTTCTATCGTTATATGCTTGAGCATACTTTCATCCTGTATCGTTATCCCCCAGAAAGGCTTTTGTAGAGGAAAATTATTTTTGATAATTATTAACGATAAGGACTGAATGTCAGGGAGCAACAAGTTTTTGGTTGAGACGGGGGCAAATGGAAGGGCTTAGGCATGGGGATGGTCAGGGCGGAGAAAAATCTCCGCCCTGGATTATTGGCTGAACTTGTGACGGCGGGCAGCACCCTTACGAATCCAGGTCTTGCCAAATCCGGGAGCTATCAGGTAGTGGGTTAGCCCGGATTTCTCATCAGTTCAGGCGGCGTCAGGTTCAAAGTTCTTGCCACTGAATTATAGTTGTCTCTATTCATTGACAAAATACTTTAGAAGATGGCGTCGCCTGTGCTGACCTGTAGTGAACATTTTGTAAAAATTTTGAGAGATATTTTGTCGTTGCAGAAGACTGCCTATGTGTCTTTTTCTCAAATTGAGACAAAATGTTCATGAGAAATCCGGGTTAATGGGTCACCAGCACATGACGGACAATGGTATAGTCTTCCAGGCCGTACATGGAGAGATCCTTCCCATAGCCGGTTTGTTTCATCCCCCCGTGGGGCATTTCGTTGGGCAGCATGAAGTGGGTGTTGATCCAGGTGGCACCGTATTGGAGGCGTGCTGCCATGGCATGGGCCCGTCCCACATCCTTGGTCCAGACCGATGAGGCCAGGCCGTACTCACAGTCATTGGCCCATTCAATTGCCTGTTCGATGGTGTTGTCAAACTTGGTTATCGAGACCACCGGACCAAAGGCCTCCTGCTGCACGATTTCATCCTTTTGCAAGGCACCTTTAAGCACGGTGGGCTCATAAAAGTAGCCAGGGCCATCCACGGGTTTTCCACCACAAAGAACCTCGATATGCCCCGTGGCCACAGCTCGCTGGACAAAGCCATCCACCCGTTCTCGGTGAAGGGCGGTGATCAGTGGTGGTATCTCGGCCTCGGGGTCGTTGATATCCCCGTATTTGATGGTGCTGACTGCCTTGGCTAGCTCTGCTGCAAATTCATCGTAGATTCGTTCTGCAGCGTAGACTCGGCAGGCAGCGGTGCAGTCCTGTCCGGCGTTGTAATAACCGTAACTGCGGATGGTCTCGACGGCATCTTTGATGTCGGCATCATCGAAGATAATGACAGGGGCCTTGCCCCCCAGTTCAAAGTGAGTGCGTTTTAAATTGCCTGCGGCGAGCTTGAGCACTTCTTTACCGGTATTGACCGAGCCGGTAACGGAAATCATCCGTACGCGCGGGTGTTTGGCTAACTCAGCGCCCACCTCAGGGCCATCACCGGCAACGATATTGAGCACGCCGGGCGGGAAGAGTTCGGCAAAAAGCGGAGCCAGCTCCAGCATGGTCAGTGGTGTGTTTTCCGATGGTTTAAAGATCACGCAGTTGCCGGCCGCCAGCGATGGTGCAATCTTCCAGGCCGCCATCATCAATGGGTAGTTCCAGGGGGCAATCTGGGCGACCACACCCACAGGATCCCGGCGAATCATGGAGGTCATGCCTTCAAAATACTCGCCTGCAGCCGAGCCACTCATCAGTCGACAGGCTGAAGCATAAAAACGAAAACAGTCGACAATGGCCGGAATTTCATCTTCCAGCATACGTTGGTAGGGCTTGCCCGTATCCAGTGATTCCAGGCGGGAGAGTTCTTTGGAACGAGCTTCGATGGTGTCGGCCACTTTGGCAAGCAGCCCACTGCGTTCAGCGGGGGTAACCTGGGACCAGCTGGCAAAGGCCTGCTCCGCAGCCAGAACCGCATCGTTGACCTGTGCTGCATTTGCCCCGGGAATGCACGCAAGTAGTTCCCCGTTTTCCGGGTTGACTATTTCTTCGGTGCTGCCTTCACCTTTGATGAGTACACCGTTTATGAGCAATTTATCTTGCATTGTTCACCTGATGTTAAAAGAAAAAACGTCATTCCCGCGAGGGGGGGCAGGAATGACGATTAAGGACAGTTAAGAGGCCAGATGGGAAGGGTTATGCGGTGAGTAATCCCTCTGCCGTCAGTTGTTCGGTGGCTTTTTCAATACTCGCCGCCATAATCGCGACTAATTGATCAATACCCTCTTTGTCAATAATGAGGGGAGGGGAGAGGATCAGCAGTGCTTCATAGGGGCGAACGATGAGTCCGGCCTGGTCACAGAATCCGTCGACGGTGCGGGCAGCGGTTATATCTTTATCCTCAGCTGCTACAGGATTGCCACTGATGTTACACTCAACGCAGGCCATGAGGTGATTACCGCGGACCTCACCGATGATATCGTAGTTTTCCAGGGTTTTCAGCTTTTCAAGAAAGTAGGGACCGACTTCCTGGACATGTTCACAGATCTTATCGCGCTGCATGATCTCGATGTTTTTAAGGGCTGCAGCACAGGCAATGGGATGGCCGGAGTAGGTGTAGCCATTGGTGAAATAGGCTTCATCTGGTGCGTTTGCACCGGAAATACGATTAAAAAGGCGATCTGAAATAATCACCGCCCCCATGGGTTGGTAACCACTGGTGATTCCTTTGGCACAGGTGAGTAGATCCGGGGTGATCTCCCAGGTTGGTTCAGCTGAGAAAAAATGACCTAGTCGACCAAATCCGGTCACCACCTCATCGAGAATATAGAGGATATCGTATTTTTCACAGAGTGCTTTCATCCCCTTATGATACCCGGGTGGGGGGACCAGAACACCGCCGGAGCCCATGATCGGCTCGGCAATAAAGCAGGCTATGTTTTCTGCGCCCAGCTCGTTTATTTTCGCTTCAAACTCATCAAAAAGTGACTGGCAGTAATCCGCCAGGCTCAGCTCAGGATCACGGCGATAGGGGTTGGGAGCAGAGATATGATGAATAATATCTTCCATGTAATGGAAATAGGTGCGATCCACCTGTTTCCCTGAGAGCGATGCCGTCAGATACGAGCTGCCGTGATAGCTTTCCAGGCGGGAAATAATGTGCTTTTTCTCGGGTTTGCCCAGGGCGTTAAAATAAAAATGAACAAAACGAATGGCAGAGTCCACCGCTGCCGAGCCGCTGTTGGTGAACTGCACCCGGTTGAGATCGCCAGGGGTGAGTCCTGCCAGCACACGGGCAAGCTCGGCTGAGAGCGGGTTGGTCATTGCCCCGAAGGGGGTGTAATAGACCAGCTTTTCTGCCTGCTGAGCCATGGCTTCTGCCATTTCGGTATTGCCGTAGCCAATGTTGACGCACCACATGCCAGCAATACCGTCGATGTAGCGTTTGCCATCGGAATCGCAAACATGATAGCCATCACCCTCGCTGATAACCAGGTCGCCATCGGTGGGTGCGGTTGCGAGATCTGCCCAGGGGTGGATGGTATGCCGTCTATCTGCTTTGCTGATCTGTTTAGTTGTCGCATCCGGATGCGTTACCGGAGTGTGTACCATTGTTGTCATAGATACCTTCTTACATGCACTCAAGTGTGACTATTTCGCAGGAGTCGCGGCCCAGTGCTTTGAGCTGTTCCTCAATATGGCGTATTCCTTCTGGCGTAACCTCTTCTTTGCGGCCGCTGATCCAGAATCGGCAGTTGGGCGTGCCACAGAGGCAGGGAAATTGTTTAAAGAGGATATCTTCTGTGGAGGCGTAGTCCATGGTTAGTGCCTGCCCCGCCTCGATATCGCGCAGCGCCCATATTTCAAATTCTGTCATATCCAGAAAGATATTGGGGGCACAGGAGTGAAGCAGGTAACCGGTAAAGTAGGGATCAAAAAGATGAGTGGTGGGGGTGATCTGCAGGGTGTGTTGGGCAATATTGGGGACGATGTTACCGGTGATGCGGGCTACAAATTCGCCGCGTTTGATGTCTTTTTTGGTATAGACTCCCGCACCTTTACCGTCCTCTTGACGGGTGACAAGGAAGTCTTTTTTTTGGGGGTAACCGTCATTGGGATCAAGTCCGTATTCGTCAGGGTAAATGAGCATCGTGTTTCTCCTGTCTTGTCAAATATTGTAATCTTGCTCGATCAGCCCTTGAAAGGAGCCTGCAAGTTGTCGAGCAGAAGACATTCATTAAACTCGCCTCGCATACAGTGGTTTGAGTGCATAGATGAGGTGTAGGCTCCGGCATTGATCAGGGCCAGGAGACTTCCCTCGGAAATCTCTGGAAATGGGAGATCATCATAGAGCACGTCAAGTGCTTCATTAATGTTGCCGGCAAAGGTTGCCGGAGACAGATGTGCAGGGGTAAAGGTTGCTTCTTTGCTTCCCACAAAACGGCAAAGAACCGGTTCTGTCGGCAGTTGATAATGGACTGGTTCCATGGTGAGGTTGAACCCACCGTTGACACCGATGAAACGTTTGCCGGATTTCCTTTCCACCGTGTTCGCTTCCAATACAAGCAGCCCAGCATCCTTTGCGATAAACGTTCCCGGCTCAACGTTGATGGTATAGCCGGTCCCGTTAAAGACCCGTTGAATCACAGCTGACCACTGGTCCAGGTCTAGATGTTCGTCTGCTGCGGTGAGGGGAACTCCGAGCCCTCCACCCAGGTTGACGGCCTGAACACTTGGGATTTTACGAATCAATTTGAGGCAGGTTCGAAGAATTTCTTCCCATATTTCCAATTGATCGTTGAGATATCCGCACCCAGTATGAAAATGGATACGGGTGATTGTCAGGTTATAATGAGCAGCCATTTCGATGGCCTGATTCAACTCTGAGGCATAGATGCCAAATTTCGTTGGTTTTTCACCACTGTAACGAAGAAGTTCGTTCTCGCCATACCCGGTGCCCATGGCAGGGTTGATGCGTAAGCCTATCTCTCGTCCAGGACTTTTTTCACCGACTCGTCTGAGCATGCTCAACCCATCACAGTTGAGATTCAACCTTTCAAGTCCCGTCAGAAAATCCAGATCAGCATTGGATACCGAGGTGCCGGTGTAGGAAATATCCGAAGCGACAAAACCGCAGCCCATTGCCCGGCGCACCTCAGCCGGTGCACAGGCATCGATTCCACACCCGGTGGATCCTTTGATAAACGTCAGGAGTGGTGCGTAGCGATTTGCCTTTAAGGCATAAAAAACTCTGCTCGGAAGCCCGGTTGCTTGGAGCGCCTGCTCAAGACGTTCGATGTTTGCCAGGATGCGCTCTGCACTATACAGGAAGAGGGGGGTGCCGAGTTGTTTGGCGTACTGATGAACGTTGTGATTGGCAAAGATAAGCTCGTTCATTGCATTGTAGGCAAGGTCTTCTCTTTCCCACCAAAGTTCCATTGTCATGGAGTACTCCTGAAATTCCTAAGTTTTTTGGTCGTGAACGAATCAAAAAAAGCAATAGTTATACCAAGTAGATGATTTCTTGAGTCTATTCGGAGGGGAATTGAGCTGAACTGTGTAAAAGTCCTCGCCTTCCTGGCTGTAGAGTTTTTTTTATAGAATGATGATACGGGAAGAACACGACAGTGGAGTCTGGGGATTTTTCCAGGAAAAAACAGAGGGGTAATGAGGCTGGGAAAAATCTGCCCGTTTGCTCATCGTAATTAAATATTATGTGAAAAATGTGCTCGTTTTGAAGGGTTTTCTCTCGCTGGATTTGGAGGAAGTTGGAGACTCTCGAACCAAAGCAGGTATGCTGGTTGCAATCCATTTAAAAAGGATATTGCAGGAATTTTCTGATTCTGTCTGGGGTAAAATTACTGAATTACGGGGTAATAGGGCGCGGGGGGAGAAGGGATGGGCAGCGTTGAGATGGGGGGTGATTGTTGGAAAATTCCAAAATTGTATAATGATGGGGGAGGTGAGGCAGCAGAAACGGGCAAAATTGTCTCATCTCTGCTGGGGCGCATCTTAGAATGGACAATGAAACCTCTCTTCGTGGCCGTGGCGGGACAGCCATTCGTCAGGGATTAAGGGAAAGCTTGGCAGCTGACGTGAGCGTGGCTCCGGCTTGCTGCATGGCCTCCAATGCTTTGGTCCCGTCTTCTAGCTGCAGGTTCACAGCTGCGATGCCATCTTGCAAGACAATGACTTCATAGCCCAACGAACACGCATCCAAAACGGTCGCCTTGACGCAGTAATCTGTGGCGAGGCCTCCGATAACAAGTCGGGTTACATCAAGACGCTGTAAAAGTTGTGCCAGTGGGGTTGATGTTTCATCGCAGGCTTCAAAAGCCGAGTAGCCATCGGTGGTTTCATCCATCCCCTTGGAGACAATATAGGCGGAGCAGGGCAGTTCGAGCCCACTGTGAAAGGAGGCGCCATGGCTATACTGCACACAGTGCACGGGCCATGGTCCCCCTTGAGGCTGAAAGTGGTTTGTGTTTTTGGGGTGCCAATCCCGGCTGGCAACAATAGGGGCACCCTTTTGTTGAAACAGAAAAAGAGCCTGGTTGAGCGAGGGCAAAATGGTATCCCCTTTGGGTACGGCCAGGCTGCCTCCAGGACAGAAATCATTTTGAACATCGACGAGGATAAGGGCAGTCGAACTCATTGGTGCAGCTCCTTGATTATTTTTGCTCAGCCATCAACTGGCAGCGTAAGGCTTTGAGGTGGTGAGATATAGATACCTTGTAGAGGTGGGGGTTGCAAAAGCGTCGACACCCCGAGGGGAGTAGAGCAAGCTGCTGTTGACAGCGGTTGGCCATGGTGTCAATGGATTCTGCTGGTTTGAGGCATTTTCCCTGGTCCATCACAAGCTCCCGCAGATCAACCAGACGGGTGTTTGGGGGGAGGGTGGTATGGCGGGCCGGATTTTGGGGGTCGTAAACCTTGTCGCTGGCCTGAGCAGACTCATCAATGAGACAGACCAGATCTTGAATATACTCTCCCTGGGGACCAAGCACCCGCAGGACCCGTTTTACGCCAGGTAGGGTTGTCTTTGCCGGATCACTGGTGATTTTCATCTTGGGGGTGCCAGCAAATTCGACCAGTTTATACACACCACCCAGGGCAACGCCCCCAGTGCCGGCAGCGGTGGCGAGTTTTGTCCCTACTCCATAGATATCGATTTTTCCCCCTTCGTCTTTAATGGAGTCAATCACCTCTTCATCCACTTCGTTAGACGCCAGGATCTGAACCTCGGGAAAGCCAGCCGCATCGAGCATGGTCCGAGCTTCACTGCTGAGGTATGCCAGATCTCCTGAATCCAGTCGGATCCCCCGTAAGCTGTGTCCCTGTTCTTTGAGTTCCAGGGCAACTTTGATGGCATTGGGAACCCCCTGCTGTAAGGTATCATAGGTATCAACCAACAGCACTGTGGAGTCTGGGAAGGCTTTGGCATAGGCACGAAAGGCGCTGAGCTCCGAATCAAAGGATTGCACCCAGCTGTGAGCATGGGTGCCCCGAACGGGCAGATTGTAGAGTTGCCCTGCCAGAACGTTGCTGGTTCCTTTTGCTCCGCCGATACAGGCGGCACGGGCAGCAGAAAGTGATCCATCAGGCCCCTGGGCACGGCGTAGACCAAATTCAACAACCTCAGCCGGAGCCGCCGCATGACAGATGCGTGCAGCCTTGGTAGCTACCAATGTTTGGAAATTGATGGTGTTGAGCAACATGGCCTCGACCAGCTGGGTCTCGGCCAAGGTGCCTCGAACGGTAAGCAATGGAGTGTGCGCAAACACCACTGTGCCTTCCGGAGGGGCGATGATTTGCCCTTGAAAACGAAACTGTTCAAGAAAGCCAAGAAAGTCAGAGGAAAACAAGCCCAGAGAAGAGAGGTAATCGATCTCATCTGGGGTAAACGAAAAGCTTTCGAGGTTTTTCAGGGCGGGTTCGAGACCGGCAAAAACAGCATAGCCTCCCTCGAAGGGATTGTGACGAAAATAGAGATCAAAAACCGCCTCTTTGTCAGCCATGGCCTCGTTAAAATAGCCAGCGAGCATGGTCAATTCGTAAAGATCGGTGAGGAGTGCAGAACAGGACATGGGGCTCCCTAGGAATCAAGTGCGAGATCAGCAGCTTACTGCTCTTTGCTTAGTGCAAATTATGGTCAGCTGCAACATTTTTCGAAGTTGACGGTATTGAAGAATGATCGACAAATATGAGAGAGTTGCTTTGATTTTTACAAAAATGTAGCACGGGATGAACTGGATTCGATTTTTCGCCTTGATTACTAACTATGATGAGTGGGCAAATTTATGCGTTGTTATTGGGGCTTAGATTTTGTCCAGACGGATCTCCTGGAAAATGGAATGCACCTTGCTAGTTTGAAGATGTATTCTGAGGAGATTGATTATGGAAGAATTGAAGAGCACAGTGACCATTCACGACACAACCCTTCGCGATGGAGAGCAGACTGCCGGTGTTGCCTTTACCTTGAAGGAGCGTTTACATATAGCCCAGATGCTTGACCAGGCGGGCGTGCCAGAATTGGAGATTGGTATTCCAGCCATGGGCCACCAGGAGCGAGATGAGATTGCTGCTATAGCCGGTCTTGGCCTGCAGGCACGACTGGTGGTTTGGTGCCGCATGCATGAACATGACCTGGCCGCCGCCAGCGGGCTTGGCGTGGGGACGCTCAATCTTTCTATCCCTGTTTCGGATCAGCAGATTGCTCGCAAGATCAAACGGAACCGGGCTTGGGTACTGGAACGCATGGAACGTATGGTTTCCCAGGCACTGGATATGGGGTTTGAGGTCTGCGTCGGAGGAGAAGACAGCTCCCGGGCTCACCCTGAATTTTTACTGCAGGTGGTTGAAGTGGCCCAGCGAATTGGGGCTCGCAGGTTTCGTTTTGCTGATACTCTGGGTGTGCTTGATCCTTTTGGGACCAAGGCAATTTTTGAACAGCTTCGTGACGCCTGCAGCTTAGAGCTGGAAATGCATGCCCATAACGATCTTGGTCTGGCCACGGCCAACACCCTGGCCGCAATTCTGGGTGGCGCGACCCACGTGAACACCACGGTAAACGGTCTGGGGGAGCGTACAGGCAATGCTCCTTTGGAAGAGGTGGTGATGTCCTTGCATCAGCTCTATCATCGCCAAACAGGTGTGCATATCCAATCATTGGCAGCAGTTTCAGAGACAGTGGCTCAGGCCTCGCGTCGTCCCATCCCGGTGAACAAGCCTATTGTTGGTTCCGGAATATTTACCCATGAATCCGGGATTCATGTCAGCGGGCTGTTACGCGATCCTGAAAACTATCAAAGTATCAATCCCGATGAGCTTGGACGAGCGCATCAACTGGTGTTGGGAAAACACTCGGGCACAGATGCAGTCTGTTGGGGCTACAGTCAGATAGGGGTGAAGATTAACGAGAATCAGGCCCAGACCGTACTTCCTCATCTGCGCCAGCATGCCGCTTTAACAAAACGACAGCCGACTCAGGAAGAACTTCTTTGTTTTCTTAAAGATCAGGATGCGACGCTTCCGCATTAAATGATCTGAAATAGGGGTATTTTTGTACAATAGCCGCTGGCTTTCATTCACCCTCCACATTGTACGTCCTTTTTCTCCAGGCGTTTCTTCATGCCCCTTTGCATATCGTGCAGAGGGGCTTTTTTTTGTCACCATACATATTGATGCAATCAAACACTTGCCAAATTATATATTCTGCCTAAGGTTAGCCCTGCTGATTTGCGTATTATCTACGCCATAGGCAAGGGAGAGCTGCTCGCTGTCTGTCCTTACCACAACATACTTCACAACTACTCGATGAGGTGGATGAGCTTTCCAGAATCTGGAGAAAGAAATTCACAGAAGGGACCTGTCTGAAGGCAGTATTTGTGGGATAGGGATTGCTTTTTAGCGCTCAAATACGAATTTTTTGTTAGGGGAGGCACCTATGCAGAGCAAGAGCCAAGAGAGCCACAGGCATCAGGGGCCGTTTCAGGGATTGGTTCCTGAGCGGATACTTGAAATTGTTGAGTCTGAAATGGATCTCACCTGCTCCAACCTGTGTCGTTCCTATAACAGTTATATCAATCGTGTCTACGAGATCGCTGATACCGATGGCAATGGCATGGTGGTTAAATTTTATCGGCCCGGTCGTTGGTCTGCGGCTGCTCTTCAGGACGAGCATGATTTTTTGCTTGAGCTTGCGGCAGAAGAAATACCGGTGCTGCCCCCGCTTTCGCTTGGCGGGGGACGGACCTTGGGCCAGATCGAGGGAATGTATTTTGCACTGTTTGCAAAAAAAGGTGGACGACTTATCGATGAATTTGATGACGAGCTTTGGCTCGCCTTGGGCCGCTTGCTTGGCAGAATGCACCTGGTTGGTCAGCAAAAAACACCCCGAGATCGGGTTCATATGCATCCCGCCCACAGCACCGCTGCCCAGGTAGCGTATATTCTTGAGTGCGGCTTATTGCCTGCTGATATGGTAGCTCGCTATTCTGCATTGACCAATCGTCTAATTGCCCTGATCTCACCCCTGTTTGACGGGCGTGAGATGATTCGAATCCATGGTGACTGTCACAGCGGAAACCTGATTCATCGACCGGGGGATTCGCTGTATGTGCTTGATTTTGATGACATGGTCGTGGGGCCGCCTGTACAGGATATCTGGATGCTGCTTCCCGGTCCGCCAGAACAGCTCAGAGGTGAGCTCAATCTCTTTATCGAGGGCTACGAGACCTTTCGTCCCTTTGATTTTGCCAGCCTCCAACTTATTGAGCCACTGCGGGCAATGCGTTTTATTCACTACTGCGCCTGGTGTGCCCATCAGGTCGTCGAGGATGGAGAGACGGGGGTCATCGCTGATTTTGCCAGCCGGAGTTATTGGCAAAAGGAACTGGATGATCTTGAGGATCAGATAGAGCGGATCATAGACCCGCCCCAAGTCGACAAGATAGAGGAAGATCCCTTTTGATGTTTGTGGTAACAATTAGATGAGTTGCGCCATCCCCTCTCGTATCTGAGCCAGATGTTCTGCATAGGGGTGCGCCTTTTCTTGTTTAGCACTATCATAAATGGACTGTGCCTTTTCGGCCCAGGTGGGCAATCCGCATTGAAGTAAAGTCCCCTTTAGAGTATGTGCGGCTTTGGAAAGGGCGGTAAGATCACCAGCCTTGGCAGCTGTTTCTGCTTTTTGCAGATTATCAGCCAGGCTTAGCTGTACTGCTGCAAGAATTCGTTCGATTTGGGCAGGATTGAGCATGGTAGACTGCTGTAGATAGTCTGCCACTTCATCGGAAGTGGGAGCGACAAGTGTACTTTGGTTGGCTGGTTGTTCATCTATCATGGGGGGTGTCTTTTCTGTGGTGAGTGAGAGGGCATTCTTCGATACCTGAAGGGCGTGAAGAATATCCTTGAGTCGTTCGGGTTGAAAGGGTTTGGTGATGTAGGTGTCCATGCCCGCTTCCAGGCACATTTCGCGATCTCCCCCCATGGCATGTGCTGTCATGGCTACAATGGCAAGATGTCCATCCCGGAGTTTGGTTTGAAGGTTGGCGACGATGTTCTCGGTCAGGGGGCTCACCAGTGTGGAGCCTTGTTCAAGCTGACGAATAAAGCGGGTGGCGGTAAGTCCGTCCATAACCGGCATTTGCACATCCATAAGAATGACGTCTATGGTCTCTTGCGCCAGGGTTTTGAGCGCTTCAAGACCGTTATTTGCGGTGAAAATCCTATGCTCTGTTTCAAGGAGCATGGCCGCTACATCCCGATTGACCTCGTTGTCGTCTACAATCAAAATCCTGAGTCGATCTCGCTGGAGAGATGGAATTTGCGGGGTTTCCTCAGTCTGGTGTAAATCTGCCACATTCCCAACCTTTAGCGGGACCACCACATGAAAGGTGCTGCCACTGTTGAGGCTGCTTTCCGCCCAAATTCGTCCTTCCATGAGGGCAACGAGCTGGCGGCAGATTGATAAGCCTAATCCCGTGCCACCGTACTGCCGGGCATAGGTGTTGTCTACCTGCTCAAAGGTATTGAAAATTCTGGAGAGTTTTTCCGGAGGGATGCCAATCCCCGTATCACTTACACTCAAATGGACCTGGTACTGACCAGGTATCAGCGATTCATCCAGGCTGACATGGAGACTGATTGAACCACTCTCTGTGAATTTTATGGCGTTGCCAATCAGATTCAAGAGAATCTGACGTAGCCGCATATCATCGCCCAAAAGGCAGTTCGGCAGGTTCGGTCCCAGATGTTGCAGGAGTTCTAGACCTTTCTCTTCAGCCGGCATTTGCAGGGTGGCCAGGATGCCTTTTATCAGCTGGGTTGGTGAGAAGGGGACCAGGTTGAGTTCGAGCTGTCCTGCCTCCATTTTTGAGAAATCTAGAATGTCATTGAGCAGCCCCAGCAGACTTTCTGCCGCATGCTGTACGGTTTCAAGAAAGCGGTGCCGTTTGTTACTGTCTTCTGCCTGCATCGCCAGATGGGTCATACCCAAAATGGCATTCATCGGGGTGCGAATTTCATGACTCATATTCGCCAGAAACTGTGATTTTGCCTTATTCGCCGCCTCAGCCTCCCTCGCAAGTTGTTCTGCCCGGTCTATGGCCTCTTTAAGCTGACGATTTGCGCGCCGAACTTCTTCTTCTGCTCGTTTACGTTGACGAATATCAACGAAGCATTCCAACATTTTGGTGCGACCTTTAATCGTAATCGAGCGGACCGTTTTTAACACCGGTACTTCATGTCCGTCGGAGCGTTGTATAACCCGGTCGGAGTTATCGATCTGCAGTCCAAGATCGGCAATGGGGCAGGCTGTTTCATTGGTCGGGCAGAGGTAATTGTGGCAACGATGGCCAATGATTGTCTCTCGGGGCGCCCCAAAAAGATCCGCAGCAAAGGGGTTTACCTCTTCAATAATTCGACTTTCTGCGTCGATGATGGCAAGTCCAATGGGCAGGCTTTCGATCAACGCCCGTTGGATACGTTCGTTTTCTCGAAGTTCACTTTCCATGCGAATACGGTCGGTGATATCTTCTTTAATAGCTATAAAATGGGTGATAGCCCCTTTTTTGTTACGAATTGGCGAGATGGAAATTGATTCCCAGTAGAGCAGGCCATCTTTACGTTTATTTTGTAGTTCACCTTTCCATTCAAAGCCTGCGCTGATGGTCTCCCAGAGATTTTGATAAATGCCCTCAGGCATGGTTCCAGATTTGAGTATCCGTGGGTTCTGGCCTTTAACTTCAGCAAAGCTATATCCGGTTTTCTGGGTGAATTTTTTATTTACATATTCAATGGCACCGGTGGCATCGGTTATCACGACGCTTGCAGGACTTTGTTCCACTGCGGTTGAGAGCTGTCTTCCAAAGGCTTCACTGGCTTGTAGCGCTTCCTCTGTCTTTTTTCTATCAGTGATATCATGAAAGGCAACAACGGCACCCACAAGGGTATTTTTTTGATAGATGGGACGGCTTGAAATTTCCACTAGGAGTAATTCACCGTTTTTCCGAAGAAAAAACTCTTCGCCGTCAAATATATCCCCCTGGTTGGTTTTACGAAAAAAACAGCACTCCTCTTTGGGGCAGCAACTGCCATCGTTTTCGCGGTGGAAGAGCTCATGTCCGATCCGGCCAATCAGCTCGTTTTCCTGATAGCCTAGAAGCTGGCAGGCTGCCGGGTTGACCCGTTCAATGATCCCCTGCCTGTTTTGCACGTACACCCCTTCAGCGAGGGCATTATTCATGGCACTGAGATTGCGTTGTTCTTCATCAAGGGCAAGGGTGCGTTGGTTCAATCGCCAGAAAAGGAGAAAAATTAAGCACAGTGCAAGCAGGGAGTACAGCAACAGGAAAATGAATTCTTGATGAATTTGGGCAAAAACTGGATCCCGAGCATAGGTGACAAGGTATCCCGAGAGGCGGTGATCAACATCTTTGAGTGGTAAGAGCGTAATTGTGTAGGGGGCAGCGGCAAAATCCACAGTAACTGAGAAAGTTTTTCCTGCCTCCATGGATTGTTGGACATAAGGGTTGTCGCTCAGTTGTTTATTCAGCTCTTGGGCAGTGTTGGAGAGAGGGGGAGGACTGTTGGCCAGGGTTGCGTTGGCATCCTCGACTACATACTTATTATTCAAGGTTGATGGACTATACAGCCAGCGCTGCTCAGGAAAGAGCACTTTATCCACCAGATTTTTTTTCAGCACGTAGCCAAATTCTTTGCGTGGGGCGAGTTCTTTGAGCGCATCCAGTATGGATTTGAAGGTAACACTGACCTCAACACTTCCCAGGTGGTGGTTTTGGGCATCCATCAGGGGAAAAACATAACGAAAACCCGAACGGATTCTCCCTAATTCCATGCCCTGGACAATCTGTTTTCTCTCGTTGCTGATGCGGACGCTGGGACGGGCGGTGAGCAGTGAATCTCCATAACGATCGGGCTGATGGAACCGGAGGAAACTGGTGCCGTCTTTGGTGTGAAAATGAAGCTGGAGGAGATTTTGCCGCTTCATCGATTCATAGGCTTTATAAAGGTGACGATAGAGCTTGCCTCGAGCAATGTCTCGTTCGACCCCCTGACTATTCACACCAAGGGTAAACAGCTCTATGGTTTTGTCTGTGTCCAGTGAATTATCAAAAAAACTCTCCATGGCAAGGCGATACGACTGGATCGCCGCTCGATAGGCGGTATCCAAGATAGCCTGCTGCTCTGAGTAGTGACTTTCCTCCCGCTGGATCTTGTTGTTATAGAGAAACAGACCTATCAAAAGCGGGCAGAAAATAGCGATGAAGACAAGAACAAAACGACTCTGTCGATTTCCTGTTTGCTGATGTCCCATTACAAGCTGTTACAGTTCCAGTTTTGAGCTACAAAAGACAAAAGTATTGCGAGCCAATACTGAGGCGTAGCAGGAGCTGTCTGTTGATTAGATTTGAGCTGATTCAAAGTTTTTCTTTGTTTGTGGTGGGAATATCTAGCTCGCCTTTGTAGTCGCGTACAGTCTTATAGTCATCATCCGAGGCCAAAACTGCGCCATAACGAATGGAGCGTCCCCAACGGGACATCTCCTCTTTTCCCTTTGTGGTCGGATCAAGGGTGATCATGGCCTGTTGAATCGCCTCCAGGTTTTTGGGCTCCAGGGTTGCAGTATTGCCGATCAGGGCGAATCCGGGAAAAGGGGGTGTCTGGGCAAGGATTTGCAAGCCCATGTGGGTATAGCGCTGTCCAATAGCGGTTTTAATGCCCCCAAGTTGGTATTCGCCGCGAATGACTGCCAGGGCGACGGCATCGTGTTTTCCCAGATAGCGATAGCGGTTTTTTTCGCAGCTTGAGTTGTGCTGACGTAAGAGTCCATTGACTGAAAGGTAGCCACAGGTCGAAAGTGGCTGGGTCAGGGCAATACTTTGATTTTGCAAGTTATGGAGATCAATGGGCTGATCAGCTAAAGCTATGATAGAGCAGGTGTACTTGGGCTGGCCAGAGGCTTCCTTGAAATGAATCAGCGGTTCTGCTTGCGGATACTGAGAACGAAGTTCTACATAGGGCAGGGGACCAAGATAGGCCAGGTCGATAGTGCCTGCCTGGAATTTTTCAAGAATTTTGGCGTAATTCTCCGAAAAGTCGAATTCAATTTTTTGGCCTAGCTGCTCTTCAAGGTATTCAACCATGGGGCGGAATTTAAGGACAATAGCCTCGCGGCTTTCCATGGGCAGGGGCGCAAAACGAATGGTTGCCTTGTTGTTAGCCCAGAGAGGTGAGACTAAAAGGGTTAAAAAAAAAATAACCACGCTCAAACTGTGAGTCAGGGGGGGGAGCCCTGAGAATAGGTAACAAACCATGGTGTTGATTCCTTTGAGCTAGAATTAAACCGTGTATCTAGGCTTCAGTAAATACAAAAGGCTCGTTGGATTATCAACGAGAACCCATGGATTATGCAAGGAATTAAGTTCTAAAATAAGACGTACACTCTAGGGGGGCGAGGAGGATACTACGCGTGTTCAGTTGCATTTTCGCCTCTGGGCGACGGTATCTGGGAGGTAGTTTGTTGTGGAGGAAGAGAGCTGAGGAGAATCAAAGCAATTCCTCCGACAATCACTGCTAGATTTGCCGCCATGGAAAGACCGTGCAGTTTTCTAAACTCGGCAAGGTATGGGTCGTTTTTCGGGGTAGTTTCAAAAGAGGTTATATGCTCTTTGAGGGCAGCTGCTTTGGGTTCAAGCACATACGCCTGGGTTGCTGAAAGCAAGAGCATCAAGGTGATGATGGTCACCGAGATCAGAGAAAAACGACCACGATTGACCAGCCGGCAGCACAGCGCTACTGCTCCGCACATTAGCCCCCATCGAAAATACCCCGGAAAGAGCAAACCGACAATATTCCCCGCCATATCACGGGAGTAAGAAGAAAAGAGTTTAGGGGTGAGAATAAAAGTAAACAGTGCCGCCCCTCCCAGCCAGCAGCTGATGGCGAGATTATAGAAAAAAAGAAAAATATTTTGCATGACGAACCTCGTTGAGTTGGGGCATAAATACGCAAGACTCCCTTGAGTTGTGCCTGAAGGGTATGGCTCCAGCAATTAGCTCTAGCGTACTAGGTTTGCAATAGTTAGAGTATCCCTTTGAAGGGATATTGCCTGTTTTTTGACTACCATGGAACTCAGTTGTCAGTCGAAGGTTTTGATATACTTCACAGATTCTTGAGAAGACTTCTGCACATGTTCCTTATAATTGTTGGAGAAAATCTTATGCGCCACGCATTTTTTCTTTCCCTGTTGCTGCTTCTGTGTCCTTCGTTTGTGCTGGCAGGACGAGGGTATGGCCCTCCTCCACCCGTTTATGGATACCCCGCGCCCTATGGCGGTTCCCATAATCACCATGCCCGTACCCATGATCATCGAGATGCCTGGATTCCCGCTGCCATAGTGGGAGGGCTTTTAGGGATTTTTGCCCTTTCGCAGATGGATTCGATGTATACCCAACAAGCCCCTGGGGAACGTATCTGTCGGGATACCTACAATTACTATGATGCCTATGGAAATTACACCCATTCAACCTATGTGGATCGTCCTTGCCGATAAATGCTGCAATGGGGAGCAACCTAATCGGAGGTAATCTGCAGGGCTATCGTAATCCCCTGAAGCCATTGTGACGAAAGGACTCTAGGCGAGATTGTTATCATTTTAAATGAGAAGCTGTTGTTTTTAAAGAAAAAAATATATGCCTGGTACGTGGTCTATTGTATTGTGTATGTATCCAGCTCAATGGAGAAATGTTGACGAACATCCTCACGGTAACATAACCAGGGAGGGGAATAGTGGATGCGAACACTTCAGGTATAAGAAAGAATACTGGCTCGCGTCAACTCTTGCAGGAGCTACAAAAACAACGTCTTGAATTGCAACGGCAAAATGAAGAGCTGCGCTTAGCTCGCGCTGAAGTTGAAGCCGGACTGGAAAAATACTATCAGCTCTATGATTTTGCTCCTGTCGGCTATTGCACCGTTGACCAGCAAGGGGAGGTCCTCGAGAGTAATCTGGCTGGTGCACTTTTACTCGGGGTGGATCGTGCGCGTTTGCTTGGCCGTGCTCTAAAGCGATTTGTCGCTCCGGAATCGTATGCTCAGCTGGGAACTTTTTTTTCAGACATGTATTCTACCCGGCAAAAGGCAACGGGAGAAATCTTGATTCCTGGGGGCGAGGGAGAGCATCGTATGCTTTACCTTGAAGGATCAGGTTTTGAGCATACGTCGGGCGAGCGACGCGGACGAATAGCCATGATGGATGTGACAGAATCACGGCAAAATTCCGTTGAACTTGAGCATTACCGCTACCATCTCGAAGAATTGGTCCAACAACGTACCAGTGAGTTGGAGAGGGCGAACCTCCAATTAAAAGAACAGGCTGAAAATTTAGCCTCTATCTACCAGGCATTGCAAAGTATTGGCCTGGTTGTCTGTAGCCTGCGCTCAAGCGATGCCCATATCGATATTTTTAGTGCGGGGGCTGAGCGGCTTTTTGGGTATCGCCAGGATGCGGTGCTCGGCCAATCACTTTCGCTGATTTGCCCTCATGAAGGGGCAGGGCAACTGCTTTCCCAGATGGACCAGTGGCGACAAGGTCATCCGATGCAGTCTATGAATATGAGTCTGGTGCGGAAAAATGGGGAGCAATTTCCAGCTGTTGTTTCTATTCACCCTTTTTGCAGGGTAGGGGGAGAGTTTACCAAACTGGTTGGCGCTTTTCGTGATATTTCCGAACTTATCGAGGTGCAAGAGCAATTGCAGGATATGAACGATGAGTTAGAGCGAAGGGTTGCACTTCGAACAACAGAATTACACGAATCCAACGTGGCTCTGACCGTGCTCTTAAAAAAAAGAGAAGAAGATCGAAAAATACTGGGTGAACAGGTTGTCTCCAACACCTCGCACTTGGTGGAGCCGCTCTTGGAAAGACTCCGTAAAACTCATCTGACTACAGAACAACGAACGCTGGTGGATATTCTTGCCACCAATATAGACGAAATAACCTCGCCTTTTGCGAGTAAATTTTCATCAAAACTCAACAGGTTAACCCCAGCAGAGCTGCAAGTGGCTAACCTGGTGAAGCTGGGGAAACGCACAAAAGAGATCGCTGACATCATGCATCTTTCACCAGGCACGATCAGTATCCATCGCAAAAACATTCGCAGAAAGTTGGAACTGACCCATCAAAAGACCAACTTGCAGACCATGCTTTCCAATAATTCCTAAGCATTTCCAGAAATACGCTGGAAAAATCTTGCCTGTAGGAGGATATCATGCATGAGGCACTTTTTTATCAACAAAAGGCTGATGGCAGTGTCTCCTGTAATCTCTGCCATCATCGTTGCCATATTCAACCAGGTAAGCGAGGCCGCTGTGGAGTGCGAGAAAATCAAAATGGCCAGCTGATATCCCTGGTCTACGGGATGCTGGTTGCTGAGAGTGTCGACCCCATAGAAAAAAAACCGATGTTTCATCTCCTTCCTGGGAGTACTTCCTATTCCATCGCTACAGTGGGCTGTAATTTTCACTGTCTCCATTGTCAGAACTATCAAATCTCACAATATCCACAGCTGCACACAGCTCTGGTCAGAGACCGCAAAACCAGTCCGGCTTCAGTGGTGGAGCAGGCACGTGCAAACGGCTGTGATAGCATCAGCTATACCTATGTTGAACCGACTATCTTTTATGAGTTTGCCCATGATTGCGCTCAACTTGCCCGCCAGCAAGGATTGAAAAATATCTTTGTCAGCAATGGCTATATGACCCCTGAGGTCGGGCGTCATCTAGCTGGGGTACTCGATGGTATCAATATTGATCTCAAATCCTTTCAGCCTGAATTTTATCAAAAAATCTGTAAAGCCAAGCTTGAACCAGTCTGTGAAAATATACGCCTCTTTTATGAGCTGGGCGTTGTTGTCGAGGTAACCACCCTGGTCATCCCGGGATTGAATGACAGTGAGGAAGAGTTGCACGATATCGCCCGTTTTCTTGTTTCAATCTCACCAGATATTCCCTGGCATGTCAGTGGGTTCCGTCCCACCTATCAGATGGTTGATCGCCCTTCCACCTCCATGGAGAGTCTCGTTCGTGCCCGTGAGATCGGCATTGCAGAAGGATTGCGTTATGTCTACACCGGCAATATGGCCACTCCAGACGGAGAGGATACCTTTTGTCCTTCATGTCGCAAACAGCTTATTGGTCGTCAAGGATTCAGAAGTCAGGTGCTTGCTGTAAGCAATGGTCGCTGCAGTCAATGTCAGACTGGCTTGTATGGTGTTTGGAAATAGCTGTTACTGCAATTAAAATTTTTTGTTTAGCTTGTTTTTTCACCCCCTCGAAATATTGAAAATGCATATTTGCAAGCAAAGTTTGCTCAAATGCGTAGTTGATTTGTATTTGTATAATGAGAATTATTATTATCCAACGGCGATAATTCCTTTCTACAAAATAGGGTGCAACGTGGGGCTCGTCGAAAACGATACAAATCCTTGGAGAAAGCTTCATGCAACAAAACAGGACAAATCCCTATCCTAATGCAAGTATAACCAGGAGAAGTCTGGTTATAGCGAGCGGAGCTCTTTTTCTCGCAACCGTACTCTCTGTACCCTTTTACTATCCGACAGAAACGCTGTGGTATAAGCTTGGTGTTGATAAGCTCTTGTTGCAGGTTGGTCAGTTTGCAGGCCTGCTTACTTTGGCTCTTTTGGTAGTGCAGGTGCTACTAGCCCTACGGCCAGAAGTTCTAGCCAAGTCCTTTAGTCCGGGTTCACTGCTGCGTTGGCATCGGGGCAACGGTATCGCTCTTGCGGTATTGGCTGTAAGTCATGTGCTTCTCGTTCTGGCACCGGAAGGTATTGCGAACCTCCCTATTGGCAGAGAGTATTGGCCTGAGATGTTGGGGGCAGCTGGTTTGGTACTTTTGTTGGCAACGGTGCTTCTTTCCCAGTTTCGCACCCAGATGAAACTTAGTTTTGCAGGTTGGAGCTCACTGCATCGCCCTATGGGGTATGGCCTCTTTTTTCTTGTTACTCTTCATATACTCTTTGTCAGCGAGTCCTTTCAAGGCGGACTGCCCCGCTATGGTCTGATCACTGTTAGTCTTCTTGTCTTTGCAACTGCTGCTGGCAGCTGGGTTCATCGCAGTCACCGTTCATCCTGATATTTTCATCCTTATGGAGGACCTTATGAAATATTTTCGTCTTCTCTATGTAAGTGTAGCTCTTCTGACTCTGAGTGTCCCTCAAGTTTGGGCACAGGCACGAAGCTGGGCTGTTGATGCTGTCCACTCTAATGTTTATTTCAGTATTGATCATATTTTTTCCAAGGTTCATGGTCGTTTTGCAGATGTAGAGACTACTCTTGTCTTTGATCCTGAGAATTTACAAGCAAGCAGTCTATCGTACATAATTAAAGTAGACTCGGTTGATACAGGCGAGCCCAAACGTGATAAACATCTGCTTTCCTCAGATTTTTTCGATGGAAGCAAATATAAAACCATTACCTTTACATCAAAGTCGATAACAGATGCCGGCAATGGCCTCTATAATGTGTCTGGTACCTTGCTGATCAAAGGCAAATCACATGCGGTGGTGTTGCCGCTGAAATTGGCAGGTGTCAAGGAACACCCTGCTGCTAAAGGAAAAGAGGTTATTGGTTTTAATGGTATCTTAAGTTTAGATAGGTTGGCTTTGAATGTCGGGAGTGGTGTATTCTATTCAATGGGTTTGATTGGAAAAGACGTTGAAGTGCTTGTGACCATTGAGGCGCTTTCCGATAAACAATAAACAGCAGCAGTGGGCACCCACTATCACGGATGCAGAAGCAGGTGAATCAGTACCGATTTAGCCTGTGAAAGATATCCCTTCGCGCCCAACGCCGAAGGGATTTTTTTTGGTAGGGTTTGCCTGGCTCTCTCTTTTTGTTCATTCTGATATTTCAATGAGAGTCTATTTTTTACGCTTTTAATGAACAATGACGAGGGGGTACTGAGGAATGATCCATGGGGGCGGCTTGACTCTATTTCTAAGCTGTTGTATTTATGGATATAATGATTTTGTAAATACGTGTTGTCTGCGCTCGAATCAAAGTGAGTACGTTATCGAGTCCCTAAATCCATGAGCACTTTGGTAGGGCGCGTCAGTTTTTCCATCATGTGGATTCATGATAAACCTGTTTAACGGTAGTAACGAGGGGTGAATGAAGAACAGTGCAAAAGGACTTTACGTTGCTTTACTCAGTATTCATGGGTTGATTCGGGGAAAAGATCTTGAGCTTGGGCGTGATGCAGATACCGGAGGGCAGACTCTCTATGTTGTCGAACTTGCTCAGGCTCTCGCCAAACAAAAGGGGATTTGCCAGGTTGATCTGATCACCCAGCGGGTGGTTGATACAAGTGTGTCCGCCGATTATGCCAAGCCCGTGGAAAAGCTTGGGGACAAGGTACGTATTGTCCGCATTGATGCCGCTCCCGATCAATACCTGCCCAAAGAACAACTCTGGGATCATCTTGATTTTTTTGCAGATCATCTTGTTAACTTTTTTAAGGGAAATAATATTTTCCCTGATGTTCTTCACAGCCATTATGCCGATGCCGGCTACGTGGGTTCACGACTTTCCAACCAGCTTGGTATCCCATTGATTCATACCGGCCATTCCTTGGGGCGGGTGAAGCGTAGCCGGTTGCTGGCAAGCGGGCTCAACGCTGAAGAGATTGAATCCCGTTTCAATATGAGCCGGCGTATTGAGGCGGAAGAGCAGTCTCTGGCCACAGCCGAGCGGGTGATAACCAGTACGCATCAGGAAATCGCGGAGCAGTATGAGCTCTACGATTACTACCAACCTGAGCAGATGGTGGTTATTCCACCGGGAACCAATCTCAACCAGTTCATGCCCCCCACTGGAGAAGAACTGAAAAGTGATTTGTATCAACGAATAACCAGACACCTGAAAAATCCGGATAAGCCTATTATTCTGGCTCTTTCCCGACCTGATCACCGAAAGAATATCGTTGCCCTGGTCGAGGCATTTGGTCAATCGGAGCAGTTGCAGGCTTTAGCTAATCTTGTAATTATTGCCGGAAACAGAGATGACATCGATGAGCTTGATGAAGGTGCTCAGGAGGTTTTTCGTACCTTATTGGTAACCATTGATCGCTATGATCTCTATAGCATGGTTTCCATGCCCAAGCACCACAGTCGAGATCAGGTGCCGTTGATTTACAGAATTGCTGCAGCTTCAGGGGGGGTATTTGTCAACCCCGGCCTAACCGAACCCTTTGGGCTGACTCTGATTGAGGCCGCGGCCAGCGGTATGCCCATCGCAGCCACAGAAGATGGTGGCCCCAAAGATATTATTCATAATTGCCAGAACGGGTTTCTCATTAATCCCCTGGAACCTCAATCCATTGGAGAAGCCATTCTCAAACTCCTGCGGGATAGGGATCTCTGGAATCAATGTGCTACAAACGGTCTGAAAGGGGTCCGTGAACATTATTCCTGGGGGGCCCACGCCAAGCGGTATGTCGAGGTGCTTAAGCCTATCACGGAAGAATCGGAGCGGCTGGTGCGCAAATCAATTGTCCGTAGGCAACATCTCTACGGTGACCGTGTCATTGTCAGCGATCTGGATCTGAACCTGATCGGTGACAATGAGAGTCTTGAAGAGCTGCTTGCTCAACTCAGAAGGCATCGTAAACGCTGTTATTTCATCATTGCCACTGGTCGGCGGCTTGATGCTTCGCTTAAGCTGATGAAAAAACACAATATTCCCGAGCCGGATGTGTTGATCACCAGTAGCGGCACCGAAATCTACTACGCCCCTGATCTCACCTTTGATACGGCCTGGGCAAAGCATATCGATCATCAGTGGACCAGGCATATTGTGAAATTGCTCCTCACTGAGTTTCCCGGGTTGAAGCTGCAGCCAGCAATCGAACAGAGCCGCTATAAACTCAGCTATTATTTTGACCCAGAACTTGCGGATATCGAAGAAATCAAACAGATCCTGTACCGTGATGAACAGGTCGTTTTTATGCAGACCGCTTTTGGTCAATTTCTCGATATTCTGCCCCAACGGGCCTCAAAGGGGCTGGCGCTTCGCTATGTGGTCGAGCAGCTGCGTCTTGATCTGGATAAGGTCTTTGTTGCCGGTGGGTCGGGTGCAGATGAGGATATGATGCGGGGCAATACCCTGGCTGCGGTTGTGGCCAACCGACATAATGAGGAACTCTCACAGCTCATTGATGTGGATCGCATTTATTTCTCCCAAAAGCCCTATGCTGCAGGAATCCTTGAGGCGATCGAATTCTATGACTTCTTTGGGGAGTGCCGCGATCCGCGGACCGGAGAAGAGGTATCCGATGCCTAGGCTATTGCTCTGTACCGACATGGACAGAACTGTGATTCCAAACGGCCAACAAAGCGAACACCCCCAGGCACGGAAAGCACTGCATCGACTCTGCCAGCTTCCAGGCGTTGTTCTTGCCTATGTCACCGGGCGGGATATTGAACTGACCAAGAAGGCAATTCGAGACTACGAGCTGCCCATGCCCGCCTATGCGATCACCGATGTGGGGACAGCTATTTACGCGCAGCAGGGAGGGAACTGGCAGGAATCTGATGACTGGCAGCGGCAAATAGGGGCAGACTGGCAGGGGAAAACGCATCGGGAGCTGCTCGAGGCCTTAGCGGGATTTAAGGAACTGCAGTTACAGGAACTCGAAAAGCAAAAACGCTATAAGCTCAGTTATTATGTGGGCTTGGAAAATGATCGCCAAGCTCTGCTTGCACGGGTTGAGGGCTGTTTGAGCCGACTAGGCGTCAAGGCGAGTTGCATTTGGAGTGTTGATGAGCCAGAACATATTGGTTTGCTTGATATTCTACCACAAAACGCAACCAAACTCCACGCGATTCAATATTTGCAGAACACCTTAGGGTATGGGGAAGAGGAAGTGCTCTTTGCCGGTGATAGCGGCAACGATCTGCCGGTGATGGCAAGTCCGCTTCGCTCAGTTCTGGTGGCCAATGCCGATGACGATACACAGCAGCAGGCTCTGCAGATGGTCCGCGCACATGGGGTGGAAGATTCTTTGTACCTGGCCAACGATGCAACCTTCCCGCTGGGGGGGAACTATGCCGCAGGCGTACTTCAGGGAGTGGCCCATTTTGCTCCGGATATAATAGCTCCGCTTAAGCTCGCATCCTTGAAAACTGAGAGAGGAGCAAGATGAAAACAGAATCAGGATTGTATATTTTTGGTGAGGTCCTCTTTGACTGTTTTCCTAGCGGCGAAGAGGTCTTGGGAGGGGCACCTTTCAATGTTGCCTGGCATCTGCAGGCGCTGGGGGATACCCCGCTGTTTATTTCCCGTGTCGGCAACGATGTTCAGGGAGATAGGATTGTGGAGGCCATGCAGAGCTGGGGAATGAACCTCAGTGCCCTCCAGAAAGATCCAAACCGGCCCACCGGTCGGGTCAATGTGGAGATTATCGACAATGAACCCCAGTATGATATTGTCGCCAACAGCGGCTACGATGCAATCGACGCATCTGCCTTGCCCCTGGGATGGCAGACAGGGATTTTGTACCATGGTACCCTGGCACTGCGGGAAAAAAGATCGCAACAGGCCCTGGAGCAACTTGCCGGGCAGGATGGACAACAGATTTTTCTCGATGTGAACCTGCGAGCACCCTGGTGGCAGAAAGCGCAGGTCCTCTCCTGGTTACAAAAGGCCCATTGGGCGAAAATGAATGAGCATGAATTAGCCCTGCTCACAGACTCGAGCCAGGACATCGGACAACAGATGGATGCGCTTTTGAGTCAATGCGGGCTTGAGCAACTGATCGTCACCTGCGGAGCGGAGGGGGCACGGGTTCTGACCCAGCAGAAGGAGCATTTTCGGTTTCAAGCCAAAGAGGCTCCGGTATTTGTGGATACCGTGGGGGCAGGGGATGCCTTCAGTGCTGTCTATATTCATGGTCTGCGCGCAGGCTGGTCCCTTGCCGATATTGGGTGCTTTGCCCAGGATTTTGCAAGTCGAGTGATCGGGCTGCGCGGAGCAACCACAAACGATCCTGCCTTTTACCGGAATTTTCTCCAGGCCACTCTTGGTAGGTGATTGGCCAGTTTTTACGCTAACTTTCTCTCATTACGAAGAACAAATATGTACGAACAGGTATCGCATACACTGCTCAACGACATTCTTAACCGAATCAAGCCGGAAATCTCCAAACAGGACCTGCGCCATTTTTATACCCGTTTAGGCGCCAATTTTTACGGCATCCACTCCCTGTTTCAACGGTTGTACGGAGACCGCGAGGATTTTGAAGAACAGGCCCAAAAACTGGTGGAGACCATGGCCTACCAGTACATCAAACGGCCTCAGGAGCTCCGAGATAAAGACCTGGCGCGGGAGAAGGAGTATAACTGGTTTCTCTCCCAGCAGTGGGTGGGCATGGCTCTCTACTGCAAGGGCTTTGCCGGGAATTTGCAGGGACTGAAAGAGAGGCTCTACTACTTTCAGGACCTGGGCGTGAACATGGTCCATGTCATGCCGATCATGCGCTGTCCTGAAGGCAGCAGCGATGGTGGCTACGCGGTCAGTGACTTTAGAGATATCAATCCCGATGTTGGAACCCTGGAAGATCTCCAGGCCCTTTCAGCTGAGATGCGGCAGCGCGAAATCCTGCTGGTGCTCGATGTCGTGGTCAATCACACCTCGAATCAGCACTACTGGGCCACCCAGGCCAGGGCGGGTGAACAGAAATATCAGGATTATTATTACTGCTTTGAAAACCGCAACGTCCCGGACATGTTCGAGCAGACCATGCCTGAGATATTCCCTGAGAATGCGCCGGGAAATTTCACCTGGGATGAGGACATGCAGCGCTGGGTGATGACGGTCTTCAATGATTTTCAGTGGGATCTCAACTATTCCAACCCCTCCGTCTTTATCGAGATGATCAATATCATCCTCTTCTGGGCCAATCAGGGGGCTGACATTCTTCGTCTGGATGCCGTGGCCTTTTTGTGGAAGAAAATCGGCTCGACCTGTCAAAATGAACGCGAGGCCCATCTGATTCTCCAGCTCTTTAAAGACTGCTGTCAGGTGACCGCACCAGGAGTTGTCTTTATTGCGGAGGCTATTGTCGCCCCCCTTGAGGTTATCAAATATTTTGGAGAAGACGCAGTCATCGCCAAGGAGTGCGAGATAGCCTACAACGCCACCTTTATGGCATTGTTATGGGACGCGGTGGCGACCAAGAATGCCCGTTTGCTCAACCAGGGGATCAAAAGTCTTCCGGTCAAGCTCGACAGGGCTACCTGGCTGAATTATGTACGTTGTCACGATGATATTGGTTTTGGTTTTGATGACAGATCCATCGTTGCCTGCGGCTATGAACCGGCCAGACATCGCAAGTTTCTCATTGATTACTTCACCGGGAACTATGAAAACTCCCACGCCAGGGGCCTGCCCTTTGGTCTGAACCCCAAGACAGGCGATGCGCGCATCTCGGGCTCCCTTGCCTCGCTGGCCGGGCTTGAGTATGCACTGGAAACCGAAGATTCCGCGGCCATTGATGATGCTGTCCAACTGATCATTTTACTCCACTCCATGATCATGGCCTTTGGTGGGCTGCCTCTGCTCTATTACGGTGATGCCATTGGGACCCTCAATGACGACTCGTATCGGGAAGATCCCTTTAAAATGAGCGACACCCGTTGGGTACATCGTCCCTCCATCGATTGGGATACGGCAGAACAACGCAATATTCCGGGAACGGTTGAATATAAAATTTTCAGTGAAATCAAGCGAATGATTGCGGTGCGTAAGGAGATTGAAGTCTTCTCCGATTTTAATAACCGCGAACTGCTTGAGGTAGAAAATCCCTATCTCTTCGTCTTTGGCCGTTATCATCTGCAACGGGCCAATGAGTGGGTCCTGGTCGTAGCAAATTTCAGCGACAGTCCCCAGCATCTCAACCTGGAAGAGCTCGGTCCCTGGGGAGGGACACACCGTCCCTTCATTGATCTCTTTCGGGGAGAACGTCCTGAAACCTTTAAAGATTCATTGGTTATTCCACGCTTTGGCTTTTATTGGCTTGCTGAACGCTGAGTCAATGATTTCCCTGTAATGGGCTCTTTGCTGGGCTGGGCACGCTTGTTGTCCAGCCCATTTTTTTTCGACGACCGCCGAATTTTCCCGGAATTCGTGAACATGTATGGCTGGTCAGCGACCAGCCGCTGTCACAAATGCAGGCTATACGCCTCAGGATCCTCCATACCCGATGGTCACCTGACCATCGTTGACGATAACCGGCACCTTTCGTTGCCCTCCACTGTAGCCGAGCATTTCCTGCATACGCTGACTATCCTGTTTAACATCATGATAGACATGATCCGGGTTCGCCGCACGGGCGCGATCGGTGTAGGGTCAACCTTGTTTACCAAAAATCAGTATCGTACTCATGAGCAACTCCTCGGGCATTTGGCCCTTTCTACAGTGTTCTGATCCGTCTTTATGAAGACCAACGGATAACGGATGGGGATTTAATTTAAGGTTATCCCATACAGAATAAAAATAAATAGGATTTTTCTATTGTTTTCGAGGGACCCTGGAAATAATTATGAAGGTACCTCGTTATCTTGACAGGTGAAGGTTAGAGCTTACTTTGTAGGTAAGCTAAAAAGGTACCTTCCTAATTAAACATCGAACAAGGAGACGATCATGTTTACATGTCAAAAAACACAACACAAGCATCAGGGAAAACACCAGGGCCGTGGCCGGGGAAAATGTTATCAGGAATCCCTGGAAAGCAGACAGTCTCGCTTTGGGCGTGGCTGTAGGGGGCAAAATTCATTTACGGTTCGCTCCAGGATCGACAATACTCCAGAGGCAACGGAGAATGCGCTGAATGTCAGCTGTCCGCTCTGTAAAAATCACTGCCCCTTAAGTGAACCAGGATGTCCCAAAGGGGAAGCCTTTGTACAATCCATGCAAGGAAAGGGCGAATGAGACAACTTGGTGCGGTTGTTTCCCAAAATGGACAAAATGAATTGACAGAGCTGTTTCATCAAACATTTCGAATGATGGCCCGCTCTTCAAGAAGAAACTGCCAGGTGCCCCATGCCCAGCACCGTGTACTCAAGCTCATTGAAGAGCATGGCCCACTCTCCCAAGGAGCCTTGCTGGAGATGCTTGGTGTGCGCTCCTCTTCCCTAAGTGAAATTCTGGCCAAACTTGAAAGAAACGGACGTATTGTTCGCAGACGTAATGAGGCGGATAAACGAGGGTTTATTCTTTCTCTGCAAGAAAATGGAGACAATCAACAGGGGAGCAATCAGGTGCATGCAGAACAGGGAACAGATGTCTTTTCTTGCCTTACCTCTAGGGAGCGTGAGCAACTCAGAGAACTGTTGACCAAGGTGATCGAGCAGAATGAAGAAAATCGACCTGGGAGAAGAGGGCGTGGCAGAGGCAGGGGGCGTCATCGTTTTTCAGCCTGAAGCACAGGAGAGGGACTCAAGGCGTTCTTACTTTTCTATGCCTGTTCGGGCTTCAACGCCTTGTTCATAGTAATGTTTTACTTCTCGCATCTCCGTGACCAGATCTGCCATATCAATGATCTCCTGGGGAGCATAGCGGCCAGTCAGGATGACCTCAACCTTGGGGGCACGAGCCTTGAGTGCTTCAATGAGGTCTTCGACTGGAAACAGTTTGAAGTAGAGAGCAATATTGATCTCATCGAGTACAACCAGGTCATAGCTACCGGAGTGGAGTATCTGGGCCATCTCAGCAAGACCGTCTTGAGCGGCGGCGTAATCCTCCTGGGTTGGTTGGCTATAAATAAAGCAACCCCGACCATACTGTTTTAAGGTGATATTGGGCAGTGAAGGGAGAAGATCCAGTTCACTGTAGTGCATGCCCTTAACAAACTGGCCAATGAAGACCTTCAGCCCAGCCGCTGCCGCCCGCAGACTTACGCCAAGAGCTGCGGTGGTTTTTCCCTTTCCATTGCCTGTGTATACCTGGATGTAGCCGTGCATGGTGACTCCCTTTTAGAAGATCGGAACGTCGTTCTCTGGGCTTTTTACGAGAAAAAAAATTGGGTTGCACCAGTATACACCTTTCCCTGAAGCGTGGTGATGATTCTTCCTTGCTGGGATGATGAAAAATCGCTAAGTGGGTACTGAAGTGGACTAGGCAAAGGAGAAAACCCATGGGACATATCGCGAGTAAAGACATCTACAAACAGTTGGCCTCCCGGCTTGACCAGGCACCGATACGTACGCCCTGGACTCCAGTGTTTGAGCAACTGATCCGCTCTTTGTACAGCAGGGAAGATGCTCAACTTTTAGTGCGCATGCCCTATCGACCGGCAAAACTTGCCCGGATTGCCCAGCTCTGTGAGCTGGAGCCTCTTCCTTTACAGCATCAGTTAGAGACACTTTGTCATAAAGGACTGGTGATTGATATCTGGGACGGTACGGAATACCATTATATGGTCAGTCCCCTAGTGATTGGCTTTTTTGAGTTCACCATGATGCGCGTCGGCCCCGATCTGCCCTTTGCAGCCTGGGCGGAACTGTTTCAAGGTTATATGTTTGGCGGGAAAGAATTTCTTGCGGCAAATTTTGGAGATGGGCAACAGGTCTCGATTATGCGGGCCCTCCCCCATGAGGGAACCCAGGCCGAGCATGTGGAGATTCTCGACTATGAACGGGCAAGCGGACTGATTGAAAATCAGAGCAAATTTTCTTTGGGGCTCTGTTCCTGTCGCCACGAAAAACACCACCTGGGCCATCCTCCCTGTCGAGTCCCCATGGAAACCTGTACCTCCATGGGTACCGGGGCTGAATTTCTTATTCGAAATGGGTTGGCCAAGCCCATCGATAAGCTGCAGATGCGTGATATCCTAGCCAGGTCACGTGATTTGGGGCTGACCTTATCGGCTGATAACGTACGTCGGGATACAGGGTTTATCTGCCACTGTTGTGGTTGTTGCTGCAATCTGCTCCATGGCATTCGCGAAACGGGATATACTGGTATTCTCGTTACCTCATCGTTGGTGGCCAAAGTCGAGCATGAAAAATGTATTGGTTGTGGACTCTGTGTGCGTGCCTGCCCCATTGAAGCCTTGTCTCTCAAACAAAGCCAGGGTACACCAACGGGGAGACGTACCAAGCCTCGGGCTGAAGTAGGTGAATTTTGCCTGGGATGTGGTGTCTGTGCGCTGAAATGTCCCACAGGCGCGTTACAACTGCATCCTCGCAAGCAACGAGTATATCATCCCGAAGATAGCTTTGAACGGGTCCTGATGCAGTCGCTGGAAAGAAACACTCTGCAAACATTGATTTTTGATAACCCCATGAGCCGGTCCCACCAGTTCATGCGGGGCCTGGTCGGCGGTTTTCTTCAATTGCCTCTGGTCAAGCAGACCCTCATGAGTGAGCAGGTGCGCTCCCGCTTTCTGAATGCCTTACGTAAAAAAGCCAATATGGATTGAATCTTGAATCCAGGAGAGAGGAAAATAAATGAAGATACGTCCCCTGACAGAGGAATTACTCCCTAAGGCTGGCTCTTTGGTCGAGCGTGCCTTTTCACCGAGCCGATACGAGGTGCAGCTCTTTGATAACCTGCATGCCCGGGAGAGAGTGTTGTATGAGTGGGCCTGTCTGCACCGAAATTCTGTCATCGCCTATATCTGTTTCACCCTGGCATATCATGGGGACGAGGTCTGCGGGCTTCATCTGGCACCTCTCGCGGTCCAGACCCAGATGCAAGGACAGGGGATTGGCTCAGAGCTCCTTCGTTTTGCCCTGCGCCAGGAGGCTGTGACCTCCCATCCCATATTTGTCCTGGGGGAGCCCAAGTTTTATCAGAAATTTGGCTTCATTCCCTGTAAGGAGCCTCTTTGTCCCTTTGATAAGCAAAACAGTCATTTCTTGAGTCTAAGATCCAATATAAGCGAGCCCTTTACCGTGGGCTATGAACCGGAATTTTATACTGCGACCCCTCAAGACCAGAAAGTGAAGAAAAAAAGGAAAAGAAGATGAATTTTTCCCTTATGGAGCACATTTCCGTTCCTCATTTCCTTTCAGATCAGCTGACGAATGCGCACCTCGAGAGCGGGCGTATCGGCAAGAAGTTCAACCAACCGCTGGGGATCTGTGTCGCCAAAATGATACGGATTAGAGTTGTTTTTTTCTATCAGAGCTTCTCCTCCTGTAGGCTGGGGGATCATTTAAGGTGTATACAGGCCTCCGCCTTAGGGTCAATGGGTAAGAGGTGATAGCCACCTGCAAAGAACACATCAATAATCCTTTTATCAGCCTCAAAGGCGTAGATGATATGTTCATGCTCCTCTTGAGTGACCCAACGCAAGATTGCCAGGTCATCGCCTGCAGACTCATGGCCCCCCGTTACCCGTCCTAGAAGAACAATGACCAGAGTATGGTGACTTTCATCCAGCAGGTTTGAGACCACATTGATCACTCCTTCCACCTCAATCTCTAACCCTGTTTCTTCAAGGACTTCACGATGTGCTGCCTCAATAAAGGATTCCTCGAATTCGATATATCCTCCAGGTAAACACCAGAGCCCACCATAGCTTGCTGTTGGGAGACGTTTGCCCACAAGAATTTTTCCCTCTGGTGTGTGGAGGATGATGGTGGTTCCCGGAGCTGGATTCAAGTGGTGCACATATCCACATTGGGAGCATTGTTGCCGTAGGTGAGATGGGCAGAGATTTGCAGAAAAGGGAGCGGCGCAGTGGGGACAATAATGAACCCTTTGCGAACCTATAGCTTTTTGGCTTGAATTTTGAAAGTACTGGGAAAGGGGTGGGGCTTTATTTATGGAAGTATTAACCATTTGTAAGTACCAAAAGTTTATTTTAGACAAACGAACCCTATTTGTGCGACACTATCCACATAGAGCTTGAATCCGCACGTGTTCAGCCGAGTAATCGAGAACATTCTTTGCCCGATCCAGCCGTGCAGTCATGGATTCATGCACGAGTCAGTCAATTTAACCCAAGGTGTTTTATGAACAGATCAACCATACTTGCACTTTTCATGGTTGTCAGTAGCGGTTTCCTCGTTTCGGGGTGTGTTGTCCCTGCTGACGGCTATTATTCTGATCCTTACTATCGTCCTTCTGTGGTCGTTGCCCCGGCCTTGCCCTTTACTGTTATCCTTTCAGACCAACCCTATTACAGCTATCAGGGATTCTATTATTATTACTCCAATTCCAGCTGGTATTACAGAAAACATAAACGGGGTAAATGGATTGTCCTGCCTCGAAATCACTGGCCCCGGGAGACCCGGTGGAGAGGGCGTCATTATTACCACGATCACCGGGATCAAAAACAAAAGCCGCCCAAACGTAAAGATCCGAAATACCGGCATGATAAAGATCGGGATGACTTAGATCAGTATCGTAAACAACATGATCGCCGCAGAGATGATCGTAATCGTTCTCGACAGGATTCTTGGGGGAAAGAGCATTATCGAAAAAATAAAGAGATACAGTATAGAGATAAGCGCCGTCCGGTACATGATCCTAGAGATCAGGAACGGTTGGAACGAAATAAAGCTAAAGCAGAACAGCGGCGGCGCGATATGAACAGACGAAATGATCGCGACAATCTCAACAAAAGTAGAGACAGACGTGATCGACGTAATGAGGTTAAAACACCTGATTATAAACGTTATGACCAAAAAACAAGAGGCTATGAAGAAGAAAGGAATGAGGGAGAGCAGGGGAACGATCGGCGACGACGTTAATCATTCAATGTAATTGTAACCTTGGATCACGGATTCATCCAAGGTTTAAGAACGGCTGTGGGCTCAGAGATGATTGCGCCCACAGCCTTTTCCATGTGGGCAGATTAGCGCCTAACCTACGGGCATTGCGTTAACGTATTAAACACCCTCCTTTACCCTTAGCTATGTGCCTTGGGGAGGGAGGCGAAGTAAGTTAAGGAAATTATCAAGCACGGTGCTCCTTCCAGTGTGTATATCAACCTGTGAGCTCATTCCAGGCAGAATATCGATCAGTTTGCCTGAAATTGTTTTGATTTGTCTACAGTCGGCTTCTACATAGACCCTGTAGGAGTTGTGTTTCTTACTGTTTCCATCTTCTTTGATTATATCTGCACTTATATAACTCACTGTGCCCTCCATTGTTCCTCTCAGTGCTGAATTCTCGGCATTAAATGTAACAGATGCGGATAGCCCAGAGTGAATGGCAGACATGTCCTCGGGATGCACCTTAGCCTCTATGATGAGTTTTTCCGGTATGGGGATGATTTGCATCAATTCCTCTCCAGTGAAGAGAGCAGCTCCCGGTGAAGCCATTCTAAGATTCTTGGCAATTCCGTTGATTGGCGCTCGAATGATATTGATTATCGAATGCTTGGGGGGCAGGTGTTGTGTACTTTCTTCGACCATGCCTCCTGGAGTTTTTGTTAGGAGGGCAACTACCTGTCCCGCCTGAACTAAATCCCCTTCGGCAACTCTGAGGGAGTCAAGAACTCCCCCATCAGTAATCCTCAGTCTATGAACTGGACTGCTGGATATAACCTCACCTGTGCCTCGCGTAGTCTCTGCGACGGTGTGGAAGACAGACCAGGCAAAGAACAGGACCAGTCCGATCACAAAAAACCAGAGCATACAGGAAGAGGCCTGAAATCGTTTTGGGCGGTGAAGATCGTCGAGCAGAGGCATGAGGTGCTCTCCATTATTTGTTTGCGTTGCAAGCTTCCCCTGATAACTCTCTGAGCCTGGGGAAATATCTGTGCATCTTTCGGGAACAAAAGCAAGGGGGAGGCCAAAACAACAGAAAAGAAAACTTTGAAGAGCTTAAATGCAAAATTTTAAGAGAAAATGTATTGTTTTCAAGTGAATAGCATGAGAGGTTCCGCTGTTTAAGGCGAAAGTGGGCATTCTCTGGGCAGAGAGAATAAGGAAAGACTTCTCTCATATTGCAAGAGTCTCAGTCAAAGTCTTGCAATATGAGAGAAGCACCCAAAAGTTAATGTGCTAAACGTATTTTAAACTAAAAATGGTTCTTATTCATCTGGTCAGAACGGTTGGAGTTTGCTTGTAAAAAGGGGCGAGATTAAGTGGTTTAGCTTGACTAACTGGTTTGATTTCAAGAAGATATTTAGAGAAAACCCTTTTCCTTAACGTCACTATACGAATGACTACTATGAGCAAAACAAAGACGTTTACTCTTCTTGCCATTGATGACGATCCCATGTTTCTTCGTTCATTGAAGCGGATTTTAATCAATACACCCTATGCGATTACGACAAAGACCGATCCCCAGCAGGGGATCGCCGCAATGGCGGCAAAACCATTTGACCTCGTTTTGCTCGATTTAAAGATGCCTGAACGTGATGGGTTATCGGTTCTAAAGGAGCTCATAGAGCACTATCCAGATCTTATTGTCATCATGCTGACTGGTCATGGCGGTGTCCAGGAAGCTGTTCAGGCGGTGAAGCTGGGGGCTGCAGATTTTTTAGAAAAACCATGCCCACCCAACATACTCTGCAAGGTGCTTGCTCACTATTATGCCGTCTGGGAACAACGCAAACTCACAGAGACAACCACTCAGCAAGCGTTTGATTTTCCCGATTTGGTCGGTGAATCTCCGGCGATCAAAGAGATGAAGAGTCTGATTCCCCGGGTGGCGGTTTCCGATGCGCCGGTCCTGGTATTAGGCGAGTCGGGAACAGGAAAAGAGCTGGCGGCCCGTGCTATTCATCATCATAGCCTGCGAAAAAATGGTCCCTTTGTGGTGATTGATTGCGCCGCCATCAATGAGAGTGTGCTGGAGAGCGAACTTTTTGGTTATGAAAAAGGTGCCTTTACCGGGGCTGATCTTCCTACCCAGGGGCTGATTCGAGCAGCCAATGAGGGGACTCTTTTTTTTGATGAGATCGGTGAATTGCCCTTGAAGATGCAAGCCAAGCTGCTGCGTACGCTCCAGGAGCGGGAGGTGCGACCGGTTGGGAGTACTAAAAGTCAGCCTGTTGATATACGGGTAATAGCCGCCACCAATCGGGACCTCGAACAGGAAGTTGCCAAGGGGCATTTTCGAGCAGATCTTTTTTTCAGGATCTCTGCTATCCCCATTATCCAGCCGCCACTGCGTGAAAGAAGTGGCGATATTCCGCTCCTGGTTGCCCATCTGCTGCACAACCTTTCCAGCGATCGTCCTAAAGAAATGGGAGGGGATGCCTTGCGTCTGCTTCAGGCCTATCATTGGCCCGGTAATGTTCGTGAGTTGCAAAATGTTCTCAGACGGGCCCTGGCCCTGGCCGAGGAAGAGGTCATTTTACCCGCGGATCTTCCTGCGACCTTAGTGGTGGGCTGTGGCTGTGAAAAAGAGTGCTCCCCTGAAAACGATTCCCTTGAAGCCTATGAACAGTCGGCAGTGGAAAACGCCCTGCGTAAAACCGGGAACAATAAGCGCCAGGCCGCTAACCTTCTCGGGATAAGTGAGGCAACGCTCTATCGCAAGTTAAAACAGTTTGGTCTCTCAGGTTAAAGGTACCCAGTCTGCACTTCTCTCATATTGAGAGGTCGTATTTGTCCGTGAACGATTCCTTTATCTGCAGCGTAGAAGTTTTCTGTATCGGAAATATCTAAATTTGCATATTTTTTTAGCTTTTTTGATTCAGGTTTATTTTTTCACCTTCTCTTAATCACTTGGCACCGTATCTGCTTAGTGATGCATGTACGCAACGTCTTGCCACGTTGTGGGCTATCTGTGCATGCTCCGTTCCTTTCGTCAAGGTTCGATACATGTCCACTCTGCACGTCCTCTGTAGACGTGCTTAAAAAAGCCAGAGCCAGGTGAACCTATGTCTGCTTCTTTATTTGCACAACCGGGGCCCGTCCGCCGATTTTTGACAATCGGATTTTTTGTCTGCCTTACCCTGCTGGTCGTCGCCCTCTATCTGCTGAACCTCAGGTCGCTGGATACGACCTATCAGCACACTCTACTGCGTTCTCAACAAAGTCTGGAAGACTACGGACAAACCATTGCTCCATATTGTCTATCATCTGGATCAGATAAATATTCGGGGTTATTTTCGGTGTAGTGTCACCCGTATCGCCATCGTGCTCAGTGTTGATGATATTACCCGCGAGCAGTTGGCGGAAGAGGCAAAGAGTTCCCTGGCTACCTTTATTGAGTAGTCTTTTGCGGATGTGCATGGGGTGCTGAAACTGTTGCAGTCGTATCAGCCGGACATCCTGCCAGCGGACCTCGCCACCGAGATGAATGAGCTCGATCTTGAGTTTCTCCTGAAAGAGGTGCCGACAAGTATTGAGGAGACCCTGCAGGGGATTCACCGGGTGGTGAAAATAGTCGAGGCCATGAAAGAATTCAGTCATCCTGGGCACCAGGACAAGATCCCCACCGATATGAATCTTTCTTCACGACCAAGGGGGTCGGCAAGGGAACAGGTCAGAGGTTGGCCAGAGCCTATGATGTTATCGTCAACCAACACGGTGGTAAGATAAGATTTGAGAGCAGCAAAGGGCAGGAGACAACCTTTATCCTGCGTCTTCCTGTGTAATTTTTCTGATTATTTCGGATTTAGGGGAGCCCCTCGAAATCCTCCAAGAGAGGAGGAAATCAAAAGGTTCTGTAGCCAGCAATCGTGATATCGACGGCCATTCAACTGTTCGGATGGACTTTTCAATCCAGCATGTTGTTTCACCGTTTTCGGGTTTTGCGGAGCAAAATTTTTGATGTGCGCCCAGCCCCGAATATTTTGCTCTGCTGCTTCCAGGGAACCGTGGAAATATCTCGTATTGTACATGTGGCGGTCCATTCCCTGCATTAACCGGTCAAGCATGTTGCTTGTTCTGTGACTTCCCTTGTGCTTGTATGTCATTGAATAATCAACGATATTGCTCTTGATCTTTTTCAAAGGGGCTAGAATCACATCAGGATACGATTCGTATTGTGCTGCTTCCACAAGTCTTCTGATTTTTTGGGAAAATGAACGCCTTGTGGGGGCTTGAAAACATTCCCAAAGCGCTGTTGCCACCTCGATGAATAGCTCCCTGTGTTTTTTCTTGGATCTGTCGCGTATCTTAATGTAAATATGCAGAAAACAGGACAAGATGCATATCGATGGAAAAAGGTTGCCAAATGCATTTTTGGTTGCTGCCCAGCCGTCTGTATTCACAGTCTTTGGGGAGTACTTCGGTTTTAGATCCAGAGCCTCTTGCTTGAAGGTGCTGTAGCCTCGCTCAAGGTCGGCATTGTCTGCCTTTTCGGTAACGGCGACACCGAGTATACAGCCTTCAGCCACAGTTGTTGGGATATAGCACTTTTTGCCCCGTATTTTCGTGTGCTTTTCGTCGGCAACGAGATGCGCCGGCAGTTTGGCCGGTTCCTTAATGGTAGTCCCGACGATACTGAATCGTCCCAAGTGGCTTTCAAGCCGATACCAAAACGATGCATTTCTGCCGAAAACATGTGCAAGTGCCCAAAACGGTATATCAAATTTTCGTAGAAACAGGGCGTTGTCAATATCTTTGGTGAATGCTGTTTGATAGGGCATCACAAATGATGGACGTATGGTAAAATTCGTATTTTCCACTTCTATCCGTCGTATCCGGATGTTGAGCCTTATTGAGACGTAACTGTCTTTCATCCGATAGCCATGCTGGATCTCAAGCGGAAAAATTTCCGGACATCTGGCTATCATATCATCTAATTGAGCACGAAATTTCTGAGGGCACTCTACAGTATCGACATAGGTTTTATTGCAAAAGGGTGTACATATTGTACGGTTGTTTCTTGGGGATGTTTTGGCCATCTATACGTACCATAGGTTATCAGGGTGGTTTTGACGTGGAAATCAAATTTTCCCATAATAATCAAATGGTTGTTTATGTCAAAGCATCCCCTCCCCTAAATTCGAAATAATCAGTAATTTTTAAATGCGTAGCTAGAGGACTGCACATGAAAACAATCCTCTTCGTCGATGACGAACCCAATATTCTTCGCGGATTACGGCGTATGCTCCACCCGCTGAAAAAGCAATGGACCATGTATTTTGCTGAAAGTGGTGCAGAGGCGCTTGAGATAATGGCAGAGCACGATATTCAGGCTTTGGTCACCGATATGCGGATGCCGCGTATGAATGGCTATGAGCTTTTGCAGGAGGTCCGAAAACTCTACCCTCAGATTATACGGATTGTCCTGACCGGTCAGCCCGATAAAGAGACCTATTGTGAGTTAATGACTCTGAGTCATTATTTTTTGTGGAAACCTATTCGCAATGAAGACCTGCAGCTCCTGCTGGAAATGATTCGCGATCTGGATCAACGACTGCACGAACCCAAGCTCCTGGAGTTGCTTGGTGGCTTGAGTTCCCTGCCATCCCTGCCACCGCTTTTTCATAAGCTGATGGATCTTTTTGAGAATCAGGAGACTACAACCAACGATATAGCCGATGTCGTTGCTGAAGATATTGCCATGACGGCACAGCTTTTAAAACTGGTTAACTCCAGTTTTTTTTCGCTGAATCGAGAAATCTTGACTGTGCATGAGGCTGTAACCTATCTGGGTTTGGAAATTTTGCGGCACCTGGTGATTGCCCAGCATGTTTTCAATAGCTGCAATGAGCAGGAACGCCAGGCGTTCAGGCTTGACGATCTCTGGCAACACAGCCTCTGTACAGCAACCCTGGCAAGGGAGATAAGCGAGTTTATCAGTGATGACCCAACCTCTGGAAGCAGTGCCTACCTGGCCGGATTGCTGCATGAGGTTGGCAAGCTGATCCTGGTTCATCATATGCCCAATGAGTATGCCCAGATTTTGCGTCGCTGTGAGGAAGAAGGCATAGCCCAAAGTGAGGCGGAGATGGATCTTCTTGGAACCAATCATGCCATTATCGGGGGCTACCTGACCTCACTTTGGGGACTTCCTCACAACATTACCGAGGCGATTGCCTTACATCATGGGAACGATGACGCCCCTGAGATCTGTCGTCTTTCTCCAATTTTGGAGGCAGTTTGGCATGCCAACAAAATTTGTAATGGAGATATGAGTAACTCTGAAAAATATCAAGATATCGCCAAAAAATTTCAACATCTGCTGCATCCTGTCAGATAGGAGGGAGTTGTATGTATTCATCAATTTTGTTTATCGATGACGACTATAAAATTCTCAAGAGTTTCAAGCGAAGTCTCACTCCTGAGTATCGAGTGTTCGTCGCAGAGAATCCGGAAGAGGGGTTACGTATTTTTGAAGAAAAGGGCCCTTTTTCTGTCTTGATTTCCGATATGCGTATGCCGGGGATGAATGGGGTTGAGGTATTGTCGAAAGCTTATGAAATAGATGCCGATACCTCAAGGGTCCTGTTAACCGGCTATGCTGACCAGCAGGCTGCCATCGATGCTGTCAACAAGGGACGTATTTTCAAATTTTTGACCAAACCCTGTCCCATGCAGACGCTGATCCCGGTCCTTGAAGAAGGGATTTATACGTACAAGTTGAATGTCAGCAAACGCTTCATAGGAGAGCGAACCCAGCAGGGGCTGGTAGGGATGCTCTCGCAGATCCTGGCGATGGTGAACCCCACAGCACAGCGTAAAGCGAGCCGGCTCAAAAATTTTTCTCGCCATATGGCAAGAGGGCTGAGGCCACAACAGCGCATGTTAGTCGAGATGGCCGCGGTTCTGTCTCAGTTGGGTTGTTTGAATTTATCCCAGGAAACTATGATGCTTTATGATGGTGGGGGAGTCATTGGTCAGGAGGATAATATCCGCATCCGCGAGCAGTTTGATGTTGCTTCTCGCTTGTTGATGCATCTGCCCCGGTTTGAAGTCATTATCGAAATTTTGGGATTACTGCAAAAATCTCCGCACCAATTTCCAGCGTACGATGACCCGGAAATGCAAGAAACTATTCCATTATGTAGCCGTATTCTCCAGACAGCCATAGGGCTGGACTTATTGCTTTCGACGGGTAAATCGCCCGATGAGGCGTTGAACCAATTACGGGCGGATCAACCTTTTTATGATCCTGCACTTGTCGATCGCCTCAACGATTTCAGCTTTGAATTGCACAACGAGGTCCTGCTCTACGTGCGTGCCAGTGAGCTGACTCCGCGCATGATTCTGGCTGAAGATATTCGGGATAAGGATGGAACTCTGCTGGCAACCAAGGGGCAGCCCATGGCGAACCCATTGTTGACGTATCTGCATAAAGTACATCGGCGTATCGGTCTGCCTGAGCCCATAGGCGTGTTTTTGCCTTTGCAGGAGTATGAGATTTGAATCTATAAGCGAACCCGTGCCCGCGACACCAGGAGTTGCGGAGTGTACAGTCGCAGGGTAGACCAGAGATTCGTTGGGAACTGTGAAATATCGTTGTGGGTTGCCACAACAAAAAAGGCCGCCTTCTCTTTTCAGAGAAGGCGGCCTTTTTGGTTGTCAGCGAGGTGTGTAACTATGCCTTGATGTCAAGCAGACTCTTCGTCATTTCATCGGCTGCTTGCAGGGTTTTGAGATTAGCGCTGAAACCATTTTTTTCCATAATCAGATCCGGTATCTCGTTGGTTAGGTCAGTATTGGACTGTTCGACCATCTCCATGCCGTCACTGGTCTGCTCCGCCATAAGCGGACCAGCAGATTCATTCTTGCTGACATTGGTGGTGACTCCCTGGGGAACCTGGCTGGAAAAGGTAACCACATCGCTTTTAAAACCGGGGGTATTCATGTTAGCTACATTATTGGCTGTGGCAGCTGTCTTTTGTGAGTAGGCCTGTAAACCGGACACGGCTGAGCTGATGGCTGAGAGCATAGTCATTCTCCTTAAATAAGTGATACTCATTCATTGTAAGCATTAATGGGGCCAACTCAAGGGAAGAATGAATGTTTGTAACGTTTACTCATTATAATTTGGATGTTTATTGATGGAATGTCAACGCGGTGACGGAGGCGTGATTGACCTTAAATATGAGGTGAATTACACAAACGAATAACCAAAATGAAATCATGCTGCTGGTCAGAGGCATGTTTGTGATTGCAGACTTTCCTGGGGTCGGCAACAATAAATGATCACGATTCAAGGAAAAGGAGCAGCGAGATTATGCAGGCGCAGCAGCATGGAAAGGAGGGGAAAACGCCATCTCGGCTCCAGCAACGTCCATTTCTTGGTTTCGGTTTGGTGGTGCTGGCCACTATGTTTTTTGCCACCATGGATACCACTACTAAGTATTTGACTATGCGTTATAACGTGCCTATGGTGATGGCGATTCGTTACCTGGTTCAGGTTGTTTTGATGCTGAGTTTTTTGTGGCCATCACAGGGTAGCGCACTGGTGCAGACTACCAGAACAGGCCTTGTGATGGTTCGTTCGCTCTCTTTGGTTGCGGCGTCCCTTTTCTTTGGGATGGCCCTGCAGCGTATGCCGGTGGCCGAATCAACAGCCATCATTTTTTTAGCCCCAATGCTCGTTGTGCTGATGGCCGGACCACTGCTTAAAGAACGCATTGGTCCCGTGGGCTGGCTGGCTGCAGGGGGAGGGTTTATAGGGGTGTTGTGTATCGTGCGTCCCGGCGGTGGGCTGGATGCGCTGGGCATTGTCTGTGCCTTTATGGCGGTGACCGCCAACGTAACCTATCAATTGCTCTCCCGTGTCCTGGCCGCCAGTGAACAGACCTTGGCCATGCTCTTTCATAGCGCGGTTGTCGGCGCGGTTTGTTTTGGTGTTGTCCTGCCCTGGTTCCTTGGGGGAGAGATGCCCTCCTTGTTTCATCTCTGGCTTTTTGTACTCATTGGTTTTTTAGGAGTCATGGCCCATTTCTGTTTTACCCTGGCCTATCGATTTTGTTCGGCCTCACAGGTGGCCCCAGTTAACTATATGCAGTTGGTTTTCGCCTCATTACTCGGCTGGGTAGTTTTTACTCATATGCCCGATAGTCTTAGCCTGTTGGGGATGATTGTGGTGGTGATTTCCGGTCTTATGATCGCCATCAAGGCCAGATTTGAGGAAAAGAGGATGAAGGCCCATCTATTGCGGAAATTATGAAAAGGGTTTCGGAGGGCAGCAAACAACGCTCTGCCCTCCCTGCCACAGCTCTTACCTCCACCCCAGATTGTTGGAGCGCGGCCATGCCCGCGACATCGGTATCTGGAGATAAGAAAAGAACGTGTTCCTTTGGCCTTGAAGGTGGTGCTTTGCCCAGCTATAGCTGTTTGGGTTCGTACTGCATCACCAGCTTATAACGATTTGAATCCGGTGCGCAGCAGGCTGTCACGACTGATCATGCCCAGAAAAATCCCCTGACTATCCACTACAGGCAATCGTTTGAGCTGTTCCTGGGTCATGAGAGTGATCGCTTCTTCCAGAACCATATCCTCCCGGGCAATTTTCAGCTCTGTACGCATTACCTGGCCAGCTGTGGTTTGGACAAGTTTTTCCGGCATCTTCGTATGAAAAGGATGAACAAAACGGGCAACAAGAGCCTGAAACCCGTTGGGATCGGGTTTGAAGAAGTGGAGGAGGTCACTGTCAGCTATCATTCCCACCAGGTGTTTTTTCTGGTCAACAACCGCAACGCATTGAATGTCGTTGCCATCGATAATCTGCATCACCGTATCAAGGGAAGTCTCTGGAGTAACGGTTCTGGTATCCTGACGAAGAATATCGCGCACGGTATGGAGATTGTTCACCGTGATGTTCTGGCTGTGAAAAGATTTCCAGTCCGGTGCCTCGCGCATCACTGTGGTGAAAATATCCAATCGTGAGAGAATGCCGACCAAAATATTCTTGGAGTTGACGACCGGGAGCCGTTTCAACCTTTTTTCCAGCATCAGTTCAACTGCCTCGGTCAGAGGCTGATCATCATCGATACACACAGCGGGTTCACTCATGACTTCATGCACCTGCTTTTCTTTGAGCGCTGTCATGACAGTTGCTCGGTCGTTTTCTTCCGTGTTGACCAGTATCCCCAACCGTAATGGCAGGCCGCCCCTGTTGATTAGATCGCCCTGGGTGAGAATACCAAGCGGATGTCCAGCCTCGTCAACCACTGGAAGTCCGGTGAAAATTGATGAGAGCAGAAGTTCTGCTGCCGTAGCGAGGTCTTGCTCTCTAGTCACACTAAGCGGATTTCTGGTCATGACGTCGCGGACGGTGAGCTGGCGAGGAAAAAAGGTAGTGGCTGTTTTATGGCTGACCACCATCAGATCTCGGACGGTAATAATCCCGTCACAGACGAGCACATCCAGGCCATCAAGAACCTGCTCGCAGGCAGCTGCAGGCAGCACAATCTCGATGTGAAGAGGAAGGTTATAAGAGAGGATTTCAAGGCGTCCTGTGGTCATCTCTCCGTTTTCATAGCAACCGCCAATACCTCGAGAAATCGTACAGCGGGCGGCCAATTTCAGGTCTCGCACATACTCCACCACCGCGTCGGCCACTGGTTTTCCTTTGCAGCGGGCTTCTTCATTGGTGAAAATTTCAATTGCTTTGTAGTTCAGCATCATATCCCCCAACGCAGGCTGCCCAGGCGCAGTCCCAGATAGGTGAGGGTAAACCCACCGATATTGTTGATTAAAATGTTTGTCAATGATTGTAGGGGAAGGCCAGCTCTCCCGGCATTAACCGTTTCGAGAGAAAAGGATGAAAAGGTCGTCAGCGCACCAAGATAGCCGGTGATCAGCAATAAGCGCACATCGGGTGTCAAGAGTCGAGAACGATCCGCCAAAGCAAAGATCAGTCCGATGATAAAACAACCCGCCATGTTGGCGGTGAGGGTGCCGTAGGGGAAGGATGTTCCCCAGAGTCGGGCGGCGAGCAGACCGATTCCGTAGCGGCTGGCCGCACCCAAACTGCCACCGGCCATGACCAAAGCCAATTTATATCCTGCAAACATTGGAGCCTCGTTGTAAACAAAGTAGGTGCACTGAAATATACCTAAAAATTTGAAACGATATTGATACATCCATAGTCCAGTTTCTCTCTGTTGTCGTGAAATTCGTTACAGATTCATTAATGTCCCACAGTTGCCGCAAAATTTGAATTTTTTCAAGGACTCTCTCTCTGCTCAAAGGGGATGTCAATGCCGGATTTTGCCCATAAACTGGTTGATGTTTTGTAAGACCAATTGACCAAGTGGCAAAGAATGATTAGTAAAAGCAGCGCAGCGTGTTGAGTCAACACTATAAATAATCAATTACTGTGTGGTGTGAGTTACTGGCTTTTTTTCCTGTTATTGGAGACTTGGTCAGGTTGTGATGCAAATTTTCAGAGAATGGATGTGTAATGTCGGAAAATGTTTCAGATGTTTTAGTTGATATGTTGGTCGATGCTGGGGTGCGCAGGGTGTACGCCGTTACCGGTGATAGTCTCAATCCTATTAATGATGCTATCCGCCGGGATGGACGCATTCAGTGGGTCCACGTGCGTCATGAAGAGGCTGGTGCCTATGCCGCGTCCATGGATGCTGAACTCAACGGCATCGGTTGCTGTATGGGCTCCAGTGGTCCCGGACATGTGCATCTTGTGAACGGGCTGTACGATGCCAATCGCGCTGGAAATCCGGTTATTGCCATCGCCTCTACAGCCAACACCGATAAGCTGGGCCTCGAATATTTTCAGGAGACCAATGTAAACAAACTTTTTGATGACTGTTCCAAGTACTGTTTTATGGCCAATACCCCTATTCAGGCTCTGCAGGGCTGCCAGAGTGCAATTCAGCATGCATTGGGGAAGCGGGGCGTTGCTGTAATCGGTCTCCCGGGTGATGTAGCTGCTGCAAAAGTGGTCAGACCAGCTTCCTCTCTGAAAAACTACTCGATCCAGGCGCGCACCATACCTTCCATTGAAGAGTTGGAGCAGATAGCCCAGATCCTGAACAGTAATAAAAAAGTGATGCTGTACTGCGGGCTCGGAGCCAAGGACGCAGTCCCTGAGGTCCTGGCCATGGCCGAGAAACTCAAAGCACCTATTGCTTACAGTTTTCGGGGGAAAATATTTTTTGATAAGGAAACCAATCCGTATGCCGTGGGACTCACCGGGCTACTGGGGATGAAATCAGGCTTTCAGGCCATGCACGAGGCTGAAGTCGTTGTGCTCTTGGGCACAGATTTTCCCTACAGTGCTTTCATGCCGGAGAACAATACCATCATCCAGATCGATATCGATCCGGCGAAACTCGGTCGACGGGCCCAGGTTGATTTTGGCTATTGCGGCGATATCAAGGCAAGCCTTGAGCAGTTGTTGCCCTTGCTTCAGACTGAGGAGAAAGACGATTTCCTGGTGAAAATGCGCTCGCTCTATGAAATCATCGAAGAAAAATATCAGGCCTATGTGACGAACAAGGCAAAGGCAGGGAATATTCATCCTGAGCTGGTCTCCTCGGTGATCAACGATCAGGCAGACGATGACGCCATCTTTACCGTGGATACCGGTATGTGCTCCGTCTGGGCAGCTCGCTATATTAAAGGAAAGAAAAACAGATATATAACTGGTTCGTTTAATCACGGTTCCATGGCCAATGCCATGCCCATGGCCATCGGTTCGGGGCTTTCTCAGCCCGGCCGCCAGGTTGTGGCCATGTGTGGTGATGGGGGGCTGATGATGATGCTGGGAGATCTGATGACCATTGCTCAGTATGTCATTCCTGTGAAGCTGATTCTCTTTAATAACAGAACGCTGGGAATGGTGAAGCTGGAGATGGAGGTCGCAGGCTTACCCGACTGGCAGACCAATATGGTGAACCCGGACTTTGCCAAGGTGGGGGAAGCCATGGGCATCAAATCCTGGACTGTCAAAGAAGGGAAAGATGTTCGTAGCGCAATCACCGAGGCTTTTGCCCATGATGGTCCCGCCCTGGTCAATATTTTTACGGATCCTAATGCTCTCGCCATGCCGCCCCATGTGGATTTTCACCAGTTGAAAGGCTTTGCCTGGTCCATGGGCAGGCTCATGCTCAACGGTCAGAGCGCTGAGGTGGTCAATGTTGCCACAAGCGGAGTCAAATATCTCAAGGAAATTCTGTAAAAGAGCAGCTTCCGTTATTTTTGTTCGAATGATACCTCTGCGAGCCTCTGGACTTGCAGAGGTATTTTTGTGTGCGAGCCAGTGCTTCGTTGAGAAGTGAAATTATTTTACTATCTCGAAAACTTGTCGATGAGTACTTTGACTGTTTCTAAAAAACGTATGGTGTTGCCTTGAATATCGTTTTTGAAGCATATACTATACAAATGGTTTGAATTAGGGACGAATTTATCTCTGCAAGTATATATTTTCATGGGGTGCACAACATGGCGGTTACGGCAAAAATTAGTTCACGGCTCTATATTCTTGTTGGGACGATGGCGGTGCTGTTATTGGTTATTGGTTTTTTGGGGTTAAGTAGCGCTAAAAAGTCCAACCAGGGGCTTAATACCGTGTTCAAAGACCGGGTTGTCCCCTTGAAAGATCTGAAAACAATTGCTGATTTATACGCTGTTAATATCGTTGATACCTCGCATAAAGTCAGGAATAAAAATATTAGCTGGCAGAAAGGCGTGTCCAATGTGGAGACGGCCACTCATTTGATTGAGGAGAAATGGAACAAATATCTTGCAACAGAACTGGTTGTCGAAGAGGAGAACGTTGTTAAGGATATCAAGCCTCTGCTTGATACAGCAGACCGGACAGTCGCTATACTGCTCCAGATCCTTAAAGAGCAGAACGGTAAAAAACTTGCCGATTTTACCATAGATACGCTCTATCCGGTTATTGATCCTGTCTCTGATAAATTTGCGCAGTTGGTTGATATACAAATTACGGTTGCGGAGCAAGAATACGAAATAAGTTCACAACTCTACACCAGAAATAGAAATATATCGGTGGGCATTATCCTCTGCGGAGTTGTTCTCTCCCTGGGGGGGAGCTTTATGACCATTCGATCCATCACCTTACCCTTGCATAATGCTGTATCCATGGTTGAAACTTTGTCCAGGGGAGATTTTTCAACGCGTATTTCTACCCGCGAGAAAAACGAAATAGGGAAGATGGTCATGTCGTTGGATACAATGTCGGTGAATCTTGGGAAGATGATTCAGGAAGTGGTGTCCGGGGTGAGCCAACTGTCCGCATCCTCATCAGAAATGAACACAGTAGCCCAACAGCTTATGGCATCGGCAGGAGAAACTTCAGCCAAGTCGAATACGGTTTCCCAAGCTGCGGAACAAATGAACCAGAATACGCAGTCGGTGTCTGCCGCCATGGAGCAATCCTCAAGTAATATCAATATGATAGCCAGATCGATTGAAGAGATGACGGCAACGGTCAATGAAATTGCCCAAAATGCAGAAAAGGCACGTGCCATTTCAGAAAATGCGGTTCAAGAATCCGCCAGCACCTCGGGTAAGATGGCTTCCTTGGGGGAATCGGCACAAAGAATTGGGCGTGTGACGGAGACCATTACCGAAATTTCCGAGCAAACAAACCTGCTTGCTCTTAACGCCACCATTGAAGCCGCCCGTGCGGGAGAAGCTGGTAAGGGGTTTGCTGTTGTGGCCAATGAAATTAAAGAATTGGCCCGACAAACAGCCGAGGCAACTGTGGATATCAAAAATCAGATAGGAGACATCCAGAAAACTGCGTCTTCAAGTATTTCAGGGTTAGAAAATGTTACAAGCGTAATAACTGAAATAAACAACGTCATTAACGGTATTGCAACAGCTGTAGAGGAGCAGTCAGCGGCAACAGGGGAAGTGGCGGGCAATATAACACAGGCCTCTCAGGGGATTGGTGAGGTGAACGAAAAGGTGGCACAGAGCACAGTCGTTGTCTCTCAGATATCCCAGGATATTGAAGAGATCAACAGGCAAACTGACCAAGTTGGCGAGGGAAGTAATCATGTCCAGCAGAGTGCTCAAAAGCTTGCAGGTCTTGCAAGCCAACTTGACAGTTTGATGCGTCAGTTCAAGGTGTAAAGCTCGCTCGCCTCCTCCAAATACAAAAAACTCCTCGGGCCATGATGTCCGAGGAGTTTTGTTTGTCAAGTCGACTTTCCCGAAGAAATCGGTTTGTTCAATAACCGCTCGCAACAATGAGATTGTTTGCAGTTTTCTTGGCGTAGGTGTGCTTTTCTTTTTCCTGCCAGACATATTCCACCCAGACTCCCTCTGGGGTTGCAGCTTGCAGAGCCTCATAGATGGGCATGGCAACGGTTTTCAAGTCCTTGCCTGCAATTTTGGGATGAACGATTAAGATACCATCGGCATCCATGATGAAGGCGTAGGGCGTGTAAGCGTCCGGGGCAAAATCTGTTGCAGCTTTTCCACCGTTTATGCCTGCAACAATTTCATCGACATTATGGCTGATGGCAGCTTTGTCGGCTGCAAATGCTTGGGTGGTGAACAGTGACAGAGCAACCAGTGTGACGAGAACCAAAAAACGCTTCATGTGTTACCTCCTCCTTGTGTTGAAAATCGACACCTACCCTATGCAGGGTCGAAAAACAGACAGCCAGGTACTTGAATAACAAAAAATCGTTTTCGTGCAATGGGGGGCGGGTAGACCGATATGTATCACTGGTAGAGTGCGGTCTGAAAGGAAAAGTCTTTTCTAAGATAGAAGAGATTTTTAGTCTAATTTGATCGGAGATGCAAGGGGGAAAGTCCGAAAATCAAGGAAGTTGGTGGATGTGTTACTCCTTCAAAGTGGTTCTCTTGTGCGCGTCTGTTTTTGTGCATCAGGATGTAGAGCCAACAACCTGCTATTAGAGAATTTTTCTTTTCTCTTGACTTTCCCTGTTCTTCCAAGTTTATCTGCACTTCGTTCAGGTGTTCGTGAGAACCTAAAAGGGAACCCCGTGTAATTCGGGGACGGGCCCGCCGCTGTAACCGGGGACGAAGACTGCATTACGTCACTGACCAATAATGGGTTGGGAAGACGCAGTTGATCGATTGATCCGGAAGTCAGAAGACCTGCCTGAGCAGCTTAGGAGACGACTGCGTGGACGGCGGCGTGCCTGGACATTGTGAACAATGTACTGTGGATAATTAGGGATATCCCGGGTCGATTTTTACTCTTCGATCCGGGATTTTTTTTTGCCTGCACTTGCTCAATCCAAACTCCGCGCAGACTCAACGAGTTGATAAATCATTGAACAGAAAAGGAGTTTGAGCGTGGAGAAACAACAGGGGGGAAAGAGAAGGACATGGGCGCTGGTCAGCCTGGCAGCATCGGTAACCATGGTCTATGCATTCTCGGCTTTTGCAGAAGGCATCGTCGATGAGGCCCATGTTCTGGAAAAGATGGTGGTCACCTCCACCAGTAAAAGTACACTGGTGGACACTCCGGCCAGCATATCAGTTATCACCAGTGCCGATCTGGAGCGAATGGGGGCAAAAAACGTCATAGAAGCGCTTGAGCGCATTCCCGGTGTCTATAACACCACCGCCAGTAGTTCTTCGATTTCCATACGTGGAACCCGGAGCTCCATGGCGGGTGGTCCAGTTATCCTCATTGATGGTGTTGCCCAGAATTATGGCAATTACCGCCGTGAAGAACTCGATATCATTCCTGTCTCTCAAATCGAGCGTATCGAGGTCTTGCGATCGGCTGGTGTAGCATACGGACCGGGATCTTCTCGCGGGGTAATTAGTATTATCACCAAAAAAGGGCTCAACGATAAACCAATTACCGGGCACCTCTCAACGAGTTATGGTTCCTGGAAAACCGGAAATATTTCAGGTGGTCTCAATGGCCGATTCCAAAAGTGGGATTACCTTGGAGATATCAACTACTACAGTACCGATGGCTATGAAAGCGAGGACAGTTCTCGGTTCGCGGGGCTATTCAAACTGGGATACAATCTTTCCGAGCAGACTCGTCTGGGTATTCGTGGCAACTGGGTTTCCATGGACAGCGATAACGCCTACGACTTGGGGAAATATCAGTGGCAACTGGATAATTATCGTCGTTCCAGCCATTTTCCTGTTTCTGCTACAGACAGCGATGTCGTTTGGAATAATAGCAAAGAACAGGAATCTGGCGTCTATGCCATTGATCTGAGCCATCAAGGGGATCGATTTTTTGCCGATGGTACCTTAGCTTACACCTACTACAACGAAAAATATTACGACACCAAGGATATCTTCACCTCAAGTTCAACAGCCAGAGGTGATATCGATGACCGCGAGCAGGACACCTATACCGCAAATTTGTCCGGTGGGTATCGTTTTGACTTTGGCTCTGTTTCCTATACCCCAACAGTGGGTGTGGCGCTGGAGAATATCGATTTCAGCCAGCGCAGAACCTATCCCTATGATACGGCCGCTACCCGTTCAACCGCCAAATATGACTTGGATCTCGATGAAACGACCACGGGCGTTTATTGGGATAACGATTTTCTTTTTGGTGAGCACTGGGGACTCAAAGTAGGGAACAGGGTTGACCATGTTGATATGACTTTTGAGACCAAGGAGCCATCCCGACTTGATATCGATGACACCATGTGGAGCTGGACTGTGGCACCGTCGTACCACTTTGCTCCCAATGCCAATGTCTATGTCTCTGTGAGTCGGAACTACTGGTTTCCCAGTCCCCAGTATTACTATTGGGCAGGGAGCTATGGAAGTCCTAACAATCTTCCGGAGGATCTGAAGCCTGAAGAGTCACTGACCTATGAAATTGGCTATAAGCATCACCTGAGCAAAGCGCTCAATATCGCCCTGACCGGATATTATACGGATACCAAGGATAAGTTCAGCGGATATTACGAAGGCGGAAGTTATATGGGCCAGAAAAATACCGGTGATGCTGAAACCTATGGTATTGAACTTGAGCTTGATGGCCGACCATTGCCGTGGTTGGGCTACCGGGTTTCCGGGGCCTGGATCAATGCCGAGTGGAATGGGGGAACAGCCAGGGTGTATGAGCATCCTTCCAATACTCGGGTCGAGGTTGATCTTGATGGGTACAAGGTCAATGGCATTCCCAAATTCACCAGTCGTGTGGGACTGGATTTCTATCCATACGAGGGGCTCAAGGCAAGTATTGACGCCATTACCACCGGTGAGTACTACCTTGATTACACCAATCGGATCACCTATCCGACGAAAACCATCTTTGATGCCTCGGTTTCGTACAGCTGGGATGAATATAAGATTTGGATTTTGGCTAAGAATATTCTCAATGAAGAGGTGGAGCGGGCTATAAACAGCGATGGTGAATTGACCGCTGCCGGAGGTGATCTGGCAAACTCATATTATGTGCTGGATGGTTTGTATATTGAAGCAGGGCTGAGCGTGAGGTTTTAATGCGGTGAACAAAGGTTGTTCTTTTGTTCAGAATCAATGATGAATTTTTGAAGAAAGCTGTTTGGTTGGCTCGCATTATCTAAAATTTGTTAGCTGGTACTTTTTTGGTGAACGTATCAGCGGATCTGTGTTTTTTATTATCAACGGCTTTGGAACAAAGTGTTCCAAAGCCGTTTGTTTTTTGCGTATGGAAAGAAGTGAACCCATCTTAATAACTATTGAAAAAGACGAAGTTTCTGGTATTTATATTAAATATCAATTTGTTTAAATTTTTCTAGTTACCTTAATGAAGTTGCAACTCTAATTATATCGATCAGGAGTGTTGTATGGAGACCTACTGTATTCATCCCATTGTCATGGGGACAAAGATTTTTGATAAATCAATGATGACTTATCAGTATGGTTCGGGGACCCCGTATACCATTCCCATCTATTGCTGGTACCTGGAAGGAGGAGACAAAACGATTCTGGTCGATACCGGAGAGATGAGCCCAATCCGTTCGGAAGAGAGAGAAAAAGCCATCGGCGGTCCGATCTATACCTTTGAGGAGGGACTTGCCAAGTGGGGGCTGAACCCCGAGGATATCGACGTGGTCATTCACACCCATCTCCATAACGATCATTGCGAAAACGATTATAAATGCATCAACGCAAAAATCTATGCCCATGAAAAGGAGCTTGCTTCCATCCATAATCCCCACCCGCTTGATTATCGCTACAACGAAGAATTTTTGTATGAGGTGGAGGACAACGGCCAGGTTGAAGCCATCAAGGAAGATTGCGAGATCCTGCCTGGCATTCGGCTGGTGCACACCCCGGCGCATACCGAAGGAGGGATGTCGATTATCATCAATACCGCCCAAGGTACTGCAGTGATCACAGGGTTCTGTATTATAAAGGAAAATTTGGAGCCACCAATCCAGGTCAAAGCAATGGAAATGGAGGTCATTCCTCCGGGCACCCACGTCAATGTGTATCAGGCCTATGATATTGTAAAAAAAATAAAATCCATGGGAGAACTTATTCTGCCTTTGCATGAACCGTCCCTAGCTTCTGTCGAGAGTATTTGAAGCTTTGGGGGGTGATGCGATGGGGCGAGAAACACTGGTAGTCTGTTTTTATCACAATTGTGTAAATTGAGGGTTTGTCTTCTTTCAAAGAATTGAGTTGTTAGCAATGGAGTAACCCGGTCAGCTAAGTGACATTGTTTTCTTGTGAAACTGCATTGTTTGCAGAAAAAATATTCAGAATATTTGAAAGTATGTGATAGGGTTCTTTGTGTGGAAGAAATTTATTACTTACTGTAACTCCTAAATCTTTTGAACGATACCAATCTTCGATGAGTGAACCTCAAGTCCCCCCGAATGCTAAATCTATTGATGGTATTTCACTGGCCTCATTTCTTCAGCTTTTAGAACACGAGCGGAAAAGCTGCACTCTGGTTGTGACCCAGGGAGATCTGTCAGGGGAATTTTTTTTTCAGGATGGAAACCTTATTCAGGCACTGCATAAAGGGTTACAGGGGCTAGATGCAGCCTACTGCATACTCTCTTGGGAGAAAGCAACTTTTTATCTCGCCAAACCGCGGAAGCAGGTTCAAACCATCAACCACCCCCTGGCACATATTCTTTTGACGGCTTCGACTAAAAGCGATGAACGGAGAGCTGAGCAAAAGACTCAGGCTCCCGTTGCTGGCAAGGGGGAACAAAATATTTCAAAGAATCAAGGGCTTGGAACCATTACCAGTAACTTGCTGGCTATAGAAGGGGTCCAAGAGTACTACCTGCTTAATCGTCAGGGAAAGTTGGTGGCTCAGTCCTGCCAAAGTCAAAAAATGGCAGATTTTATCGCCTACTCTGTCGTTAGCGGAATTCAAATGCGTGAGGCCTTAGGCTCCAAAGGACTCCATAATATTCGGATTCGTCTTGCCGATGAATCCGTATTGCTCATTGTACCGGCCAGTGGCGCCATTATAGGGCTGCTCCTTACCAGCGATGCTGACTTGGCTGTTGTCTATCCTAAGCTGCGTAAGGCCCTCGCCCGCAAATCCTCGTAAAGAGAACAGCCCATCTACCATGGCACTTAATAAACTTCTTGATGAAATATCTGTTATTCCCGGTGTGACAGGATCCTGCATTTTTGATCGCAACGAAGGACCCCTATGTACAAATTCCGAAGCAAATATCGCCACGGAGGTGTTGATCAAGGTCGGTTCCTTTCTGGTACGTATGTGCAAAATGGGGAAAATGAACGGTCTTGATATAGCCGGGAGCCATTTCCGTTTTGATAACTGTACGGTCGTGAGTACTCCGTTGGGTAATGAGTCTATTTTGCTCACCATCTGCGATACCCAGGCCAACTGTTCCCTGGTGGCAACCACGGCGGCCATGTTAGCGGCGGATATGGTCGAACAGCTTGATCGTAGCTGGAAGCCTCCAGTACAGGAAAAAATACAGAGCGACCAGGTTGAAATACCTGATCTCCAGGATGAGTACCCGACTGAAGATCTGCAGGAGTTTTTCACTGTCATAGAAGATGCTCTTGCGGAGGCAATTGGGCCTGTCGCCGGTATGATCCTTCAGGATGTCATTGCAGATTGGCAAAAAAAGGGTCCTGCCCAACATGCACGTCTCTCCGAGTTGATCGATATGCTCCAGAAAGAGGTGGATGAAGAAAAACTTGCTCAGGAGTTCAAAAAAGGTGCTTTGGCTGCGATCGCGGCCGTCAAGTAAAGCTTGCTCTGCTCTTTTCTCAGGCTTATCAGGCCTCGAACTTTTTTGCTTCTCACTTGGGTATATTGAGTTCGCATATAATTATCTGTTCTACATCCTTGCATATTTCAGTCTAGAAGAGTTTTGAACCAAAGAAATCAGGCGGTCGATTGCGTCGAAATCTTGGAGGTTGTATGAGTATTCGCATACGTTTCATTTTCATTATTGGAGTCATTAGCCTGATAGCAGCCTGTTTGTTTGCCTATTTCAGCTACCAATATACGGTGGACAATGCCATGAAAGAGGCCAAGGAAAAAGGAAATATTGTTTTTACCTTTATTGAATCTTCCCGTAAATTTTTTCGCGACGAGCAGCGGCCACTGGTGATGGATATTGTCGAAAAAGAACGATTTTATCCGACGTTGATGTCAGGATTTGCCTTTACCCGCGGGGTTTGGGATGTGTTTGCCAAAGAGTTGCCGGAATACCGGTTTAAACAGGCAACCATTGATCCCCTTTATCCACCCAATAAGGCAGATGCCGACGAGTTAGCCATTATTGCCGAGTTTGAGGCAAACAAAGAGATGAAAATCAAGGAGGGGATCCTTGAAAAGGATGGCGAGCGTTTTTTCTATTTTGCCCGTCCGGTGACAGTCGGGAAAAAATGTCTGCGCTGTCACGGCAACCCTGATAATGCCCCCAGAGACCAGATAGAAATTTACGGAACAGAAAACGGTTATCACTGGAAGGAAAATGCCACTGTTGGCTCTTTTATCACCTATGTACCGATCCATACAGCACTGGAGCAGGCCAAGCAATCGGCTATCACTCTGTTCCTCTTTGGCTTGGGCGGGATCGCTCTCTTGGTTGCGGTGATCTGGGTATTTTTTAACGGTTATCTGGTCAAGCCGATTACCATGCTTGAGAATCGGACCACAGAAATCAGTTTAGGGAAGAACCTTGAGAAAAAAGTAGAGTATGGCTCCAATGATGAGATCGGGGCGCTTTCCCGGGCCATTGATCGCATGCGGATCAGTACCATGAAATTACTGGAACGATGCAAAAAATAAAAGTTGACTTGGCGGGTGTTCTCCTCATTATTTTTTGCCTCCATGGGGCCTTGTGTGCAAGCGTGTTCGCAGGCGATTGCGATGCACTCAAGGCAAATATTCCCAGGGAGCATAATTTTATCAAACGACGGGCCCTGTTGCGGCAGGCTGTGGAAACCTGTAATGCCGATGCAGAGTTGTATTATCAACTTGGCAGGGAACTCGAGCGATCTCGCAAGTACGATCAGGCCCTTGAGCAGTATCGTCGCGCCCTGGAACTCAACCCGGAAATGGCGCGGGTTCATGGCAATATGGGGGATATTTTTCGTTCCCAAAAGAAACTTGTCGAAGCAATACATGCCTACCAGAGCGGACTCAGCCTCGATCCGAAAAACTCCCGCCTCCAAAAAAAATTGGAGGCTGTACTGAAAGCAGTGCACGAGGAGGGGAAAGAGAGTCTGGAAAAGTAGCTGGCAAATCGAATTTTTTATCGGTGCAAATAAATATTTGATTACCATCAATGCTCAGCTAGAAAAGACGAGATCTCTCCCTCTGGTCGAGATGACATCCGGGAGGTGCAATGCGCCCTCTCTGTCGCCGCGACATCGGTGTCATCCCGAACGCATGTGAGGGATCTCGCTGTTCGTAACCGACAACTGAGGTTCAGTGGTAATCAAAAATAAATAAGGCCGGGCAGATATCCTGTCCGGCCTTTTGTCGAAAGAGCCCAAGCGTTGACAACAAGGTCGCAATGAAAACTGGTTTTTCGGTTTTTGTTTGGGGTACTTCGTCCTTTCGTAATTCCATAAAACTGGTTACCTTAAAAAGTCGACATAAATCTTCGTTCCCTTTTAACCAGAATGCATTCAAGCCAGAGACTATGAAGCTCAATCGAATCCAAATCCAAATTTTAAAGAAGCTGAGCCAGGAAAGAAATTTAGATATTGACGCCTACATTCAGCAGTTCTCTCAAGAGTTTTTGGGGATCCCCAAAAAATGTCTTGATGAATTAAGTGAAGCAGAGGCCGATGCCTGGATTCATAACGCTTATATGGCCACTCTTCGTTAGTGAAATATCTAAAAATACTGTTTTATCAGAACGTTAAAGTATAAATTTCCTTGAATGTAATCTCCTGTTGACGGCCTGTCATTCGCCCGGTAAAGAGATCATCGTACCGGCCGGGCGTTGTCTTTGAGCCTCTCCTTTTCAAAAGTTTTCCCTCCTGAAGTTATTCTCCGCCTAAGCCGAATACGAGGAGTCTTCGCCCCGGTGTCATGCTTCATCGGGAATGTGTTTAGCATCACTTGAGGGCACTGCCATGTATCTCTGGACCCCACTCTTTCTTTTCTCCACCAATTTTCTGCAGGCCTTTTTAGCACGTTTCCTCTCTGCAGCCTCTTAACTCGATCAGTACGCTTTAAGACTGAATAGGCCCAGAAGAATCTGGTGCCCAAAGTACAGGTATCTCCATTGAATTCTGTTTGATTGGACTCATGGGAGAGGTTTAATTTTTTGTTGTGTCGCGCCCCTCAAACTAGAGCTGCGCACAACCATGGAGTATGAAAATGGTGCAACGATCAACTATTCCGCAGAAACATCGTCTTCTTGTCCGTAATGCCAAACCAGGTGACGCTGCAGCCATAAGCGAACTCACCCACAGGGTTTATGATACGGATATGCCCAATTATACCCCCGAGATGATTCTTTCGCATATTCGTCATTTTCCTGAAGGGCAGTGGGTTGCCACGGTCAATGAGGTTATTGTCGGCTATACGGCAAGCTTCCGCATCAGCGGTAAATTTGCCTTAAAGCCACATACCTGGGAGGGAATTACAGGTGGTGGTTCTGCCAGCCATCATGATGAAAATGGGGAGTGGCTCTACGGAATGGATGTCTGCGTGGATCCAGCCTATCGAGGTTATAAAATAGGGCAGCGATTTTATAACCAGCGTAAACGGTTTGTGCAGAAAAACGAGATCAAGGGCATTGTTTTTGGCGGACGGTTACCAGGACTGCGGCGCAGGATCAAAGAGGTGGGGAGTGCGGAAAAGTATGTAGAGCTTGCCCGCGCCGGACGTATCCGCGATTATGTGCTCAACTTTCAGTTGAGGAATGGATTTGAGATTATCGGCCTCATGCCGGGCTACATTGAAGAAGATCTAGATTCAATGGGCTATGGCACCCATCTGGTCTGGCGAAATCCGTTGATGGCCCCTGACGGCAGCGCCAAGCCCAAGTGGGCCGGTGAGCGTGGTCGTTTACCGGCAACGGTTCGAGTGGCAGCGGTCCAGTACGAACAGCGGCGGGTGCAGAGCTTTGAGGAGTTTATGGGGATTGTCGAATACTTCGTCGATGTCTGTGCAGGATACAAGGCTGATTTCGTGTTGTTTCCTGAGATGTTTACCCTGCAGTTGCTTTCGACTCAGGAGCAGAGTCTCAATCCTGCCGATGCCATTGTTGAAATCACCGGGCAGACGCCTGAATTTGTCAAAAATATGCGTGAACTGGCCCTGCGCTATAACATCAATATCATTGGGGGATCACATCCAACCCGTAAGGAGGATGGCCGCATTTTAAACATTGCCTATGTCTTTCTTCGTGATGGGCAGGTCCATGAACAGGCAAAAATTCATCCAACAGCCAATGAAGAAACCTGGTGGAATGTCGAGGGTGGGGACAAACTCCAGCCCATCGAAACCGACTGCGGTCCCATTGGTGTGCTTATCTGTTACGATTCTGAATTTCCTGAGCTTGCCCGCCGCTTGACCGACCTTGGAGCGATGATGCTCTTTGTTCCCTTTTGTACCGATGAACGGGCAGGTTATCAGCGGGTTCGTTACTGCTGCCATGCCCGGGCGGTGGAAAATCAGCTGTATGTGGTTATGGCCGGAAATGTCGGTAACCTGCCGCGGGTAAAAAACATGCATATCCAGTATGCCCAGAGCTGTATTTTGACGCCCTGTGATTTTCCCTTTGCCCGGGACGGTATCGCCGCTGACTCAAATCCCAATACTGAAACTGTATTGTTCGCAGATCTCAATATCGCTAACCTGCAGATGGCTCGAGCCAACGGTACGGTACAAAACCTTAAAGACAGACGGCATGACCTCTACACCATCAAATGGTCAAAGCAGTGAGGTGGAGGGTAGAGTATCTGTTTATCCAAGTATGAAGGAATCTTGAATAATTGCTTTTTCTTCCCATTCTGGCGTCACGCTAAAAATTTTATCCACGGAATATCATATATATGCCTGCGGTAAAATTTTGCGCAATTCTCGGAGTCTGCGCTTACTTGGCCTTGATTGAAAAATCTAATTATTCAAGACACCCATGAGTCATGGATTTAGGTTTCATTCACTGGCTTCCTCAAGCTCTCCTTCCACCTCCAGGTAGATTTCCTGCAGTTCATCAAGCGTCTCTTGGTCAGCCTGCCACAGTGAGCGAGCTGCGGCTTCCAAGAGCTTAGAGACAATGTTGTGGAGGGCGTGGGGATTCACCGTAAGCATCCACTGTTGCATCTGTGGATCAAGAGGAACTTTGCGGGCAAAGCGTCGATACATCCAATCGTCGACCACATTGGCGGTGGCATCCCAGCCGAGGATGATGTCCATGGCCTTGGAAATGTCTCCAGCTCCCTTGAATCCGTGCCGTTGCAACCCCTCCAGCCATTTGCTGTTGAGCAGCCTGGAGCGAAAGATATGCCGTGCTTCTTCCTGGGTGGTGCGCATGAGCACATGTTCGGGGTCTGCGCTGTCACCGGAGAGTGAAAAGGGGGCGCTCTTTCGAACCGACCGCACAGCAGCAATCAATCCACCATGATGGCTATAAAAATCCGTGCAGCTCATCATATCCTTTTCGCGCGAGTCTTCATTTTTGACCGTGACCTCCATGCGCGAGAGTACCCGCTGAAAGCCCTCCTGTGTTTCCTGGCCAAAGACATCGCGACCATAGGCATAGGAGGACCAGCGAATATACATGTGCCCCAGTTCATCCGCATCGTTCCAATTCTTTGATTCCACCAGCTCTGCAACACCGGTTCCATAACTCCCTGGAGGCGCACTGAAAAGACGAAAGGTCGCTTGTCGCAGAGCTTCTTTACCGCTCATCCCCTTTGCAAGCCAGTGTTGCTGATCACGCAGGACGTGCTTGCGCAGATAATTGCTCTCAGGATCTTCCTCTAAGGCGGCCACCATGGCAACCCCCTGATCGATGAGATCGATAAGCAACGGGAAGGCGTCGCGAAAGATGCCTGAGATTCTTGGCATGACATCGATGCGCGGGCGACCAAGTTCGCTTAAGGGGGTGACCTCAAGCCCCCGGACCGCCCCTGAACCTTTTTTCCAGATCGGTCTGAGGCCCATGAGGGCAAAGATTTGAGCCACATCATCTCCCTTGGAGCGCATGGTCGGGCTGGCCCAGAGCACTAGACCAACGCTTGTTGGGTAGCGGCCCTTTTGTTCCAGATACCTGGCGAGCAGGGCGTCGGCGAGTCGCTGGCCCACACGCCAGGCCGCAGGGGTGGGAATCTGTTGCGGATCAAGGGAGAAAAAGTTTCGGCCGGTGGGCAAAATGTCAATTTGACCTCGACTGGGAGCACCGGAAGGACCGGGAAGGACAAAGCGACCATTAAGAGCATCGACGCACGCAGCAAGCTCTTGTGTGGTTTCGGCCAGTTTGGGAAGCAGAACGTCCCGAATTGCGCTTAGAGCCACAGCCACCTGGGACCATTCCTGTTGAAAATAGCTGCGGCAGAGAGCCTCTATCTGGGTTGGTCGTTTAAGAAACTCTTCGAGGAGATCAAGACAGCACTGGTGGAGTTCTGCCTTTGTTCCTGGTGACTGAGTACATCCGGAGGACAACGAAGCGGAGGTGCCGCTCCTCTTTTTTTGGGCATCGAGCACTGCCAGGCGCAGCGAGGGAACGTCTCCGTTGTCAAGCCGGGTCAGTTGGGCAAGGGTCTCTATCAGCAGTTTTCCCTGGGGTGGTTGCCCCAGCACATGCAACCCATCGGTGATGGTGGTATCACCGATTTCTTCAAGATAGTCATGCAGCCGTTGGACAACCGCCTCGTATTCTTTATCGCACTGGGGGGGCTGGATGTCCAGATCCTGAGCGATCTCGTTGTCCATTGCCTCCTGCCAGATCAGTTGTGCCAACAGCGGGAGCTTTCCCTGGTCCTGAACCCGGGCTTCCCGGTATTGCTCCAGAAGTCGACTCAATCCGGCAAGTTCTTCATCTAGCTCCGCGTTGGTCAGGGCCGGGGGGAGGTGATCGATGATGCAGGCGTTGGCCCTGCGCTTGGCCTGGGTTCCTTCACCGGGATCATTGATGATGTAGGGATAAATATTGGGCAGCTCCTGCAGGGCAATATCCGGCCAGCAGCCTGCATCAAGGCCCACAGCCTTGCCGGGCAGCCACTCCAGAGAGCCGTGTTTACCGATATGGAGCACGGCATCAGCGGCAAAGACCTCTTTGATCCAGCGGTACTGAGCGGTGTACGGGTAGGGAGGGCTGAGGATTTGGTTATGATAGAGCTGATCGATGTTTTCAAAGTACCCTCTGGGCGGTTGAATAGTGAGAAAGATATTGCCGTTACGCATGCCAGGGAAAAAGAGTCGTTGGTCATGGACCAAGAGGTCACCAGGAAAAGGCCCCCAATCTTTACGCTGTTGTTCACGGGCGGGGGAGGGGAGTTGCTGGTACCAGTCTTGGGCTGTGGCGCAATCAATGGAGGCCTCACTGCGCTCAGCCATCTGCTCGGGAAGCAGCCAACGACGATCGGCGGTAAGACGGCTGAGGAGGGATTGTGCCAGCTGGTCTCCACTTCGATACGGGTGCTCGATCTGGTACCCCTGTTCGATGAGTTGGTCCACCAGTTTGACAACCGAGGCGAAGCTGTCCAGCCCGGAAGCGCAACCGATACGATCGTTGCGGGGCGGATAGTGGTGGAAAATGATGGCCACCCTTTTGTCTGCATTGGCAAGGTTTGAGAGTCTGGCCCAGTTAAGCGCCAGGCGGATTAGAGAGGTTATACGCTCGCCAATGGGCAGGTAGGTGTTGATCGCTGAGCCGGTAATGGGGTCGATACTGGTGGTCTGCTTGGCTGCCACGGGCTTACCAATGAGGACACCATCGAGTTCCGGTTGGGCAACACCAATGGTAATATCTGTATTGGTTAGTCCCTGGGGGCTCTCCTGCCAGGCTTTGCGCTCCTGTCCTGTGGTCATGGCCTGGAGAACAGGTACCCCAAGTTGCCAGAGGAGATGACTGGCATCATTGGTCATGTGGAGACTGAACATGACTGGGCTGACAAGGACACTAATTCGGGGGATTCCCCGATCAAGAAAGTATTTCTCGATGATCTCTGCGGGGCCGTTGTTGTTGAGAAAACGATCCTTGAAGCGCATGTGAAAAACACAGAGCACATTTGCTCCCTGCCGTTCCACCTCGTCAATGAGCGCGTCGATATGGGCGCAGTTTCCCGTTGCCCAGAAATTTTGATAGAACCAGATGCCCACACAGGGTTTGCTTGCATCCAGGCTTTGCAGATAGGTGTCAAGATCAGGCAGCTGGTCAAAATGTGGATGATAAATCCCATCAAAGGGCAGTTGGCAGGGTGGAGGTGCAGGGATCGATGTGCCAAGACGAGCGTTTGCCAGAGTGATCAGGAAATTGAGCAGGTTATCACCGCCACCAAAGCGGTGGTAGCGGTGCAGGACCGACCATTGCCCCTGGGCATGACTGTCGGCATACTTTTCGGCCAGCTGAAGCACCTCGGGGCTGCTTCCCGTTGGTTGAATATGGAGATAGGGGACCGCCTTCCCCTCGTGCCGGGCCAGCTCAAGCTGCTCAATCAGTCTCTCCCAGAGGGGGCAGGAGGTGCTGCCAGCCATGAGCGTGATGACCACAACATCTGCTGCCAGGGCCTTGGTAATAAACTGCTCTTGCAGCTCTCTTTGGGCTTCGAGCTGGGTTCGCGTTCTCGCCGTCACTTTGAGTGGGCCGATCTTCTGTCTGTAGCGGCCGATCGCCTGGCTGAAATTGGGGATTTCATTTGAGGTGACACTAAAATAGACCAGACTCCATTCATGCTGATTTGGGTGCATGTAGTTCTCCGCTTGCTGGTGATGACAATTTATTAATACACAATGTGGTAGAAAAAGCGATTTTTACAGTGGCTGTTTGTGTCCCTGTAACTTGAGAAAAAGACAGCAGTCCCGTCCACGAGTAAAGCTCATTGGAGTTCCCTCATGAGAAAGAATGATGGAAATGTCAATAATTGAATAGTTTTGATAAAAACTATTATCTTTGAAAAAATGCTGATTATCCAGCTCTTGATGTCGTGTGTTTGAACAAAAAAGAATGATGTGAAATAAATGAGTTGCCATTCAGTATTGATCATGCCGATGATTGCAAAACCGTTCATTTTCAATGCCTTTGATAGTATTGCTCGTATGTGAAACAGTGGAGATAAATTACTTGACTTTATTGTTCTCATCTGTTCTAAGCTTGCCTAGTTCAGGTGTTCAAACGAACATAATAAGGGAACCCCGTGTGATTCGGGGACGGGCCCGCCGCTGTGACCGAGGACGAACGCTGCATGATGTCACTGACCTCAAAGGTTGGGAAGACGCAGCCAGTAGAATGATTCGGAAGTCAGAAGACCTACCTGAATGGTATAGGAGACGACTGCGTGGACGGCGGCGTAACCGGTAAATTTTCTGTGGATAATTAGGGCTATCCCGGATCGATATTGTTTCGATCCGGGATTTTTTTTTGCGCTCTCGTGTTTGCAGTCGGTGGCCACTCCATGTTGTCAACTCTATCAGCTTCAGCAAGCGAGGAGTCATGCAACCCGATCAGGCCACATTCCCACCATCTGTTTATCCGCTGCTCAGCCCATTGCAACACCTTGCGTTGTCGGGCTTGTTTTCTTGTAACTGCAATACTCCTTCTGCAGTTTTTGTAAAGCTCTCTGCAAAAAACGTTGAGGCAAGGTTATGATGCACCTTGCCCACACGTCCTATCAGCTGGCAGCCCTGAGTTATCTGGGCGCCTTTGTTCTTCTCCTGTTCCCCCCCAAGCGCCAGCTCTGGATTCGTTTCGTGCTTCTTTTTGCCGTCCTGGCCAACCTGGTGACCGTGGTCGTGCGGTACATCCAATCCTGGCCCATGCTCCCCATGCACCTCAGCCCGGTTGGGATATCTTTGTGTGCTGGAGCCCTGATCCTCTGGCTTTCCTGGAAAAAAGCGCCTGAAGCTCGAGCCGTACATCGAATTATTCTCGGAGTTCTCGTTCTTCTGATGTTGGCAACAATCTTCTATCCAAAAGATTTCTACCTGCCCTTTCTCAAATCCAAAACCCTGCTCAGCCACTGTTTTCTCTGGTTTTCCATTATCGCGAAGAGCTGTTGCCTCATGAGCTCAGCCTGGGCCCTTGTCGCCTGGCCCCTGCAATCCAAAGGGGGGCACGGGCTTCGTCCTTCGATCGCCCTGCAGCATTCGCTTCGTTGGGCAGCCCTGGGCTTTGGTCTCTGGACCTTCTCCATGTTTTGTGGAGAGCTCTGGTGCTATCTGGGCTGGGGAACACCGGTGGTCTGGGAAGACCCTGCGCTAACTCTGACCATGGCAGGCTGGTTTTTTTACGCCTGTGTCCTTCATCTCCATTTGACCAAAACCTGGAATCAACCGGCAAGGGCTGCCTTTATCGGTTGTGGAGGGCTTCTGGTCTTGGGGATCAGCTGTCTGCCTGACTTTGGCCCATTCCGCTCACTGGTGATGCCATGAAACGAGCAAGCATATCCCTATGGAGAGGACTTGGCAGCATCAATCTGACCATTATCCTCAGTATCCTGCTCTGTGCTGATCTGATCTTTGGCTATTTTTGTCTGAAACACAACACCCCCCTCTTTACACCACTCAACGACATGGGGCTCATTGCCTGGAGCCGTACCTACGGAGCCTATAACCTCCAGCACACAGCCTGGTTTTTTGCACTGCTTGTCCTGCTCTTTGTGTTTGTGCTCAACTCCTTTGTCTGCACCACCAATCGTGTGCATCAGCTCTTCAGCTCACGAAGGGAAGGGGGGCGGTGGCTGCTCAAACTGGCACCCCATATCATGCACTACGCCCTGATACTTATCCTGGGCGGTTATCTTTGCAGTTACCTCTTCACCGATGTTCTGACCGGCCGCACGCTGGTACCGGGGGCTTGCCTCTCCTTCCCCGGAACCAGCGGCCAGGTCTGTATGCTTGGCTTTGAGCCTGAATATTACCACGGTAACCGATTGGAATATCTCGATGAGAAGGTCATAAGTGCCGTGTTTCGACTCTCTCTTGAAGAAGAGGGAAACAAGCGAGAAGCTCTTTTGCGCTGTACACGGCCGGTGCGTTTTGTGGGATACAGCCTGCATTTGAAAAATTTTGCGCCCAAAAGCCTTGGGGGCATGAACATGAAGACCAGAGTCGATCTCTATGTACGTAAAGACCCAGGCGTAGCCCTCTATCTTGCAGGCATGGTTATTTTTGCTCTGGGCCTGGTTCTCTATCTCGTCGATTGGATACTGTTTCGGGAGGTTCGTAAATCGTGAAGTGGATAATTTTTGTTCGCCTGCTTGCCGGGCTTGTAACCGGACTTGTTTTGCTCTCCGGCTGTAACAATGACGGGAGCCAGGAAGCTGCCAGCTCAGCCGACACAGCTGATGCCAAGCGGCCTGCCTTTCTCCAGATCGGTGAGTTTGCCGTGCATCGTATCTCCCCAGAGAGAACCGAGGTGCGCGATGGAGCGGGCCGTACGCTGGTGCTCATTCCCCGTGAAGCCCCCATGCCCAAGGATTGCTCCCCCAATCAGGTGGTCCGGGTACCGGTGAGGCGGGTTGTGGCCTACGGAAACTTTGACATTGCCGTTCTCAGTGCCCTTGGAGTGGTCGACGATGTTCTTGTAGGGGTCACCACCCCTGAAAAATACTGGTACAGACCCTCGATCAAAAAAGCGATGCAGGAAGGGCGCATTACCTATGTTGGTGATGCGGCTGCCGTTGATTTTGAACGGCTCAAGCAGGCAGAGCCGGAGCTGGTCTTGACCTGGGATCCTTCCATTATCCCCATGATGGACGATTTGCAGATACCGGTGGCCGTCACCACCACGCCCACCGCCATGTGTCTCAACGCACGCATGCGTTTTGTCCAGTTTTTGGCCCCGTTTTTTCATCGAGAGAAAGAGGCAGACGCCTTTTTTGCTCGGATTGACAAGGCCCTTAAGGACATTCAGCTGCGGACCCTGACCATGCCCCAGCAACCCAAGGTGATGTGGGGCGATATTTATGAGAAACGGGTCATGGTCGAGCCGGGCAACGCCTGGGTCGGAGAATTGGTGGGGCTGGCCCAGTCCGACTACCAGTTCGAGGATGTCTTCGGCACCTCCTGCATAGAAATAACAGTGGAGCGTTTTCTCTTTTCCGGCAAGGATGCTGATATCTTCTTCACCTACCGGACGCCTGAGCGGGGGGCAACCTCCAAGGCGGCTTTGGCCCGGCTCAATCCGTTGATTAAAGACATCGGTCCTTTGAAAACCGGCAAGGTCTATGCCCCCTTGCCCCATTACAGCCAATCGGCGGACCACCTGGATGAGATTCTCACTGAGATCGCGGCCATCATCCACCCCGAAGCCTATCCCAACTATCACCTGCGGTATTTTACTGAGCTTCCCGCCACCGATCCCAAGCCTGCAAAGGAGAAGTCATGAAAACCGCAGCCTGTACGCTGGACACCCGCCCGTTAGCAGTGCGCCGAGCTCCCCTGATCTTTTTTGTCCTCTCTTTGCTGAGTTTGATTCTCCTGATGCTCAACGTTGGCTTCGGTTCAATCAGTTTTGCACCAGCTGACATCTGGCAGGCGTTAACCCACCCTGCAGAAGATTCCACCATAGGATTCATCCTCTGGAATATTCGTCTTCCCCGCGCCATCGCAGCGGTTTTTGGTGGAGCCTACCTGGCTGCGGCTGGTCTCTTGTTGCAGATCTATTTTCGCAACCCCATTGTCGGCCCCTACATTCTGGGCATCAGCTCCGGTGCTACCCTCATGGTCTCCTTTGTTATGCTGACCAGCGTCACCGTGGGCTGGACCCTGTTTACCCCTTTCATCTCGACCCTGGCAGCCTTTGCCGGGGCCTATGGGGTTATGCTGATCGTGCTGGCCATAGCCTCACGGGTCAAGGGTATGGTCACACTCCTGATAGTTGGGCTGATGATGGGCTATCTCTGCGGCGCTGTCAGCGCCATTCTCACTGCCTTTGCGGAAAAAGACCGGATCAAGGGGTTTGTCCTCTGGCAGCTGGGTAGTTTTTCCGGCTTCAAGTGGGATGAGATCTGGCTGCTGCTCATCATTGGTGGGGCAATCATGGTGCTCTTGTACCTCCAGAGCAAGCCGCTCAACGCATTTTTGCTGGGTGAAGAGTATGCCGCCTCCATGGGGGTGAACATCAAACGATTTCGTTTGCTGATTTTGCTCTGTTCCTGTGCGCTCGCCGGCATGGTCACCTCCATGGCCGGTCCGGTGGCCTTCATTGGCATGGCGGTCCCCCACATGGCCCGCTTAAGTTTTGGAACCTCGGACAACCGTATCCTCATACCCGGCGCCTGTCTCATGGGAGGTGTGGTCGCCAGTCTCTGCGACTTAATCGCTCGATCGGTGATGGCCCCGGTTGAATTACCGCTCTCAGCCATCACCGCATTTTTCGGAGCGCCCATTGTTATTCTGCTTCTGCTCAAACGGAGGGTGAAATTATGAACGCCAATCTCCACCAGATGAATCAGGCACCAGTTATTGAACTTCAGGATGTGGAGGTCGGGTATGGTCGTCAACCCGTCCTGCAAAAAGTGAATTTCAGTTGTCAGGCTGGCCAGTTCGTGAGTCTGCTTGGCCCCAACGGTGCCGGGAAAACGACCCTGCTCCGCACCCTGTCACGCCATCTTTCCCCCATGGCCGGTCAAATCAGGGTGCAGGGCAGGCCCCTGGAACAGTTCTCCGCCATGGAACTAGCCAAGATCATGGCCGTGGTGCTCACCGACAAAATATCACCGCCCTTGTTTTCGGTGTTTGAATTTGTGGCTCTGGGGCGCTATCCCCACACCGATTATCTGGGACGGCTGAGGAGTAAAGATCAGGTCATCATCAGTTCTTCCCTGGCGGCGGTCCATGCCCTGGATCTTGCTGATCGTCCCTTTGCTGACCTCAGTGACGGTGAGCGGCAGAAGGTACTCATGGCCAGGGCCCTTGCTCAGGAACCTCAAATTCTTCTCCTTGATGAACCCACCATCCATCTTGACCTGAAGCACCGGGTCGAGGTTATGGGCATTCTTCGGGATCTGTGCAGGACTAAATCAATCACGGTCATAGCCTCGTTGCATGATGTCGATGTGGCCGCCAAGGTCAGTGATCGGGTCGCTCTGGTGCGTGATGGTGGGCTCCGCGGCTGGGGAACGCCGGAGGAGATCTTAAGCGCTGCCACCGTGACCGAACTCTATGATTTTGATAAGGCTGAGTTTGACCGTAATCTCGGCTCTATTGAACTGAAAAGCGAAGGCAACCAGGGCCGGGCCTTTGTCATCGGTGGTATGGGATCAAGCTCACTGGTCTACCGCCTCCTGGCCCGGAAAGGCTATTCCATTGCCACCGGCGTATTGCATACCAACGATCTTGATTGTTATGTGGCCCAGGCCCTTGGCGCCCAATGCGTGATGGTGGAGCCCATGGAAGCGATCAACGGGGCAGCAACAGCCAAGGCCTTGGATTTACTCAAGACCTGCGATCTAGTCATTGATAGCGGCTTCCCCGTGGTGGCAGGGAACAGGGCCAATCTGGAGCTGATAGAGGCGGCCTTTGCCCAGAAGAAAACCGTGTTCACCCTCCGCCAGAATGACCCGCTATCACTTGCAACAGAAGGGGTGAGCGGCTATTTCCGCTGTCCATCTCCAACGGTACTGGTTGATGCCTTGGAATCCTACCAGCAGACCGAGCGATCTGCTCACTTAAAGGAGGCCTGAGATGGAGCCACTCAACCTGTGCTACTATTCGGCCACTGCTTCTGAAATTCCCTCGCTCTCTGAAGGTGTTCGGCTCTTTCTGGATACGGGAAATCCGATTCGAGTGCATGCACGCACCCAGGTGCAGCTCTTTGATCGCAGTCGCCAACAGGCCTTTATCAGGGAAGCCTTGCGAGCCGAAATTCTGATTATCTCCCTGCATGGCGGTCGTGCTTCATTCCCCGCCTTTGACCTGCTGGTTGAAGAGTTAGCCAAGCTCCCTGAAGAGAAACGGTCGTTGGTGCATGTTCAACCCACCAGCGGTGATGAAGACTCCATAGAGGCAGCCCAGGAACATTCAAGCGAATTTGGCAGTGAGCAATGGGATAGGATCAAGCAGTATCTTCAGTACGGTGGAACCCAGAATTTTCTGCAACTGCTTATACATCTGCAACATCGTTTGCATCAGGGACCAACCCAGCCCCTTTTGCCCCAGCCATTACCCGATGATGGTATCTACCACCCTGATATCCCCGGCACCCCTCTCTTGGCTGACTACCTGCAAAAGCGTGTCGATCCCAAAAAAATGACTGTCGGACTCTGGTTTTATCAGACCTACTGGATCAATAACAACCTGGCTTTCATCGATGGGTTGATCCGTTCCATCGAGGCGGCCGGTGCGAACGTGATACCGGTTTTCCACCTGCGCTACAAAGATGTCCAACGGGGTAATCGGGGCTCTGACGATGTGGTGGCCGATTACTTTATGGATGGAGACAAACCACGTATCGACGTGCTCATCAATCCGCTCATGTTTTCCCTGACCCTTGCCTCCAAGGATTTTAAAGAGCTACTTGCCACCTTGAACGTCCCGGTGATTCAAGCCATGACCTGTTCAGCCCCCCTGGCTCAGTGGACGGAATCGGTCCAGGGACTCCCCACCATGGATGTCTCTTTTTCAGCGGCACAGCCGGAATTTGACGGCAACCTGATCACGGTGCCGGTGGCCACTCGGGAACAGGAGGCCATTGATCCCATCACCGGTGCCCTGATCGCCAAATATATGCCCATTCCCGAGCGGGTCGACAAGGTCGTTCGTCTGGCCCTGAATTGGGGCCGTCTTGGCCGTATTCCAGTGAATGAGCGTAAAATAGCCATCGTTTTTCACCATTACCCGCCCCGTAACGATCGTATCGGTTGCGCTGCCGGTTTGGATAGTTTTGCCAGTGTCAGTTCGCTGCTTGCACGCATGCAGGAGCAGGGCTACCAGATTGATCACGATTTTCCTGAAAAGGACGAACTGGCCCACAAGCTTTTGGAAAAAATGACCTGCGACCAGCGCTGGTTGCCCATGGATCAGATGGCTGCGCGTGCTGAGGCATCTGCCGGTGCCGAGCACTACCAGGGCTGGCATGCAGAACTGCCCGAACCGATCCGTGCCAAAATGACAGAGGATTGGGGGGGGATGCCGGGAGAGCTCTTTGTCCATGCAGACAAGCTCCACTTTGCAGGCATCCTCAACGGCAACGTTTTTTTGACCATCCAACCACCACGTGGCTATCTGGAACAGATCGACAAGGTCCTCCATGATCTCTATCTCTCGCCGCCCCATCATTACCTGGCCCAGTACCGCTATATCCGCGATGTGTTCAAGGCAGACGCGGTGATGCATGTGGGCAAGCATGGGTCGCTTGAGTGGCTTCCCGGTAAGGCGCTGGGGCTTTCCGAGCAGTGCTATCCGGATCTCTCCATCATGGAGCTCCCCAACATCTATCCCTATATCATCAACGATCCGGGAGAGGGGACCCAGGCTAAACGGCGCTCCTACTGCTGCATCATCGATCATCTCACTCCCGCCTTTACCAATGCCGATCTCTATGATGACCTGGCCAAGGTGCAAAACAAGGTGGCCGAGTATGCCATTGCCGCCAGTGAAGATCCCGGCAAGCTCGATATTCTCCGCCCCATGATCTGGGAGGCGGTGGTGGCAGCCAGTCTCGATCAGGACCTGGAAATTAAGAAAGATGAGGCCTTTGCTGATTTTGATGGGTTTCTGGAAAAGCTGCATGCCTATGTCGAGGAGCTGGGTGACACCATGATCAACGACGGGTTGCATACCATGGGACTCGCGCCAGCCGATGAGCGGCTGGTTGAGTTTGTGGTCCAATTGACCCGCATTGCCAACGGCTCAGTGCCCTCGCTGCGTGAGTCGTTGGTTGCAGCCATGGGGTGTGACTACGACGATGTTCTCGAGAATCGCGGAAAACGAGAAGCCCGATTTGGTAATCGGACCGGTGGCGAGGTCCTGCGGGATGCCCATAATCAGGCGCTGGCTCTGATCCATCGCTTGGCTGCCTTTGATTTCAGGCAGGCAGCCGTCACCGATCTCTGCGGAGAGATGCTCTCCGACATCCCGCTGGAGGCCCGGCTTTCCGTTCAAGCCACCCTGGACTATATTGCAGGTTCCCTGGTGCCCAATATCCGTCTCTGCAGCGAGGAGCTTGATGCCGCCCTGGCCGCCTGTGCGGGTCAGTTTGTTCGTCCCGGTCCTTCGGGCGCTCCCAGTCGGGGGCAGGCCGATATTCTCCCCACCGGTCGCAATTTTTATTCGGTTGATCCCAACAAGATCCCCAGCCCTGCAGCCTGGGAGGTCGGCGTTCGTTTGGGGGATGCCCTGATCAAGCGTTACCTCGATGAAACCGGCAAATACCCCAACTCCATCGGGATTCTGATCTACGGTACCGCCACCATGCGTTCCCGTGGAGATGACCTGGCCGAAGTGCTTTACCTCATGGGCTTGAAGCCGGTCTGGCAGAAAGGCAGCGGCAATGTCAGCGGCCTGGAGGTCATCCTTGCATCCGAACTTGGTCGCCCCCGGCTGGATGTTGTGCCCCGTGTTTCCGGGATGTTCCGAGATTCCTTTCCCAATCTCATGGAGCTGATCGATAAGGCGGCCCAGATGGTGGCTGCCCTGGATGAGCCCATGGAATCTAATTTTATCCGCCGTAACGTCTATCGCGATCTCGAGGAATACCGTCAAGAGGGCTTGAGTGAAGAAGAGGCCTGGCGTGAGGCTACCTTCCGCGTCTTTGGTTGCCCTCCCGGCACTTACGGTGCCGGTGTCACCGAATTGATCGAGTCCAAACACTGGGAAACCCAGGATGATCTTGGCAACAACTACATTCGTTACTCCAGTCATGCCTACGGCAAGGGCAGCTACGGCAAGTCCAAACCCATGGCCTATCGTCGCCAGCTCGCCAGGATGGATGTCACCGTCAAGAACGAAGACTCCCGCGAGTACGATATGATGTCCTGCACCGATTATTACAACTACTACGGCGGCATGATTGTGGCAGTGAAAACGGTGCGGGGAACGCTTCCTTTTGCGGTCATGGGAGATAGCTCAGATCCCAAACGGGTCAAGATTCGCACCACCAACGAGGAGGCCAAGCATGTGCTCCGCTCCCGGCTGGTCAATCCCAAGTGGATCAAGGGGATGAAGCGTCACGGGTACAAGGGGGCAGGGGATATCTCCCATGTGATGGATATCGTTCTGGGCTGGGATGCCACGGCTGAGGTGATTGACGACTGGATGTATGAGAAAATAGCTCGCACCTATGCGCTTGATCCGGAGATGCAGGAATGGATGAAGGAGGTCAATCCCTTTGCCCTGCAAAATATTCTCGATAAGCTTTTAGAGGCGATCAGCCGCGGTCTCTGGCAGGCAGAGGCGGAAATGGAGGAAGAACTCAAAAACGCCTATCTGGAGATGGAAGGTGAGGTCGAAGAATGGAGCGAATAGGGGCCAGCCGCTCCCTAGGTATCCTGCTTGCTGCCGCCGCATTCCTTCTGCTCTCTGGAGTCGGACACTGTTATGAGCAGAACGGTGCCATCGTGCTTACGGCCAAGGAAATTGCCCAGATGAAGGCCAATAAGATGGCTGATCTCCTCAACCATGTACCCGGGGTCAATGCCGGTGAAACCTCGGTGAGTATCCATGGCTCCTCCAAGGTCAGGGTCCTGGTCGATGGGCGGCCCATTAACGATCCGACCTCCTCCTACGGCGCAGTCAACTGGAGTGTGGTTGATCCCGATCAGGTCGAACGAATCGAGATCTTTCGGGGCAAGGGGGGCGTGCGCTACGGCCAGGATGCCGGTGGCGGCGTAATTCTTGTCACCACCAAAAAAATTCAGGCGGTTCATGGCTCGATTAAGACCTATGGCGGCAATCACGAAACCGGTTTTGCCAGCGCCAGTGTCCAGGGAAACCATGGATACTGGAGTGCGGAGATGGGCGGTGAGGTGGAGACGACCCAAGGGTTTAAGGTCAACAATGATAAGGACCGGCAACGCGGCAGTCTCAAACTCGCCTACACCAGGGATGAAGACCGTGGCCTGAATCTGGGCCTTGATTTTGTTCATGTGGAAAATGGTCTTTCCGGGCAGCCCGATTACCCCACCCCCCATTCGCGTAAGGAGAGCTCCAACACCGTAATCTCTGCCCAGGCAAGAGGTTATGGCCTAACCAGCTCCACTTTTTTCAACACCGGCGAGCAGCATTCCAGCGATACCAGTCGCGGGCTGGATAAACGCCTGCGGGTGAATGAGTTGGGGCAGGATATCAGTGGTGATGTGCAAACGGGTGACTGGGGGAGGTTGAGCTATGGCACCGGGTATCGTTTATCCCTGGCCAGCGGCACGACCTTTTCGGACCAGAGCGAGGAGGTTTTCTCGCTTTTTGTCAGCGAGAATCTGTACCGCTCGGAGAGTCCCTGGTCGCTGACCTTTGGAGTGCGGGCAAATGCCAATTCCGCCTTTGACAATGTCCTCAATCCCGAGGTCAAGCTGATTTACCGGCAGCCAGACTGGAGCCTGAGCGCATCCTACAGCGGCAGTAACAATATTCCTTCGTTTTACCAGCGTTATAACCATACCAGTTCCACCATACCCAATCCTGATCTGGGCATGGAGACCGCGCAAAATTATTCCCTGGCGCTGGCCGTCAAGCTGCATCCGTCGCTCAGTCTGCGCACATCGCTTTTTTATAATCAGCTCAGTGATCGCATCACCTATGTGACCGGGAGCGATGGTGTAGGACAATATGAGAATTTTGGTGATGTCACCTACCGCGGGGGCGATCTGGCCTTTACCTGGCAACCCGATGAGGCCCTCAATTTCAAGCTGGGCTACACCTATCTTCGAGCCATTGACGAGGAGACCGGGTTGTATATTTCAGCCAAGGCAGATCATACCGCAACCTTTGACTGTACCTGGCAGCTGAGCGAGCAGTTCACCACGGTTTTTTCTTCCAAATACGTATCGGAGGTGTTTCGAGACCGCGCCAATACTCGGACGATCCCTGAATACTGGCTGGCGAACATTCGAGCAGAATACAAAATAGGTCGTTATGCGCTCTTTACTGAAATAGAAAACATCGAAAATACAACGTATTACTACGCGGATGGTTTGCTCGGCCCCAGCCGCAGCTGGATTGCTGGTATCAGTTGGAAGATGTGATGAAATGGTGGGTTGAAAAATCCCTGCCCACCGCTGGATGAAAAGCACGCACTGGAGAACTATCTATGAAACCCGTCTATCCCCTGGCAGCCATTGTTGGTCAGGACAACTTCAAACAGGCACTCCTGTTGGCGGCGGTGAACCCCGCTGTCGGTGGTTTGCTTGTCCGGGGAGAAAAGGGGACTGCCAAGTCCACCATGGTGCGGGCCTTAGCAGCCTTACTCCCCGCAATGGAGGTGGTGGAGGGATGTCTTAATAACTGTGACCCCCTTGAAGAATCTGTTCTTTGCCCGCAATGCAGTCATAGCTATCCGCAACTGAAGAAGACGACCACTCCTGTCCCCCTGGTTGATCTTCCCTTAAACGCAACAGAGGATAGGGTCAGTGGTGGCATCGATTTCCCTGCAACTCTGCGTGAGGGGAGAGTCATGGTCTCGGCCGGATTGCTGGCTCGCGCCCATCGTGGCCTGCTCTACATCGATGAGGTGAATCTGTTAGATGATCATATCGTCGATCTCATCCTTGATGCTGCTGCAAGTGGTCAAAACCGGATTGAGCGCGAGGGCATCTCTTATCAGCATCCTTCACGCTTCATTCTGGTAGGGACCATGAATCCTGAAGAGGGGGAACTGCGGCCCCAGTTGTTGGACCGTTTTGGCCTCTGTCTGGAGGTCGCCGGAGCGGAAGACCCGGAGGCAAGGGTCGAGTTGATGCTGCGTCGTGAGAGTTTTGACAGCGACCCTCAAGGGTTTATCGAGCAGTACCGAGAGGAAGGAGAACAACTGGCTCGTCGCATCATCAAAGGACGGGAGCAGTTACCCAGGGTTCGCATCGGTAAAGCACTGCGAGGTTTTATTGGTGAGCTCTGCCGCGAGAAAAACGTCGCCGGTCACCGGGCCGACCTGGTGATGGAACAGGCGGCGCGAGCTTTGGCTGCGCTTTTGGGCAAGAGCGAAGTCAGTGTCGAGCACATCAGTCAGGTGGCCCCCCTGGTGTTGCTGCACCGCACGCGAGATGCCGAGCCTCCACCGCCTCCGCCCCCACCTGAACCACCCGAGGCCGAGGACAACTCCGAGCAGGAAGAGCAGCAGGAGCAGGAGCCCCAGGAGCAACCCAAGGAAAATCCTGAGAGCCAGGAAGCACCACCTCCTCCTGAGCCCGAGGAAGGTGAAGAGGAACATAATCAGGAGCCCGAGCCCCAGGAACGTGACCAGGAAGGCAAGGACCAGGACGAGGGGCAGGACGCATCCTCAGCTCAGGACCAGGTGTTTGATATTGGTTCTACCTTTCAGGTTAAATCATTCACTGCGGCCAAAGACCGGGTGGTTCGTCGGGGCTCCGGACGGCGTTCCCGCAGCCGCATTTCGCAAAAACAGGGACGCTACGTCAAGTCCACCCTGCAGGATACCGGTGATTTTGCCCTGGATGCGACTCTAAGAGCCGCCGCTCCTTACCAGCAACAGCGAAGGTTGAACAGCGATCATCATCTTGCCGTACAGCTCAAATCCCAGGACATCCGTTCCAAGGTGCGAGAGAAAAGGGTGGGCAATTTTCTCCTGTTTGTCGTGGATGCCAGTGGCTCCATGGGAGCCCGGGGCCGTATGGCTGCCTCCAAGGGCGCAGTCATGTCGCTCTTGCTCGATGCCTACCAGAAGCGGGATAAGGTGGCCATGATCACCTTTCGCAGGGGGGAGGCCAACGTGAACCTGCCGCCAACCACCTCGGTAGATATGGCCGGGCGCCTGCTTGCAGAGATGCCGGTGGGAGGGCGTACCCCCCTCTCGGCGGGGCTTGCCAAGAGTCATGAGCAGGTGCGTAATTATCTGATTAAAAACCCGACGGCTCAGCCCATCGTCATCTTTATCACCGATGGGAAATGCAATGTGGCTCTGGGCGAGCGAAAACCCGTTGAAGAGTCGCTCTATCTGGCAGAGGCCCTTTCCAGGGATCAACGTATTCGCTCCATTGTCGTCGATACCGAAGAGGCTGGCCTGGTTACCTTTGGTCTGGCCCGGCGACTGGCCGGTGCCATGGAAGCCCAATATTTTAAAATAGATGACCTCAAGGCTGAGGCCCTAGTCAACATCGTGCGAGGACAACAACAATGAAAAATAGACCCATCTATCCGTTTACCGCCATCGTTGGTCAGGAAAAAATGAAACTGGCCCTGATGCTCAATGTCGTCAACCCTGGTCTCTCCGGAGTGCTTATTCGGGGGGAAAAGGGGACTGCCAAGTCTACAGCGGTTCGTGCCCTTGCCGATATCCTTCCTGAAATATCCATCTTTGCCGATGACCCCTACCAACTTGACCCTGAAGAAGAGCTCGATACCTATCACACGATCTGCAAGCTGACTCAAGGATCGCGAAAAGAGATTTTGCCCGAGGTTGTCACCCGCAAGGTTCGAGTGGTGGAGTTGCCGGTTGGCGCCACTGAAGACCGTGTGGTTGGAACCCTGGATCTGGAACACGCGCTCAAGGCCGGCGAAAAGCGCATCGAGCCAGGCATCCTCGCCCAGGCACACCGCAATATCCTTTACGTGGATGAGGTCAACCTCCTGGATGATCATGTGGTGGATGTGCTCCTTGATTCGGCAGCCATGGGGGTGAACACCATTGAGCGGGAGGGCGTTTCTTTTTCCCATCCGGCGCGGTTTACCCTGGTGGGCACCATGAATCCGGAAGAGGGCGAGTTGCGCCCCCAGCTGCTTGATCGTTTTGGTCTCTGTGTCAACATCGAGGGCATCCAGAGCGCTGAGCAGCGGGTCGCGATCATGGAACGTAGAGCTGCCTTTGACCAGGATCCAGAATCCTTTGCCCGCCAGTGGCAGGAGGAATCCAAGGTACTGGCTCAGCAACTCCAGTCTGCCAGGGAACTCTATCCCAGGGTGGAGGTAGAGCGCCCGCTGCTCTTTGAAATAGCCAAGACCTGTTTGGACGTCGGGGTGGATGGACACCGTGGTGATATCATCATGCTCAAAACCGCCAAGACCCTGGCTGCCCTTGATGGTCGTGACTCCGTGCAATCAGCAGATATAACAACCAGTGCCGAGCTGGTCCTGCCCCATCGGGTTCGTCGCCAGCCCTTGATGGAGATCGCCGATAATGTCCAGGCCCTGCGTGATCGAGCCCTGGCGGGGAAATAATCATGATTCGCATCAAACAACTGCAAAAGCAATACGGCAAGGTCAAGGCGGTTGACTCTATTGACCTTAGGGTGGAGCCCGGGGAACTTTTTGCTTTTCTAGGTCCCAACGGTGCAGGCAAGACCACCACCATTCGCATCCTCACTGGCCTGACCCGGATCGGCAGCGGCCAGGTACAGATCGGAGGGCACGATATTGTAGCTGCCCCCCGTGAGGCCAAACGTCAGTGCGGGCTCGTGCCCCAGCATATCAACCTGGACAGTGAGCTGAGTGTGCGGGAAAATCTTGAGATTCACGGCCGTCTCTTCGGCATGAGTGCTCAGCAGCGGAACGATAAAATTGAGGAATTGCTGAGTTATGTGGAACTGCTGGACCGAATGGATTCTTTGGTGAAACAACTCTCCGGTGGCTTGAAGCGACGATTGATGATTGCCCGGGCCCTGATGCACCAGCCCAAGGTGCTCTTTCTCGATGAGCCCACTGTGGGGCTTGATCCAGCCATTCGTCGTCGCATCTGGTCACTGATCAAACGGGTACAGCAAGATGGGACCACCATCTTTCTCACCACCCATTATATCGAAGAGGCTGAATTTCTCGCAGGCCGGGTGGCCTTTCTCGACACAGGGAGAATTGTTGCCCTGGATACGCCCCAGGCCCTGATGGAAAGCCTCGGGGAATGGGCGGTGGATCAAATGAACGGTGAGGTCATGGAGACCAACTATTATGAGAGTCGGGATAAAGCTGCTGGTTTTGCAGCAACGCAGGAGTGTGGAGTTACCCTGAGACGGGTCAATCTGGAAGATGCGTTTTTACAGCTCACAGGGAAAAAGGTGCTCGCATGAATGGATTTATGGCTGTCTATCTGCGGGAGATGCTCATCCTCAAGTACCGTTTTAAACGGCAGCTTGCCGGGATGGCCGTTTCCCCGCTCTTGTACCTGATCACCTTTGGTTATGCCATGGGTGATGTCATTCAGTTTGGTGATCAATCCTATCTCCACTTCCTTATCCCCGGTCTGGTGGCCATGGCTAGTATGACTCAGTCCTTCGGCATTGCCACAGATATCAATGTCGCCCGGTTTTATTGGAAGATCTTTGAAGAGTTCCAGGCCGCTCCCATCAGCAACCTGAGTTATGTGGCCGGTGAAGTCCTCGCCGGAATGACCAGAGCTGTGCTTGGTGTGGCGGTTATTCTTGTGTTGAGCCTGCCCTTTGGGGTGGTGCTCCACTATGGGCCTCTATTTTGGCTCGCGGTGCTCGGGAACTGTTTTGTCTTTGCCTCGTTGGCTGTGGCCATGGCCATGCTGGTGAAATCACACGCAGACCAGAGTTTGCTCACCAGTTTTATCATTACCCCCATGGCCTTTCTGGGCGGCACCTTTTTTCCCATCGAGAAACTTCCTCTCTGGGCCCAGGGGCTCCTCTCCTGTCTTCCCCTGACCCATGCCTCCCATGCCATCCGCGCCACCGCCAGTGGTAAGCCCGCGGATGGCATCGATTATCTGGTGCTGGCCGTCGTGGGGGTGGTGTTCTTTTGGCTCGCCCTCCACTCTGTCAATAAAGCCCGAGACTGAACTATGCTCATTGATACTCTCTATGACTCGGTGGAGCTCCACCGTGAAGAAAAAATCATTTATGCCCGTTTCCTCAAGCCCCATACGGTGCTTTCCACCTGTCGGGTGGCAGGAGGAATGCGTACCGATTTGGCGGCATTGTACAACCACCAGAGCTGTGAGCCAGCGGGACATTGTCACAGTTTGCCTCAAAGTGCCTACCGTAATCCCGAACAGTACCGCAAGGCTATCTGTGAGCGCCATAATCTGGATGCCGAACACTGCGCGACTCTGGGCACGGCGGCCAATATGAACAACGCCTCTCTTTCCAGGCAAACATTTCGTGATCTTGAAGTGATCGCGGTCTGTACCGGAGGGGTCGAAGGCAATGCCGGTCGGGTGGGCGACCCGGCTTCGGTGGTGGAAACGGTTGATGGCTTTGAACGCTTACCCCCAGCCGAGGAAATTCCTGGCCCCGGGACGATCAACACCATGCTTTTTATCAACAAGCCGCTCATTTCCGGCGCACTCACTCGCTGTGTGATGACAGCCACCGAGGCCAAGACGCGCGTGCTTCAGGAACTGGCAGTCAACTCCCGCTATTCCGATGGCCTGGCCACAGGGACCGGGACCGACCAGATCGCAGTTGCTGCCCTGGAAAGCGATGCTAAAGCACTGACCAGTGCCGGCAAACATGCCAAGCTTGGCGAGTTGATCGGCCGGGCCGTGTATGAGGCGATCAAAGGAACCCTGGCTCGTCAAAACAGCATGATTCCTGCCGGACAATGCTCCATCAAAATTCATATGGAGCGCTTTGGGTGCAGCAGGGTTCAGCTGCGTACGACCATCAAGTCCTTTCTTGATCAGGAACAGGGAGAACTCTTGGAGGCGAACTTCAAGGCATTTGAGCACGATCCCCTCACAGTCGCCGCTGTGGCGGCCCTGGTGCATCTACGCGATAAGATAACCTGGGGGGTGCTTCCTGAGAGTTGCTGGAGTGAGATCATGGCTGGATTTTCCGCCCAGGTCGCCTGCGCGGTCAGTGGCGATTACAGCCGTCTCTCCCATTATCGTCTGCTTTTAGCCTCCACCATACGTGAGACAAACAATCAGGCCTTTATCGAAGGGGTGTGCCGGGCCCTGGCATTGGGCTTTTCCGAGAAGTGGCGGATTATGGATATTCTTACGGCAAATGAACCATCGCAGAGCTGTAAATCGGTTTGTGGAGAAAAAGAACAAGGTTTGTAAAGGGATGCTGGGTTATTAAAAAAATGATGTTTTTTGTTCGAAATATTAGTGGCTTATTTGATTTTTCCCTGCAGCTGTGAGGTGAAAACAACCAATATGTGAATAACGATATGACGGTCGCCGCACGCCTGTGGCGTGAAAAGGGAATCCCGTTCAATTCGGGAACGGTCCCGCCGCTGTAATCCTTGCCCTGATTTTTGTCAGGGAGCCCCATCGAAAGTTCGCCACTGTGCCCTTGGCATGGGAAGGCTCGATGGGGAAGGTGAGTCAGAAGACCTGCCGTCATACCGAAATCTGTCAAGGCTGTCGAGGAACAGCGATAGGCATCGCCAATGCGTCTGGTGGTTCTCTGCGCCAGGACTGCGCCCCTGCTCTATCCCTGTCTCCTTGTCGGTATTATTAAATATAAACAGGAGATTAAGAGGGATGAATCCAAAGGGAGTGAAGAGATTTGATCGGTTGGCCTTGGTCATGCTGTTGTCTCTGGGGCCAGCGTTACTGGCCACTGATGCCGGTGCAACGGGTACAGAAAAAAATGCAGTCAAGGAAAAGGCTGATGAAATGGTAGTGACCGCCACCAGGAGTGCTGAGGATATCCTTACCATTCCCACCAAAATCGAGGTGATCGATAGTCATGATATCGAAATGACTGCCGGGACCATGCTCACCGAACAGCTGAAAAAATCGAGCTCATTGAGCGTTATCGAGTATCCCGGTGCCCTGGCAGGTATCGGTATTCGCGGTTTTCGTCCGGAGTTTTCAGGTATTACAAAACACAGTTTGATCCTTTTAAACGGTCGCCCCATTGGTGCCACCAACTTGGCCACGGTGCTCACGGATAATGTGGAGCGCATCGAAGTACTCAAAGGGCCGGCTTCCTCACTCTATGGTGCAGAGGCCATGGGCGGGGTGGTCAATGTAATCACCAAAAAATCAACCGGAGAGCTGGGAGGCAAGGTTGAAGCAGGGCTGGGGAGCTACAGCACCAATTTTCAAAAAATGTCAGCGGGCGGAGCCATCATTGCCGACAGACTTGATTTTGATATCGCAGTTGGCCGCCATGAGCAGGCCGATAACTTGAAAACAGGCGATAATGGGGAGGAACGGGCGAATACCTCCTATAAGACCAGCAATGGCTCCATCCGTATTGGTGGCAATTTTGGAGCTGACTGGCGGGCAGATCTTTCCGCCAATATGTATCAGGGACGTGACATCGAAACCCCAGGTGATGTGGCCTATGGTGATGTGCGCAGTGGACGGAAAGACATCGACAACAATGGGGTTGATTTCAAGATCGGTGGTGGGCTCGGTGCGAACAACGAAGTGGGTCTGACTCTCTACCATACTGAGGAAGAGGCGGAAAATTACTCCAACTATTCCGGTGGGGCAACAGTCCCCACTTACCGCAGCTATGATTCGGAAACCACCTGGGATGGTGTACAACTTCAGGATATCTATACCTGGGGGAGCCACAAGTTTATTCTTGGGTTTGACTATCAGTACATTGAGAAACAATCTCGCAGCTACACCACGACTGGTGCACGTAAGGCACCATCCTCACCCGATGAAGGGCGGACCAACCTGGCCGGGTACCTGGAAACGGTATGGAAGTTTTGTGACAATCGCCTCACCTTTACCGGAGGTGGGCGCTACGACACCTTTGAAGTTGAGACACTGGCTACCCCATACAAAACTGGTTTTACACCCACGACCGAAGATTTTTCCACCTTCAGCCCCCGGGTTGGCGCCAACTATCTCTTTGATTCAGGCATTCGCCTCCATGCCACCGCTGGCCAGGCCTTTGTGCCGCCCAGTGCCTTTCAGCTGGCAGGCTACTCCGAGTCTATCGTTGGTGGTGCAACCATGATCACCCAGGGTAACAGTAACCTCGATCCTGAGACTTCCACAACCTGGGATATTGGCATTGGCTATGAGCTGCCTGCCTGGGGATTCTCCTTGGATGTGACCTATTTCGATACCACAGTGGATGATCGCATCACCACCTCACAAACCGGTAACCTCAAGACCTATATCAATGCCTTAGGCTCCGATATTCAGGGGATGGAGTCCACCCTGAGTTTTGATTTGGCGGTACCTATGCAGTGGGCCAGTAGCCTCAAGTTTTATATCAATGCCACTCATATTTTTACCGCAGAAGAGGAACTCGTCGGCGGAGCCATGCAGGATATTCACAATGTTGCCGACTATACCTACAACTACGGGGTTGAGTATGACAATGGCAGCATTGACAGCCGCCTCCATTTTCGCACCGTTGGCCCCATGCGTGATACCGACTGGGTAACCGCTGGCTATCCGGAGATCGAATATCCCAAGTTCACCGTTGTTGATCTGGTGGCAGGGTACAATTTTCTCGAGCATCACCGGCTTGAGCTGACCGTGGATAATATCTTTGACAAAGATTACTACGAGAAAAAAGGCTACCCCAAACCAGGTCGCTCATTTTTTGTGAGCTACAGTTACACGTTCTGATGCAGGCCACCTCTGCATTGCAACAAGCTGGGGCGCAGATCAATTACCTGATTTTGGCCTTGACCAATCGGTGTAACCTTTCCTGCCGATACTGCTACCGTGGTCCTCTGGAGCGACGGATCGATATGGAGCCGGAGACTCTGCAGCGAGCCTTGTGGATGGCGGGGCAGGGTGAGGGACCGCTCCATATTCAGCTGAGCGGTGGTGAGCCCTGCCTTGTCCCTGGACTGATCGAGTTGGCTGCCCAAGGGGCAAGCCATCTCAACCGTCCGGTCACGCTCGGCATTCAGGTCAACGGAACCTGCCTCAATGACGAGGTGATTCGTTTATTGAAGAAATTTCAACTTCAGGTGGGCGTCAGTCTGGATGGCCCACCTCAAATTCAGGAGTCACTTCGCGGCAGAGCAAAGGAAACGCTACGGGGCTTGATGCTGCTTGAACAAGAGAACATACCATTTCGGGTCACCACTGTGGTGACCCAAATAAATGTTCTCCACCTGGATCGTTTAGCTTTTCTCCTGGCCGGTTTTCAAATGGCCCGTGGCATCGGCCTTGATCTGTTGGTCCAGAAGGGCAACGCCTGCATTGGTGCGAACAGCCCCGCCCCAGCAAAGGTTTTCGAGCTGCAAGAGGGGATTGCAAGATTAATCCGCGCCCTGCAACGGATCAACAGCGAGCGTCGCTCCTCCTTACGGCTCAGGGAATGGGATCTGGTGCAGCGTATGCTGCGACGGGGACCGCAACAACAACGGATGTTTTGTCAGGCAGCTCAGGGGGCAAGTTTGGCTGTGCACCCGGATGGACGTTGTTTCCCCTGCGGTCAAACCCTTGGGGATGATCGTTTTGCTACATCACTTTTTACAAATGAACTCCCCCAATTAGAGGTCTGCTCACTGGAAAAATATTCTGCCGCATGCACGAGCTGCCCTCTTGAGCATTGTTGCCCCGGAGACTGCCCCAGTCGGCTCCTCTACAACCCCATTGAACAGAAACAGTTGGCATGCGTCATGTATCAGACCCTGGCTGAGTTTTGTGATCTGTAAATATAGACGAAGGCACGCAACCAATGGCATCATTGAAGCTTGGTTTATTGCACCTGGCGATTGAGCATAAGGAGCCGGAGAAAAACCGGCAGCAACTTCTGGCCTATTGCCGTGAGGCAGGCGAACGGGGACTCCAGATCGTGGCCGCACCGGAGTTATGTATTTCAGGCTACTCCTTTGCAAGTATTGAAGACATGGCTCCCTACGCCGAAACAGCAGATGGGCCAACTCTACGAGGTGTCGCAGCTCTTTGTAAAGTCTACTCCATGTATGCCTGCATCGGCCTGGCTGAGCGGGATGAGCGGAGTTCTATCCTGTACAACTCGGCCTTTGTCATCGATCCCCAAGGGGAGATCATCTGCCGCTATCGCAAAATCAATGCTGAGTTCCGTTGGGCCTGTCCAGGCGATCCCGCCCAGGACAATACCTTTCTCACACCCTGGGGGCGTATTGGTGTCCTGATCTGTTCGGATTGTTACCACAGCCTCATGCCACGGATAACGGCCCTACGGGGAGCGAACCTGATTCTGGTTGTTGCCAACTGGCCTCCGGTAGGGGATCTGAATCCAGTGGAAATCTGGCAGGCACGGGCCATGGAAAATGGTGTGTTTATCGCTGTCTGCAATCGTACCGGTGTTGATGCCACCATGGATTGTAGAAATGGGTATTCCGCTCTGATCAGTCCTCGAGGCGTGCTCAACATGAAAAAGGTTGCCCGAACCTCGCGGATAGCCAAGGCCAGCATTCCTTTGAATAAAGCTGGTCTGTTGAAAGGAGGGCAGCGACTCAAGCAGCTGACAGCACGTAACTGTGCGCAGATGCACGCCTGTTATCTCAATCGGAGTGGTTTTGGCGATATAAGTGGACTCTTACAGTTGCCGAATGCTGGTCAGTTACAGATATGCTGCCATTGCCCTGGTTCTGAAGAAGGGCTGCTCCCCATATTTGAGACAACTGAGACTCAGTGTAAAGCCACCCCAATCCTGCATGTGCTGGCCCCCGGTAGCTACGACGAGGCTGATCTCGAAGGTATTCGGACCTGGTGCGCGACCAGCGATGAAAAAGTCGTCCTGCTCCGAGAAACGAAACGTGGTGATCTCCTCTATCGTTTCGACGGCAAGGAGCAACCACAATGCTGCCCCTGGGATGCCACATATGGTTGTCAAGAAGCCGAATTCCCCTTTTTTGACTGTGGTGCGGCCCGGGTACATCTGATCCCCGGCTGCGCGCTGCATCATCCCGAGCATTTTCTCGCAGCGGCCAAAAAAGGTGCGGATATGGCCATTGTCTTCAATCAAAAATTTAACGACAAACTCTGTCTCCTCGGGGGCGCCCGTACCATTGAACAGTTGAGTGTAGTACTCGCAAGTCCCCAAGGTGCAGGGATCTGGATGACACCCCAGGGACATCAACGCTGGCAGGAGATTCTGGCAGGACCGGGTGAGCACTGTTCAGCGGTTATGGATACGCGCAGGACGCGTCTGAAACGATTTCAGGACCGTATCGATTACCACACCCTGCTTCTGGAACCAGAGAGTCAGATTCACCAAACTGCCACGCAAACGCTAGCCTGAGCTTGCAGGAAACAATTGTTCAATAAACGAGGACGAATATGAAAATCGTTTTTCTCCACGGCATGATGTTTCAAGCACAGACCTGGTCCAGGGCTGCGGCAGTGCTCAAAGAAGACGGCATTGAAATAGAGTTTTTTGCCCAGCAGGGCAAAACGCAGGAGGCCATTGAGCACCTTAGAGGTGGGCAGGTTGATTGCTGCATTGCTCAGATGTTTCGCGATATGCCCGGCTACGACGAACTCGTGAGTGCTGCCATGGAGTTGCCCTGCCGCATTGGTCTGGGCGTTCAGGCGGAGCTGGAATTCTCCTCGTTTACTCAGGAACAAACCAGAGAGTTTACCCGCTATCTGCAGCAGGTATCACTGACCAATTTCATCAATGGTATTCGTTTTCTGGCCGCTGCCATGGGCCAGAATATTGCCTATGATCCACCGGCAGCAGTCCAGACCTGCGGCATTTATCATCCCGAGCAAAGTGAGTTGTTTGCTGAGTCAGCCACCTATCTGGGGTGGCAAAAGAAACGACAGGAAGGCCTGGGAGAGGATCGCCCCCTGATTGCGCTGCTCTGTTATTACGGCCAGATCGTCGAACAGAACCAGGCTGAAATAGATGCACTCATTTTTGCCCTGGAAGACCACGGCATACGGCCCCTGTGTATCGTAACCGAGGGGATGACAGAGAGTAGCCTGCCGCTTTCTGAGCGCTACCCCTGGATGCGTGTTGTGCAGGAGGCCGCCCCACAGCTGCTGCTGAACCTCTTGGCCGGTCGACTTCTTGCCCGGAGTGAGGATGTTGAGCTGCTGAAAAAACTCAACCTGCCCATTGTACAAATGCTTCGCCTCTACCAGCAGAGCCCCGAGCAGTGGCGTGAGGATGTGAACGGTGTCGGCAGCGGCGCTCAATCCATGGTGTTTTCCTTAACCCAGCCTGAAATGGCCGGAGTGATCGAGCCTACCGCCATTGCCGCAACCGTGAGTGAGCGTGACCCGCAAACCGGGCTTTTGATTCGACGCTACCACCCCCTGCCTGAACAGATCGAGCACCTCTGCCTTCGTTTGCTCCGCTGGTTGCGCTTACAGCTGCTTGCAAATAAAGACAAACGCTTGACCATTGTTCTCCATAACAATCCCTGCAAAGGGGTGGAAGCAACCTTAGGGCTGGCAGCCGGCCTTGATACCTTTGCAAGTCTGGGCCTCTTTATTCAACGATTGCGGGAGGCGGGCTACGACACGGGCGAGGCACCGGAAGAGGGCAAAGCCCTGCTGGAAACACTGCTCTTTAAAAAAGCTATCTCAGAATTTCGCTGGACCACGACCGATGAGATAGTGGGGAAGGGCGGGGTGCTCCATTATACGCATGAGCAGGAATACCAAAAGATCCTGAACCAGCTTCCTCCCTATGCCCGTGAACGGATCGAATCCGATTGGGGCCCCTTTCCCGGCGAGGGTATGGTCTATACCGATCAGGGACGTGATTCATTGTTGGTCACTGGCCTCAAGTTCGGCAACCTGCAGATCATCGTCCAGCCCAAACGCGGCTGCTACGGGGCCAAATGCAATGGCGAGGTCTGTCGCATCCTCCATGATCCCCATCTTTCACCGCCCCCGCACTGGCTGGTCACCTATGCTTATATCCGCGAAAGCTCTGATGCAGTCCTCCACTTTGGTGCCCATGGGGCATTGGAGTTTCTTCCCGGTAAGCAGGTCGGGCTTTCCCCTGGCTGTTTCCCTGAGATAAGCCTGGGCGATTTGCCCAATATCTATCTCTACATTCATGATATTCCGGGAGAGGGGCTTGTGGCCAAGCGACGTGCCCGAGCCGTGATGGTCGATCACCTGAGCCCGGTGCAGCGTCCTGCCCCTGCGGAAAGTCAAAGCCTGGAGCTGGAATCTCTACTCGATCAGTATCAAAAGGCCTGTCTCAATGCTGAAGAAGACAGGCGAAAAAAACTTGCCCGGCAAATGCTTCCTCTGATGCAGGCCATGGGGGGGATCGAGGTCGATTTTGCTGGTTCCCTTGAATCCCGTGAGTTTAGCCAGGCCGTAGATCTGCTCGCAAGGCGTATAGCCCGCTCTAAGCGTATCCTTGCCCCTACCGGTCCCCATCTCCTCTCCACTGCTCCGAACACGCAGGGTATTGCCACCATGCTCACCACAATTCTTGGAACCCCCCCTGAGGGGATTCCAAATCTGGCTGAGATCGCAGCCTTTGCTCCCAGTGGTTCTGCCAATGAGCACACCGCGGTTACCCAGGTGATAGAACAGTTGCTCAGGCAAGAAGATGGAGCACCACTTGATCAGCGTTTGGCCCGACTGAAGAGCTGGTGTACGGAGATCAGCAGTCGTATAGATGCGTGCACTCAAGAGATTCCCCAACTCTTGCGGGCCTTGGATGGTGCATTCATAGAACCCGGACTCAGCGGTTCTTTGGCCCTTGGCAAAACCGATACCCTACCCACGGGCAGGAATTTTTTTACCAGTGATATAGCTGCCATGCCCACCAGGGTAGCCTGGGAGGTGGGGCAGGAACTGGCGGACAATCTCCTGCGCAAATACATGGAGGATGAGGGAGCCTTTCCCGAGAGTGTGGGCATCAGTCTTTGGAGTATCGACGCCTTTAAATCAGATGGCGAGGTCTTCTCGCAGGCGCTGGCGCTGATGGGTATGCAGCCCATCTGGCTGACATCGGGCCGTGTTTGCGGGATTGAACCCATCCCCCTGGATGCGCTTACTCTCATCCTGAACGATCAATCCGTTGTGAGCAGACCTCGGGTTGATGTGCTCATTCAAACCAGTTCTATCCTTCGCGATATGGTCCCCCATTTTGCCGACCTGCTGGATGAGGCGGCAGTCATGGCCGGAAACCTGGATGAACCCCCTGAGCGTAATGCCATACGAAAACATACCCAACAGCAACTCAGTGAGCTGCGGGAAGAACTCGGGGAGAGCCTTTCAGAAGAGGCGCTTGCGCGTATGGCCAGTTTCCGTGTTTTTTCATCGGCTCCGGGTGCTTGTGGGACCGGGGTTGGCCTGGCCCTGGATGCCTCGGCCTGGAATGATGAGGAGGATCTTGCCGAGACCTATATCAACTGGTCGGGTTTTGCCTATGGCTCGGATAAGGTCGGTACGGGGGAACGCATCACCGGCATGGAAGCCCAACAGGTTTTTGCCAAGCAACTCAAAGGGCTCAATGTCACCTATATGCGCCAGTACTCGCCTGAGTATGATCCCGTTGACTGCAGCTGTTATACCGGCTGCCTGGGAGGTATGTCGGTTGCGGCCAAGGCCGTCAGCGGCAAAAGAGCGCGGATCTATTTTGCCGATAAAAACACCGTTGATGATCATTCGGTACGGGACTTTCAAGAAGACCTGGAGGCCTCGGTAACCAGTAAACTGCTCAATGCACACTGGATCACTGATCGGCAGGAGGAGGGATATCAAGGGGCGGGCGAGGTTGCAAGCCGGGTCAACACCCTCTTTAAATGGAGTGCGACCACAGGTTCTGTCGCTCCCTGGGTCTTTGACCGTGTGGTCTCCACCTACATTGAAGACCAGGAAAAACTGGAATGGCTCCGCCGTGAAAACCCTTACGGGCTTGAAGAGATGACCAGGAGGCTGTTGGAGGCCCAGAGTCGTGGCCTCTGGACTCCCGCCGAAGATATTTTGCAGGCTGTGCAGGAGGCCGCACTCCTGATCGAGGGCGATATGGAAGAGCAGATCGGTGAGGTGCGTGAAGAGTTTCAGGGATCCAAGGTCGAAGTCATGACCGCAGCTGATGTGGAGAAATGGCAACCCAAATGGAAAATTGAGCGGACGGACAGGTGAGTCCACCTGCCTGTATGCATCTCAAAGAAACAAGGAGTTTTCGCATGAAGAGAAGTGTTTGTGTTTGTCGGTATCTGCTGATTTGTCTGGTGCTCTTTGGAGTCTCCCTTGCCCAGGCCCATTACCTCTGGCTCAATGTCGATCAGTACAATCCCCCGGAGAAGAGTGTGCCCCTTTTTTCGGTGGGCTGGGGGCATCATTTCTACAATCCGGTTGGCGATATTCTCACCCAGCCAGAAGTCCTTAAAAGGGTAGAGCTGATCAACCCCGCAGGCCAAGCCAGCGAGCTGAAGATTGTCAATGGTTTTCAGTACCAGGCGTCCACGCAGTACGCAACCGGTACCTACCTGGCTACGGTTGCGCTGAAAGAACGTTTTTCCACTAAAACCGATGCAGGATATCTGGCTCAGCCCAAAACCGGACTGGATAATGTGATTTCTTCCCGTTACCTGGGGATGTACGGCAAGGCCATTATCAATGTGGGGGAAGGGGAGGAAAACCGTGCGTTTTCTCAACCGGTTGGGACAGCTCTGGAAATCGTGCCGCAGGACAACCCCGCCAGTCTCAAAGTGGGGGAGTATTTTCGTTTTACCCTGCTTTATCAGGGCAAACCTCTGGCCGAGGAAATCAAGGCTACCTACGCAGGGTTTAGCCCACATAACGCCTGGCCCTATACCTGCCGAACCAATAGAAAAGGAGAGGGGGTTTTACGCATTCTGAATCCGGGTATCTGGGTTATTAAGGTAAATCATCGAGCCCCGTATAAGAATCCAGAAGAGGCAGATGAATATTCGTACACCGCCTCTCTAAGTTTTGAAATTCGCTGAGCAGGACGAAGGTGAGCATCATGGGTGTATGGCCTCGTTTTGTCCTCTCTGTCCAAGTGTTTTTGCTTTTCCTCGCTTCCCCGCTTTGGGCTGAGCAAGCCCCGCATATTTGGTCCTGGGTTTTGGAGAATGAACCGCTCTATGTCTACCGTTACAATCTGGATAATCTCAACTGGCGCCAGATACGAGAAGAACGCAGTCAGCGCAGTGAAATACAGGAAAAGCCAAAGCATCTCATACTGCTGCAAAATGGAGCAACGGAGTTGCTGTCACCCAAGAGCGGTGAGAACAGACCGATCCCTGCAGGAACAGTCCTCATCAAAGACCCGGACGGTAAAACCCAGACGGTGGCGCTCTCCCCATCAAGCAGTGAGCTGGTTCTTCCTGAGAACCAGGAACTTAACGGCCGTTATTTGGTCGGTGCTCATTTCAGTGTTTCCCAAACAAACACTGGGGGCACCAGCCAAGATATTCACCTCTATCCCAAAACCATTGTCGGCCATTATAAAAGTGGCGGACGCCCCGGTTCCTTCCCCGCCTTTTTTTTCGATGATCCCCGCATTGCTCTGGAGATCGGCTCGGCACGGAATCCTGCACGTTATCGTATGGGCGGCAGTTATCAGCGGCCCCATGAAACCTATGACATGGAGGTCCGTTTTAAGGGCAGCCCTTTGGCAAACACCAGTGTTGAGGTCTATGCCCAGGGCAGCAAGTGGCATCGAGCGTATCAGACCGATGCTTCCGGTCAATTTCAGGTGACGCCCTTTGACGACCGGTCGCAGGATCTGCACTATGAAAAACTGCTCTATGTGGTGCAATTTGAAGATGCAAAGACCCAGGATCTCCATGTCGCGACCCTGCCCATGATTATTTTTCGAAATCGCCCAGAATGGACCAGCCATCTCTGGGGGTATAGCTTCTGGGCCATAGCAGGTTTGCTGGGCACAGCGCTTATTGTTGTTGCGAGTCTGTTTCGCCACCAGCGCAGGCGTGCGCAGGCATTGGTTTGTTTTGAGCAGTGCCGTGTGAAGGAGGACTAGGCCGTGCGTATTGGCATACTTCGTTGGCTGATCCTCTCACTTGCCTTTGGCCTGCTGCTCTTTGGAGCCTGCGCGGGCCTGCATTTGGGATCAATCTTGCCCACCTTTTCCTGTTGTTTTGTCCCTACCAGGGCCGGAACATGCTTCTTTCTGCCGTTGCAGCTCAGCCTCGGGAGTTGTACCTGGCCGGATATGCTCCTTTTTTTTGAACGATTGTTTTGGTTCAGCCTGCTCGTTCTCCTCATTGGCAGGGCCTGGTGCGGCTGGATCTGTCCTTTGGGATTTTTTCAGGATCTGCTGGACGGGCTTCGCCGTGCCGTTGGACTGGGCTATGCACGTTTTAGCGCCAAGTGGCGGGCTCGCCTTGGCTGGGTGAAATGGATTTTTCTGGGAGTCGCACTCCTCATCCCGATCTGGGGCGCCTTTCCGGTGCTGTTTGCACCGGTGGCCCTTGATCTGAATATTCCTTTCTGTCAGCTCTGTCCGGGAAAATACCTCCTGCCCCTGATCACCTTCTCCCGGGACCGTATACTGGTGGATTTTGAATCCACCACCAGAATGGTGATGTCGTCCCTGGGCCTCCTGTTCTCAGTGATGGTGATCATCGGTGCCTTTGTCAAACGCAGATTCTGGTGTCCCTACTGCCCCCTTGGCCTGATGATGTCCTGGTATCGGAGGTGGAGCCTCTTGAAACTCAAAAAGGATGACGCCACCTGCACCCACTGTCAGGTCTGTGCCAATGTCTGCCCCATGGATATCGAGGAGGTGTTTCTTTCCCGAGGGCGGGTAGACGTCACCTTTTCTGATTGTATCCTCTGTCTCAAATGTATTGAGCACTGCCCTGAAGATAATGCCCTCCGCGCGGATTTTTTCGGGAAAACGCTCTATCGATCCACTGCACACAGTTTTTTCAACCATCCAGCCCTGGTGTCATCAGAGAAGCAAAGGGAGAAGACCCATGAATAAACCCGTAGAGTCAAAGGCGTCCAGCCGCCAGCTGAGACAGATCAGCCGAGAAGCCGGGCGGCAACTGGCAGCCGTACGGGAGTTGGAGGATTCTCCCCGAGCCTTGGAACCCTTTCTTGAAACATTTGAACAGGTCTTTGTTGCCAATAAGCCCTTGTCGCTGCTGAAAAAAGATGGAGAGCCCAGGCCAGTTATCGGTATCTACTGTATTCTTGTGCCTGAAGAGCTGATTTACGCAGCCGGTGCCATTCCCTTACGACTCTGTGGCGGCTGCAGCTCCTCCTGTGCAGCGGGCGAGGAATGCATTCCCCGAGATGGATGTCCTCTGGCCAAGTCTTCTCTTGGCTTAACTGCACAGGCGGGGCTTGCTGTCTATGACCTCTGTGATCTGGTCATCATTCCCACCACCTGTGATGCGAAGCGCAAATTTGCCGAGGAACTGTCACGTTTTCAAGAGGTGTGGATGCTTGAAGTGCCTCATCTCAAGGAATCGGAGATCTCCCAGCAGGCATGGGTGCAGCAGGTCATGGCTCTCAAGGATCGCTTGGAGGGCTTTATGCAGCAAGTCACTGGAAAACGCACAAAGATAACCCCAAAAAAACTTGGCCGGGCAATTCACGAGCAGGCCGCAGCCCAAAAAGAAACACGCAGGCTCCAGCAACTGCGAAGTTTGGATAGCTCGCTTCTCTGGGGCCGTCAAGCGCTTCTGGTCACCGGGGCCTATGGTTTTATGGAGGTCGGCGCCTGGACCCAGGCAATCAAAGCGCTCAACGACGAGTTGGAGACGCGCAGCAATTGCAGCCATCAGCCGGTCTGCCCTGCACAAACGCCGCGCCTGCTTATCGCGGGTAGCCCGGTTATCTTTCCCAACTGCAAACTGCCTAATCTCATCGAGGAGATGGGCGGAGTCGTGGTGATCGATGAATCCTGCGTGGGAGAGCGGATGCTTTACGACCCGGTGGGGCATCCCGAGCGAGATCTACGCTCGCAACTGATCGCCCTGGCCGCCCGCTACCTCATGCCTTGCATCTGCCCCAGCTTTGCACCCAACGAAGATCGGCTGGTTACCTTGAAGCGCATGATCAAAACCCATAAGGTCGATGGCGTGATCTATCATGTCCTCAAGGGCTGTGTGGTCTATGATTTCGAGGTGATGCGGGTGGAGCGGGCACTGAAGGAATTACATATTCCTGTGGTGCGAATTGAGACGGATTACTCGCCGGAGGATGTGGAGCAGCTGCGTACCCGTATTGAGGCGTTCATCGAGGTCCTCACTTTGAAAAAGGGAAAGGAAACGAACATATGCACATTATCTTTGCACAATTGCGAGCTCACGCATAGCAGATCTGAGATACGAGAATTTTAACACCAAAAGTGATGCATTATTCGAGGCCTTGTTGTTCGCGCCTCGCCATCAATCTGTCTCGGGGGAATGTCTCAGGTGGTGGCTATCTTTTCTATGATGCCTGCATCAGTGTCGCGGGCAAGGCCACGCTCCTACAGGAGGAGTTGCAAATATTCGGAAGATTGGAATTTTTGTAAGTAGAGTAGGGTAGGCACGTAGTTTGTGCCCACCGGTACTTCCCCTTAAATACCAAGATAGTACCTTTGATAGAAAGGAGAAAATCATGAAATACTTCGCTGGCGTTGATGCCGGATCCACCTACGTCAAGGTGGCGGTTTTAAATCAGGACGGGGAGCTGGCCGGATATCAGCACCATGCCACCGGCATCGATGCCGCTGGCCATGCCCATACCATGCTCGACTCGATCATGGAAGGGCTCGGTAGCTCGACCGAGAATATTCAATCCATCATGGCCACTGGGTACAGTCGCCGGATTATCGATGTGGCCCAGGATACCGTCACCGAGATTCGAGCCCATGCCGCAGGCGCCACCCTGACGGCGCCCACTGGCACTGCTATTCGTACGGTGATCGATATCGGTGGTCAGGACTCCAAGGTGATTGTCCTGGGTGAGGAGGGAGAGACCGAAAATTTTGTGATGAACGATAAGTGCGCCGCAGGAACAGGGCGCTTTCTCGAGTCTTTGGCCCGTGTGCTTGAACTGGAGGTCAGTGAACTTGGCCCCCTCTCCCTGGAATCCACAGCTCCGGCTGCGATCAACTCCACCTGCGTTGTTTTTGCCGAGTCTGAAGTCATCTCCCTGGTGGCACGGAAAAAGCCTCGCAGGGATATTGTGGCGGGTATACATGAGTCGCTGGCCAAACGTATTGGTGCCATGGCCAGAAAGGCGCGGTGTGCATCAGATATCCTGCTCACCGGCGGGGGAGGCCTCAATCCAGGGATTGTCCAGGCGCTTGAGGATGAACTGATGACAGATATTCACCTACCCCTGCACCCTCAGCTCAACGGCGCTATCGGTGCTGCCCGTATAGCCCTTAATCAGAGCTGATTGATGAACGGAGTTGAACTCACCGGGACCGGGCTGCTTCTCGGTCTTGCCAATGGGCCCGCCTGCCTTTTGACCTGTACCCCAGCCGTGTTGCCGGCATTTATTTCCAGAGCAACAGCTGGCGCTCAAAAACAGTTTGCCTGGCCCATACTGGGCAGACTGCTGGGCGGAAGGCTTCTGGCCTATCTGTTGGTTGGTCTGCTTGCAGGGATGAGCGGTCGTTCCCTGGCTACAGTCAGTGGAATACTTGCCCCTTGGATGGATCTGCTGCTCGCCCTTTTTCTCTTTGCCCACGGAGCAGGTCTGATTCAGCGTTTTCCATGCTGTTCTCTTCCATGTGGAGACCGATGGCGGGGCTCACCTTTTCTCATGGGCCTGTTGACCGGATTCTCCCTCTGCCCCCCCTTTCTTATGGCGCTTACCCTGGTCTGGGCACAGGGCGCAGGCCCTGGAGTGGCAGCTATCTTTTTTCTGGCCTTTTTTGTTGGGACTTCGATCTATCTGCTCCCTCTGGGATTTGGAGGCTATCTGGCACAGAGTCAGTTGTTTGTGCGTCTGGCCAAGGTCCTTGCCCTGATGGCGGCGGTATTCTTCCTTCTTCAGTGTATCAAAGCGGCTATATCATGAGATCACGGTCATGATGGAAATTCTTGCACTGGTGGGGACGGTGGCTGGCCAGGTCGGCCACCAGGCCATGCAGTTTCTTCCATTTTCCTTTCTCGCTCTGATCCTCACTGATCTGTTGTTTCGTTACGGATTGCTTGCCAGGCTTGAGCCGCTTGGTGCACCGCTGACGCGCATCTCCCGTCTGCCGCAACTCAGCACCCTGACTCTGATCGCTGCCCTTGGCTCTGTCCTTGCCGCGAACACCATGCTGGTCAGTTATCGCCAGGAAGGTCATCTTAACGATAAGGAGATGGTGCTCTCTTCCCTGCTGAATTCGACTCCAGCCTACCTGAAAGAATTGTTGACCTTCCATTTTCCTGTGATCTTTCCCCTGCTTGGTCCCTGGGTGGGCAGCATCTATCTGGCCACCTTCTGCCTGGCAGGAGGGATAAAGCTTCTGCTCGTCGTGATTGCCGGCCAAGTATTGCTCGAAAGGAAGGTTGAGAAGAAAAGGGGCATCGACAATTTCTCCCAAGAGATGGGCTGTGCACCCCAAAAAGGAACTGGGCAAAGAACCAACGAATCCTTTCTGCGGGTTGTCGGAGCGAGTCTGCGTAAGCAGAGCCGACTTTTTCTGCGGATCATGACCTACAGTCTGGGCATGATGTTTCTCGTCTTCATGGGGCTTGAGCTAGGGCTTTTTCAGTGGACCGAAACCCTGATTGGACCGATGGCACGGCACCTGGGATTACCCAGCATTGTCTTAGGTCCCTTGGGTGTCTACGCGGTCAGTCCTTTGGCTGGCATTTCATCCATGGCTGCCCTCTTGAGTCATCAGCAGATTACAGGGGAGCAGGCCATCGTGGCGCTGATGATCGGTGGTTTAGTGATGGCGCCGATCATATATCTGCGCTCCATGGTTCCCAATTATGTTGGGCTTTTTGGTCTGCGCATGGGCATGTTGATCGTGCTGCTCTCGCTTTGCTGTGCCCTGAGCGCACGTCTGTTGGTCCTACTATTAGTTATAGTTATATAAAATATGTACTATCCCAAAGTAGAGATTTTACTGGCTATCATATTGATTTTTAGAGGGAATTAAAATGTTAAAAAAATTTATTAAGGTATATTTTTTGTTTTTATTTTGCTTGGTTACTTTAACCAGCGCATATGCTTCTTCTTACAGGTCGACCATTGAGGAAGTGAACTCTGAGTATTCCTATAGATACGGTGAGGTTCAAGGGTATGCTTCTACGGTTGATTATTGGTATGTCGAGTTAGAACAGGAATAGGGTTTCATCAGATCCTATACCTGAGCCCACGACAGGATTACTTTTTGCCTGTGGACTTGTAGGTATTTTTTTTTTCGAAAAAAAATTCATGAAACAATTGAGTAAAATATATTAATACAGCCTGTTCTATTTTGGGATATTTCAGTATTGCATTCACCGTGGCGTTCCAATGAAAATAGTCGCAATCCTCTTTAACCATGAACTCGCCCATATGGCCACAGCCGTTCGCACTCTTCAGAACGAATATGCTCTGTTTGTGGAGGCTCTATCACGTACCCCGGAAAGCCTCCATGATGCAGAGCAGGTGCAATCCTTTCTTGAGGCTGCAGAGGGTGCAGATATTTGTTTGATGCACCTCATGGGGGGCAGGTCCTGCCTTCCCGCTTTTGACCAGATCGTCTCCTGGCTGGGTGAGCACAATATTGGCCTCTTTGCTGCCTCGGTACCGGCTGACGATGATTTTATTGCTGCCTCAACGCTCAGCCCTGAGCAGTATGAAGCTATTCATCAGTATCTGCGCTGTGGTGAGGCGGAAAATTTTAGCCAGCTGCTTCTTTTACTGGCCAACCAATGCACTGGTAGTGAATATTGCGTTAATCCCCCCGAACGTTTCCCTCTGGAAGGCATCTATCATCCCCAGGCAGGGTATCTGGCCAGCCTGGATGCCTATCGCCAACAGGTCTATCGTGAACATAAGCCCACAGTCGGTGTGCTCTGCGGCTTTAACCCGACAAAATCGGGAGATTCGGGCTATCTTGACAGGTTGGTCAACTCCATTGAAGAGCAGGGGGCAAACGCACTGGTGGTCTTTCTCTCGGCCACTGATCCTGCTGCGAAAAATCTGCGCTGGGTCGCTGAGCATTATTTCATGGACCAGGGAGAGGCCTTAGTGGATGTGGTCATCAGCACACAAGGGCACTCTCTTGCGGCGTACATGCAGGGGGAGGGAACGGCGGATGAACTCTTTCAGGTTTTGGGCGTGCCGGTTCTTAAGGCCATCATCACTATTAATACCCTTGAACAGTGGAGCGGAAGCCTGCAGGGGCTTGGCTTCAGTGAGATCTCCTGGAATGTGGCCATGCCCGAGTTTGACGGGCTCATTATTACCGTCCCCATTGCCGCGAAATGTGTCACCAGGACTGATCCTCAGACCGGTGCCAAGATGGTTGCGCACCAGCCCATTCCAGAGCGGCTTGATAAACTGGTGCGGATGAGCATTAACTGGGCCCGGCTCAGGCATACCCCACCTGCAGAACGCAAGATTGCCATTATTTTTCATAATTATCCGCCACGAAATGACAACATCGGCTGTGCCGCCTTACTTGACTCCGCCCCTTCAGCAATCAATCTGCTGCATAAAATGGAGGAGCGGGGCTATAGCCTCGAAGGCATTCCTAAAGACGGAAAACAACTGATGGAGGGCATCCTTTCAGGGCTGACCAACGATCAACGCTGGTTAACCGATGATCAGCTCGCCCATCGGGCCGTGGCCACGACATCTCGCAGCCGTTATCGCCAATGGTTGGACGAGCTGCCCCGGGATGCCAGGGAGAAAATGGAACGTCATTGGGGAGATCCTCCCGGAAAACACTTAAGCTACAAAGACGAGCTGCTGGTCGGTGGCCTGGTCAACGGTAACGTCTTTATCGGTCTGCAGCCACCTCGTACCCTGGAGGAAGACGCTGCCGACATCTATCACGACCCTGAAGTCCCTATTCCCTATCATTATCATGGCTATTATCGCTGGATCAGGGATGAGTTCAAGGCCAACGCGGTGATCCACTTTGGGACCCATGGCACTCTGGAGTGGCTTCCTGGAAAATCGGTCGGTCTCTCCGGCTCTTGTTTTCCGGATATAGCCATCTCTGACCTGCCCAACGTGTACCCCTATATCATCCACAATCCCGGCGAGGGGACCGGTGCCAAGCGGCGTAGCTACTGCTGTATCGTTGATTATCTTACTCCGGCGATGCAGAATGCCGATCTTTATGAGGAAATGGCCGGTCTGGATGTGCAGCTCAGGGAGTATTATTCCGCAAAGGGGTCCGAGTCAGGTAAGGTAGAGGCTCTGCAGAAGCTGATTTGGGAGGCTGTGGTCCAGGCTAACCTTGATCGAGACCTCTCGCTTTCGTCTGAGACGGTGTTTGCTGATTTCGATGCCTTCCTGGAGGATCTGCATGCCTATCTCAATGAACTCTCCGATACCCATATTCAGGATGGGTTGCATATTCTAGGGGAACCGCCCTCCGGGGCCGGGCTGGAGGCATTTCTGGTCGCTTTGACCCGGTTGAGCAATGGGAGCGTGCCCTCGTTGCGGCAGGCCCTCGCTGAGATGCAGGGCTACGATTACGAAGAATTGTTGGCGAATCGAGGGAAATTGCGGGCAGAAGGGCGGACCAACGGCGATGTGCTGAACGAGTTGCATGGTCTCTCTCTTAGGTTGGTGGAGAGGTTTCACTCCCTTGACTTTGCAGAAAAGTTCATTGGGGAGTTGCAGCAGGAGGTGGTCGGGGGTGAGTATCCGGATCTGCGGCTTTGCCTGGAGTACATCGCCACCTTTCTGGTTCCGGCCCTGAACGCCACCACCGACGAGATAAGCAATACGCTTGCAGCCTGCGCTGGCAGGTATGTACCGGCTGGACCATCAGGCGCCCCGACACGCGGCACCGCTGATATCCTGCCCACAGGACGCAATTTTTACTCTGTGGATCCTCGTTGTCTGCCTTCCATGGCCGCCTGGCAAGTGGGCGTCGATCTGGCCGATAGCCTGCTAGCCAGACATCTGCAAGAGGAGAGGCGATATCCGGAAAGTGTGGGCAATGTGCTCTGGGCGACCGACACCATGCGCACCAACGGCGAGTGTGTGGCCGAGTGCCTCTATCTGATGGGGATTACTCCAATTTGGGAACAGTCCAGCGGGCGGGTGCTGGGGATTAAGCCCATAGCCCTTGAGCAGCTGCAACGTCCCCGCATCGACGTTACGGTACGTATCAGCGGTCTGTTCAGAGATAATTTTCCCAACCTGGCCCACCTCCTTGACGAGGCCGTGGACATGGTCGCCTGCCTAAACGAACCTTTTGAAAGCAATTTCATTGTCAAACACGTGGAAACCGAAATTCGTGAACGGGTTGCGCTAGGGATTGATGCCACGACCGCGCGCCGGGAGGCACTCTACAGAGTCTTTGGCGATAAACCAGGAGAGTATGGTGCCGGTGTCGGCGAGGCAATCGCCTCACAGAACTGGAAGAGCCAGACAGACCTGGGCAATATTTACATCACCTGGGGTGGCTATATTTACGGCAGGGAGCATTTTGGCCTCAGCTCGCCGGAGATATTCAAAAGGCGACTTGCCCAGGTGGAGGCAACCACCAAGAATATGAGCACCCGTGAGTACGATGCCCTGCAGATCGATGACACCTATGCCTATCACGCGGGCATGGATTTGGCTATCGAGGCGGTCAGCGGAAAGCGCCCCAAATCCTATTACGGCGACAGTAATGACCCCGGCCGGGTCAAGATCCGTACCACGGCCGAAGAAATTAAATATTGCTTCAGGGCCCGTCTGGTGAATCCCAAGTGGATCAAGGGGATGCAGCGTCATGGCTACCATGGGGCCGCCGAGTTTTCCCGCCAGATGGACTATGTCTTTGGTTGGGAGGCTACGGCCGATGTTATCGAAGATTGGATGTGGGATAACCTGGCGGAAAAATTCGTGCTAGATCCTGAGATGCAGCAGTGGCTCAAAGAGGTCAATCCCTATGCCCTGCAGAATATGAGCGAACGACTGCTGGAGGCCATTGAACGTGGACTCTGGGATGCATCAGAATCTATGCAACAGCAACTCAAGGAAATCTATCTTGAGATTGAAGGGATTATAGAAGAAATGAATGAATAAGTATTCATTTATTAGCCATTTTCAGTTGACAATGAGGTACAAAAAAAATTACTACTACCCCTGTTTTCAGGTGCCTCGCAGGAGGTGAAAAGGGAACCCTGTGTGATTCAGGGACGGGCCCGCCGCTGTGAATGGGGACGGAATGCAGCACATGTGCCACTGACAGAATCTGTTGGGAAGGCGCTGCATGAGGATGATCCATAAGTCAGAAGACCTGCCTGAAGATTTCATATGTGCTTTCATGGACAAAAAGCGCAAATTTATTCGTGGAAAAACTAGGGACTCCCCGGATCGTTATAATTACGACCCGGGGATTTTTTTTTGCTTTCCTCGGGCTCCACAACAAAGAGGGACACCGATTGACGGTGAAAAACAGGAGAGCAGGATGAAGAAAGTTTTAGTGACCGGAATTGCACTGGCAATGGTATCAACCATCGCTGTTGCCGAGGAGGAGCAGAATGTCTCCCATCAAAATGAGTTGGTTGTTACAGCAACCCGTGATGAAAATCGAGCTATAGATGTTCCTATATCAACTCAGATCATCGGTCAGGAAGAAATCAAAATGTCAGGAGCCACCGATCTGGGGCAGCTTTTGAGCACCTATGTAACGGGGTACAATAAACAATATCCTGGTGGAATACTGAATCCGGTTGGACTGCGTGGGTTTAAAACCGATGCGCATGGACTCGATCAGCAGGGGGCTGTTCTCATATTGATTGATGGTCATCGCGTGGGTACTGGGAATGCGGCAAAGATTAACCTTGATCGTATTGAGCGGGTTGAGGTCATCAAAGGCCCAGCTTCTGCTCTCTATGGCTCTGCTGCCATGGGAGGCGTGATTAACCTGATTACCAAAAAGGGGGCTAATGGGTTTGGCGGTTCTGTTGGTGTGGAAGCAGGTAGCTTTGACTATTACACCGCTCAGGCAAATGTTGAGGGAAGAATCAATGATAAATTGAGTATCGCTGCCTCAATCAGTGGAGAAACAGAAGGTGATTACGATACGGTGAATTATGGCACCGCCTATAATTCAGGTGTCGATAGGCTCAATATAGGCGGCAATGTCACCTACACCTTTAACGACAACCATGAAATTCGGATTGGAGGGAACTATTCAGACTTGGAAGGTGAGAGTGTCGCCTGGGTAAGTGGGAATTATTCTTCTTATGACCCTACCACTGAAGAATACAGCGATAAAAGCACTGGCTATGCTGATCTTGAGTATAACGGTGACTATTTCGCGGATACCGTTCATTGGAAAGCGGTATTGTATTATCTCTGGGATAAAAACCATTGGTATACTGGTTCAGCTGACTCTACGTCAGATCAGACAAAATATATACAGCAGACTCTTGGCACCGACCAGCAGCTCAGCTGGAAAATAAATGATTGGAATACGGTCATGATCGGGTTAACAGTCGATTTTATGGACCAGGAAAGTGAAGGCGTTTCAAATTACTTGCCCTCGGCGCCATCCACGCCAGATCTCGATTATACCACCCAAGGGTACTTCTTGCAGGATTCCATGGATTTGTTTGATAATAGGTTGAACATTATTTTAGCTGTTCGCTATGATCGATTTGATATAAAAACTTCCCAGTCCAAATCGGATCCTTCAGCAACTTTTAACGGAATCGACACTGACTTTGACCATGTTTCTCCCAAGATTGGCATCGGGATGAAATTTTTTGATGAACTGCTTCGGGTTCGTGCCGATTTGGGAGAGGGGTTCAAATCTCCGACCGCTGGTCAGCTGGGATATGACTTGTATTACGGTACTCGTCATTACGTAGGCAATCCCAATTTGAGTCCTGAAACCTCATTGAGCTACAATCTGGGGTTTGATGTCTACCTTGATGCTTTTACCTTTACGGCTACATATTTTCATACTGATTATGAGGATATGATTGCTTCTGTCGATGATACCGTCAGTGAGCCAGGGTATACCGTTGTTAATTATGAGAATGTTGAGAACGCTCTTATTACCGGATTCGATTTTTCCCTTGATTGGAATATTGCAAAAACCTTTGACCTGCCCTTTGATGCTTCAATTTGGTCTAATTTGACCATCAATACTGAAAAGGAAAATGAGGTAACTGGGAAAGATTTGACGCAAATAGCAGACTATGAGGTTAAATCAGGGCTTAAACTTGGATACAAAGGTTTATCGGGCCAGTTGGGATATACCCATATCGGACCTAACATGAGATCTTCATCTGCCGAGATGGAGAGTTTTGAATTTTGGGATCTGACAATGCGCTATCAGTTCATGGAAAATTGGGAGGTAAAGGCAGGTATCTATAACCTTACCGATCAGGATTACTCTTGGCAATATGGGTACCCTATGCCTGAGAGAAATTATCGCCTGGGACTGACATACAAGTTCTAAGCAAAATTCGCCTCGATTGCTCCTCGCTCGGTAAGGGAGTAGTGTTCATTTTCCAGGCGAATCTGGCCGCTTTCCAACATATGGCTCAAGACCTTGGGCGTGTCCGCATACTGTTCAATAATTGCCAGCGGGGTAGGGTGGTCGTAGCGAAGGATGGTCGTCAACACGTCTTCCACCACCGGCTGAGTACAGCCAGACACAGAGATACAGACCGCCAACCACTGAGCTGACACCAAAGAGAGCCGCAAGCACCATCATGCCGATGACCAGAGGCGCGATCACCTGCAACCTGCTGGCTATGTCGGCTATTTGGGTGGTGGAGGCTATTACCTTGAACTTGGTTGCAAAACCCATGAGGTATTTGCCAGGAGGAAAAACAATAAAAATATTGAGTTACGGAATTGTCAGGCACCTGGGGCCGTTCATCAGGTGCCTGATGAAGAAGGAGTATGCAATCAACGGCAGGCCTGGACAAGATGCTCAGATCCGGCTGGAACCAGTCCTTTGATTGCAAGGAGATCATCCTTGGTGAGTCGAGTCGTATCAAAGGTCGTACGAAAGTGGTGGGGAATGCCACTTGTGCTCAGGATCGTTATTGAGCGTTGCAGGGCCGCCGTATCCACCTTTTTGCCTGCAAGAAGGGAGTAGAGGGGCAGCGGAGCCTTGATGTCCATGGCCACATAGTTCAGCACCCCTTTTTCGATGAGCTGCTGCAGACGTTGCGGATTACTGCCGTTTGTATCGAGTTTTAGCGGATAGCCCATCTCTTGCAGAGACTGGCAAAATGACAACAGGCCTGACTGCAGAGTCGGTTCCCCACCGGTGAGCACCACGCCGGAGAGTTTTCCTCTCCGTGCATGCAGTTGTTTCAAGATTTCCTTCTCACTCAAGGAAGAACCCTCATCTTGGGGAATCAGCTGCACATTGTGGCAGTAGGGACAGTGAAAGTTGCATCCCTGAAAAAAGATCACCGCTGCCACTCTCCCTGGGTAATCGATGAAACTTGCGGGGTGGTAGCCACCGATATTCAGCTCAGAAGTTGTTTTCATAGCTCACCCGCGCGGCAAATTCGGCTTGTTTGCCTTCATGCCAGTGTTGCACTGGCCGCAGGTACCCAACCACGCGGGAGTATATCTCCGTGCTGCTCCCGCAGTGGGGGCAGGTGGGCTGTTCCCCCGTCAGGTAACCGTGATCGGGACAGATGGAAAAGGTTGGGGTGAGGGTGAAGTATGGCAGCCGGTATTGAGTGCACACGGTTTTGATAAAGGACTTGACGGCCTGGGGATCAATAGCAGAGTCCCCAACAAAGCAGTGGACAACCGTGCCCCCGGTATACTTGGTCTGAAGCGGATCTTGATGATCCAAAAGCGTAAAAATATCGTCGGTATAATTGACAGGTAACTGAGTAGAGTTGGTGTAGATGGGAATCTTTTCCTCGCCAGTACAGGTAAGGGAGGCGCGCATTGCCGGAAAACGTTTGGCATCAAGTTTGGCTAAACGATGCCCGGTCCCTTCGGCGGGGGTTGCCTCCAGGTTGTATTGGTTACCGGTTTCCGCCTGAAATTCCTGGAGTCGAGTTCGCATGTGCTCAAGTATGCGCAGAGAAAAAACATGCCCCTGTTCGCTGCCAATGTCGACGCCCAGAAGGTTGAGGCAGGCCTCGTTGACCCCAATCAGCCCGATGGTGGAAAAATGATTTTCCCAGTAGTGCTGAAAACGATCATGAATGGCGCGTAGGTAAAAACGAATATAGGGGTAGAGCCCTTTTTCAGTAAAGTTCTCCAGGACTTTTCGTTTGGTTTCCAAAGAAATCTTTGCAAGAAGCATGAGCTTGTCAAGGCGCTTGAAAAAATCTGTTTTATCCTCTGCCTGGTAGCCAAGGGCGGCCATGTTGATGGTGACTACGCCAATTGATCCGGTGAGTGGATTGGCTCCAAAGAGACCTCCGCCACGCTTTGCAAGCTCGCGTGTATCGAGTCGCAGTCGACAGCACATAGAGCGGGCATCATCCGGGTGAAGATCGGAATTGATAAAGTTGGCAAAGTAGGGGATGCCGTAGCGGGCGGTGGTTTGCCATAATTTTTCAAGACTTGGATGGTCCCAGTCAAAATCGGCGGTGATGTTGTAGGTGGGGATGGGAAAGGTGAATACTCTGCCGCGTGCGTCTCCTTCGGCCATGACCTCTAAAAATGCCTGATTGAGCATGTTCATCTCATGCTGGTACTCACCATACACCGAATCCTGTTCCCGGCCACCGATGACGATGGGAGTGGATTTCAGGGTGGATGAGGGAATGAGATCCATGGTCAGGTTGGTAAAAGGGGTTTGAAAGCCAACTCTGGTGGGGACGTTGAGGTTAAAGATAAACTCCTGGAGCGCCTGCTTCACTTCCTTGAATTCCAACCGATCGTGCCGGATAAAGGGGGCGAGTAAGGTATCGAAGCTGGAAAAAGCCTGGGCTCCGGCTGCTTCCCCCTGGAGGGTGTAGAAAAAATTGACGATCTGACCAAGAGCACTGCGAAAATGGTGGGCCGGGGCACTTTCTGCCTTGCCCGGTGCTCCGGTAAACCCACTTAAGAGGAGGTCGCGCAGATCCCAGCCCACACAGTAAACCGAGAGCAGATTGAGATCATGAATGTGCAGATCTCCTTGAACGTGGGCCTGGCGTACCTCAGCAGAATAGATCTTATTGAGCCAGTACGTGCGGCTGAGCTCGCTCGAGATATAGTTGTTAAGCCCCTGAAGCGAGTAGGACATGTTGGAATTTTCCTGCACCTGCCAGTCAAGCCGCTGCAGGTAGCCATCGATGAGATCCAGATCGGTTTGGGTCACCATCTCACGGAGGCGGGCGTGCTGGTCCCGGTAAAGGATATAGGCCTTGGCTGTTTTTTTGAATGCAGAGGAGAGCAGGACCTCTTCCACCACATCCTGAACTTCCTCCACGGTCGGTGTTTTGTCCTCGATGAGCGAGTGGGCAATGGCCATGACCTGCATGGTTAAACGACGTGCCTCGGGCTGAGAAAACTCACCAGTCGCCTGACCAGCCTTTTGTAGCGCCTGGGTAATCTTGGTTGCCTCAAAGGGGACAACCCGTTGATCTCGTTTTTTTATCGAACTGAAAAAAGGGGCAGGGGACTGCAGACGTGCCTGTGGCATGGCTCTCTCCTTGACGCGAGGTAAGAGGGGGGGTGGAGTTTCAGCCAATTTCTCTGGGCTGATGATTTCACGGCAGGTCTTCGGACTTCCAGGTATAGCCTACAGGTTGCCCCTTCCCAATCAAGTGATCAGTGGTGCTGACAACGTTCGTCTCTGGTTACCGCTGCGCGACAGTTCCGGAATTACACCGGATTCCCTTTTCATCCTCTTTGATCCTGGTTCGGTCAAGGAGGAAACCGCTTGAACACTGTATATAGTGCTTCCGGTATCAAGTCAACACTAAATAGAATGGTTTGTTCCATTGATTCAATAAATATAGGGAAAGGGTGGGGCCGGTTCGGGGGTTAGGGAAGAGGCATGGATGAGTGGAAAGATGCGATCTTCCACCGTTTGAGGCGCAATTGTTCCTTTGACCCGAACCCAGTCATCGTTTTGAGGGAGTGCGATTTTTTTGGGGACACGGATAAAGGTAAAGATCGGCAGTGCATCTGCTGCGCAACAGGTGATTTGAAACCGGTAGCAGATGAAAAGGTTTTCGGGAAGTTTTTTGTTGGTCATTGCCTGGCAAAGGATGTCAGCACTGTGTCCATTGAGTTGGCGAGGGAAAAAGGCGGCCTGAGTCAAAGATGTGATTGTTTGGCTTTGGTCGATCTGTTGCTGGGGCAAGGTGTTTGGTATGGCATAGGTAAGGGACGACGACATGCCAGGACTGGTTGTTGTCCTACTGAGAAAGGTACTGCTCCCGAAGTGGGCTGATTGTGCGTACCAGAAATAAAAAACCGGAACCAGCATGATGGCGATCGAGGGCCAGTTCCAGCGGAGTGGTTTTGTCTGCTGGTGGGTTCGGATATTTTTTAAAGTCATGGCGGCAAAGAGAACAAGGATCGCGCCACCAGTAACGACCAGCCACCACAGTTTGGGATGGAGCAGTTTTGCAAGCTGTTGGGGATCGACAAAATACAGCCAGAAGAAAAAAACAGCCCAGGTGAACAGCACCAGTCCTTGGAGTAATTTGGCGAACATGCGTCTCTCTTACAACGGATGATAATAATATAAATGGAGTGCCATCGAGGTCAAAAACACCAAGAGAAGGACAGAGGTGACCAGAACCACGATCGCCTTTTTGGTGAAGACACCGAAATACATACAGAGAAGTTTGATGTCAAACATCGGTCCCAGCACCATGAATGCCAACTGGGCGCTCTCGGGTAATACACCACGAAAACTTGCAGCGATGAAGGCATCAGCCTCGCTGCAGAGATTCAAAAGGATAGCCATGACCATCATGATCAGAATACCCTGCCAGGGAGACTGGAGAAAGTGGGTGAATGCCTCCAGGGGGACTTGACTGCGAATACAGGCAGCTATGAAGGTGCCAATAACCAGATAATGGCCTACGCTGAAAAAATCATCGGCCGCATGCCCTGCAGCGTGAAAAAGTTTCGCTTTCAGGCTCGTGTTGTGCCCCGTGTCACAGCAATGATCATGCCCGCAGCCGGGGTTGAGCAGCTGCCCCATGTTGGGGATGACAGCATGTGCATTGCTCAGTCTCCAGGAAAGCAGTACGCCGACCATCACCGCAATGAGATAGCCGCATCCCAGGCGGAGGATGACCATCTGCCAGTCCATGTTGTAGGCAACCGCTGTAGAGGCGGCCACCAGGGGGTTGACGATGGGGCCGCCCAAAAGAAAAGCCACGGCAGCGCCAAAGGGGACCCCCTTGCCGAGCAGTCTGCGGATGACGGGTATGATCGCGCACTCGCAGACCGGAAAGATCATCCCCATGGCAGCGGTGGCAAAAATTGGCAAGATCCGATGCCGACCAAAGAGTTTTTCGACCAGGGGAACCGGGACGAAAACTTCTATGATGCCACCCGCCAGAGAACCAATCAGCATAAACGGGAGCGCCTCGACCATCATGGCGAGAAAATTGATTGAGATATTATTGACCAGGGCGGTGTAGGGAGGGCTTTGCCCGAGCAGAAGCACAAAAAAGGCGATGGTCAGGAAGAGAATCCCCCCCACCCAGCCCAGTTCTCTACGCAGTCCTGCTGCCTCGGACATTTGTGGAGGCTTATAGAGTGGAAGTGGTTTAGCTGTTTTGTGTTGCATGGGCGCAATCCGGACAGATTCCGTAAAATTCCAGGTAATGGCCTTCCACCGTAAATCCGGTTTTACTGGCGATGAGCTGCTCTAGTATGGAAAGGTCACAGTCAGTACAGACAACCGCCTTGGAGCATATTCTACACACGAGCATATGGCTGTGGCCAGGTCGTGAGGTCAGGTAGCGGTGCTCGCCTTCCTGCGAGTGAACCCAGCGTAAATACCCCATTTCCTCCAATGCCTTGACGGTGCGATAGACGGTGGTCTGACTGATTTTTTGGGGGGCAAGGAGGGTCGTTGCCTGGGCAATGGTCAAGCCCTTGGAGTTTTTTTCAAAGAGCCTCCAGATAACCTCGCGCTGGCTGGTAAAACGAAGCCCCATGTCGTTGAATATGGCTTTGAGCCTGTCCTGTGGCAGAGGAGAGAGTGTGTTCATAAAAAATAATAATTTTCGTTAAATAAAGTGCATCAGGCTGAAGATCGATATGCAATAATGAGATAAATTATAATTTATTCATAGGTTTTTGAGGGTATAGGTTGACTGATATAACCTTTATGCTTAAAAAATGCATGTTGCTTAACGATAAAAAGTACAAATAAAAGAGCCCCCGATTGAGGGGGACCAGAGGGGGGTGATACCCACATGCAGAAACGTTTTTCTCCTCTTGCCTCAAGCCTGTGGATACGGCTTGGGATAAGTGCCTTTGTTGTTGCACTCCTCTGGGGGGCTGTATTGTGGGCAATACACCCATAAACGGCAAATAATTAGGTTATGTCCACAATTACACTCAACAACCTGACCTTGGGCTACGAGCGTCGTCCTGCTGTACATCATCTTTCCGGTGTCTTTTCTTCGGGATCAATGACAGCGGTCATCGGACCCAATGGCTCAGGGAAAAGTACGCTGGTCAAAGGCATCACCGGTTTTCTGCGTCCTCTGGAGGGCTCGATAGACCGGGGTGGGCTCAAGAAACAGCAGATTGCCTACCTGCCGCAACGTCTGGAGGTCGATCGGAGTTTTCCAATTACAGTTCTAGATACTATCCTGCTCGGGCTCTGGCCTGAGATCGGCATGTTTTCGGGAATGCAGCCCAAACATTGGCGGAGGGTGGAGCAGGCCATGGAGAGCGTTGGGTTGAGCGGGTTTGAATCCCGATCGATCAATGAGCTTTCCGGTGGTCAGTTTCAGCGGGTGATGTTTGCCCGTATGTCGCTGCAAAATGCGCCTGTGCTGATTCTTGATGAACCCTTCAGTGCAGTTGACCAGCAGACCATCGCTGATTTGATGCGCGTTATTGAGCAGTGGCATGGTGAGGGGCGAACCATTCTTGTGGTGGTGCATGACTTCAACCTGGTGCGTGCCGCCTTTCCCCAGAGTTTACTGCTGGCTCGTGAGCCCATTGCCTGGGGCGAGACCGCGCACGTGCTGACAGAGGAAAACCTTGCCCGATCAAAGCGCATGGCTCAGGCTTGGGACCAGGATGCCGAAGTCTGCCGCAGGGAGGGCGCATGAACACCTTTGTCGATATTTTTATCTCACCGTTCCAGGAATTTCTTTTCATGCGCCATGCTCTGGTGGCTTGCTTTGCCCTGGCGTTGGGGTGTGGACCGGTCGGTATGCTGCTGGTGCTGCGGCGCATGAGTCTGATGGGCGATGCGCTTTCGCACGCGGTGCTGCCGGGGGCTGCCATTGGCTTTCTTGTTTCTGGCCTGTCACTCTACTCCATGACCATCGGCGGTATTGTTGTTGGCCTGTTGGTAGCGCTCATGGCTGGGCTGGTTTCGCGCTATACCACGTTGCGTGAGGATGCCAGTTTTGCCGCCCTCTACCTGGTGTCGATCGCAGTTGGTGTTCTTATCATTTCTCTGCGCGGCACCAATGTAGATCTGATTCATGTCCTCTTTGGGACCATTCTCGCGGTTGATGACCCCGCCCTGATTCTGGTCGCTTCTATTACTACCCTGACCCTCTTTACCCTGGCGCTTATTTATCGCCCCCTGCTGGTGGAATGCTTTGACCCGGATTATCTGCAGTCAGTGGGCGGGCACGGCGGCTTGATGCACGCGCTTTTTTTGGTGCTGGTAGTGTTTAATCTGGTGGCCGGTTTTACCGCTCTGGGAACCCTGATGGCGGTTGGCATGCTGATGCTGCCGGCGGCCTCTGCACATTTCTGGGGCAACCAGTATTGGACAACCTCCCTGGTGGCCGTTGGTCTTGCCCTGTTTTCCGGGTACTGCGGCCTGCTCCTCTCGTATTATTTCAATTTACCCACAGGGCCATCCATTATCTTGGTGGCTGGCGGCTGTTATCTTTTTTCTCTTGCTTTTGGCAGAAAAGGCAGCCTGTTGAGTCGATATCAGCCAGGCTCTCATTTAACCGGATAACTCTTTGGAGGCTACAATGCATTCAATACGATCAATTACCTTTGTTTTCTGTGCCTTCTTCTGGCTGGCTGGAACCGCTCTGGCAGCAACGCCCTTGAAAGTGGTGGCGAGTTTCAGCATTCTGGGAGACATGGTCACCCAGCTGGGTGGGGATACGGTTGAGGTCGTCACTCTGGTGGGGCCGGACGAGGACGCCCATGTTTTTGAACCATCACCCGCCGATGCCAAGGTCCTGAAAAGTGCGGATCTGGTCATTGTCAATGGCCTGGGGTTTGAAGGCTGGCTGGATCGGCTGGTGCAGGCCTCTGGCTTTTCCGGAAAGATCGTTGTTGCCAGTGCAGGCATCAAGCCCCGAGCCATGGGCATGGAGGAAAACGAGGACGAACACGAGCAGCATCATGGGGAGGAACACCACCACCAGCCTGGACATGGTCACGATGACGCTCAGCACGGGGAACACGAACAAGCAGCCGGACACCATCACCACCACCATGGCGATGTTGACCCCCACGCCTGGCAGAGCCTGGCCAATGGCATGATCTATGCTCACAATATCTCCAAGGCCTTGATTGCGGCAGATCCTGCCCATGCTGCAGCCTATCAGCAGGCAGAGGCAAGTTACGTCGGTCAAATCAAGAGTCTGGAATCCTGGGTTACGCAACAGTTGGTTACAATCCCCGAGGCGAACAGGCGAATGATAACCTCCCACGATGCCTTTGGCTATTTCGGAGATGCCTATGGTGTGACCATACTCTCGCCCGTGGGCGTGACCACGGCAAGTGAAGCCTCGGCCGGTGGGGTGAAAGAGTTGATTCGTCAGATCAAACGAGAGCATATCACCGCTGTCTTTGTGGAAAACATCAGCGATCGACGTTTGATTGACCAGATCGCCCGGGAGGCTCAGGTCCAGGTTGAAGGAGAACTCTATTCTGATGCTCTATCAAAAACCGATGGGCCTGCGGCAAGCTATCTGACAATGTTTCGCTCCAATGTGGAAAAAATCGTCACCGCCATGCGACGAGGTCTCTGATGGTCTGAGGAGGTCTGAACTCCTGATGTCATTATCTCTAAAGCCGTTCTTGCACCACTCAAAGAGCGGCTTTTTTCTTTTTCCTCTCCTCTTGCCATGCAAAAATCCTATCCGTCATTCTTTCCTCTTTTCCTTCCATGGCATGAAGCAGCTGTTCTAAATTGTTCTGGTAGTGGACCAGCAACTGGTTACAGGCATTGATGCGCTTGTTCAGGGGGGATCTGGTGAGGACGGCCGGGGTTGCGCCTGCTGTTTGCAGGGCTTGGGTAATTTCCCAGGCCTCAGGAATCGAGCGCTTTGTTCATCTGCGTGTGGGAGCGAACCCCCACAGCCATTGCCCAGAGGGTGAGGGTGATAATCGCAACCACCAAGAGCCAGCGGCTTTCAGATCCGCCATTTGCCGACTGGACGATCTCTTCTTTGAGCCTTTGGTGTTCTACAGTTGTCACTGTTCGTTTACAAATGCCTCAGCGGCCTTTCGCCGGGAAGGCAGCCATCGGTTCCTCGTGCCGACCAGTATCGTGGTCAGGGCGATGAGCAGGTAAAAGGCGACCATCATCTGAATGCCGCTCATGCCCAGGGCCATGCCACCGCTGTAGATACCCGAGGCCACAGCAAAGCCAAGGGTTGTTGGAAACAGCATGGAAAAGAGCATCCACTTGTAAGAGTTGGTCTGCACCTTGATCATGATGGTTGTGGCAAGGCAAGGGGGATAGAGAGCGAAGAAGACCATCACCGCCAGGGCATGTAACGGTGTAAAGCCCGATGATGAGGTCTCTGTGCCCATGCGCTCCTCAAGACTCTTGTTTTCATCGGCCCCCTCCTGATAGAGCACGCCGATGGTGGCCACGCTCGATTCGCGGGCGGCAAAGGAAGAGAAGATCGCCACGTTTATTTTCCAGTCAAAACCGGCAAGCTGGGTTATGGGCTCAAGGGCCCGTCCAAACATACCAAGGAAGCTGTTTTCGATGTTTTCGTTTTTGATCTCCCGGCGGAGTGATTTGCGCTCGGAAACGAGACTGCGCAGGTTTTTGTTGATGGTTTTGGCGTTTTTATCAGAGCCCGGCTTTAAAAAGATAAAGAGTTCCGGATTATTATCCTGATAACTCGCGTCCAGTGCTTGTGAGGCCTCGGCAGTTTTAACATTGAGCCTGGCTGTCTTGTAATCGGTATAGAGGTTGACCAGAGAAACAAGGGCGGCCTGCTCCTGCAGTTGCGGTGCATAGGAGCTCCCCTCGATTTTTTTATAGAAGGTGGCCACGGCCTTGTTCATTTCCTGCTGGTAATACGCCTCCCGGTCATCATCAAGGCCGGGGAACTGTAAGAGGGTGAAGACACAGACAGAGACGGCGATAACAATGGAGCCCACCTTTTTGATGTACTGCCAGGTGCGTTCAATGGCACGCTGCCCCACCCCGAAAAGAGTCGGCGGATGGTAATTGGGCAGCTCCATGACAAAGGGAGCTGTCTCCTTGGTCTTGAGGACCGTGGCGGTCAGGAATTTGGCGATCAGCAGGGCGGCGAAAATGGTGAACGTCGAGAGAAACAGCATGGTCCAGGACTTGTAATCAACAAAAAAGACGTTGACCAGCAGGGTATAAAAAGGAATTTTGGCCAGGCAGTTCATATAGGGCACGGTCAAAATCGTGGCCATGCGCGAACGTTCATCGGGGATGCCCTTGGTGGACATAACCCCGGGAACCGCACAGCCTCCGGCAAAAACACCACCCAGGATAAAGGGCAGGGTCGATTGACCATGGAGGCCAAAGGCGTTGAACATCTTATCCAGGATGAAGGCGATCCTTGCCATGTATCCCGAATCTTCAAGAATGGCGATCAGGGAGAACAGGATCAGGAAGATGGGAATATAGTTCAGCAGGGCGTTGGCTGAATCCACCATCCACAGTCCCATGGAGCGGATATAGGGGTCGTGGAGCAGACCCGCATCTGGCAGCAGTCCAGCGACAATGGCCCGGAATTTGGCAAGAAAGGGCCACCAGTATTGGGTCAGTTCATACCCTTTGACAATGGAGAGCTGATAGATGAGAAAGACCGTCAGTATCAGAAAGATCGGTGCTGCAAAACGGTTGAGCAAAAGCTGGTCGATCTTCTCCGTGATGTTGAATCCGCCCTGGGATTCCCTGGTCACGCAGCTCGCCACGATGGAGCTTGCCAGCCTGTCGCGGCAGCCGACCATATAATCGGCAACGCTCATGTAGTGGTTCTCTTCAAATTCCCGTCGAATTTTTCGGGCCTGTTCCAATTCTCCGGAGGCTGCGCCCATATGCTCGATAAGGATGCGTTCGGCCTCACTGTCACCTTCGACCAGTTTAACCGCAAGCCACCTCAGTGGGTAGGTCTCAGCCGGGAGGGTTGTTGCCAGTTTCTCCTGCAGTTCTTTGAGCAGTGGCTCAATTTCCTCATACGAGATCGTAAGTGGTAACCCTTCCTTACGCTCCGTGGTTGCAAGAATGGCGCTGCGGAGCTCTTTTTTCCCTTTTCCCTTACGTCCCACCGTCGGGATGATATCAACACCGAGTCGATGCTCGAGTTTTTCGATATCAATGGATATGCCGTTGCGCGTGGCCACATCCATCATGTTCAACGCCACCACCACAGAAAAGCCCATCTCCAGGACCTGAAAGGTGAAGTAGAGACTCCGCTTGAGAGAAGAGGCATCCACAACGTTGACTATGACGTCCGGCTTTTCACTGATAAGAAAGTCACGGGCTACCCGCTCCTCTAGAGAAAAAGAGGTAAGGCTGTACGTGCCGGGCAGATCGACCGTCTCTACCCGAACACCTTCGAATGTATAAAAGCCTGATTTTTTATCAACCGTGACGCCCGGGTAGTTGGCGATGTGCTGGTTGGCCCCGGTCAGCATGTTGAATGTGGTCGATTTGCCGGCGTTTTGCTGGCCTGCCAGCCCGACGAGGAGTTTTTTCTTCTGTTCCATTGGTGCTTGGTTTGTACAGGGTTCAGGTGGATGACGTGATGTCACGTTGTATGTGGAGACAATGACACTGCCGTAGAGAAGAGGTGCAGTGATCAGGGAGATTCGTCAGAGATTTCTTCTACTTCTATAAGCGCTGCTTCTGCGTTTCTCAGGGTCACATTGTAGTCGGCCACCTTACATTGGATCGGGTCGCCCAGGGGAGCCCGGCGGATAACATCGATTTCCGATTCAGGGACAAATCCCAGGTCAAGCAGGCGTTGGCGAATAGCACCTTGGGCGTGGTGACAGCGGATTCGCGTCTTTTGTCCAGGTGCAATGTCGCAGAGTCTACAGCATCCGTTGCGCTTTCTGCATTTCATGTGTGTCTCCAAGTTAGGCTTTTCTAAAATAAGCCTACTCTCTATGCGAATTTTTTAATTCGGTCAATAATATTTATGCTTTAAAAATATTTTTAGGGAAGGCTTAAAACATTGTTGACACAAAAGTTAGGAACCGCTAAATTCTGCGCCCGATAACTTTTCAAGAATAAACAAAGAAATTTTGGGTGAACTATGTTTCGACGCTTAAGTGTTGCAGTTTTTTGTCTATTGTTGAGTGCAGGCCTTGCGCATGCCCATACCCCCCTCTGCTCCTGCTTTGATAATGGTGATCAGACCATCACCTGCGAGGGGGGCTTTTCTGATGGCTCTTCTGCCTCCGGAGTGGCGATGAGAGTAGAAGGAGGGGCGGGGAAGGTTCTGACAGAAGGAAAGATGAATGAGAATTCCGAGTACACCTTCACCAAGCCTGCAGGTGAATACACGGTGGTCTTTGACGCCGGAGAGGGGCACAGAATCACTGTTCCCGGTGCGGAAATTGTCGAGTAATGCACCGAAGGCGGATTCAGTAACGATCCGACGTTATTGAAAACTTACTTAGAACAAGGAGAAGAATTATGAACAAGTTTCTGACAGCGGCATTTACCGGAGCCATGGTTCTGGGGTCTGCGGTTGCGGCCTCTGCACATTTTCAGATGATCTACACCCCGGAGATGGCACTGAACAAAGGTGGGGAGATTCCGCTGAAGCTCGTTTTTACCCATCCCTTTGAGGCGGGGCACACCATGGACATGGCTACCCCGGAACAGTTTTTTGTAGTCCGCAGTCGTGGTGAAAATGCACCTAAAAAAACCGACCTGCTCAAGACCCTCAAACCGATCACCTGGACAAGCCTGACCAACAGCGGCAAGGCCTGGGAGACTACTTACCAGGCGCGTGGAGGTGATCATGCCTTCTGCCTCATTCCTGAGCCCTATTGGGAGGAGGGTGATGGTTTTTACATCAAGCAGAACACCAAGGTTATCGTCAATGTGGGCGGTGAGCCGGGTGCCTGGAATGAGCCTGTCGGCCTGCCAACCGAGATTGTCCCCCTGGCCAAGCCCTACGATCGCTGGACCGGCAATGTTTTTCAGGGGCAGGTTCTGGTCAACGGAAAACCTGTACCAGGTGCCGAGGTTGAGATCGAGTACATGAACCATAAACCTCTGCTTGACAAGAACGCCTTCGCTAAAGAGGCCGCTGCCGAAGCTCCCCAGGACTCCTTTGTGTTGCAGACAATCTTTGCAGATGAAAACGGCGTCTTCACCTTTGGTATCCCCAAGGAGGGATGGTGGGGCTTTGCCGCTTTGGACCTGGATCCCGACTATACCTATAAGGGGAAAAAATGCTCCCGTGACGCAGTTATCTGGCTCCAGGCAAAGGATATGTAACCTCGCCAGCCTATAGAGGAAGCCTGGTACGCGTCGTCGTCGGTTAACCCGGATGAAAAATCCGTGCTAAACACGATTTTCGGGTCGGGCTTCCTCCTAAATTGTGGACTGTTCCCGTGAACAGCCACCTTTGGTGTAATGCAAGCAAGAGGAGGAGACATGCAATTCTGGGACATTTTAGCCACCAGTGCTGTTGTCGTTTGTGCCGTGGTGTATCTGTATCGTCGGTTTTCAACTACGAAGGGCTGCAGTTGTGGTTCGAGCTCCTGCTGCTCACAGCAGGGGACGGGGCTGTCCTGCCGTTCTTCGTCAAGGGCTGAAGGCTGTAGCGGTTGCAGCTGTGGAGATGAGACATAAGTCGCAATACCATGACAGCACGACAAAAGCTGAGCGCCAGCCTGGAAGATTACATTGAGGCCATTTATCTCCTGGGGGGGAGCGAGACCGAGGTCCGGCCGAAGGAGATCGTTGCCCGCATGGGCGTCACCGGCCCTTCAGTGACGGAAGCGCTACGCCTTTTGAGTGAGAAGAATCTGGTGCATTATGTCCCCTATGGTGCCGTCACCCTCACCGATGCCGGAAAATCAGTGGCGCAGGGGGTGTACCACCGGCATAAAACGCTCAAACGTTTTTTTGTCGAGATTCTCGGGATAGATGAGGCTGATGCTGAAAAGGGTGCCTGCGAGATGGAGCATGTTGCCAGCCAGGACCTCGTCTACCGGCTGGTCCTATTCACCAGCTTTGTCCAGAAAAATCTCTGTGAGAACCCGCAGGGGGGGGTCGAGCGATTCAAAGAATTTATGGAGCAGAGAGAAACAAACACTTACCACCACAGACAACAGGATGACAATGGTACAAAGTTTTAATAATTCAACAGTAGTGCCCCCCTCCTCTTCAGGGCAAAACTCCACCGCAATGCCGACGCCTCTCCAGGCCGGAACGACAATGCTCGGTGTGTTGAGCGTTGCCAGCGCCATGTCCATCGGTTCCAACTGGGTGGACGTTCGCCGAGGGGCTCTCACTCCGGGACAGGCGGTGGTCAATGGCCTGGCAAAAGGAGTTGCCGCCACCCTGATCATTCAGGCGACCAGTCGCAGTACCCCCCTTCAGGTTGCCCTGGCCGCATCGGTTCTCGCCGGAGCCGGATATCTGATTGACTCGACTATGAAAAAAAGTAGAGCAAAACTCTGTCAGGTTGAGGATTAGGGGGAGAAGTGAACCTCTTTCAACGCAAACCCATCACCATCGCCCATGAGTTTAAGGGGCGCATACGTCTGCGCAGTCCACTGATCGGCAGCCCTGAACTTGATCCTGATTTTTTTGAGGCGGGTCTTGAATCCATTACCGGAGTTCGCAAGGTTAGACTGAACAGCCGGGCCCTCTCTGTGGTGATTGAACATGACGGTCTGGACATCACGCGGAGTTCTATTCTTACCTATCTGGCGCACCTGCCCGAGCAATCGTTGCAGGGCAAGGGCCAGGTCCGCAGGCTGCATTCACCCTTATCCCTGATCGCCAGGGGAGGTGTGACTCTCTCGCTGTTGTTTTTACCCAGACTCTTTGCGGCTCCCATCGCTATCATCTTTGCCCTGCCCACCCTGATTCGGGGGATGACGACCCTGTGGAACCGTGGCGTCAAGGTGGAGGTCCTGGATGGCTCTGCCGTGCTTTTCTGCCTGATCCGACAGGATTATTTCACCGCCGCCAGTATCGTTTTTTTGCTCTCCACCGGTGAGTACCTAGAGGCCATGAGCGAAAGCAGAACCAATGGTCTGCTCAAAAGTCTGCTTAAGCCCCAGGTCGAAAAAATCTGGATTGAATTGGACGGACGCGAGCTGGAAATTCCCCTGGAGGAAGCCCGAATCGGCGATCGTGTTATCTGTGGAGCGGGCGAGCTGATTCCCCTGGATGGTGAAGTGGTCGAGGGGGAAGCTTCGGTCAATACCAGCTCCATCACCGGAGAGTCTGTTCCGGTCCATGTCCACCCTGGGGTGCAGGTGCTCAGCGGATCTGTGGTTGAAAACGGACGAATAGTCTTTACAGCCAGCCATGTGGGAGGAGAAACTTCCATGGCGCGGATTGCCACCTTTCTTGAACAGTCATTGAGCAGCCAGTCCGAATCCCAGCAGGAGAGTGATCGGCTCGCCGATCGGCTTGTTCCTGTTACCTTTGGTCTGGGATTGGGGTTGCTGGCGCTCACCCGTGATCTCAGCAAGGCCGCGGCGGTGCTCACGGTGGATTATTCCTGTGTGATCTCTCTGGCCAATCCGGTCACGGTCCGGGTTGGCATGTACACTGCGGCCAAGGAAGGGGTCCTGTTGAAGGGTGCCCAGGCCATGGACGCCTTATCCAAGATCGATACCCTGATTTTTGATAAGACCGGGACATTGACCCGGGGAGAGCTGGTGGTAACCGATCTGCACGGTGTCAATGGCTGCGATGGTGAGTCCCTGCTGCAGCTCGCGGCCGGGGCAGAGGAACACTACTCCCATCCGGTGGCCACCTCGGTGGTGAACGCAGCCCTGGAGCGAGGGCTTGCATTACCACCAACCAGCCAGGTTGACTTTATCGTTGCCCATGGGGTTTCGGCCTATATTCATGGCGAGAATATTCTGGTGGGGAGCCGCCATTTCATCGAAGAGGATGAAGGTATTGCCTGTGATGCGGTGGATGGGGTCGCCGAGCAGTTGCAAAGAGAAGGCAAGAGCCTTTTGTATGTGGCCCGCGATGAGCAACTGGTCGGCGTCATCGGTCTTCGTGACGAGTTGCGGCCCGAGGCGGAAGCTGTCCTTAATGGGCTGAAGTCCGCCGGCATAGCGAAGATTGTCATCCTGACCGGTGATGCCGAACTGACCGCCAAGGCCATCGCTGCCCAATTATCTGCCGTGGATGAGGTGCACTGGGAGCTGAAGCCAGAAGGCAAGGCTGCCATTGTTCAGCAGCTGCAGGAAGAGGGACACCGGGTGGGATTTATCGGTGACGGCGTGAACGACGCACCGGCCCTGGTGTCGGCCGATGTGGGTATTTGTCTGCCTAAGGGGGCCGACCTTGCCAAGGAATCGGCGCAGGTCATTCTTCTGCGTGAAGACCTGGAGTGTCTGCTCACCGCCCGCCAAGTTGCCATGCGCAGTCAACAGACCATGCAGCAGGCCTTTTACGCGGCCATTGGCCTTAACTCAAGTTTTCTCTTGCTGGCCACCCTGGGCCTGGTGCCGCCAGTGGCCGCAGCCCTGCTGCATAACCTGAGCACGGTGGGCATACTTGGCTACGCCGGGCTACGTGGGCGATCTGTTCCCGCTCAATTACCTTCGGCCACGACTGATCAGGAGGACCAGTAAGCATGTATTCTTCCCTGCTGGATGCACCAGTACATACCGACCTCACTCTGCTTGATATTACCCACCCCGGATTGAGCCAGTGGCTGCAGCGTTTGGGGCTCTATGTGGGGAGTCATCTCATGCGCCATGACGACGAGGTTAACTATTTCCCCGCACGCGTGCGCACCAGGGTGGGAGATGTGGTTGTCCCGGCCGGGCTGGCTGTGCGCCTTTTTGTTCATGTGGATTCCGGAATGCGCAAGCCCCTGGTGGAGATGGAGCGCAAGGAACAGGGACACGTGGAAACCATGTCCTGCGGGCGAGGATGTAACCTGGCCCTTGAACACCTTGGCCTGGCGGAAGAAGCGCGTATTACGTTCATTCGGCTTCTGCCGCATATGGATTACCTCACCTTAATCAACGGGCGAGAGCGAACCCGCCTTACCGAGGGCGAGGCTGCTCGGGTGTGGGGAAAAGGGAGCGATGGGGTTGAACGCCAGTTTTATTTTGGAGCGAGAAACCAGCTGTTTACAGTCAGTGAAATTATCGGCGGACGCAAGGTCCGTGAGCACCTTCAGACCCATGGGGTCAGCCCAGGGTGCAGGTTAACCCTGGAGGCCATCGAACAGGCCCGTGAAGCGCATACCGCCGGTGCGGAACCGATTACCATTTCAAGCCCGGGCGGGTTGCGGTTTTACCTCAACCACAAGCAGGCGGCACAGGTGATCGTCAAGAGTGAACTCCGGCAACAGCAGGGCTCCACTGCTACCGGAGAAAAGGAGGGCGAGTGAAGGTGTGGATCAGGCTTGCTGTGAGGCCTCAGCCTGGGCTTCTTTCCACATTTCACTGTATTTATCTTTGGTGGAGCTGAACATGGCATCGGTTTTCATTTTGGCCTTATACGCCGATTTCATCGCCCCTTTTACGGCACGGTCGGCCAGGCACTCCTGATCAACCTGCTCAACATTGCGTTTACCGGATTTTTTTCCTGCTTTGTAAGTGAGGTAGCCGGCAACGCCAATAACGGCCCAGCCAACGGGATTACTGGTTAAGAGGGGGATGCCTAAAATAGGGTTTGACATTACTGCTCTCCTTCTGGTTCCGCGGATTCTTCATGAACTTCCACAGGTGCGGGAACTGCGGTGATCTGTGCGGCTGCTGCCTCTTCTTCGCCTTTTTTCTTGCCTGATTTATACAGGGCATATCCGCCGAGGCCGAGCACAAGCCAGCCGACCGGGGTTGCCGTAAGGGGAATGTAGAACATGGGATGCTCCTTTTGGGTAGATAGGTACGCTTTAAGAGCGCTCATCTGAATTAGTTCAAAGAATATACGTTCTTGGCTGTGTTGTCAAGTGCCTAAATTTGTGTTGTTTTTTTGTTTTCATGAAAGAAGTTTCTCTTCCCGAAGATTGTGGCGGATGTGTTGAATTATCGACCTTTTTAATCTGTAACCTGAATATGTGAATAGACACTCTTGGGGGCAATGGCATCTCTTGCACTATTGTTCACTTGAAATTCAAGAACCCCTTAAGCAAAAAATCCGGCTTCCACAGCCGCTACCCAGGTGGAAATCTTATGCAGGCAGTTCAACAACACTCTGTAAAAATAGCAACACCATCATTTTACCTCAGTAGCGGGTTGCTCAAAAAGGCCGGGGTGCGGGTGAAGCAGTCCATGCCTGGCCGCATGCGGATAAAAGTGTGCTCGCTTCGCGGTAAACAGCTCCAGGCCAGCTGGATGCAGGCCCACCTGGCCAGGGTAAAGGGGGTAAAGAATGTTGATGCCAGAGCAAAGAGTGGCTCTGTCGTCATTTATTTTGAAACCACGCTTGTCAGCTCCCGCACTTTGCTGACCATGGTTGTCCAGCAGGTGTTCCATCCGGTGAAATATAAAAAATTGGGGCAAGCGCTCCCTGTTCAGCAGAAAACAAGGGAGGCATGTAACTCTTGCACCTGTTCCACGCCGACAAGTTTTGCCACCAAACTGCGCCGGGTCATTTGGCTCAGCGGTTGTATGGCCTATGCAGCATTGCGCTTATGGGTCTTTAAGCTGCCGCTTGTCCAGACTCCATTGAGTATTTTGGGGGCGGTGGCCTTTCTGGGGACGGTGCCCCTGGTTCGTGAGGCCTATGAGGATATCACGGTCAAGAAAAAGGTGACGGTCTCACCCTTTCTTGCCGTCGGATCCCTGATCACCATCGCCATGGGCCAGGCCTTCTCCGCCCTGCAGATCCTTTGGATTTATAATGTCGCCGAATTGACCGAGGAGTACGTGGCTCAACGTTCCCGTCAGGCTATCCGCGATATTCTCGAGGTTGCCCCGGCCAACGCCTTTGTCATGGTTGAAGGGATGGAAGTGGATACACCTGTGGCAGACATTCAACCCGGAGATGTGGTCGCCGTGCATACCGGTGAGCGCATTCCAGTGGACGGCACGGTGGAAGAGGGCGAGGCCCTGGTGGATGAATCCTCGATTAACGGGCGTTCCGAGGCCATGCTGCGCCAGCGAGGTGATCAGGTATTTGCAGGAACCATCCTCAGTCAGGGCGTGCTCTTTATCAACACCGTCAAAACAGGTGAAGACACCTATCTGGCCCATATTATGAAAATGGTCGAGGATTCCCTGGCCAACAAGGCGCCGGTGGAGGCAAAGGCGGATGAGCTGGCAGGGAAGTTGATGAAGGTTGGCTTTGCCGCGACGGCCCTGACCCTGCTGCTGACTCTGGACCCCATGCGGGCCCTGACCGTGATGCTGGTCATGAGCTGCCCTTGCGCAACCGTGCTCGCCGCCTCTTCTGCCATTACCGCAGCCCTGGCCAACGCGGCAAAACATTCGATCCTGATCAAGGGCGGGCTCTATCTGGAGACAATGGGCAAAGCGGATATTTACTGCTTTGACAAGACCGGAACCCTGACCATGGATCAGCCGGAGGTGATCGCTGTGTACGGGCGTACGCCTTCCATTGGTGAAGATACGATTCTCGCCATGGCAGCCACTGCCGAGTCGCATAACCACCATCCCATGGCCAAGGCCATCCTTGCTGCCGCCGAGGAGCGTAACCTCAGTCCGGAGCCGCATGCGGTCTGTGATTTCAAAGCCGGCCGCGGGGTGCTCTGTACCGTGGGCGGTGACGCGGTTGTTCTTGTAGGGAACCGCCAGTTCATGGAGGAGCATGAGGTCGATATCCGCTGGTTTGATACAATGGCGGAGCGCCAGCGCTCTTTGGGGAACACTGTGGTCTACGTTGCCAGAAACGGCAGTATTCAGGGGATGCTGGGAGTGGCCAATCCGGTTCGTCCGGAAGCGGTGCGGGTACTCAATTGTCTGCGCCGCGATGGTGTACAGTCTTTGAGCCTGGTCACCGGTGACAGCCAGGAGATTGCCGAGAGCCTGATGAGCGTGTTTCCCTTTGACGAATGCCGGGCCGAGTTGATGCCCGAAGAAAAGGCCCAGCGGGTTGAGGAATTACGGCAAAACGCTTCTGTGGTCATGGTGGGCGATGGCGTCAACGATGCCCTGGCACTTGCCCGTGCAGATATCGGTGTCGCCATGGGAGCAGCCGGGGCCGAGGTCGCACTGGAAGCGGCAGACATCGCGCTTGCGGATTCGAATCTGGAAGGTCTGATGAAGGTGCGTAATCTCAGCCACCAGACCATGAACATCATCGACCAGAATCATTTTCTTGCGGTTTCCACGGACTTGATCGGGGCAGCTCTGGCCATGTTTGGTTTTCTCTCACCGGTTCTGGCCGGCTTGATCCATATTGTCCATACCGGCGGGATTTTGTTGAACTCGGGCAGATTGCTCAACTGGGAGCCCCCCGTGGATCCGATGGATTGCTGTAAACGTTGCCAACGATCCGACCACACCTGTGGCAGCAGTGATCACCGTCAGGATGCTCTGTTTGTTCTGCCGGAAAGACAGGAACCCCAGCTCAAGCTGATGAAGCGTAACTGATCACGGGGTACTTCCCGAAAATACAGCGTATCATCGAAACCGTAAGCGGTTACGGGGGGCCGGATATGCTAGGCATCGTCCTGTGCAGCGTACACCTGTACGTAATCAGGGTGATAACACCGCAGATTCGGTGCCCCGTGATCGCTTACGATGAAGCCCATGAGCACAAGTGATGATTAATACAAGGAGCGTATTTTGAAGTATGTTTTGACCGACAACAGTCGGGTCAATTTTGTTGCCCATGCCCCCCTGCACCGATTCAAAGGTTGGGCCGAGAAAGGGGTTCAAGGAGGGCTTGAGATCGATCTTGCGGGTGGGGTGGTGCGTAGCCTCCATGCCGAGGTGGAAACCAGTTGCCTGCAAACACCGGATCAGGAGCGCACCCAGGCCATGCGTCAATTTTTCAACTTTGCCGATCATCCGTATGCAACCTTTAAGCTTGCCCAGGAAGCCGCTTTGCGTCCTGTAGGCACAGATCGCTGGAACACGCAAATGCCGGGTATCCTCTCCTTTGTGGATATTCATCGGCAATTGCCGGTCAAGGGAATGTTGCGAAGGGAAAACGAGCGATTGATCTGGGAGCTGCAATGCAAATGGTCGTTCAAGGCGTACGGGCTGAAAGCACCACGCTTATTGATGCTTACTGTTCGGGATATTGTCGATATATCCGCACGCCTTGAATTTATACCCAAGTACGATAAGGATCTAGAAAATGTACACCAGTGAACAGATCGTTGATGGTTTGCTCGATCATATGCTGTATCTGCATGTTGCCCATCACGTCCCCGGTAGGATTCGAGTCAAGGCCAGTTGGAGTGGTGCCACCAAGCTGGGTAATGTCAACGAACAGGAGTTGCATACTCTTGTCGCCTCCATTCCAGGCATCCAGGGGTATCGCATCAATAAGAAGGCACTTTCCGTTATCATTGAATACGACACCGATACTCTCACTCCCCAGCTTTGGGAAGAGGTGGCCTCTGTGGGCCAATATCCGGGAAAGCGTGAGACGGTTCGCGGCCAACTCTTAACGCTGCTTGAACACAATGGTGAAAACCGATGAGAGGATGCCCGGCCTTTGAAGGCTTGGTACAGCAACGATGTACAATGTGGTTTCAGGAAAGGAGAATACAATGGAACAGGAAGAGCAGGGCAAGCGTGTTCAGGAAAACACCACCGCTCCAGAGTCTTCCCCGGAAGAACAGGGAAGGGCGGAACCCGGAACAGAACAGGGAGCAGACGAGAAAGCTACCCCCCTGCATGAAGCAGGAAGCGGTGTAACAGGTGCCAATACATCGGCTGAAGCCCCAGAAGGGGGGGCTCAGCAACCCCATCACCAGTACGCGCAACAGCCCCAGTATGCACAGCAACCACTGCCTCCCGGTTACACCGTTGATCCGGTAAGTGGTCAGGTTGTCTATGTCGGGCAGCCCTACCAGCAACCCGTCTATCAGCAGCCGATTCATCCCGGAATCGCGCAGCCCGGTGTCGTCTATGTACAAAGCGAGACTGCGGAACAGGCTGCGGCTAGGCAGGCGTTGGAACAGCAGCGTTACGGCCAGATTATGCAATCTTTTGAACAGTTCATGCAGGGAGAAGCTACGGTCTCGGATGTGGTAAAAACGTTGTACACCAATACCGCCCAGTACGACCAGCTCTGGAAAGGGGCCCTGGTCGGTGCGGCGGCCACTTTTCTCTTAACCAGTAAACCGGCGCGTGAGGCCATGGGCAAGACCTTTAGCAGCGTGTTTCCGGGAATGAAATCAACAAAGAATCAGGCCGCTGAGCAAGCAGCCAAGGTTGATCCCACCAAAACCGCGAAGGAGTGAATTGTATGGAACAGTATAGTAATGCAGCAAGTGGTATGGCTTCCGGACAGGCAGCGATGGATCAGGGGACAGCCATGGCCCAGAACCAGAACAACCCCCTGTACGACGGCACAGGGATCCAGCAGAGCATGGTGCCTGTGAGTACTCTGCCCGCAGCTCCGGTGCAGACCTCGCAGATATTGGTAGCTGGTCTTTTTGGTATGGTTGTGGTTGGGACCGGTACCATGGGCGCCAACCTGCACAAGGTCAGCGAGGGGGAAATGAGCATGGGAGAAGCGCTTGGCCAGAGTGTCTCCAGGGGAACAGTCGGCGGCATTGCCACGGCTGCTGCCACCGCGGCCTCTTCCTCTCTGACAAGCGGTGGCCTGATTGGCCTGGCAGTCACTCTGGCCACGGCCACAGGTGTGAACTATCTTTTGACCAAACCCTGACATAACAACCTAGATTTTATAAAATAAAGGAGATAATTCATGGACCAGAATAATCCCAACCAGGTGTACTATCAACCCGTTGCTCCCCAGGTATATCCCACAGCCCCGGCGACCAGTTTTCTTGGGCTTGACCTGCAGAATAATCAGTTCTGGAAGGGCGCGCTCATTGGTGCAGCCGTCACCCTGCTGGTCACGAATGAGAGCGTGCAAAAAGGCGTGGTCAAAGCCATTGCCAAGGTTTCTGCCGCTGCCCAGGGGGGGATCGAAGAGATGAAGGAAAAATTTGAGGACGCCCGCGCAGAGGCCATCGCCGAAAGCGAGAGCGAATAAGACTATCGCCCCGGAGTCGTCTCAGGACCTCCGGGGCTTTTTTGTGTCCACAGTATGCAACAGCCAATCCAACACAGAATCCGCCACCGGACCAGTTATCGTACCCGTATCCAGATACCGGCCCTGAAGGGGCAGCCTGGGCTCTGTCAGGAGCTGCAGGGTTCTCTTCGTCGGTTTGCAGGGGTGGATGCAAGCGAGGTGCGTGCACGCTCCGGTTCGGTCATTCTGCTCCATGCAACAAAGTGGGTGAGCCTGTCGCAGGTTCTTGGCCATATTGCCTCCCTGGTGCAACAGTCCGGATCAAGACGAGTCGCCACCCGCATCGACTGCGGAGCTCTGGCCGCTCCCAGGCACGACCGGGAGTCCAGGGGGCATGTTCCTGGTCCTCTGCTTTTGCTCTCAGGGCTCTACCTGCTGTATCTCTATGCCAAACGCATGGTGAGCACCCTGAGCCCGACCCTTGTTTCAGCCTCCCGTCTGCTCACTCTGCCCGCCCTGGTTACCTTGGCAATCTCCCTGCCTGTCCAACGTCAGGCCCTGGAAAATCTGCGCCGCACCGGCAAGGCGGATATGGGCCTCATCTCCACGGGGATTCTTTATTTCTCCTTGCTTAGCGGGAATACGCTGGCCGCATTCACCGTCTTTTGGCTCTTTAATCTCTCCAGTTGGCTTGAAGATCGAATCCGGATTCAGACTCGGCAGGCAGTCCGGGAGATGCTCTCCAATGATTGCCGCCAGGCCTGGCTCCTTCGAGACGGGGTGGAGATAGAGGTGGATGCGGCTGATCTGCGAAGAGGTGATGTGGTGGTTTTGCGTAAGGGAAACGTCATCCCCGCCGATGGTGTGGTCGTCTCCGGCCAGGCGCTGATTGATGAGGCGGCGCTCACCGGAGAGGCGGAGCCGGTTGCTCGCTCAGTGCGGGAAGCGGTACTCGCCGGGACGGTGATGGTGGATGGCTTTGTCCAGGTACGCGTGGAGCAGGCCGGTGAGGACACACGCCTGGCAGCGATTATTCGTTTGATCGAACAGGCCGAGCGGGATCCCGGCTCCTTGCAGCTCTCCACCCGCCGATTTTCCCAGACCATGGTGCCGGTCTCTCTGGGGCTGGCTGCCACAGCATTTTTTTTAACCGGAAGCCTGATGCAGGCCATGGCCGTGCTCATTATCACCTGTCCCTGCGCTTTGCGGTTATCCACTTCGGTGGCGGTCAGCGCAGCCATGAGCACCGCAGCCCGCAACGGTATTCTGATCAAAGGCGGGCGGTATGTGGAAATTGCCAGCCAGGTTGATGTGGTAGTGGTCGACAAAACCGGCACACTCACAGATCGTCTGGCAGAGGTGACCCACATCACCCTCTTTGATCGCAGATACCGGGAAGACACGGTTATACGCCTTGCCGCCAGTGCCCAGCAGGCGTGGGCGCATCCCTTGAGCCGGGCCCTTGTCGAGAAGGCGAAAGAGCACCAGCTCACCCTGCTTCCGGTTACGGATTCCGAACTGGTTGTGGGGCAGGGGGTGCGCGCCCGGATAGGGGCGGATACCCTGGTACTCGGGCATGCAGGTTTTCTTGAGGCCAACGATATACAGCTTGCTGCTTCCCTGGAGGAGCTGTGCCGCTCAGAGCACCAGCAGATGCTCGTTGCCTTGAATGGCCGTCTGATAGCTGCCCTGGGGATGCTACACCGGCAGCGACCGGGGACGGCTCCAGCACTTGTTCGGCTCCGCAGCCTGGGCGTCCGGCACCTGGTTCTCCTGACCGGGGACAGCCGGTTGGGCCTGGATCCAGAGCTTGAGCAGGCCTTTGATACGGTGCTCACCGCTCAAACACCTGAAGATAAGGCAGCCTGGATCAGCACTTGGAAGCGTGAGCACCCGCAGGATGTGGTGGCCATGGTCGGTGATGGGATTAATGATACACCCGCATTCGCGGCCGCCGATCTCAGCCTGGCCATTGGCCAGGGAGGGGCAGATGTCTCCGTTGAGTATGCAGACATTGTCCTGAAGCGGGGTGGGCTGGACCAGACAGCGGATGCCATTGATTTAGGCAGGCGCACACGGAAGACCATCCACCAGAGCTATGCCCTTGCTCTGGGAGCGAATGGGGCTATTCTGGCCCTGACAACACTTGGGGCGCTCTCGCCTGTCGGCGGTGCTCTGCTGCACAACCTGACCACTGTGGCCGCTGTGGCCAACGCCTCGTCTTTAGCTCGCAACTCCGGGCAACGCGCTTTGGATGTGGCGGGGCTTAATCCGTAAGCAGGGTACTGAACAACCTATCTCAAAATTTTTTTAGCTTACTTTTTTTGGAGAAACAATGCGTCCTTATCACTGCTGTACCGAACAGCATTCACAGCGTCCCCTTTTCCCCCTTGCCATGTCCGGCGAGGGGGAAAGAGTCACGCTGGTACTGATTCCCAAGGGAATCAAGATTCATGAGCGGTTGCTCAGTATGGGCATCGCAATGGAGGACACGGTCACCGTGGTGCAGAAACAACCCGGTGGTGCAGTGGTGATCTCTAAAGATGGGAGCCGCTATGCTTTGGGTGGCGGCATGGCAATGAAGATTCTGGTGGTCAAGGCCTGAGAAAGCCACGTGGTACGGGAGCATCGAATGGGCTCTCGGCTATTTTGATTCAGAAAAACTATACAGAAGGCTGATAACGCTTGCTTTGTGAAGCCTGGTAAGGCCTGACTTCTTTCTTAATCTGCAAGCCGACTTTTTCTTGGGCAACTTTCATGTTGTAACGTAGCTGGAGGTTGAGCCAAAACTCCGGCTCTATACCGAAATATTGACCAAGCCTCAGCGCAGTGTCTGCAGTTATTTCTCTTTTTCCACGAACAATCTGATTTATGCGATTTGGGGGAACATTGAGATCTCGTGCCAATTGAGCCTGTGAAATATCCATAGGCTCTAGGAACTCTTCGTACAGGATCTCGACAGGGGATATGGGAGCAAGTTTTTCGGCCATTTTTTTACCTCAATGATAATCGACTATTTCGACATTATCCGCATCCCCATCAATCCATTCGAAGCAAATTCGCCATTGATTGTTGATGCGTATAGAATATTGCCCTTTTCGATCTCTTTTTAATGCCTCCAAACGATCCCTCGGTGGGACGCGCAAACAGTCAAGAGAGAGTAGCATTCAGGATTTCCAACTTGATACGAGCTTTTCTTTCGATTTGGCGAAGTCTTTTTACGCCGTAATCGTTGAACAATTTTTCCGTATCTTTGCACTTAAAAGAGGCTATCATGGTTCATAGAATATGACGCAATACGTCATGCGTTAATAATTTTTCTGAAGGTGAAAGTCACCAGTGGAGCAAGAACATTACCAATATTGATGGCATCGTAAAAAGTCAAAAAAACAAAATCTTGCCTTAATAAATTCAGCATGTTACGAAGCTCGGAACGTCGTTCTCGGGGCTTTTTACGAGAACGACATCCATGATAAGTATAGTCAAGGGGAAAACGGAGATTTCCCGTATCCCCCTGGTATTAAGCCAATTCAGCTTTGCCGCTGACCTGATCCTGCCTCTGCTTCGTTGGGAGCGGAGGCAGGAGGGACGTTCCGAGAATGGGCCAGAGTGTAGCTCGTCGGAGGAACGGGCCTCCGGCTGGAGCGGGTGCAAGCTCGGTGTAATACCTAGAGATTTTCAATCACTCACCGCAATCCGATCTTTTTCATCCTGTTCCATGGGCCAACGTGATCACGCGACCAGACATCCATTTGCTGCATTCGAGGCCGGATACGGTTCATGTTCTCCCTCTATCCTCATTGACCTCGGCAGAAGATTGAGTTTGGGTCAACCCACCGGCCTCGAAACAATTTTATCGCAGTATCGCAAAATTCGCTTACAGAGTCGTTCTCGGCGAGGACCGACGGGAAGATCGTGGTTTTGGTAGAGCGTATGTTGTGCGTATAATTCTTCTAAGCTGCTTTTTGTTCCTCACGGAAAACGAAGTCGGTTTGGCTTTTGTCAACTGACATCATGTACGCCACCAGCCTTCTGGCCACGGCAAGCGTTGCCCTGTTTCGGTTGCCTTTGCCCAGTTCCCGTTGATGTACGGCTGCGAGTTGAGGATTCCAACGCGGTGCCAGTTTCGCGGCCTCGACCAAGATGGTCTGGAGGTTTTTGTTGCGTTTCTTGGAAATCGGCCCTCGCTGTTCCTTGCCGGCGGATTCCCGTTGTGCACTGCACAGGCCACAATAACTGATTGCTTGGCGAATAGAGCTGAATCGTGACGGAGGCCCGACCTCAAGTACCCAGGTCAGCGCAGTAACCTCGCCAACTCCAGGAATAGTCATCAATCGACCAACCCTTTCCTGGATTAAAGGATTTGTGCGCAAGGCCTGAAGTAGCCGTTTTTGAAAAGTTTGGAACATCTCAAATCCGCTACGGCTTAGCATGAGCAACTCCTTAACCGAAGATGGGACCTCATCAAGTCGATCCAATAACTCATGAAAATATTTTTTGCCTCGAAGGCGCTTTTTATTGTAGCCCGCTCCAACCTCCATCAGTAGACCGGACATTTTGTTGTGCATTCTGACCGCTGTTCGTAACAGGTGGTTGCGATATCGCAGAACCCGCCGCAGTTCCCTGATTTCTTGCGGAAGCATGGTGCATTCCGGTAAGAGGTTGACCCGCAGGAGATCGGCAATTCTTTCCGCATCGGCCCGATCGTTTTTTTTCTTGGCAGCGGTGATAGCTCTGAGCATCTCAGGATGGGCCACTTTTAACTCAACGGCATAAGGTGCAAGAAAATCGTAAACCCAGCCAGTGAACATCGTGGCCTCCATCGCACCAATCCAAGGGCCAGGTAAGCCTTTTGCCCATGTTTTCAACGATGTTCTGTCAGAGCGTTTTGCTTCACCGCGCCTCTATGAAAGCCTGGGGCCAGGAAATAAGGAAGGCCACGCCGCTCGAATATCGCGTGGGACACTAGGGGAGCGATACGCTCCCCTAGTGTGTCGGCTATTTTGATTCATCCCTCCTGGAGGAAGTCAGCAAACTCACCTGTCCCTGCGCTTTGCGGTTATCCACTTCGGTGGCGGTCAGCGCAGCCATGAGCACCGCAGCCCGCAACGGTATTCTGATCAAAGGCGGGCGGTATGTGGAAATTGCCGGCCAGGTTGATGTGGTTGTGGTCGATAAAACCGGCACACTCACAGATCGTCTGGCAGAGGTGACCCACATCACCCTCTTTGATTGCAGATACCGGGAAGACACGGTTATACGCCTTGCCGCCAGTGCCCAGCAGGCGTGGGCGCATCCCTTGAGCCGGGCCCTTGTCGAGAAGGCGAAAGAGCACCAGCTCACCCTGCTTCCGGTTACGGATTCCGAACTGGTTGTGGGGCAGGGGGTGCGCGCCCGGATATGGGCGGATGCCCTGGTGCTCGGGTATGCAGGTTTTCTTGAGGCCAACGATATACAGCTTGCCTCTTCCTCGCTGGAGGTGTGCCTTTCAGAGCGCCAGCAGATGCTTGTTGCCTTGAATGGCCGTATGATAGCTGCCCTGGGGATGCTTCACCGGCAGCGACCGGGGACAGCCGGCTGGGCCTGGATCCAGAGCTTGAGCAGGCCTTTGATACGGTGCTCACCGCTCAAATACCTGAAGATAAGACAGCCTGGATCAGCACTTGGAAGCGTGAGCACCCGCAGGATGTGGTGGCTATGGTCGGTGATGGGATTAATGATACACCCGCATTCGCGGCCGCCGATCTCAGCCTGGCCATTGGCCAAGGGGGGGTAGATTTCTCCGTTGAGTATGCAGATATTGTCCTGAAGCGGGGTGGGCTGGACCAGACAGCGGATGCCATTGATTTAGGCAGGCGCACACGGAAGACCATCCACCAGAGCTATGCCCTTGCTCTGTAAGCGGTTATTTAACAGCCTTCATAGCGTCATGGATTACAATATCCTCAAGGCTGAAATTCATTGGCAGCAACGCCTCATACTCCTTTTGCGTTTCAGCAAAGGGGATTTTCTCAAAGAGATAACGCAGGTATCGGTAAGGCTCCAGGCCGTTGGCTTTTGCTGTCTCGATCAGGCTGTAGAGATCGGCACTCGCCTTCGCTCCTGCGGGCGTTCCAGCGAACAGCCAGTTCTTCCTGCCGACAACAAATGGTCGAATAGCATTCTCGGCACTGTTGTTGTCTGGTGTCATTTCCGGATGTTCCAGGTAGATAGACTACCAGTCTGTCCCACTGATTGAGCGTGTAGCGTACAGCTGTGCCCAGCAGACTTTTTGGTACAACCTGGCTCGCTTTCTTCTGGAGCCACAAGAGAAATTCATCAACAAGTGGCTTTGCCTGCTTGTGGCGCACTGCGAGCAATTGCTCTGGCGTTAACTTTTTCCGTTGTGCCTCAGACTCAATACGATAGAGCTTAGCGATATACTTCAACGCTACATGCGCGCTGCCGCTTTTGCCTTTACTTTGCCCTTTGGCAGCTTCGTCAAATTTGCGGCGAGCATGGGCCAGGCAGCCAGAATGGATGATCTTCGAGTGTGAATCAAGAAAATCATACCCGGCATACCCATCGGTCTGCACTATACCGGAGTGGGAGCATCCGATACTTATGGCATCATTTAACCCGTCGGATCCTCTTCGGTCGTGATGCTTGCAGCTGCTTTGCGTTTTGCTCATACTCCTCGAAAAAAGAATCGAATTGTAACTACTCCCCCCTATTCTTCGGCATCAGGCAGAGTTCCTGCCAGTGCCAACTGGATAGCGACAAGAGGATTGATCCCCTGGCTTGCCATGGTCTGCAGGTAGCTTGAAATCCTACAGTAAGCCTGGGCATATTGTTTACGTCGAAAACAACCGGATATTTTCTGTTTTACCTTAGCCATGCGAAGATCCCTTTCCGCTCTGTTGTTGGTGAACGGTACATGTGGTTCTTTGGCAAAAAGCAAGACTGCCGCCTCATGCTTTTGTAATCGCTCCCAAAGATTGTGCGCATCGGATTTGGCTATCCTGCCGCGCTTCCCTTGTGGTTTCGGAGGGATCTTGGGCAACTCCTTGCTGCCACGCGTAAGGATATTACGGTAGCGCTTCTGCAGGTTGGCATACTCCCGTTCGGTAAGACATTTTTCCGGACGTTGAGCCACCGTACGACACGTTTGCTGGAGCACCGCTTTTAGATTGCGGGCCCACCGGTATTGGTTTGAGTCAACGACAAACGTCAACTCTCGTAAAAGGTGCGAGCCGCAAAGTCCGTGACCGCAATGGTCGTAGGATAAATATGATGCCCAGCAATCATGGATGATCACCCCGCCATACCGAGGGATGATATTCAATCCTTCGATTGCCTCCTTGCCCCGCTTTCGATGCAGTACTTTCAGGGTTGTTTCGCCGGAAGAATAGACGTGAATCCAGTGATTCTTCCCTTCAACCCGAAACGAGGTTTCATCCACATGCAGGGATGGAGCCTGCAGCAGCCTATCAATAGCTCTGGATTCCCATGCTTCGAGTGATTGGTACAAGCGCAAAACAAATTTGAGCAGGCTGGCCTCGGAGATTACGCTACCGATCATGGCTGCTATCTGTTTTTGAACCCGGTTTAAAGCGACCATCTGGCTGATAACCAAATGAATGGCAAACGCTTTAAGCCCATTGCCGTACTGCAGCTTACCCGGCATATCGTCAGGGAAACGCCCTTTGACCGTGGCCTCACAATTAGGACATTGCTTTATTTCTGCGTCAATGTGCTCGACAACTTTTTCAAAAACGATGTCGATTTTTGTCCGACGTTCATGCCCCTGGCATGCAACGTTTTCCAGCACCATTCCGCAGGTATCACACACCTCGACCTGAGCAGTGGTGACTGATTCTTTGACGCGTGTATTACCAACACGCCCATTGACGTGTTTTCCCTTGCCGGTAGTGGTGCAGTGCTTGGTCGCAGTTTCGTCTTTCTCGGTTTGCGAAGAAGGAATGCTCGAGTTTTTGTTTCCCTTGCGCGTTGTCTTCTCAAGAAAGATAGAGAGTATCAACTCGACGACAACCAACAGACTGTTGAACAGGACCCGTATCTCAGAGGAGACTTTACCGTCGGAACAAAGCTGTTCAAATTCCTGTTTGAGGAGATCGACTTCTTCGCGAACCCTTATTTTATTTACTGTTCCCATGGGTTTACTATACCATGGCTTTTTTCGACCTCCTGTGCGCCCATGAGTTGAACGATTGAACGCTATCGCATCTGTTTGCTATCGGAACGCAATATTGGAACGATTTAGAGACGACCAAGCGCGTTGATGGGCATTTTTGTTGACATTCCTGGCTATTGGGAAAAATTTTAGTAAAAACCTGTCAAGTTATTTATTTGGCTTTGAGCTTTTTTTAGAGGGTGTGAGTAGTTACCAAATTTGAAATTTGGATAATACAGATCAGAAAGGGACATGAGCTCAAGTGGTTGCGTGCGTTTGTTCCCCTGAGGAGTCGGTACGAATAAGGTATGCCGCTAAAAAACTCAGGCTACAGAGAGCAAATGCTGTCAGCAAAAAAGCAACATGCATGCCAAAGAAATCAAGCCCTGCGCCAGCAACAATCGCTCCTGAAAATACCCCAGCGCTCATGGCCAGGTTGAAAACTCCCATCATGGTCCCATGTCCATAATGTTCCCTGCCTTCTTCTACCGCATAAGCGCCTAGAACAGGCCAGAGAACAGCTTCTCCAATTCCAAGGAAAAGATAGATTGCAACCATGGCTCCAAAAGAGTGGATATAGGGAATGCCGGTAACAGCCAGGCTCATGCAGACAGTGCCAGCCAGGAGAAGAGGTACCTTTTCCATGCGATCGGCAAGTTTGCCCAAGGGGTACTGTAGGAGTGCATTCATAAGGGTGCGACTTGCTATGACCAATCCGGTTTGCATGCTGGTGCTGCCGGGCCAGTCATGCATGTGAACTGGAAGAAATGCCATGGTAGGGACCATCATCAGCACAGTTGCAAAGCGGGCGAGAAGGATGCCCATAGTTCGTTTTCGACGTATCATAGCCTTGATGCTGATCATGAGACCAAGGGGCGGTTTGCGTTCAATGGGGCTGCAGGAGGGGAGGGTGGTGATGACCAGAAGAAATGCAGCAAAGCACAGTGTGGCCATGATATAAAAAACAGAAGCTATTCCCCAGAAGTCAGAGAAAAATCCACCGACTATCGGTCCACAGCCTATGCCGCAAAAAATGGCGATGTTGATAACACCCATGGAGCGCCCTTCATGGCCTGGAGGTGCTAAAAAACTCGCATATGCCATGGCAACTGGAACAATCATAGCGGCCCCTATTCCTTGAAACAGGCGAATATAAATAAGATGAGTGACGTCGGTAGCCAGAGGGATAATGAGGCCCACTATCCCATAAATGAGAAGACCGGCCATGAGAAATCCCTTGCGGCCCCAGCGATCAGAGATGTTGCCAACCAGTGGCTGAAGCAGGCCACGGCTCAATGAAAAGGCAGCGGTGATGAGCCCTAAGGTAAATCCTGTGGCTCCCAGGGTTGTGGCAAACACGGGGAGGACCGGAATAACTATACCAACTCCCAGAAGGGCAATGAAGACTGAGAGGACTACGGTTATAAGAATGGGATTGGGCATAAAGGACGAAGGCGCTACCAGTAAGCGGCGGGGTGAGAACGATGAAAGGGGAAAGGGGAGCACCTGATTTAATTTCATTTTCTCTTCTTACCATCCCTCCGAAGGAAATACAAATTCCTGTTGAAATTCTTATGAGAGTATGAGTGCACCTCATCGAGGCGATCAATGATAAAAAATAATTGCAGGATTTGCCTTGGCTTTGAAAGATAAATTCAATGATGTAAAGTTATTATGGCTAATATCATTGTTTTATGTCTGGTTGCTCAACCTGGCTAAACCACGTATATTGAGAATACTCCACTTTGTCACCTATGCGATGAAATCTTACTCGGGAGGAATCCATGGAAGAGACCTGCTTCAAAGCTTTGATCGTTACCGAAAACGAGGATAAACAGTTTGCCCGAACCATCGGCCAGCGCCGTGTGAGTGAGTTACCGGCGGGGGATGTCCTGATCCGTGTCTCCTACAGTTCTCTTAATTACAAAGATGCACTTTCAGCTTCCGGCAACAAAGGGGTTACCCGCAACTATCCTCATACTCCTGGAATTGATGCCTCAGGTGTGGTCGCCCAAAGTAACGATGCTCTTTTTCAAGAAGGTGATCGTGTCCTTGTAACCGGCTTTGATCTGGGGATGAACACCAGTGGGGGTTTTGCTGAGTATATTCGAGTGCCTGCTTCCTGGGTTGTACCTTTGCCTGAAGCTATGAGTCTGCGTGAAGCCATGATCTATGGGACTGCCGGTTTTACTGCAGCACTCTCATGTTATCGTCTGATTACCAATGGTGTTCTCCCTGAACAGGGACCGGTTTTGGTTACCGGAGCCACAGGTGGGGTGGGATCCATTGCAGTGGCGCTTTTAGCGAAATCCGGGTATGAGGTGGTCGCCGTGACAACCAAGGCGAAGGAGATAGCCTATTTGCAGGAAATTGGAGCCAAGGAAGTGCTCTCTGCCGTTGAGGCGGACGATCAAAGTGGTCGTCCGCTGTTGAAACCGCGTTGGGCTGGCGTCGTCGACACCGTGGGGGGGAATATTCTCAGCACGGCAATAAAAACTACCCGATACGGAGGAACCGTCACCTGTTGTGGCAATGTGACCTCGGGCGAGTTGCAGACCTCAATCTATCCCTTTATTCTCAATGGGATTAGCCTTTTGGGAATCGACTCGGTCAATTGCCCAAACCCCTTGCGCACCGATGTCTGGAAAAAACTGGCCGTGGAATGGAAACTGGATCATCTTGAAACCATCACCACGGAACTTCCGAGCCTGGAAGCGCTGGAGGAACGGATTAACCTCATTTTAGAGGGGAAAAACAGGGGGCGGGTCATTATTCGTATCTGCGCGACTCAATAACCTCAGGAACAAGCACACACGTATGAGCACAACCCTTTTGACCGATCACCATAAAACTGCTCTTGTTGTCCTTGAGCAAAGCCTTTCCTATACGCAACTCCTCAAGATGGCGCATAGCTACGCCACTTGCATTCCCCAAGCAGGGGAACGAGTACTGCTCTATGCGGAAAACAGACCTGAATGGGTCTACAGTTTATACGCAATCTGGCAGGCAGGATGTACGGCAGTCCCTGTTGATTTCCAGGCAACCGTTGATGAGGTCGCCTTTATTCTTGCTGATTGTCGGCCAGCAGTGCTTTTTTGCTCGAGCGAGCGTCAAGCTATCTTGGGAGAAGCCTCAAGCAGGCTGGACTACACTCCGCTGTTGCTGGTTTTTGAAGAGTTGGAGCTGAATGCAGAGGAGAAAAATTATTCCCCCATAGTGGCGGAAGATCCGGAGAAGACGGCTCTGTTGATTTATACATCCGGAACAACCGGTAGCCCCAAAGGGGTTATGCTCTCCTTTACTAATCTTATCGCCAATATCGAGGCGGTCACCCTGGGGACTCCTATATACAACCGCCAGGAACGAGTTTTGATGCTCTTGCCCTTGCATCATATTCTTCCCCTGCTGGGAACAGTGATTCTTCCTTTTCAGATTGGTGCCACAGTGGCTCTCTGTCCCTCGTTGGCGGCCGCTGATATTCTCCAAACCCTGCAGAAGAATCAGATCACCATCATCATTGGAGTCCCCCGTCTCTACAGCCTGATTATGAAATCGATTCAGGATAAAATTGCTGCCTCCAAGCTGGCAACGCTGCTCTACCTCTTGGCAAAAAAAATCAGCAAGCCAGGCTTTTCACGTCGTATCTTTGGTTCGGTTCATCGAAAATTCGGTGGACATATTAAGTATTTGGTCAGTGGTGGAGCAGCCCTTGATCCCGAAGTCGGGCAACAGTTTACGACCCTGGGGTTTGAAGTGCTGGAAGGATACGGTATGACAGAATCCGCACCTATGATTACCTTTACCAGACCTGGCGAGGTGGTGATAGGGGCAGCTGGCAAGGCCATGAGCTGCACCTCCCTTGAAATTCGCGAGGGGGAGATTGTGGCTTCCGGGGCCAATATCATGCAGGGCTACTGGAACAGACCGGATGAAACTGCAGAAGTGCTGAAAGAGGGATGGCTCTATACCGGTGATCTCGGCTATCTGGATGATGAGGGGCGGCTTTTTGTAACCGGCCGTAAAAAAGAGATTATTGTTCTTGCCAACGGGAAAAATATTAATCCTGTCCTTATTGAGCAGGAACTTGAAACCCGTTATCCAACAATTGCTGAGATCGGTATTTTTCTTAAAGATGATCAGCTACAGGCAATTATTCGTCCCAATTTGATCCTCATCCGGGAACAGGGGATTGCCCAGATTGACGAGTATTTTCGCTGGCAGGTCATTGATACTTATAATAAAAAATCGTCTCCTGCCAAGCGATTACACCGAATGAGCTTGGTGGAGTGTGAGTTGCCCCGGACCCGTCTTGGTAAGCTCAAACGGTTTCAACTTCCCGAGTTAATCAGTGTGCGTGAGGAACAACGCAGTCGTGCTGAGCAACCCCAAGGGGAAGAGTTTCATATCCTGCAGAATTTCCTTGAAACTCAGACCTCTCGCATGATCGGAGCTGATGATCATCTGGAGATCGATGCAGCACTCGATTCCCTGGATAAGGTCAGCCTGCTTGTCTTTATCAAGCAAAGTTTTGGGGTGGAGATAGCCGAGGAAAAATTGATGCATATCCCGACGCTGCGTCAACTGGCAGTCTTTATTGCCGAACGCAAAGAACGGGTAGCTGTGGAGTTGATTAACTGGCGGGAGATCGTGAGAGAGCGGGTGGATACCGGCCTTCCCCGGACTTGGGTGACCATAAACTGGATTAAAAACTGCAGTCGGCTGTTGCTAGGCTGTTATTTTCGTTTCTGCACCGAAGGTCGAGAACACATTCCCGATTCTCCCTGTATTATTGCCCCTAACCATCAAAGTTTTATCGATGGTCTTCTTGTCGCCGCTGGACTGAAAAATTCCCTTATGGAGCGGACCTGTTTTTATGCTAAGGCCAAACACCTGCAAAATCGCTGGCTCCGGTTTATTGCCGATCGCAACAATATCGTGATTATGGATATTCATGCAGATGTACGCCAATCCATTCAAAAGGTGGCGACCCTGCTGCAAAACGGGAAAAATGTGATAATTTTTCCAGAGGGTACACGGACCCGGGATGGCGCTCTGGGCGAGTTTAAAAAGACCTTTGCCATTCTCAGCAAGGAACTCAATGTTCCCGTAGTTCCGGTGGCGATTCGTGGTGCCTTTGATGCCCTGCCATCGGGCTCTCTTCTTCCCAAGCCGTTTCGCAAAATATCGGTTTGTTTCCAACCCCCGGTCTTTCCTGAAGGTCACTCCTACGATTCGCTTAACGCTCTGGTACGCGACCAGGTGCAACAGTGCCTTGTCCACTCTGTGCAAAAGTGATCGCTTCCTTTTTTGAGTAAGGATTTTTTATATGCAACACAGTGTTGTCGATGCTCGCATCAGCCCTAACGGTAGCCTGGATGTACTCTCACGTCTGGAAGTAAGCAAACTGCTCAATGCCAGTCAGGGTGAGCTTTATCCCGTATTTCGTAACAGCTCTCTGGCGGTTCTCAACTATGGTGATCATTTAGATGATGGTCGTGAATTGCTCAAACGGTTTGAGGATTTTGACATCCGTGTCATTCAGGAAGAACGCGGCATAAAGCTTGCTCTACGTAACGCGCCCGCAAGTGCCTTTGTCGATGGAAAGATGATTCGCGGTATCAATGAGCATATTTTTGCTGTGCTCAGGGATATTGTCTACGTTGATGACACCATCAAAAACAATCCCCGCTTTGATCTGGCAACAAGTGATGGCATCTCCAACGCGGTTTTTCATATCCTCCGTAATGCCCGTATCATGCGACCTCGAACCAATCCTCACCTGGTGGTTTGTTGGGGAGGTCATTCCATTTCTCCAACAGAATACGATTACAGTAAAGAGGTTGGCTATCAGCTGGGGCTTCGAGGACTCGATATTTGTACAGGCTGCGGTCCCGGGGCAATGAAGGGACCGATGAAGGGGGCAACCATTGGCCATGCCAAACAGCGCATCTACAACGGTCAGTACCTGGGAATCACCGAGCCGGGAATCATTGCCTCAGAATCACCCAACCCCATCGTGAACGATCTGGTCATTATGCCAGATATTGAAAAACGGTTGGAAGCCTTTGTTCGCCTTGGCCATGCAATTATCGTTTTTCCCGGAGGTGTGGGCACCGCTGAAGAAATTCTTTATATGCTGAGTATTCTTCTTGATCCGGCCAACTCCCGTATTCCCACTCCACTTATTTTTACGGGTCCTGCTGAGGCAGTAGAATATTTCGAGCAAATAGACCAGTTTATTACCCAGACTTTGGGACCGGCTGCCCGCCAGATGTACCGTATAGTCATTGATGATCCGGAAACAGTGGCTCAACTGGTACGAGAGGGGATTGAGCAGGTACACCAGTTCCGGCTCAAGACCGATGACGCCTTTTATTTTAACTGGCTCTTGAAGATCGACCTGTCACTGCAGCTTCCCTTTGAACCAACCCATGCCAATATGCGCGCTCTGAACCTGCACCGAGAGCAGCCACCCCATATGTTGGCTTCCAATCTACGGCGAGCGTTCTCTGGCATTGTCACCGGAAATGTCAAAGATGTTGGTATTCGAGCCATTGAGGAGCATGGTGTTTTTGAAATATATGGGGATGAGGAGATAATGCAGCCTCTGGATAGCCTTTTGAGCGCTTTTGTTGAACAAAATCGAATGAAACTACCAACAAGCGGCTATAATCCCTGTTACCGTCTCACCAGTCAGGAAACAGAGACGTTCACGGATTCAGGAGAGAGCCCTGAACGGCCGCCGCACTAAGATTGAACTGTTCTATTTTGGGACACATGGTTGTTTTTTGACTGCTTTTTCGGTGCTCTCAAGAGGAGATGTTTTTTCCCGATCACAATGGCAGCGGTATAAAACCTTCAACAACAGTTCCCTGCAGCGTTGAAATACGACTTTGACGCTGAAGAACCACTTCGTTTTTCAGGTAAAATACGGTAAGGAGGGGAAGACGAGTGAAGGATTATTCCCTTTTTGCACCTGACGAAGCAACTGCGTAATGGAAAAAAATTATCAAGTTACCATTGTCACGGATCCCGCTTTTGATCTTCATGACACCGGAGGCGGTGAGCACCCTGAGGTTCCAGAACGGATGCAGGTGATCACCGATCAACTCAGAAAAAGTCATTTTGCAGATCAAATTCGTTATCTCCCGACCCGGCCAGCCACGCGGGAACAGCTCCTAACCTTCCATACCGAGGGCTGGCTGTTTCGTTTCGAAGAACAGGTCCTTTCTGGCCGTACCTACATCGATCATCCCGATAACCAGGTCTGTTTTCAATCCTTTGATATCGCTACCCTTTCTGCAGGCTCAGGCTTGGTTGGTGTCGATACTGTTGAGCAGGAACCCGGATCCATAATTTTTTGTCAGACACGTCCACCTGGCCATCATTCCGAACCGAATCAACCCTATGGTTTTTGTTTTTTTAATAACTGCGTTATTGCGGCACGCTATTGGCAAAGTCAATACAAGCGACGTCGAGTCTGTGTGTTCGATTTTGACGCGCATCATGGGAATGGCATTCAGACTGCCTTTGAGGAAGAAGGGGAAACCTCGTATATTTCAATCCATGAGCACCCCAGTTTCAGTTATCCGGGCACCGGCTGGGCAGAGGATAAAGGGATAGGCGAAGGAAAGGGGACTATCCTCAACCTTCCGCTTCCCCCAGGTGCCGGGGCAAAGCATGTCAATCGTCTCTTACCCAAAATTAGAGAGTTCTTGGATTTGATACAGCCTGATGCCTTGATTATCGGCGCAGGATTTGATGCTCACCGGCTGGATGATATGTCCGGCCTGGCGTTTACTGTCGATCTCTATCGACATCTTGGGATTTTTGTCCGTGAGTTGGCACATGACTACACGGAAGGTCGTATGCTCTCTATCTTAGAGGGCGGGTATTATTTGGAAAAACTTGGTGTGTGCGTTGAGGCCTATCTTTCGGGGCTGTTAGAGACTTGAGGGAAGCTTGGTGATTTTTTCTTCCCATCCCGATTTCAAGAGGAAATAATTCAAGTGACCCGAACATCGTGATACTTACTCAGCGAGGAACCAGAGGGAGTCTTTTTAGTTATGTTTATTCACGATCATATGACGCCGTCGCCGATTACTGCTCTGCCTGAGCAGACAGTGGCCGAGGCAATTGCAATCCTGGAACAATATTCCATTCGACATCTGCCGGTGGTCGATAAAGAGGGAAGCCTCCTGGGAATTCTTTCCGACCGCGATTTGCGTTCGGCCAGACCCTCTTCCGTTGCTCAAAGCAAGGAGCGGTGCACGGTGGAACAGCAGGTGAACTGCACTCCCGTTTCCATTCTCATGACCCGTGATATACTCTTTTTACGGCCTCATACAACGCTGGACGATGCACTTATACTCTTCCAGTCGCGCAAGATCGGAGTCTTGCCGGTGGTCGATGATGATGAAAAATTGGTAGGGGTGTTTACTACTGCTGATCTGATGAATGCTTACCGAGATCTTTTTGGTCTGGGGGCCAAGGGATCGGTTCTGGTGTCCATTGAGGATAACGATGACCCGCAGGCCTTGAGTAAACTGGTCAAGATTATGGAAGAAAAACAGATCCAATTTACCCGGCTTGTGCGGGCGGAAGGTAACGAAAAACGCTCGGCAATGATTTATCTGCGAATCAATACCTATAACGTCCGTGCGGTCTACCGGGCCATTGAAGCCGAAGGGTTTACTATTCATGTTCCGGAAACATCGATTTAAACGAGGTGCCTATGCTGGATAAACTGTTTTCCCCGGAATCGATAGCCGTTATCGGTGCCTCTAAAACCGTGGGTAAGGTCGGCTATGATACCATGTCCAATCTGGTGAAAAGTGGCTTTGCCGGGCCGATTATTCCGGTCAACTCCGCGGGCGGAGAGCTCTTTGGGCTCAAAGTCTATCCACAGATTGCCGATTACCCCGAGCCTGTCGATCTGGTGGTGATCGCTGTGCCTGCGGATATGGTCCCGGCAGCAGCCCGGGAGGCGGTCAAAAAAAAGGCCGGTGCCATCGTGGTTGTTGCCTCAGGCTTTAAAGAAACCGGTGATGTGGGCAGGGCCCTGGAGGCAGAGTTAACCGAGATCTGTCAGCGGGGCGGGGTTCGTCTGCTGGGCCCCAACTGTCTGGGGATCATTAATACCGCAATCAAGCTGAACGCCTCCTTTTCCAAACGTATTCCCCAGGCTGGACATCTGGCTATCTTTTCCCAGTCCGGTGCCCTATGCACGGCCATGATGGATATCGCCGATGAGCGTGAACTGGGCGTTTCCAAGTCGATCTCCATTGGTAATAAAGCCGATATCACCGAAGTTGATGTGTTGGCAGCGCTTGCCCATGATGACGAAACCAAGGTTATTGTTGGCTATCTTGAGGACATCAGCGACGGTGATCGCTTTGTCAAGGCGGCTGAAGATGCCAGTAGCCAGAAACCAGTTGTCGTGCTCAAAGCGGGGACGACTGAGGCGGGGTCCCGGGCTGCTGCCCACCACACAGGGGTGCTTGTGGGTAAGGATACCGCCTATGGTGCGGCTTTTAAGCGGGCAGGGATCTGCCGGGCCGATTCCTTTGAAGCCCTCTTTGATTATGCCACCGCCTTTGCCCTGCAGCCGACCCCCAAGGGAGATCGAGTACTTATTATTACCAACTCCGGTGGTTCCGGTACCATGGCTGCAGATGCGGTGGAAAAATCCGGGATGTCGGTAGTTGGTCTGAGTCGAGCCTTAAAGGAAAAATTTCAACAGGTCCTACCTGCAAACGCCTTTGTCGCAAATCCCATTGATCTCTCTGCCGATGCTGAGCCCAAGCATTACTCAGCAGCCATCGATATTGCGGTTGAAGACGGATCCTTTGATGCCATTTTGGTGGTCCTTGCTCCCCAGTATATGACCCAACCCGCTCCCACTGTCCGGGCTATCGTTGCCCACATGGATGAATCCATGCCGGTACTGGCCTCCTTTCTTGGTGGCTCGGATATTATGCCTTCTCGGAAAGAACTGGCCGCAGCGGGCCTGCCTTTTTATGACTCCCCGGAACGGGCCGTGGGAGCGCTGAAGGCCATGTACGAGTATGGTGTCTGGCGTCGTCGACCCGCTCGCCAGGTGGTTCGTTTTCCGGTGAATCGGCGCCGGGTTGAGCGGATCATCACCCGTAGACAACGCACCGGTCGATTGCGCCTGGATGAGGTCAAATCCAAAGATATTCTCAAGGCCTACGGATTTCAAATTATGGAAGGCCGACTGACCTCAAGCCCTGAGGAGGCCGTAGAATATGCCCGTTTTATAGGATTTCCTGTGGCGATGAAGGTGGTTTCTCCCCATATCGTGCACAAATCAGACCTTGGCGGGGTTCGACTCAATATCGGATCCAGCCAGGAGGTGGCCGATGCCTATGACCTGATGATGTTGCGTATCAGAAAACACGCACCCATGGCCCGGATTGAAGGCATCTATGTGGAGAAGATGGCAGATAAGGGGCTGGAGGTGATTATCGGTATGACCCGTGATCCCCAGTTTGGTCCCATGTTGATGTTTGGTTTGGGAGGTATCTTTGTTGAGGTGATGAAAGATGTGACCTTCCATTTAGCCCCCATCACCGAAGAGGAGGCGGTGCAGATGTTGAAGTCAACCCGATCCTATCAGTTGCTTGAAGGCAAGCGGGGACTCAAAGAGGTCGATATCAAGGCCATTGCGGTCAGTCTTCAGCGTATCAGCCAGCTGACCACTGATTTTCCCCAGATCAAGGAGCTGGATATCAACCCGCTGATTGTCGGTGAAATGGGCAATGAACCGGTCGTTGCCGATGCGCGTATGACCTTTGCCCGACCTCTTGCTCAACCGTGAAGATATGATCAAAACGTTGACCAAACCGTTAACACCCATCGCACAAGGGGCTTGTCATGGAATATGAACAGAACTGGCAGGAAAAATACAATGACATGATCGCCACTCCGGATCAGGCCCTGAGGAATCTCAAGGCCGGTCAACGGGTGTTCATCGGGACGGGGTGCGGCGCTCCCCAGGAACTCATTGCCGCCATGACCAAGCGGGCCCGGGGATTGACCAATGTCGAGGTGATTCAGCTGATCACCAAGGGTGATGCGCCCTATGCCAACAAAAAGATGTCGGACTCCTTTGCTATCAACGCCTTTTTTATCAGCTCTAACGTCCGCTCGGTGATCCAGGAGGGGTTTGGCGATTATACCCCCATTCTCCTCTCCGATGTCCCCAAGCTCTTCGATTCGGGCAGTTTGCCCATTGATGTGGCCCTGATTCAGGTCACCCCACCCGATAGTAACGGTCGGGTCAGTCTGGGTATTTCTGTTGATATCGTCCGCAGTGCCATTGATAATGCCTCGCTGGTCATTGCCGAGGTCAATCCCAACATGCCCTGGACCCATGGCGACACCCTGGTCGAGGTCTTTGATCTGGATATACTGGTACCGGTTGATCAGCCCATTCTCGAGCGGGTGGCTGATCCTCCCAATCCTATCAGCCGCAAGATCGCCCAGACCGTGGCGGCCCTCATTCCCAATGGGTCCACTGTGGAGCTGGGCTTGGGGCGCGTTCCCGGGTATGGCCGTATCCCCCAGGTGGTGATGGAGTTTCTCCATGATCGCAAGGATATCGGTTTTCATACTGAGATGATCTCCGACACCATTATTCCCCTGATCGAAGCGGGGGCGGTTACCGGTGCCATGAAATCCATTGATCGGGGCAAGATTACCGCCTCGTTCTGTATGGGCACCAAGCGGCTGTATGACTATATTCATGATAATCCGCTTTTTAGTTTTCGCCCCACAGAATACATCAATGATGCCAACGTCATTGGTAAGCATAAGCGGTTTATAGCCGTCAATATGGCCCTGGAGATCGATCTTACCGGCCAGGTCTGTTCGGATTCGGTGGGGGGCAAGTTTTACTCCGGTATCGGCGGTCAGATCGACTTTAACCGCGGCGCGGCGAAATCCGAGGGCGGTCGGGCAATTATTACCCTGCCCTCACTCAATAAGGAGGGCAATGAGTCGCGTATTGTCTGTACCCTGCAACCTGGCTCTGGTGTTGTTATCAACCGGGCCAGTGTGCATTATGTCGTGACCGAGTATGGTGTGGCCTACCTTCACGGTAAATCCATCCAGGAGCGGGTGATGGCGCTCATCTCTGTTGCTCATCCTGATTTCCGGGAACAGCTCTTTCGCGATGCGGTTGCGGCTAAATACCTGCGTCCTGATCTTGCCCGTTTTGGTAACCGCTTCCTCTTGCCCGCAGAGGAATCGGTTCGGGCCAACCTGCTTCTGGCCGATGGGACTGAGGTCAACTTCCGTTCGATCAAGCCCACGGATGAGCCGCATATGCGTGATCTTATCTACAATCTCAGTCAGGAGACCATCTACTACCGGTTTATGAGTCGCCAGCAGCGGTTCACCCCCCGTCAGATTCAGGATTTTGTCTATATCGACCATCGCCGGGACGTGGCGGTTGTCGGTACCTTGCCTGAGGCCCATGGCGACCAGATTATTGCGGTGGGCACCTATTATCTGAACGAAAAGACCAACCTGGCCGAGGTGGCCTTTGTTGTCCGAGACGGCTGGCAGAACAAGCGGCTTGGGACCTACATGTTCAAACATCTGACCAAGATAGCCAAGCGAAACGGCATTACCGGCTTCACCGCAGAGGTTCTAAGAGAAAACGAGCGTATGCAGAATGTGTTCAACCATTCCGGACTCAAGGTAACCAGCCACCTGGAAGATGGTGTTTATAGTTTCAACATGGAATTCTGATCTGATCCCGTGCAGGCTTTAACCTACTCAAGCGATATTCCCTTTGAAATTGTCTCCGAGTTCACCCCTTCCGGTGATCAGCCCGCTGCCATTGAGCAGTTGGTGGCGGGGCTTGAGGCGGGGGCGCGCGATCAGGTGCTGTTAGGGGTAACTGGCTCAGGAAAGACCTTTACCATGGCCCAGGTGGTTGCCCAAATTCAGCGACCGACCCTGGTAATGGCCCCCAATAAAACCCTGGCCGCACAGCTTTTTGCGGAGTTTCGCGAGCTTTTTCCCAACAACGCAGTGGAGTATTTTGTCTCCTATTATGATTACTATCAACCCGAGGCCTATATCCCAGCCTCGGATACCTATATCGAAAAAGACTCTTCCATCAATGACGCCATCGACAAACTGCGTCACTCCGCCACCCGCTCTCTGCTGACCCGGCGCGATGTCTTGATTGTCGCCTCGGTCTCCTGTATCTACGGTCTTGGCTCACCTGATGAATATAAGAATATGCATCTCTTTCTCCGTGCCGGTGAAGACTACCCCATGGAAGAGGTGCAACGGCGCCTGGCCTTTATGCTCTATGAGCGCAATGAGTTTTCCTTTCACCGTGGGACTTTTCGGGTGCGCGGCGATGTCATCGATATTTTTCCGGTGCATGAGGAAGACAGGGCGGTGCGGGTGGAATTTTTTGGCGATACCATCGATGCCATCGCCATTATCGATCCCTTGCGGGGAGAAGTGATTCAAGACGTAGGGGAGATGACCGTTTTTCCCGGCAGTCACTTTGTCACCAGCCAGGACAATCTCAAGACCGCTATGCGCTCGATTCAGGATGAACTGCAGCTTCGCCTGACCGAACTGCAGAGTGAAAATCGGCTGGTTGAGGCCCAGCGGCTGGAACAGCGGACCATGTTTGATCTGGAGATGATCAGTGAATTGGGCTACTGCAACGGCATTGAAAATTACAGCCGCCATCTGACCGGCAAGGAAGAAGGGGCACCGCCACCGAATCTCTTAGATTACTTTCCTGATGACTACCTGCTCATTATTGATGAGTCGCACATTGGCGTTCCCCAGATCGGTGGTATGTTTAACGGCGACCGTTCCCGTAAGCAGACCCTGGTCAATTACGGGTTTCGCTTGCCCTCAGCCCTGGATAACCGTCCCCTGCGCTTTGATGAGTTTGAGGCACGTATTCATCAGGCGGTTTATGTTTCCGCGACCCCGGGACCCTATGAGTTGAAAAAGGCCGACGGACGCATTGTTGAACAGCTCATCCGGCCCACCGGTCTGCTGGATCCTCAAATCGAGGTTAGACCTGCCTCTTCCCAGGTGGACGATCTCTTGGAGGAGATCCGCAACCGTACCGAGCGCAATGAGGCGGTGTTGGTGACCACCTTGACCAAGCGTATGGCCGAAGATCTGACCCAGTATTACGAGGACCTCGGGGTACGGGTGCGCTATCTCCATTCTGATATCAAAACATTGGAACGGGTGGAACTGATCCGCGATCTGCGCAGGCGTGAGTACGACGTGCTCGTGGGGATTAACCTGTTGCGTGAAGGACTTGATATTCCGGAGGTCTCGCTGGTGGCCGTGCTTGATGCGGATAAGGAGGGGTTTTTGCGCTCCGAGCGTTCTCTGGTGCAGACCTGCGGTCGTGCTGCACGCAATGCCCAGGGGACGGTGATCCTCTATGCGGATAAAATAACCCCCTCCATGCGCTACACCATGGATGAAACCGTTCGCCGTCGTTCAATTCAAGAGCGTTTTAACCGCGAACATGGCATTACTCCCCAGACCGTTATCTCTGAGATTAAAGATTCCATGGCCCAGCATCTCAAAGCCTCGGGCTGGGAAGCTGCCGATGATCATCCCCAAGCAGGGATGCTTCAGGCTGCAGAGGCAGAAAGTGTCTACCACAGTGTGGAAGAGCTCCACCAGGAGATTGCCCAGCTCGAGAAACAGATGCAGGAGGCAGCCGCCATGCTTGCCTTTGAAGAAGCGGCCGCGTACCGCGATCGCATTAGAGAACTGAAAATGATGGAGTTGGCTGTTGGCTGATTGGTTACGGAGAACATCGCTGATCGTTGTACCGCGCCTTATCTGGGGGCTGGTGGCACTCTGGTTTTCTACCCTGCGCCTCAAGGTGCGTGGCGGCAAGGAATTTACCGCCTATGCGCAGCAGGATACGGGGATTGCTGCTTTCTGGCATTATTCCTTTGCCTACCTCTTCTGGTATCTGCGCAAATATCCGGCGGTGATCATGGTCAGCAGCTCAAACGATGGTGAATACATTGCCCGTCTGGCTGAGCAAACAGGCCATGTTGCGGTGCGGGGGTCGGCCAATCGTGGAGGGGTGAAAGCCCTGTTAGGGATGATTCGGGCAATGAAAAAGCATGCGCTAAATGGAGCCATTGTGGCTGACGGTTCTCAGGGACCTGCTCGAAAGGCTCAGGCCGGATGTATTCTAGCTGCGAGTAAATCAGGCAAACCTATTTTTCCCATGGCCTGGGCCTGCACCCGTTTTATACGCTTTCACAGCTGGGATAAGACCCTGCTGCCTCTACCTTTTTCCACCCTGCTCATACGTCACGGTGAACCATTATCAGTTCCCGCCACCCTAACCCCTGAGCAGGTAGAAGCGTATCGCCAGGAGCTGGAGTTTCGTCTGAACAGGGTCTATGAGGCGGCATGGAATGAGTTGGGGCTGGAGATGCATGATACCTGAATCCGTGACGGCGGATGGGCACTGAACAACGCATCTTTCTGACCAGACAACGAAATTGACGCCCTGATGATTGCTCACGGATTCAGGTGATCGTCAGGGGGAGGACGCGGGCAAGCAGCAGCCCTCCCCGCTGAGTATCCGATTGAAGTATTGAAATTATATTCTACATCACTGATGTGTCATTTTTGTGTTTGAACAAGGAACTTGAATTTTGGAACGAGTAAAGAGTGTGGTGTTGGCCGGTCTCAGTGGTGGATCTGGGAAATCTGTAGTGTCAGTTGGTTTGATCGCTGCCCTGCGAAATCGTGGTCGCGGGGTGGCTGTTTTTAAGAAAGGGCCCGATTATATCGATGCCGGTTGGATGAGCATGGCAGCTGGACGTCCCTGTTACAATCTGGATCCCTACCTGATGAGTCACGAGGCTATAGCCACAACTTTTCAGGAGCATATTTACGGAAATGCCTATGCCGTAGTGGAAGGGAATAGAGGACTTTTTGACGGTGTCAGTGCCCAGGGAGAATATTCCACTGCCGAGTTGGCCCAGCAATTGGAACTGCCGATTCTGTTGGTGGTCAACTGCTCCAAAACGACCCGAACTATCGCCGCCGTGGTTCTTGGCTGTGAAGCCTTTGATCCACGCATCCGTATTGCGGGGGTTATCCTCAACCAGATCGCAACCCCCCGACACGAATCCATTATTCGCCAATCGATTGAAACCTATACTGATGTTCCCGTTTTGGGAATCATGCCCCGCCTCAAAGAAGATGTCTTTCCCATGCGCCATCTGGGGGTTACCCCCCACCAGGAATCGGCAACCGCCGATGAAACGGTGTCACGACTCGGTGCCCTGGCAGAGACAAACTTTGACCTGGATGCCATTGTCGAGCGTATGCCGCGCAAAGTACCGGTTCCCCCCGAGGAAATTCGGGTGAGCGCCCCGAAAGTAACCATTGGTGTGCTGCGGGATGCCGCCTTTCAGTTCTATTATGAAGATAACCTTGAAGCGTTGACCCGCGCTGGTGCTCGCCTGGTGATGATTGATGCACTTCGTTCGACCACTCTACCCCAGGGCCTTGACGGCTTGTATATTGGTGGTGGTTTTCCTGAAACCAGTGCTCGCCAACTTGCTGAGAACGAGAGCTTTCGGCAGTCCGTTCGAGATGCAGTGGAGCAAGGGCTTCCAGTCTATGCCGAATGCGGGGGCCTTATTTTTCTGGGCCGTTCCATTGTCCTCGATGGGCAGGAATACCCCCTTGCTGGTGTCTTTCCCGTGACCTTTGGTATCAGCCGAAAACCCCAGGCTCATGGGTATTCCAGTTTTGTGGTAGAACAGGAAAACAGTTTTTACCCGGTGGGGACAAAAATCAAAGGGCATGAATTCCGCTATTCAATGGTACGCAGCTTCGATGATCCTTTGGAGTCACTGGTGTTGCGTATGGAGCGTGGTACCGGATTTATTGAGGGCAGAGATGGCCTGGTAAAAAATAACGTACTAGCCCTATACACACATGTGATAGCCTCAGGGACACCCCAGTGGGTTGAAGGGCTTATTGGAGCTGCACAGCGGTTTGCTCGAGGAAAATCCGGCCAATAAGAGAGGTGATTTTTGCAGATCGATTGCAAAAAAAACGACATAAGCAGAATAGGGAAGGCGTAGGGTTTTTGACAATCGTTTAGCGGGGCTATATAGTTAATCAATTATTCATACACCCCACTACAACGGATTGTCCTGCCCGTGAACAAACTACTGTTGATCAGCGGCTGTCTCGTCTTATTTTTTCCCTTGACTGTATCAGCTGCTCAGAAAATTATTCTTTCCTCTGCCTCCTTTGGCTTCATTGTTGGCCTTCCTGCACTTATTGCGGTGCTGGTCATTGTCCTGTGCCTGCGTCAACTCTTTCAACTCAAACGTCAAAACCAGGCCTTGGGGACTGAACTGGGCCTGCATCGGGAGCTGATTGCAGGCGCCCCATTTCCCATTATTCAAATAAATGATGAGCTGAAGATCATCTCCGCCAACCGGGTTGCTCAAGAACGGTTTGGTCCAGACCCCTTGGTTGGTGGTTCCTTCCCTAAATTGTGCCCCAGAGAAGCAGCGCACCCTTTACTGCAGGTGTTGAAATCCGGTGATCTGCCTGCAGATATCGGGGAAAACACTGAAGGGATGGGGGGAGCCACTTTTCGTCTCTACCAATCCGATGGCAAGTGTTTTGGCCTCTGGTATGGCCCTCCCCAAAAAGAACAATGTCTGGAAAGCTCAGAGTCCTTTATTGCCCAGGCTGAAGATTCAGCTAACCGCATGAAAAGTGAGTTCATCGCCAATATCAATCATGAAGTTCGCACCCCGATGAATGCTATTATTGGCTACACCGAGATGCTGGTGAACTCGCCCATTGGTGATAAAGAACGTCGATTTGTCCGAACCATCCATAAAAGCAGTATGGCTCTGGTTGCCATATTTAACGACATTATGGAGCTCTCCAAAATCGACTCCGGGCGTTTGCAGATTATGACCAGCTCCATTCGGCTTGACTCTCTTGTTCGTGAAGTTGAGGGGCTGTACCGTGACCAGGCCCGGGAAAAAGGTATTCATTTGGAATATCAGCTCGAAGCCCACCTGCCAACTTCTTTTATTCTTGATGGGGTCCGCATCAAGCAGGTTTTGCACAACCTGGTGAGCAACGCCATCAAATTTACCAGTGAAGGCTGCGTTCAGCTTCTAGTTGATGGTGTTGCCTCCAAAGAAAAGCAAGACTGCTATGACCTCAGCTTTACTGTTCAAGACACTGGAATTGGCATAGCTAAGACTGATCAGCAGAAAATATTTGAAGTTTTTAGTCAGCAGGAAGATACCATGGCCAAACGCTATGGTGGGGTTGGGCTTGGTTTAACACTCTGTTCCCGGCTGGTAACCATGATGGGAGGCCAGATTGAACTTTTTAGTACTCCGGGTGAGGGCTCACGTTTTACGGTGCTCTTTTTGAGGGTTCCCATTGCTGATTCACCTCAAGAGCAACCGGTAATTGAGCTGGATGCCGGTATGATTCCAGCCCCGATGACAATGACTCTGTTGGTGGTTGATGATGTTGATTTGATCAAAGATGTTTTTATCGATTTTTTTCAGGAGAGTCCGCATAAGGTTATCACTGCAAACACTGGTGAAGAAGCCTTGGAAAAGGCAGCGCAAGAGCATCCTGATCTCATTTTCATGGACTTAAATCTCAGTGGAATGGATGGTCGTATGGTAACCGAGCAAATCCGTAAAGACGATTCGCTCAAAGCAATACCTGTGATAGTCATGACCGGTGAGATGCTTGAAGAGGAAGACTATCAGCCTCTTTTCGATGGTTTTTTGCAAAAACCCTTTCGACTGGATTTGCTCAATGAGTTGATTCGAGAGTATGCAACCAAGAAGGCTCTGTTGTTGGAGCAACAGGTATTATCCGCCGAGCCTGATGGTGCGGCCCTGGAGGTGACTCTTGGGCAAAGTGTTCAAGCCGTTTGGAATGATGAACTTGATCAGTTGCTCAGGCAGGCTGTTCGTTCAGGGAGTCTCAGTGACGCCGCTGCCTTGGGAGCGGCGGTGGGGAAGGCTGGAGAGGAGAATAAAGACGGTTTAGTGAGAACCTTTGGTGGTGATTTACTCCAGTTTTCTGCCGAACCCAATATCATGGGGGTTGATCGTATGCTTGCAAAACTATCCCATTTTGTAAACCGGAAGGATGTATGAATAGAAAGAAGCCACTTATTTTCATCGTCGACGATGTTCCGGAAAATATTCAGATAGCCATGTCGCATCTTCGTGAGTTGGACTGTGATTTTGCCTATGCCACCTCGGGAGAACAAGCCCTGGAGCGTATCAGAGCCACCCATCCGGATTTGATTCTCATGGACGTTATGATGCCGGGAATGAGTGGGTTTCAGGCTGTTGAAATGCTTAATCAGAATAAGGAAACGCACTCCATTCCGGTGATTTTTCTTACCGCCCGCGCTGAATCTGAAGATGTCGTTCATGGATTTAATCTGGGAGGGGTCGATTACATCATTAAGCCGTTTAAGGGGGTAGAGTTACGCTCGCGCGTGCGTAATCACCTTGAACTGCATGCCTATAGAAGTAGTCTGGAGCGACTTGTAGAAGAACGCAGCCGAGAAGCGGAATTGCTCAAAGACGTTATCATTGAGGCCATGGGTGAGCTGGCAGAGTATCGCGATCCAGAGACCGGCAGCCATATTCACCGGACCAGGGCTTACGTCCAGTTACTGGCAGAACGCTTGGTGCTCAATGGTCACTACTGTGACATATTAACACCTGAATACATTGTCCTTTTGTGGAAGTCTGCACCATTGCACGATATTGGTAAGGTGGCTATTCGTGACTCAATCCTCCTTAAGCCCGGCAAACTTTCAGCGGAGGAGTTTGACGAAATGAAGAAGCACACCCTCTACGGTGAGGAGGTCATTGCTAATCTCGAGCAGATGGCAGGGCAACCCACCTCCTTTCTCAGTTGCGCCAAAGAGATCGCAGGCTCTCACCATGAGAAATATGATGGAAGTGGCTATCCTCGTGGTATCGTAGGGGAAGATATTCCCCTTGCGGGGAGGATTATGGCTATTGCCGATGTCTATGATGCGCTTATTTCCAAACGGGTCTACAAAAGTTCCATGTCTCACCAAGAGGCCATGGGGATCATGATCGAGGGCAAGGGAACGCATTTTGATCCGCTCTTGATCGATGCCTTTTTAGAGGTTGAACCGATCTTCTCCCAGATTGCTGCAACCAATGCTGATTAACCTGGGAACTCAATTGTAGCTGAAAGATGTGTGCTTGATTTTTTGACTCAATACCAAGAACTGGAATTATGAAAAGTTATCATAAAGAGCTGTGGTTTGATGTGCCCACCCGGCGTGCCTTTATAAATATCACCCCCCAGGTTGAGCAATGTATACAGGAAAGCGGCATTCAGGAAGGATTACTCCTCTGTAATGCCATGCATATCACAGCTTCTGTCTTCATCAATGATGACGAATCCGGGCTTCACCACGATTACGAGCAGTGGCTTGAGCGACTGGCCCCCCATGCACCGGTCGATCAATATCGTCATAACGGATATGAGGATAACGCCGATGCCCATATGAAGCGTCAGGTAATGGGACGTGAAGTGGTCGTGGCGATCACCGAAGGTCAGCTCCATTTTGGAACTTGGGAACAGATTTTTTATGGCGAGTTTGACGGTCGCCGAAAAAAAAGAGTGTTAGTTAAGATAATAGGTGAATGAGTCCGGTCACAGGCTAGACGGAAAAAAACAATCGTCTAGCCTGATTGTTACCGTATCTTCAGAAAAATAACCTGAATGGTATCGAAAATTCGGGAACAACCCCATGTATTATAGAGCAAGGTGACTAATAGAAAAGTAAGGGTTCACTGGTCGATCATCGTTCTATTCATCTTTGTGGAAACCTGTCTTGTTTCCTGCAACGGCGGAAAGGATAATGGCGAGAATGATAAAGAAATCAACCTTTTTGGCAATGTGGACATTCGAGAGGTTCAACTGGCCTTTGAGGATGGTGGACGAGTGGCCCGTCTTCTAGTGGATGAGGGAGAAGAAGTTGCAGCCAACCAGGTCGTGGCAGAACTTGATGCCACTCGTTATGCGCTTGAAGTGGAGCGACTGAGTTCCCTGGTGGATGCCCAGAAAGAGGTGGTCGCCAAACTGGAGCAGGGGAGTCGTCCCCAGGAGATCGCCAAGGCCAGGGCGGGACTTGATTCCGCCAAGGCAAGTCTGAAAGAGGCCAGACTCTATCTTGACAGGGTACAGGTGCTGCGTGTAACCAACCGCATCTCCCAGCAGGAGGTGGACAGCGCCAAGGCGAAGGTCGAGACGCTTGAGGCCTCTGTGCGTGCTGCCCAAGAGGAGCTTTCCCTGGTCATTGAGGGGCCCAGAAAACAAGACATCAAGAGTGGGCAGGCGACACTGCAGGCATTGATTGCTGCCCGGGATCTCGCCCGGCAGCGTCTAGCTGACATAAAATTGCGGGCGCCTGTTGCAGGGGTGATCCGTTCACGTATTGTCGAAATGGGGGCTATTGTCTCTGCTGGCAGCCCGGTTTTCACCCTGGCTCTTACAAATCCACGTTATGTTCGAGCCTATGTCAATGAGCCTGATCTAGGCAAGTTGCGTTCTGGGATGAAAGCACAAATATTTTCCGATTCGTATCCAGACAAATCGTATCAGGGATGGGTCGGCTTTATCGCTTCAACTGCTGAATTTACACCGAAAACCGTAGAAACGACTGAACTACGCACCAAGTTGGTTTACCGAGCTCGAGTTCTGGTCTGCGACTCGGAAAAAGAACTCCGACTGGGCATGCCGGTCACCGTTTCGGTGGATACTACAGCCCAGCCGGTGGTGGCGCCGAATTGCTTAAACGAATGAACCGGTGGGCACGTTGTTTGTGCCCACTGCAAGAGCTGCCCCCAGCTTCTCTTTACGCTTTCCTCGTTATATCCAACACATAGATCTGGCCATCATACATCCCCTGTATTCGCGTGTTTTGCGCGATGAGCATACGTAAGTACTCTATACTTTGTTGCTCAATGAGCTGCCCCGGTACCAATACCGGAATTCCCGGAGGGTAGGGAGTCACTAATCCGGCGGAGATCTGACCTACGGCATGTTCCATGTCAATGGTGGTGCGTTGACCAAAAAAGGCATCTGAGGGCAGGCAGTCCAGGGTGATGCCGGGGAGGGTGTTGACCCGCTGTTTTTTGCCTCGACTCACCGGGAGCGCAACCTTTTTCTGATCCAATTTTTTGAGGGCATTATAGAGTCGGATCAATTTGGAACGTGTTCCACCCAGGGTGAGCAGGACGAGAATGGTCGCATGGGTGTACTTCTCAATCTCAAGACCTATTTCATCAAGCAGATAGCGATGGATCTCGTTGGTGGAGTACTCAAGTCGCGAGACATCAAGGAGGATTTTTAAGCTGTCATGTCCCAGATTATCCTCGCTGAAATGGGGAAACATGGCCTGAAAATCTGATTTTTCCAATATTCGTATCGACTGAAAAGAGCGCATTTGTTGCTTGAGCTCTTCCACCTGGCTAAGTAATCCCTTCAGCAGTCCGTATCCTTCCATCTCAAGCTGTTTGTGGCAAACATCGAGTGAGGCGATAATCTGGTACTTAGGTGAGGTACTGGAGTACATCGAGTAAATCTCATGAAAAAAATCTGCATCAAAATCGGGATCGTTGACATGAATATAGGATGCCTGAGAAAAGGCTGAAACCACCTTGTGGGCTGAATGAGTAATATAATCTGCTCCCGCATTGATTGCAGAATAGGGGCGAAATGTTGGGTGAAAGAGAGAGTAGGCAAACCACGCTTCGTCAATAAATACCTTGATGCCACTATCATGCGCCATCTCCACAACTTGACGTACATCGATAAGGAGTCCGTCATAGGTGCAACCGGTTAAAACGATCAGCTTGGTTTCAGGATTTTCTTCGATTTTTTTCCGAATTTCGGCCAGTGCAGGAGGCGCAAAGATTCCCAATTCAGGGCTGAGAATGGAACTGAGATACACCGGGTTGGCACGTGCCTGGAGGATGCCGTAATGGACAGACTTGTGGCAGTTACGATCGATAATAACCTTGTCATCGCTGCGCAGCAGTGTCTGTAAAATGATCTTGTTCGAGGTGGAAGAACCATTGGTTATAAAATAGGTCTTTGTGGTTTCGAAAGTGTAGGCTGCTGCCTCCTGGGCCTTACCAATGGCGTTGGTTCCCTCGGTTAAGGAGCCCAGGCTGTCGACAGAAACTGAGAGATCACCAACAAAGACGCTGCGCCCGTAGAACTGATAAAAATCCTGTATATAGGGTGAATTGCGAAAGCTGAGTCCGCCGCTGTGCCCTGGGGTGTGCCAGGAGTCGTTTGCCTCAGTTATATAGCTCTTATACGCACTCCAAAAGGGGGTCTGACAGCGGTCATCAAAGTCATTGAGGATGTAGCCCAGAATGGACTCCGGGTCGGCGATAATATCGTCCCGGAAGAAAAATGATTCAATGTCGATTGATTCATCAATAATTTCAAGGCCTTTGCTTTCTTCGCCAAGGATGTAAATCGGCAAGCTGACTCGAATAGCCTTGATGGCGGCGATGATGTCACAGCTTTTACTCACAGAAGCTGGAGCGGACTGCTGAGCAGAAACCCAGGTGTTTTCACTGTCCCAGCTGAGAATTACCGCCTGTATGTCAACATCGTTTGTTATTGCATCCTGAATTTCGCTGAAATTTTCTGCAGTGATAGTTTCTATCTCTATGTCCCGACGGTCAAATCGATGAACGCAGCGCAGGAGATTCTCAACAATTTTCTTGAGTAAATCAGGGTCTTTTTCTATGATGAGTATTTTCAATACCGGAAGATGCATCAAATATTCCTCGTTAAATCTTGAGTATAGTTACAAAAGTTATTTCTGTTTATCTGTATGTACGTTCTTATCATCTGTTCAAACAAGCTCTCATGACTCCCGCAATCAAACTTGCCCAAAAAAAGAAGATATCGCATACCGTTCATGAATACACCCATGACCCAAAAGTAACATCCTATGGTCTGGAGGCCGCGGAAAAGATCGGGGTTGCCCCCGAACGAGTGTTCAAAACCCTCGTCGTGAGTCTGGATAATCAACAGCTCGCCGTGGGGGTTGTCCCAGTGGAAGGGATGCTCAATATGAAACGTATGGCCAAGGCCACCGGGGCAAAAAAGGCTGCCATGGCCGATAGGGCCGTAGTTGAGCGGACAACCGGCTACATTCTGGGGGGTGTCAGCCCTCTGGCACAAAAGAAGCGGCTCTTAACAGTCATTGACGATTCTGCCCTTAACTTTGCTACCATCTTTGTCAGTGGTGGTCGCCGTGGGCTTGACATAGAGCTTTCACCCAAGGATTTACAGCAACTTGTTCAGGCACGTTTTGCAGAAATCAGTGATCAGGGGTGAACCTCCTTCCAGAGATTAAACCTGATTCTATGTTGCCTTAGAGAACAACCCTTCTTATTTCTTTTACACTCATTCTTTATTTCATTTACTTGGTCTTTGCTGTCATCTAAGGGCCAAGGTCTTCGGGAGAAAATAATGAAACAGTTCGCTAAACTCTGTATCCTTTTAACAGTGTGTCTCTTTGTTACGGTTCAACAGGCGTCGGCAGGAGAGCTGCAGCATCAGCTTCGAGCAGAATCAACCATTGAGCAGGTGTTGAAACGGGGGACGCTGCGGGTGGGGATGGATGTTTTTGTTCCCTGGGCAATGAAAGATAAAAAAGGTCAACTCATCGGCTTCGAAATCGATGTTGCCAAGCAGTTGGCTCAGGATATGGGGGTAAAGGTTCAATTTGTTCCCACAAAATGGTCAGGCATCATTCCGGCACTGATTGCCGGAAAATTTGATCTGATCATCGGCGGGATGACCGTCACCTCTAAGCGGAATATGCAAATCAATTTTACTCGGCCCTATTATTACACCGGCCAGGGGTTGCTGGCCAATAAGAAAATGACCCAGGGTTGGCAGCTGGATGATTTTAATAAACCAGGTGTGACCCTGGCCGCCCGTCTGGGATCCACTGCTGCCGTTGCAGCCAAAAAGCGTTTTCCTTTGGCAACATTGCGCCTCTTTGACGATGAACCCGCCGCGGTACAGGAGGTCCGTAACGGACGGGTCCATGCCATGGTTGCGGGGCAGCCCTTACCGGCCCACAGTGCGGCTGATGCCCCTGGATTACTTGTGGCCTATCCCGAGCAGCTGATGAGTGAGCCCATCAGCATGGGGCTCAATAAGGGAGATGTGGATACCCTCAATTTTCTGAATAACTGGATTGAGCAAACACAGGCCAAGGGCTGGATTGCTCAGCGTTACGCCTACTGGTTTGATTCGACGCAGTGGAAAAATCGCGTCTGGTAAGCAGGCTCTGAACGCTCTGTGTATTGTTTTCAAAGGAAGAAGGAATTTGTTTTTCTGGATCTGATCCTTGTGCTGGTGCTGGTCTTCCTTGTCGCCTGTGGAGTAGACCGCATCACCGGACAACTGCAGTACAATTGGAACTGGGGCGTCTTGCCTCAGTTCATCTTTTATTTTGATGAAGAAACGGGGCATTGGGTTGCCAATTACCTGATGCAGGGGCTTTTTACCACTCTGAGGCTGAGTCTCTGGGCCGCTGTGTTTGCCCTTCCGTTGGGACTTTTATTGGCCCTGGCCCGCATTGGTCGTTTACTCTACGGCCGGCTGATTTCCCTGACTGCCATTGAGCTGCTGCGCAACCTTCCCCCGTTGGTGCTCATTTTTCTCTTTTATTTTTTTCTGGCGGATCAGCTTATTCCTGTATTGCAGCTGGATGCACGTGCCCAGGCAGCCTCACCACTGATGCAAGAAATTATTGGTCTGCTTTTTGCCGCACCTCATCAGCTTTCTGCCTTTCTCGCCGCTTTGATAACCCTGGCAGTATTTGAGAGCGCCTATATCGCAGAGATCATTCGTGCTGGTATCCAATCCATCGATCGTTCTCAGTGGGAAGCGGCGACGGCTCTGGGATTGACCCGTGCTCAATGTCTTCGCCATGTCATTTTGCCCCAGGCTTTTGCGCGAATAATGCCTCCGCTTGCAGGCCAAATGATCTCTCTGATCAAAGATTCCGCCATAGTCTCGGTTATCTCCATCGAGGAGTTGACGTACCAGGGAACGCAACTCATGGCCTCAACCTATATGACCATTGAAGTCTGGTTGACCGTTGCAGCGCTGTATTTTGTCTTGACTTTTCCCTGTTCCTGGTCGGTGAGTCGTATGGAACGACGGCAAAAGTATCTTTGAGCATTCGCATCATCTTGCGCACTTTTTTCAGGCGCATTAGGCTTTACTCATGACTTCCACCAAATCAATTCTCCTGGATTGAATTATGCTCCGAAAAAAAACTTCATTTCGATGCGTTGCTCTTCTGGCACTGGTTTTGTCCCTGCTTTTGCCTCTGCAGGTCTGGGCATTAACTCTAGGTGAGGAGAAGAAGATTGGAGAACAACTGCTCTACACCATGCGTAAAGGGCTGCCCATATTGGATGAACCTGATATCAGTCAGTATATCAATGCACTGGGGCAGAAGGTCCTGGCTAACATTGGTCCTCAGTATTTTTCCTATCGGTTTTATGTGGTTAAATCGGAGCAGTTCAACGCCTTTGCAGCCCCAGCTGGGCTGGTTTTCTTTTATTCTGGCCTGATCGAACAGGTGCATAATGAGGACGAACTTTTAAGCGTTTTAGCCCATGAGATTGGGCATGTGGTCAGTCGACATATTGCCCAGCGGATGGAAAAAAATACCGTTATTGGTGCAGCGTCACTCCTGCTTGCCATTGCGGGCATTGCCATCGGCGTACCTGGTCTCTCCTCTGGAATCATGATGGGGTCCCTGGCCGCGGGGCAGGCAGCCAATCTTCAGTACAGTCGTGAGGATGAAGAGCAGGCTGACCGTCTTTCCTATGGTTGGATGCGTGCTATGCATCGTAATCCTGAAGCCATGGAAGATATGTTACGAACGATGCGTCGGATTACCCGTTACAGCATCGGCGGGGAAGTGCCCCAGTATCTGCTCTCCCACCCGAACCCGGAGACTCGTTTGGGTTACATTCAATCTATGATTGAGGCAGATCAGCACAGAGGGAAAACAGGTGCCGTTCATCAAACCGATAATTTTGCCTTTCTTCGATTCAAGTACCGTGTCTTGATGCACTCCATCGACCATGAAAAAATCAAAATATACTGCGTCTCGCTGCTCAATGGCAAAACAGATCCAGTCCAAAAAGTGATGGCCAACTATGGCATGGCGCTTTTGGCTGCTGAGGCACATGATTTCGATGGAGCGTTGCGCTCTCTCGACACGGTGCAGGCCAGCTATCCCAATAAAAAAATTCTCAACGTGGATCGAGCGGTTATTTTACTGGATGCAGGAAACCTGGACCAGGCCCATGCCTTACTTGAACAGGCAGTACGCGAGGACGCCGATGATATGTACGGACTCTATCAGTTGGCCAAACTGGAATCTTTGCGCGGTCATCAGGCGAAGGCCGAACAGCTGTTACAACGCTTCAGGGCACTGATGCCCGAGTATCCTCCTCTGTATTTCGAACTTGGCCGTCTTGCAGCAAGCCAGGGACGGGAAGGGATGGCAGGATTTTATCTCAGCAAGTACAATCTCTACCGCGGTCGGGTGGAATTGGCTGAGCACTATCTCAAGCGGGCGTCCAAGGATACATCTATAGCCGATAAGTATCGCAACGAGGCACAGGTACTGCTGGATAAATTAAAGGAACTTGAAAAAGGAAACTAAGTTGCATGTTGAAACGATTTTCTATCTCGTTGGATGAAAAACTCCTTGAGCAATTTGATAATTACATTCGTCCCCGTGGGTACTCCAACCGCTCAGAGGCGGTGCGCGATTTAATTCGCAAGGTATTGGTGAACGAAGAGTGGACCCAGGACTCTGAGGTGGTGGGGGTTGTCAGCATAGTGTACAACCACCACCAACCTCAGCTGCAGGAAAAAATAACCGAAATTCAGCACGCGTATCACCACGCTATTACCTCGTCTACCCACGTGCACATGGACCATGACAACTGTCTTGAGGTGACCATTGTCAAGGGAAGAGCCTCGCAGGTACGGGCCCTGGCTGAGCAGATGATATCCTTGCGTGGTGTCAAAGATGGCAATCTCTCTATGACCAGTACCGGTGGTGGGCTTCACTGAGGGAGCGTGGTTGGGTGAGGTTTGAGACAGGTAAGTATCCTGAATCCGAGATTATGAGAAAAGTACCTGTCCTTGGGGACGTCGCTTATTCTTTTTTGTGTTTGCGCCAGTTAGGATGGGTGATGCCGAATTTTTTTATTTTGTAATTCAGAGCCCTGGGGCTGATGTCAAGGCATTTGGCAGCATCTTTTTGCACCCAGTGATTGTCGGCTAAGGCACGAAGAATCAGTTCTTTTTCATGCACTTCCAACGATTCTGCACCCTGAATAATTGGTGTACCCTGGCGACGTCCCATCTCTGGAATATGCATCGAGGAGAGGGAAATCTGGTCGTCGTCCTCAAGGATAACTGCCCGTTCAATGGTATTGGCAAGCTGGCGTATATTCCCGGGCCACTCATATCCCTGGATCAGGGCGAGAACTTCATCCGAAAAGCCGGTGATATTACTTTTGTTGAGTGAGTTTTTTGATTTTTCAAGCAACTTCCTTGCAAGGGGCGCCAGGCATAGAGAACGTTCTTGCAGGGAAGGCAGGTGGACCGGCAAGACGCTGATACGATAGTAGAGGTCTTCCCGGAATTTTCCCTGCGCAATCAGATCCTGGAGATCTTTGTTGGTTGCGGTTATGAGTCGTACATCCACCTTGATGGTTTTATTGCCGCCTATACGTTCAAAGGACTTGTCCTCTAGAACCCGTAATAGTTTCGACTGTATTTCCAGAGGTATTTCCCCGATCTCATCAAGAAAGATGGTGCCACCGTCGGCCTGTTCAAAACGACCAATTCGTTGTTTGTCTGCACCAGTGAAGGAACCGCGTTCGTGCCCAAAGAGTTCCGATTCTAAAAGGGTCTCTGGTATATTGGCACAGTTAATTTTTATGAAAGGGCTTGCCTTGCGTGGTGAGTTGTAATGGACTGTTCCCGAGAGGTAGCTTTTGCCGGTTCCGGTTGCTCCGGTAAGGAGAATGGTGGCATCAGTGGAGGCAAATTTTGTCAGGCTTTTAATAACTGACTTGAAACATTCGCTTTCTGCAATGATGCGGTCAAAACTGTAAACGATATTCTGGGTGTGACGCAGGTAGGCTAACTCCTTATCCTGTCGATGTTTCTCGATTGCGTGACGAACGCTGCGTTTAATACGACCCGGTGAAAGAGGCAGATTGAGCACATCGTAGATGATGGGTTCAAAAGTTTTGTCTATTTCGAGCGCTTCTTCTGACTGACAGGCAAGAATGACAGGGGTAGCTGGCGTCTGTTCCTGGATTTTTTCAAGGAGTTGTTGCTTGGTACCATTCTCCTTGTGAAAATTCATTAAAATGACATCATAGGGCTTTTGGCTGACTTCTTTTTGAAAATTTAAGGGGTCGTTATGAAAACTCAGTTCAAAATTGTTCGCCAGGGCAGCTTCAATGCTGAGCCGATTTTCATCAGAACATTTATAGGCAAGAACAGTTGCTTTTTTGTTTCCCATTCAATGCGCCTCGCAGTTGCAAATTCGTATTTACAATCTCTATTTTGTAATTATACGAGTCGTGAGAAGAAAATCAAAAAAAGAATTGTCACAGGCCCATTCAGTGTCATTTTCGTGCGGCCTGTGTTTCCCCAAGGGGCTCTACTTCCCAGGATAAAAGGATAAAATAAAAAATGACTTTGCACCATATACCGGCCGCCCCCAACGACGAACATTTCATGAGAAGGGCTCTGGTTCAGGCCGATCTTGCCGCAGCCATGGAGGAAGTCCCTGTTGGGGCTGTGTTGGTTGATGCACAAGGGCAGGTGCTTTCCGAGGCGGGAAATAATTGTATAGAGGCCTCAGATCCTTCCGGGCATGCAGAAATGAGAGCCTTGCGTCGAGCCGCTTTGGCGCTGAATAATTATCGATTACCGGGCACCACACTGTATGTCACCCTTGAGCCCTGTCCCATGTGTGCGGCTCTTTTGGTGCACGCGCGAATCGATCGTGTAGTCTTCGGTGCCACCGACCCTAAAGGGGGAGGGCTGGTCTCAAAATACCAAATAGGCAGTGATAGCATGATGAATCACGGATTTAGCATTACCCAGGGGGTTTTGGCAGAAGAGTGCAGCCAAAAGCTGAAGGATTTTTTTCGAAGACGTCGTTAATTTTTTCTTGTAAAATTTATACCCACAGTATATAAAAGGTCCCCACGCCGAACGGGCAATCAACGCCCCAGGCGTTTACATACAAACGATTTTGGAGAGGTGACCGAGCGGTTTAAGGTGCACGCCTGGAACGCGTGTGTACGCAAGTACCGTGAGTTCGAATCTCACCCTCTCCGCCATATACGAAAAGGCCTTGTAACTTTGACGAGTTACAAGGCTTTTTTGTTCTACGCAGTAGGCGTTCTATTGAGGTGAGATTACGTTTGGATCATACGCGTTAAGTGAACCACACCCCATTTAACGCAACAGTCTATTGGCAGTTTTCTTTCGCTACTCATTGCATGCGGGCACGCCGACGGTATTCACTTAACTGCATGTAATGTATCCCCGTTCGATCATCCCGGTTCATCCAGCTTTCAAAATACCTTTCAAATAATTTTCCTTTTGCATCAGGTCATCCACGTTTGCTCTGAAGAACCTGAAGTAAACCCTGCGCATATTGTCGTATATTTTGCTCCAACTATGGGGCCACCTATTCTTTGAGTCAACGAAGAGATAGAACAAAAGTAAGAAGATGTTCACTGTTCTTTGTACGCTCACCCGTCATTAAGTCTCCTGAAAAGCTGTTGTCCCTTGATTTGGCTGAGGGACAAGGCGCAATTTCTGGTGATGGGGCTGTCACTGGGGAAATACTGGGAGATTATATTTTTAAAATATCCCCTTATCCAAGGTTTCGGTTCGAGCGGGTTCGTGTCTGCACCTTTCCCTTTCAGGTGATTCGTAAGAGGAGATTTTTGTCATTTTTATGAATTTTCTTCAATAGTTGCCTATTCCGGTGAAGTCGGCCACGCATTCCATCCGAAGGCGGCCGGGCATTCCGGGGGAAGCCGGCCACCTGTTCCGGTGATTCCGGCCACCCCGGTCGGAGCGTAGCGACGCGGTTGTTAATAGTGTCTCTACTTGCTGTCTTGTTGTTCTGCCAATGGGGTCTTTTTCCGCATCGATCCTCCTTTGAGTTTCAGGGTGTGGGCGTTGTGGACCAGCCGGTCAAGGATTGCATCGGCTGTGGTGGGATCGCCGATGTGTTCATGCCAGTGCTCAACCGGGAGTTGACTGGTGACCAGTGTTGAACGTAGTCCATGGCGGTCCTCTAAAATTTCTAAAAAATCATAGCGTTGTTCCCGGGTTAGTGGTGCCAGACCGTAGTCGTCAAGGATCAGCAGGTCGGCTTTGGCAAAAGTGGCCAGGAGTTTGATATAACGACCGTCACCTCTGGCCAGTGCGAGATCTGCAAAGAGGCGCGCAACCCTGAGATACAGCACGCTGAAGCCTTCCCGGCAGGCGGTATGGGAAAGAGCGCAGGCTAGGTACGATTTGCCCACGCCGGTGGGGCCGGTGATGAGCAGGTTCTGTTTTTGCTTGATCCATTGGCAGGTAGCCAGTTGCTGCACCTGCGATCTGTCCAGGCCACGGGGGTGTTTGAAATCGATATCTTCAACTACCGTATTCTGGCGGAGTTTGGCTTTGCGGAGCCGGGTCTGCATCTGTCTGGTCCGGCGGAGATCGGTCTCCCGGTCGACCAGTAATCCAAGTCGTTGTTCAAAAGACAGCTCATTGATTTCCGGTTGTTCCCACTGCTGTTTCAACGCCTGAACCATACCATGCAACCGGAGTGATTCCAGTTTATCGAGGGTTGGATGAGTCAACATGGCGCCTCCTTACTGCACAGTGGGGTGGTAATAGTGAGGGCCACGGATGTTATCATGCACCACGGTACTTTGAGCGACCTCTTCCACCTCGTTGGTCTTGTCCAAGCCGTGCTTGAGGATGGAGTCAATGCTGCGGAAGGAGACCGCACCGATGACCAGCGCCCGGCCACAGGCCTGCTCCAGTCGGTCATTGCCATAGCTCTTTCCCAAACGAAGAATACCCATCAGGCTGCGATAGGCCTGTTGCGGATGTACCCGGGAGGTCAGGATCTTTTCCGTGAGTTGCGTGGTCAGCGGACCGATCTTGGCTGCCCAGCGGAGAAACCGCTCCGGTGACCATTCTTGATATTGCCGGTGCGACGGCGGCATGTGGTCGGTTACCGTGGTGTGACGCCCCTTATCCCGGCTTCGCTGATGACTGGCAACCCGTTGTCCCCGGTCAAAACATTCGACGACGGACGAGGTGATGCGGATGTCGAGCCGTTTTTTCACCAGCCGCGAGGGAACACTGTAATAATGGCCGTCTACTTCGACGTGATAGTCGATATGTACCGTTGCCTTTTTCCACAGGGCAAACTCATAGGGCGTGGCCGGCAATGGCCTGAGAGCCGGTTTATCAAGACGCTCGAACAGGATCTGCCGTGAACCGGGGAGTTTCTGGAAGGGCTTGGTGTTGAGTACGCGCTGTTGTTGACTGATGGCCTGGTTCAACTCCACAAGAGTGAAGTACCGTTGGTGCCGCAGCCTGGCAAGGATCTGCCGTTCAACGATCTGGACCGCGGTTTCCACCTTGGCCTTGTCACGTGGTGCACGAACCCGTGCTGGCAGGATCGCCACCCCGTAATGTGTGGCCATATCCTGGTAGGTGGGATTCAACTCCGGCTCGTAGCGGCAGGTTTTGGTTACCCCGCTCTTGAGGTTGTCCGGAACCACCGCCTCCGGAATACCACCGAGAAATGCGAAGCAACGAACGTGCGAACCGATCCAGTCCGATAACCCCTGGCTCCAGGTCGCTTCGCAGTATGTCAGGTTACTGGCTCCCAATGTGGCGACGAAGATCTCCGCCTTGCGGATCTCACCGGTCTTTCCATCCAATACCTCCATGGTCTGACCGGCGTAGTCGACAAAGAGCTTCTCACCGGCGCGATGTTCCTGCCGCATCACCGAATCGACCGTGCCACGCCATCGTTCGTACTGTTGGCAAAACCAGCTGTATTGGCACCCGTCTGGATGCTTTTCTTTGTACTCCTGCCTGAGCAGGGCCAGGGTTACGCCTTTATGGCGTAGTTCTCGTTGCACTTCGGCCCAATCAGGTTGCGGCCTGCTTTGTTGCTTTTCAGGGCTTGCAGAGGGGAAGAGCAGCTTCTCCAATCCGGTCTCATCCAGCCCATCAGGTAATGGCCAGGATAGACCTGCAGCCTGAGCACGCAGCAGGTAATCCGCTACCGTGCTCCGGCTTACTGATACACTTAAGGCCACCTCGCGATTGCTCAACCCGTGACCATACTTTAACCGCAGTATTTCGTAAATTTTGCGCATGGATAATCTCTCCGCCGGCATCTTGCCCTCCTATGAAAAAGGAGATCAGATACCAGTCATTATCCCGCGCCGCTACCCCTTCAAAAGGGTGGCCGCTTTCCACCGGAATACCCGGCCGGATTGAAACGGAATCACTGGCCGGATTCGACCGGAATTGGTGGCCGACTTGCTCCGGAATACGCAATCTGGATACAAAAATAAAAACAGGGCTTCGTTAATCGGAACTTGATCGCTTTCTTATTCAGATTCGTGAGGGATTAGATATTGCAGAACGTAATGTGCAACGGGCTGCAGAACTTGTAAGCAGTTTTAAGCAGGTTGCAGCCGATCAGACAAGTGCTGCCCGCAGACGGTTTAATCTTCAGGACATGGTAGAAGATGTTCTATTGACTCTGCAGCCGACGTTGAAAAGAACGGTACATAGGCTGCACGCAGATATTGCAGAGGATATCACCCTTGAAAGTTATCCGGGCGTTATTGGTCAGATATTGACAAATTTGATCACTAACGCCTTGATGCATGCCTGGGCGTCAGGAGATAGTGGAAATATATCAGTCTTGGCACAACGAATGGAAGAGGACATATTACGGTTATCAGTTGCTGATAATGGCAGTGGCATTGCTGAATCATTGAAAAAGAAAATCTTTGAACCATTTTTTACCACTGCTATGGGCCGCGGGGGGACAGGACTAGGACTCAATATTGCTTATAACAGTGCGCGAAACGTTTTGGGTGGTGTTCTTCTCTGTGAAGATGGGGAGACTGAGGGCGCCGTTTTTCATCTTGATATTCCACTTCATGCCCCGCATCTTAACTCAAATGAGCAGGATACAATACGCAAGTAAAGACTCTTACAGGGACAGATGCCTGTTTCCATTTTAGAGTAGTTTCGCCAGAACTTCTTTGAGCTTTGAGAAAAGAAAGGGTTTTTCTAAAAAGGCTTGAATCGCTAGTTCATTATGGCCCACCATGACGTGCGATTCGTTATAGCCACTGGCCAATATAACTGGGATATCGGGTGCTTTTTTACGAATAATAGCCACCGTTTCCCAGCCGTTGAGCCGTGGCATGACCACATCACAGAGTATACAATCTATTCTGGCCTGATGTTCATTGAAGATTTCCACCGCCTGTGCTCCGTTGGCTGCCTCAAGGATCTTGTAGCCCAGGCGTTCAAGCATCTCACCGACAATTTTTCTGATTATTTCTTCATCATCAACCACGAGAATAGTTCCCCCCTGGGAGGGATGTTCTTTCTGTTGCTCTTGTTTGGGATTCTCAACGATATTAAGCTGGAGAAGTGGAAAATATACCGTAAAAGCACTTCCTTGTCCTTCTCCTGTTTCTACGGTAACTGCCCCCTTGTGAGCGCGTATTATGCCAAGTACTGCGGATAACCCCATGCCGCGTCCTGTAAATTTACTTGAGTAAAATGGATCAAACAGACGGGCAATATCTTGTTCGCGTATACCAACACCTGTATCCCTGACCTCAAGCATGGCATACGATACATCTTCAGGAGTAAAATCGACTGGAAATCGGTTCTCGTTTGGGATGGCTGCACCTTCAATGGTGTCAATACAAAGAGCTACCTCGCCTTGATGATTAGGACAGGCCTCCCAGGCGTTTGCTACGAGATTCGTGAGAACCTGTTGAATGTTGTTTGCGTTAGCATTTATCATCAACCTCAGTTCAGTGGCCTGAAAACTGTAATCGATACTTTCAGGAATTGTTGCCTTCAAAATGGGTTGATAATTGGTGCAAATGACACGCAGATCAAGCAGAGAAAATTGACAGGGAGCTGAGCCCAGGTAAATGAGCAACAGTTTACTGACTTCGGCGGCGGACGCTGCTGATTTAAGAGCTGAATCTGCGAGGTCTTGCATCTGAGATTTTTCTTTATGTTCAGGTGAATGGTATAACACTTCCCCCATCATTTCCAGACTCATTGTCACCGCCTGGAGCTTGTTGTTAAAGTGGTGAGCAATTGCTCCAGCCATACGAGCGAGGCTCTCGGCTTTTTGCAGTTGTATGTTTTGGGTCTCGAGACGTTCTCGCTCTTCATCTGCCTGAATACGTGAGGTTATATCGTGGACAATGGCAAAGTTCACTGAGCTGTCCTGGATTGAGATAGATGCGGTGTGCATCTCCACCGTCCGCACTGACCCATCAGCTATCCTGTGGGGAACCGCAAATTCACTGAGCTCACCTCTGTCAATTTGAGACAAAATCTGTTCGATATTATCCTGGGGCAGGCAGCTGATCTGGCCTATATCCATCTTTTCGAGCTGTTCACGCGAGTATCCGTAAAATTCCGAAGCTGCGTGATTTGCCTTGATAATACGCCCGGTTTGGGGATCAAGCAGGAGCATAATCGCGCTGTGCTCTTCAAAGAGCAGACGAAATTGGGTCTCACTGGCCTGGAGGGCCTGTTCAAGTTTCTTCCGTTCGGTAATATCTTTGACTAAGGCAACCATGCCTCGGACTTGGTTATCGGGAGAGGTGAGGGGCGTGCTATACCATTCGCAATCGATGAGGTTTCCTGATTTGGTCAGGTTTGCCTGGACACTCTTGCCGTTTTCCTGATGTGTGGCCTGGAGTAATGAAAGATTCTGACCGATGGCCTCTTCAGCGTTGTAACCAAAGACTTGACCTGCTGCCGGGTTCCAGGCGGTAATTATTTCGTGAGTATTCCATTCAATGACCGCAAGCGGTGATTGCTGAAAATAGAGAGCAAATTTTTGTTGAGTGAGAAGCTTATCGTGCATCTGATCAGCGATGATCAGAGCCTGGTGACGAGCTCTGCCCTGCATAAAAGCCAGGAGGCTTAAACCAATACTCATCAAGATTCCGGCGACCAGAAGAATTTGAGGCTGGTGCTGGTCAAAACCGTTGTCAAATTCCGGGAGCGAGCGAAAGGTTAAACACCAGGTGGTGCCATAGACTTCAATCGTTGTCGTTCGTTCAAATTTTGAAGGATAATCGACCTGGGGGGAGCGACGTTCTGCCTGCCAACTACTGAACAGGAGTTGCTTTGTGTCAGGTTTGTTACCTGCATAAATGGAAAAATCGATATCCTGAGGCATAATTTTGAGAGCGCCATAGGCAAAATCATCCATGCGAATTGGGCTGTATACATAACCCCGCAAGGCGGTTCTTCGCTCTTCAACAGTGCTCAGAGGCATACCTGCGCGATAGGAGGGAATATACATCAAGATGCCATTTTGCTTGATGACATTCATTTCCTGTACAAGGATGACTTTCCCGGTGATACTGGTTTTTCCTGTGTCGCGGGCAATATCCATGGCCGCCCGTCGAACCGGTTCAGAATACATGTCATAGCCAAAGGCCCGTTGGTTGGCCTTGTTAAAAGGCTCAAGCCAGACAATGGCAGTGTAAATATCTCGTGATTCTTCGGGGGTGACGTGAAATTGTGGAAACCCTTCCTGTCGAATTTCCTGTTCCAGCATCGGGACCTGGTCAGGTTTTAACCAGACAGTATATCCAAATCCCAGTATACCTGGATTGGTCTTGGTGAGGTTCAACGAGGAGGCATAGATATGCCATTCTAAACGGGTGAGCGATTCTCCACGAACTTCAAACAACGAGTTGCCGCCCAAAAGTACAGTCTCATTGTTTTGCAGCCGGCTAAGAAGTTGCCGAAGAATATCATCTGAATGGTTCTGGAAACGAGTTTGGGCACGCTTGCTGATGCGTTGGTCAATATTGTGCCACATCAGAATGGTGGTTGTCAGGGTAACCGCCAAGACCAAAAGGGGGAGAAGGAGCGAATAGAGCAGGGGGTGGCTGGATTGATTTGCCGTGTGCTGTGTATCATTGATCATGCGCAGCAACTCCGATAGGGGAACTCAACCATAAGCCATTGACGCCGCAAGGGCTCGATAGATATTTGATACCGGATTCAGGTGGTGCTTAAGTAACTTTACCGTATTTGAAAAAAAAACAGCAAATATCTAGGCGATTTTTTTTGGACAGTGCGTGGCATAGCAAAAAACGTAAACGGGATGTGTAGGGAGTAAACCTGGATGAGGCATAAGTAAAATTTGCTTCAATGCATGAAAATCTCTACAATTAAAAAAAGCTAACAATCAGGCGCTTCCCCCTAATATGTTTTATTGATTTCGGCCTGCACCTACAAGGCCGTGACTTCGGGCCATGGAGGAGTTTTCGTTTATCATGCAATTGTATAGACAGAAAACAACCCGCCACCTTTTACTGCTTGCCGGTGGGGTTATTATCCTGCTTGTTCTTTCCTGTTTTCTGGGGCTGACCGTCAAGCAGGAGAGCATGATCAAATCCTCGGTATATCTCTCTGCCCAACGGCTCTTTGAATCGATTGTTCTCACCCGCCGTTGGAACGCGCAGTATGGCGGTGTATTTGTTCAAAAAAAAACTGGAATGCTATCCAATCCATATCTGGAGCATCCTGATATTTCCACAGCTTCAGGCCTTATCTATACCCTGAAAAATCCGGCGCTTATGACCCGGGAAATTTCTCTTCTTGCGGAACAAAGTGGTCACTACCGCTACCATATCACCAGCCTGAAGTTAATGAATCTTGCTAACGTTCCCGACAATTGGGAGCGTGAGAGCCTGGAAAAATTTGAACAGGGGGTAGAAGAACGGGTACAGGTCGCTGTAGTTGATGGACAACAGGTGTACCGTTTCATGCGACCTTTGGTTGTTGAAGATGGCTGCATGTCTTGTCATGGCAAACAGGGCTACCAAAGAGGAGAAGTTCGTGGAGGTATTTCCGTGTCCTTGCCCTATAAGGACATCGCCGCGCATCTTGGAAGCAACCGTATCAAAATGGCGGGGCTCGCTCTCTCCATTATCGGGATATTTATTTTCTTGTTTTATTTTGTCATCTGGAGGTTGGTGGGGCATTTGTTTTCTATTTCCGGGGAGTTGAAGGAACAAAAACAACAGCTCGAATATCTTAACGCCGACCTGGATGAGATAGTCAACGAGCGAACTCTAGCCCTCCAAGAAAGCGAACAGCGATTCCGCTTACTTTTTGAGCAGGCTCCTGTGGGGATTTGTCATATTGGCTTGAATGGACAAATTCTCAGAGTCAATGACCGTTTTTGTGAGATATTTGGCTATGAAGTTTCCCAGCTTTTAGCCAAACAATTTCAAGATATTTCTTTTGATGCCAAAAAAATTTCCATGCTCGGTGAGTGGGAGGAGCTCCTTATTGGGGAGAAAGATTCCTTTACCCTGGAACAGCCATATCTGCGGGCTGATAATTTCGAGCTTTGGGTCTATCTTACCATTTCGCTGATTCGTCGAGAAAGTGGAGAGCCCCGTTATTTCATCTGTGTAGTCGAAGATCGCTCAGAACGCAGAAACCTGCAGCTGCAACTGCAGCAGGCTCAAAAAATGGAGGCCATGGGTACGTTGGCCGGAGGTATTGCCCACGACTTTAATAATATACTGACTCCAATCCTGGGGTACACCGAGATGCTCATGGAGGATAGTCAAGCAAATGAAAAGCAATACAATTCACTCCAGGCGGTATTCAATGCGGCTACTCGTGCTCAGGAACTGATTCGCCAGATTCTTACCTTCAGCCGACGAAACGATACTGAACAACATCCTTTAAATATTACCCTTGTAGTTAAGGAAGTTCTCAAACTGCTTCGGTCATTTCTACCTTCCAGTGTGGAGATCTGTCATTTACTCACCAAAGAAGACTGTATTGTCCGCGCTAACCCAACCCAGATTCACCAGGTGATGATGAATCTCTGTACCAATGCCTATCAGGCCATGGAAGAGGGCAGCGGGACGCTCACCGTTGAACTGGATATACAGCATTTGGAAAATACAGAGGAACTGCTTTCGCTTCCAGCCGGACGTTATGGGGTTTTGCTCGTCAAGGATACGGGCTGCGGTATGGATGCAATAACAATTGAGCGTATGTATGAGCCCTATTTCACGACTAAAGACAAGGGGGAGGGGACCGGTCTGGGGTTGGCGATGGTGCATGCAATTGTAGAAGACCTCGGGGGAGCGATAGAAGTTGTGAGTACTCCTGGGAAAGGGACCTGTTTTACCGTCTATTTTCCCATTGTTGTCAGAGAACCCACTTCTCGAGGCGTTGCAGCTCTTCCGTTGGGAGAAGGAATTCCTGGAGGGGAAGAATCAATTTTATTGGTGGATGATGAGCCTGCCATTGTCTCTATGCAGACGATTATGCTTGAAGAACTTGGCTATCACATCACCTCGTTGAGCAACCCTGTGCGAGCGCTTGAGCTCTTTCGGGAAGATGCTAGTCGATTTGATCTCGTTATCAGCGATATATCCATGCCGGAAATGAGTGGCGTGCTGTTGGCAAAAGAAATCAACAAGCTCAGAGCTGATATTCCTATTCTTCTTATCACCGGTTTCAGCGCTGAATATTCGAGGGAAATTTTTAAGCTTAATGCCGTACACGGCTTGTTGACCAAACCTATACTTAAACAAGATCTTGCTCGCTCGGTACGGCAAGCCCTGGATAAAAACACAAAGTAAGAAAAATGAAGAATTAAAAATTATTCTTAAGCAAGTCAGCCTCGAGTGATATAAAAAATAGAGAAGTTCTGACGGATATTTTTAGATATTTTTTGGAGGAATGGCTGTATGAAAAGGTTCCAAAAAATCAGTACCCGCCTCACTTTACCCATAGCTGGTGCCACAATTATCTTTTCAGCCTTGCTCTACTTTGTGGCAGAAAACACCATTGGGACCATGTTAGCTAATAATCTAGAGCGTCTAGGACGATCGAAGATGGTTGATATGGTGGCCAGTGAAAAACGTATCTCTCAGGCAATGTTGGCTCAGGCTTCCTTATTCAGCGCCCAAAAGTCTGTGCTTGAAGCTTATCAGACCGCCTACCTAGGAGATATTTCTTCGGAAACTGATCCAAAGCTTGCTCAGGGAAGGGAACAGCTCAAATCTTTTTTTGCATCCATTCAAAAGGGATACAAGGCAAATAACGATAATAAATCCGTTCGTCTTCATTTTCACCTGCCACCGGCACGTAGTCTCCTCAGAGTTTGGAAATCCAAGCAGAATAAGAGTGATGATCTGACCTCATTTCGCCAGACCATCACCACCATCAGTCAAACCAAACAACCAGTCGTTGGAATAGAGGTAGGACGCGGTGGATTTGTGATCCGTGGCTTGGCCCCTATCTTCTCAGATTCAGGCAAGTATTTGGGGTCTGTCGAGGCACTTTCTTCCTATGATCCTCTGGTTAAATATGGTGTCAGCAACGAAAAAGAGCAGATTGCCGTCTATATGAACAGTTCGCTGTTGCAGATTGCCACATCGCTGCAGGATAGTGCAAAGTACCCGGTCATTGATGGGAAGTATGTTTTTGTTTCTTCGTCCAATCGTTCCATTACCGATGCAGTTGTCAGTCCCGCCTTGCTCAACAGTGGTCGTGAGGGGCTGTTCATGCAAAGAGTGGGCGATGATTATGTCACCCTGTTTCCCATCAAGGATTATTCTGACAAGCAGATAGGGGTCATGGTCTATGTCTACAACGGTGCAGAGGACTTTGCACAAACCCGTAAAATTAAGCAGGGCATTCTTGGCCTGAGTTGTGGCCTGTTGCTGGTTATTTTGGTTCCGTTGGTCTTCAGCGTTCGCGGTGTGGTCAAGCCGATTAATCGCACGGTGGATATGTTGCGGGAGATTGCCCGGGGAGAAGGTGATCTGACCAAACGGATGGAAATTTTGAAAAATGACGAGCTCGGGGAACTTGCCCATTGGTTCAACCAGTTTCTTGATCGGCTCGAGCGGATTGTTCGAGATTTTGGCTCCAAGGCCAATACCCTGAGTCTGTCTTCTGAAACCTTGACCACGATTGCTCAAAATATGGCTCAGACGACCTCCAATTCCAACCAGCGTTCACAACGTGTGGCCACCGGAGCTGAGTCGATGAGTGCAAATATGTCATCGGTTGCGGCAGCCAGTGAAGAGGCTTCCACCAATGTCAATGCGGTTGCTTCAGCTGTGGAGGAGATGGCGGCGACGGTTCAAGAAATTGCGGGAAATTCTGAAAATGCCCGAATCATCGCTCAGAAGATGGCTGAATCGGCAGCCATCACCTCCGAAAAGGTGAGTCTGCTCGGTTTTGATGTCGAGGAGATCGGAAAAGTTACTGAAGTAATAAATGAAATCTCTGAGCAAACCAACCTGTTAGCCTTAAACGCCACCATTGAGGCGGCCCGAGCAGGTGAATCCGGCAAAGGTTTTGCCGTTGTCGCCAATGAGATCAAGGAGCTAGCGAAGCAGACGGCAGAGGCGACTGGAGAGATTAAAGCAAAAATCAACGCAATTCAGAACTCGACTTCCGGTACTGTCAGTGAAATTGAAAACATTTCTAGTGTTATCAGTGATGTGAATACCATCGTCGCCACCATCGCTACAGCTGTTGAGGAACAGTCAGTGGCCACAGCGGAAATTGCCCAGAATCTCAGTCAGGCCTCCATGGGGATTCAGGACGTAAACCAGAATGTGACAGAGGTATCCGTAGTTACCGATGAGATCTCTCAGGATATTGTCGAGGTCAGCCATGCCACAGAGGATATGAATATCGTCAGTGCCGAATTGACGACCCATGCAAATGATCTGTTCCAGCTCTCAGAACAGCTGACAGACGTGGTGTTGAAATTTAGAACCCAGCAGGCCTGTTTCGATATTGGAAAGGTCAAAGCTGTCCACATGCAATGGCGCGGACGCTTAGAAGCTCTGCTTCATGGTAAACAGTCCCTGCGACCAGAGGAAGTCAGCTCCGATCATGAGTGTGATTTTGGCAAATGGTATTTTGGTGAAGGGCAGGTACTTTCAGGGAGACCGTATTTTAAGGAGGTGGGCCAACATCATGCCAAGGTCCACCAATACGCTAAACGCATAGCCGATCTCGTTGCCCAGGGTAATTCGCAGCAGGCCAACGAGGTGATGCTCGAATTCGAGCAGGAGCGGAAGGCATTTTTTAAAGCTCTTGATGAGTTGTATCTCTCGTGAGTCATTTTGGATAAAGAAAACTTGATGAAGGCGACCAAAACTTCGGTCGCCTTCTTTTTTGGGTAATTTTTCCTATTGGATTATTGAAATCATACCGAAAAATAGACAACATTTATAAATTCCCATTATCTCTCTGTTTTGTCTATAGCCTGTGAAGAAAACATGATTGTGTATGGGATGAATTGTGAGATAGTTGGATGAGAAGATTATCCTATCACCTGCTGTGTATCTGGTGCGCATGTTGGATGTGTGGCTGTTCTGAGAGTTTTTCTTTACACAACGACGAGAAAAAGATGGATTCGGCTCGTGATTGGAACCTGCTGGCAAATCAGGTCGCCCATCGCATGAATCAGGAATTGGTGCGCAAAAAAATGTTCAAAACTCGAATTTATGTACATAACAGCTGTGGTGCCCCCAAGAAATGTACACCCAGTGATACCTTTGCCTTTGATGAAGGTTTTCATGATTTGGTTGTGAATCAGCTGGTGAACTTTGGCGTACATGCGGTGAGTTCACCCCGAAATGCTGATTTGATTATGGAATACAAAGTCCAGACTCTTTTTCATCCACCACGTGAAACCTCCTGGTACCGGTTTGATCAAGAGGGGTACTACGAAGTTTTAATGAGCGCCCAGATAGAAAAACAGGATAAATATTTGTTCTTGTTCTCGGATATTTACAGTGTTCCTCTACGTGAATTTTGGCAATACACCATCATACAAGCTCCCCCAGAGATCAAATTGACCAGCCCTCATCCTCCCCCGTCTCCTTTGGTCACGAAGGAACAAGCTGTTTCTCTATGAGTCTTGATGTGTTGAACAATGGAGGTGTGTGTCCCATGGGCGCGAGGCCAAGTATTCCAGTGCTGAAGGTGTTGTTGATTGTGCTTGTAACACTTTGCCTGCTGAGCGGTTGCAGTCAATTTAATGGCACCCGTTTTGAACCCGTTTTAGGAAAAGATGTGAACCTCGTGCAGTTAGGAGACAAGGTGGTTGAGGAGTTGGTTGCCCAGCCTGTCCCGCCTTTGATACCCTTTCGTGGGGATCAACCAATTTTAGTGACCACGCCTGCCAATAACGATGACTTGCAGCAGACCTCTTCCTTTGGCCGTAGCTTTCAAAATGACCTTGTGGCTGGTTTTGCCCAGAGAGGGTACGCAGTCAAAGAATTAAAACTGCGTCGGGATATAATGGTTAAGTTGCACCAGGGGGAATTTATGCTCACGCGAAATCTGGCAGAGATGGCCGCGGTTCAGCGAGCACAGGCTGTGGTTGTGAGTACCTATACCTTGGTCAATAGAGTTCTTTACCTCTCAGTGCGCCTGGTTTCTCCCGATAATCAGGCAATCCGTGGTGTCTACGAGGAAAAAATCGTTTTAGATGAGGAAACACTTCGTCTTTTAGGGTTTACCAGTCAAAAAAAGCAAGAAGATGATGAAACTGTAATCGTGCCTCCAAAACCATCGATACTTGACTCTCTACTCTATTAAGTGCTTACCATGGTGAATGTTCAGCTCAAATGTATAGCTTGACTTGACATATATCGTGCTCTCCGAGTACCTAGAACATCTCACGAAGATTAAGGGAAAGGAGACGCGATGGCAAACACACTCACCCCCCGTCAAAATGAATTTTTTCAATATCTGCAGCAGTGCCAGAGCACGCAAGGCACATTCCCCAGCCTACGTCTGATGGCCGTCGATTTAGGTGTCAGTCATTCTGCGGTAGCTGATATGCTCCATACACTGCAGAGCAAAGGGTGGATCAGGCGTGAGGGGCGTTACAGTCGGGATATTACATTACTCAAATCCGGACCAAGAACTCTGCCAAATGGTGGCCGTCTTGTACCGATTATTGGTCAGGTGTCAGCAGGTCTGCCGTTATATGCTCAGCAGGAATCAGCAGGCGAGATCCTTGTTGATGGACGGGTGTACAGAGGTGAACAGCTCTTTGCCCTTCGTATCAGGGGGGACTCCATGTGCAATGCCGGTATTTACGCGGGAGATCTCGCCATCTGCGAACCTCGCCAGTACGCCGCAAACGGTGAAATTGTGGTCGCCCTCATTGGAGAAGAGGCGACGGTCAAACGGTTTTATTATCTTGGCGATGTTATCGAGTTGCGCCCCGAAAACAAGCAATTTTCGATCATGCGTTACGAGCTTGGTGATGTGCTGATACAGGGAAAAGTGATAGGGATTCAACGTGGACCTGAAGAGATGTCCAGGCTCTGAGGGGACACTGTTACAAAAAATAGAGGCCTTCTTTATTATACTGTTTCTATAAAGAAGGCCTCTTGGGCTTATTGAGCCTCTAAAATATTCCGGCTCCGTTTGACTGCACAAAGATCACCGCACATGGTGCAGACCTCTTTGTCGATGGGTTGAGAGGATGCTCGATAGGCCTTGGCTTTCTCGGGGTCCATGGCCAGATCAAACATGGTGGTCCAGTCCAGTTCTTTGCGGGCCTTGCTCATGGCGTTGTCCCAGTCGATGGCACCGGGAATACCTTTGGCGATATCCGCAGCGTGGGCAGCAATCCGAGAAGCCATGATTCCCTCTTTCATGTCATCGGCGTCGGGCAGGCGCAGATGCTCGGCCGGGGTGACGTAGCAAAGAAAATCGGCACCATAGGTAGCGGCCAGAGCGCCACCGATGGCTGAGGTGATGTGGTCGTATCCGGGGGCCACATCGGTAACGATGGGGCCCAGTACATAAAACGGGGCACCGTGGCAGAGTTTTTTCTCCAGCTGCATATTGGCAACCACCTCATTGAGCGGCACATGGCCAGGTCCCTCGATCATGACCTGCACATCCGCATCCCAGCAGCGCTTGGTCAGCTCGCCAAGAATAATCAACTCCTGGATCTGGGCTGCATCTGTGGCATCGCGCAAACAGCCGGGACGGAGTCCGTCACCGAGTGACAGGGTCACGTCATAGAGTTGGCAGAGCTCAAGCAGGCGGTCAAAGTGCTCAAAGAAGGGGTTTTCCTGCTGGTTATTCTCCATCCAGTCGAGGAGGAGGGAGCCTCCGCGGCTGACCACATGGGTCAGGCGGGGATTGTTGCGCAACCGCTGCACCGCTGTCTGGGTCAGACCGGCATGGATGGTCATAAAGTCGACCCCGTCTTCGGCGTGCATCTTGACCACATCAAAAAAATCATCCACTGAAATTTTTGCCACAGCCTTGCCGTAACGGGCAACCGCATCATACACCGGGACGGTACCGATCATTACCGGGCTGATTTCGACGGCTCGGCGTCGAAAAGCCTGGGTATCGCCAAAGGTACTCAGATCCATGATGGCATCGGCTTTGAGTTCAACCGCACGCCGGACCTTGTCGAGCTCCTTTTCCACATTGCAGCAATCTTCGGAAACACCCAGGTTGACGTTTATTTTTGTGGAAAGCCCGCTGCCGATGCCTTTGCCGACAATGTTCACGTGGTTGTGGTTGGCCGGAATGGCAATTTTGCCACTGGCAACGCCTTCTAAAATGCGATCTTCAGTCAGGCGTTCCGCATCCAGTACCTGCTTCATTTGCGGGGTGAGAATGCCCTGTCGGGCCGCTGCCATCTGAGTTGTGAAAGCCATGTTGATTCTCCTGTTCAGGTTGAAATGCAATTATTTGCAGGCGGCCTGCAAACGGCCTACGGTTGCAGCTATATCGTTCGCGCCCACGATCTCGGTGACAAGACAGACCGTAGTGGCACCGCGGGAGAGGACTTCGTTGAGGTTGTGTTCTTTGATGCCGCCAATGGCGACAAAGGGCAGGGTGGCATGTTGGGCAGCATATTCCAGGTATGCAAGTCCAACTGCCTCGCAGACATCGTCTTTAGTCTGCGTGGTGTAGAGCGGACCAACGCCAATATAATCTGCTCCCGCGGGACCAGCGGCCTGAGCCTGCTCGGGGTTGTGGGTGGAGAGGCCGATGAGTTTATCGGGGCCAATGAGTTTACGGACTTCTGCCACCGGATAATCATCCTGGCCCACATGGACCCCATCGGCATCGACCATCAGGGCAATGTCCACGTAATCGTTGACGATGAAAAGGACTCCAGCCTCAAGGGTCATTTGCCGCAGTTCCTGACATTCGGCCAGCATCTGGGCAAAACTCTTCTGGGGACGTTTTTCCCGGTACTGGAGGATTTTTATTCCGCCTTTGATCATCTCCCGGGCAACTTCAATATTGGAGCGGCCCTTGGAGAATTTTTCCGCAGTAATGCCATAGATACCGCGTGGAAAAAGAGGTTTAGTTGTATTCATTGAACACTCCTAAAATAAATTCAGTCATATAGTTAGCCACTGTGGTCACCTTGTGGCTGTAGAGTGGTGCCTGGGTACAGTCGGTGCTGAAGTCGCCCGCGATACACCCTTGTCCAAAGCGCTTGCTACAGACAGGTGCCAGTTCACTCCCTGCGATGCCGCTGGCTGAAACCACAATTTTGCTTGGCCCCAGGGTCTCAAGAAGCATTTTTTTATCCTGGCTCTGGTCAAAGCCCTCAACAACGAGCCTGCAGTCCTCAAAGAGGGGAACCACGTTTTCAGCGTTGATACGCTCGACAAGCGGGGTGATGCGAACCGCCGGATTGATCCGGGTCAGGTTGATGACCAGCGCTTCCACCTTGTACATGCCGATTTGGTCGGCAAAGTAAAACTGGCGGTTAAGGTTACTGGCCTCGACCCGATCAAAATCAATGATGCTGAATTGCTCGACTCCGCTTCTGACCAGATTCAGGGCAACATTGGAACCAATGCCCCCAGCACCGGCAATGGCGATCTTCATCAGATACAATCCCAGTCTTTGAAAATCGGTTGGTAGCCATGGGCCACAATGGCTTGGGCAACCTCATCAACGGAGCGAGCGTCGGTGATCTCAAACTGCGGGGGACGTTCCTCATCGACCTCGGTGTATCCACCAACTCCAGTTGATGAACCAGCCGAGAACCTGGTGGCGCCCAGGGGAAGAATGCTGTCGCGAAAGGCTGCATTTTCACGGGTGGATATGGTCAGTCCAGCTCGAGGCAGAAAAAGACGCAACGCTGTCATGAACTGCACAAAGGTTTTGTCGTCCACCAGGTAATCGGGCTTGAAGTCTCCCTCGGCCTCATTGAAGCGAGGCAGCGAGATGGCCGATTCGGTTTCCAGGTACTTGTCTTCCAGGTAGCGGGCATGCATGCCGGTGAAGAAAATTTCCCGGCGTGGTTCAGAAAGGCCCAGGAGTGCGCCCAGGTTCACTACCCGCATGCCTCCCTGAGCGGAACGTTCTGGAGCATTCAGCCGCCAGTGGTAGTCCATTTTTTTGCCGGCCAGATGGACTCGCTTATAAACGGCCTCGTCATAGGTTTCCTGAAACATGGTCATGGAGTCTACCCCGGCCTGGTTCAGCTGGCGGTATTCGTCGACTTCAAGGGGATAGACCTCGATGGCCACTGAGGCAAAGTAGCGCTTGAGCAGCTTGGAAACGTCCAGCAGATAGGACATCGGCGTCATGTGCTGGGCCTCACCAGTCAGGAAGAGCACATGCTGCATGCCGGTTTTGGCGATGGCCTTGGCCTCGATCTCGATTTCTTCCAGGGTGAGCTTACGGCGCAGGATCGGGTTCTGGTGGTTAAAACCACAGTAGGCACAGCCGTTGTTACAGTGGTTGGAGATATAGAGAGGAATGAACATCTGAATGGTGCGACCAAAATACTGCACTGTCAGCTGGTGTGCTTTGCGGGCCATGGCCTCCAGGTGATTTGCCGCCTGGGGACTGAGCAGGGTGAGAAAATCCATGGGGCTGGGTTTCTCTTTGGCAATGGCGCGAAGAATGTCTTCATCGCGCACCTTGTCAAAAAATCTGGGTACATCAAGATCTTGATACTGCTTGACTACCTCATAAAATGACATGGGTGGATCCTCGATAGTACGTGTATGAGTCTATGTCTGTTCAGAAAATCTGGATGGGCACTAGTCTAGAAAGCCGGTTAATGGTGAGGATGCGCGAGCCAGTGTCGATTCCTCAGCCATCTCAGCCAGGTAGGCAGCACGGCCTGCCTTAACCGCCAGGTCAAAGGCACGCCCCATGGCCTCAGGATCCTGGGCAGTGGCAATGGCGGTGTTGACAAGAACCGCATCCGCTCCCATCTCCATGGCTGCCGCCGCCTGGGAGGGTTTGCCGATACCGGCATCGACCACAATGGGCAGTTGCGAGTTTTCAATGAGCATTGCAATCAGCGGTTTGGTCTCCAGTCCCCGATTGGTGCCAATGGGAGCGCCCAGGGGCATAACAGCCGCTGCGCCGGCGTCCTCGAGTCGTTTAGCCAGGGGGAGATCCGGGAGTACGTAAGGCAGGACCTGGAATCCTTCCTTGGCCAAGATTTCAGTCGCTTTGAGGGTCTCCCAGTTGTCCGGCATCAGGTACTTCATGTCGGTGATCACTTCTATCTTGATAAAATCACCACACCCCGCCTCACGGGCGATACGAGCAATGCGCACAGCCTGTTCTGCTGTACGAGCACCGGAGGTATTAGGCAGAAGCGTTACATCCTTCGGGATAAACTTCAGAATGTTTTCCGACTGTGCTGTGGTGTCGACCCGGCGCAGGGCCACGGTGATCATTTCTGAACCGCTGGCGGCCAGCATCTTTGGAATCTGCGCATGGGCGGCAAATTTGCCCGTTCCAGTGAGCAGGCGGTTGGTAAATGTTTTTCCGCCTAAAATGAGAACATCATCCTGCATGGTTCAACCTCCTCCGACAAAACTGAGCAGTTCCAACCTGTCCCCCTCGTTGAGGGAGGTTGCCTGCCACTGTTCCTGTTTGATGATTTGCTGATTGAGTTCGACAACCAGCGCACCTGCATCGAGCCCCCTGCTGGCGACAAAATCGGCCAGGGTAGGAGATTCGGTGTGTTCCTCGTTACCGTTGATAAAAATTTTCATGGTCCTCCTGTTGGGTTGGGAAGAAACCGTGGTGAAAACCTGAAAGAGTGGGCATACGCACTGGCAATGCGCGTGTTTGGCACCACGGGTTCAGGGAAAAGCGCAGGGAGAGGGGAGAGAAATAGGGCAGGGAATGGAGAAAAGAGGCATAAAAAAAAGCCGCTTGTCCTCCAGGAAGGGCAAGCGGCTTGATACAACCAGCCTAAAACCGGGGTACGCCGGTCTTATCGAATCTTGTCCGCTTCCCTTCGCCGGTATTATCCGGATCAGGTTCAATGGGTATTATCTCAGGCGCTTAGCGCCACCCCTCGCGATGATCAATCTTTAGAGTGTCTTTTTAGTTTTGTCAACTCCTGATTGAAAGATACGTTCCAAATCAAATGATGAGATACAAGGTTCAATAGGCGGCTGCCGAAATGGAGGCATCGCCGTCTCTGTAAAATTTATGAGAACCATAGCGACCGGTATACATCAGACTGTTTGCCCATTTCGGGGAAACATTCACGTGGTGATAAAAGGTCGACCCGTGGGTGAAATCAGGGGTTACCATGGCTTTGAAGGCAACGCGCAGGGATTCCTGCATGGGGTTGACTTCAAGGGGAACATACGATTTTTTGAGAAAGGTCCAGCTGAACTGCTTGGGGGCCATGATAACTTCGGCAAGGCTCTTGTGTTCGTCAATCGCACGATTGAGCGTTACGTGAGCAACCGCCAGTTGGCCTATTTCGGGTTCTCCACGGGACTCGTGGTACACATTCAGGCTTAACCAGAGTAGACTTTCAACAAAACCAAGGGGCATATTCTTAATCGACCGCCTCTACGGCCCGGATGGTTGGAAGTTCACTCTTAACAAACTTCTCGATACCTTCCTTCAGTGTGACGCGTGACATAGGGCAGCCTTGACAGGCACCAGTCAGTCGAACATGAACAACGTTGTCATCATCCAGGCGAACGAACTCAACATCGCCTCCGTCCCGCTGCAGGGTGGGGCGGATCTGCGCCAGCACTTTTTGAACATTTTCCTGCAATTGTTTCATCAACGACTCCTTTACCATACAGCAAATATGGAGTAAGAATGCGGCAGACTATAATACTCTTGAAACGATCAGACAAGGAACAATTTTAATTTCGGTTGATCAGGATTGGAACAGACGGATATTCAAGAAAAAATCCGTGGTATTGTCGAACGAGTCACATATCACAATGAAACCAACGGTTGGTCTGTACTCAGGGTCAGTCCGTTTGGTCGTATGGGTGAGCTGGAAACGGTCACCGTGCACCAGATGAAAGTCTATGCCGGGGCAACCATGGAGTTTATCGGTGCCTGGGTACAGCACCCGAAATTTGGCCGCCAGTTTAAAGCCAGAGTGGCAACTGAGCTGCGGCCTGCCACCGCCGGAGCTCTGGAAAAGTATCTTGGCAGTGGCCTGATCAAAGGGGTGGGGCCCAAAACCGCAGCCCGTATCGTTCGCCACTTTGGTAAGGAGACGCTCAACGTCTTTGAAGAGGAGATCGATCGGCTGACCGAGGTCGAGGGAATCGCCCAGAAAAAGCTCGGCATGATTCGCGCCGCCTGGATCGAGCACCGGGCCATCCGTGAAGTGATGATGTTTTTGCAGTCCCACGGCATCTCAACCCTCTTTGCCGTTCGCATCTTCAAACTCTATGGAGATCGATCCATTGCTTTGGTCCAGGAGAACCCCTACCGGCTGGCGCAGGATTTTTATGGGATTGGGTTCTTCTCCGCTGACCGGGTCGCATTGTCGCTTGGCTTTGCGCCGGATTCTGAGGTTCGTGTTCGTGCAGCCATTGCCCATGTTCTTTCAGCGGCCCGTGAATTTGGTCACTGTTATCTCCAGCTTGCCCAGATTATTTCCCAGGTCGAAGAGTTGCTGGAACTGACACTCCAGGCGGTTATTCCCTCACACCTTGAGATTATGGCCAAGGAGAACCAGCTGAAAATACGGCTGCTGCCCCTTGAGAAGAGCAAGGAACGCATCCCCTGTTACTATGCAAAATCACTCTATTATGATGAGGAGTATGTCGCCCGGCGTATAGCTGCAGCCGTGGGACGGCTGGAGGTCGATGGCGCACGGGTACAGGATTGGGTCCATCGTTACACTGGTGCCCAGGAGATGGCGCTGAGCCGTGAGCAGGTAGAGGCTGTCTGCTCGGTGGTTGATCAACGAGTCTCCATTCTCACCGGTGGACCTGGCTGCGGAAAAACCACGACTACTCGCGTCATCGTGGCCCTGTTGCGTGCCATGCACCAACGGGTCGCCTTGACTGCCCCCACAGGAAGAGCTGCCCAACGGATGGGTGAGGTCATCGGGCTTGAGGCAAAGACCATTCACCGTCTGCTTGAGTTTCAGGGGAGTGGTTTCAAGCGTTGTGAAGAACATCCTCTGGAGGCTGATTTTCTCATCGTTGATGAGAGCTCCATGCTGGATATCTCTCTGACCGCCTCCTTGCTCAAGGCTGTAGCGCCGGAGACAGCAATGCTCTTTATAGGTGATGCTGACCAGTTGCCTTCGGTTGGTGCGGGGAATGTTTTACAGGACTGTATCAACTGCGGGCTGGTGCCCTGTTACCGCTTGACCACCATCTTTCGCCAGGCGAGTGCCTCAAATATCATTCAGGTAGCACATCAGATCAACCGGGGTGAGATGCCGGGGCTCGAATCTCCTTTCAAGCGGCCCGAGCTCTGGCAGGAAAGTGATTGCTTTTTTATCGACTCCGCCGAGGCCACCAAACAACAGCTGCAGTTTGTCGCCCGGGTTAAGCAGGAATACTCCGATCTCCAGGCGCGTGAAGAACTCTACGAAGAAACGCCTTATGGGGCTGGCGAGCAGACCAGTGATGCGGGCGTATCCTTTACCGTGCCGGAGCAGTTTGCCCACGTCAGTTTAGGGACACTTGCTACTGCCGATTCCGGCGCGGCCGAGTTGATTGCTCTGGCCAAGAAGACCCATCCCTGGTCGTCACTTTACTATGGGCTCACTGCCCTTGATGTGATGCGCAAGCTCTACAGCGAGTGGGTACCTAAATATTTTCCGAGTGCAGAGATTCAGGTGCTGACCCCCATGATTCGTGGATCGCTGGGGGCCGCTGGTTTGAACACGACCCTGCAGCAGAGTGTCAACCCGCCACAGTCGGACAAGGCTGAGCTCAAGATTGGTGAGCGGATCTTTCGTCAGGGAGATCGGGTGATTCACCGCCGCAATAACTACGATCTCAATGTCTTTAACGGGGATATCGGCCGGATCGTTGGGATGAACACCAGCGAGCTCACTCTAAGTGTCGAATTTTTTCCCGATGGGCGCAGGGTGGAGTACAGTCGCGAACAGATTACCGAGTTGGACCTGGCCTACGCTATCACCATCCATAAATCACAGGGCTCGGAGTTTGACGTGGTCTTGATTCCGGTACTCAGTCAGCATTACCGAATGCTCTTTCGAAATCTCATCTATACCGGGATCACTCGGGGAAAAAAACTGGTCGTCCTGGTTGGCGCACGTCAATCCCTTGCCATGGCAATCCACAATCAGGACACCTCGCAGAGACAAACCGCTCTTGCCCTCTTGATTGAGGAACAACTGGTCCCCCTGCAGACAACCAAAAGCCGATAAAGTGCACAGAACCTGTTGCCTTTGCGGGATCTGCCCTTGATAATTTCGGCAAGTGCAGTAATTTAACTTTTTTGTCATCTCTACAAACATATATATTCTCTGAAGTGAGTATCATGCCAGCACAAATTATCAGCGGTGTTGAAACCGCCAAGGCCATCCGCGAAGAACTGACCACTGAAATTGCCGATTTGAAGAGCCAGCATGGGGTGGTTCCCGGTTTGGTGACCATCCTTGTCGGTGAGGATCCTGCATCCCAGTCCTATGTGGCCGCAAAAAATAAAACCGCCCATGCCCTTGGGATTCATTCCGAGCAGGTGACCCTGCCTGCGGACACCTCCGAAGAAGAGCTGCTGCGCATTGTTGGCGAGTATAACGCCAATACAGCGATTCATGGTATTCTGGTGCAGCTTCCCCTGCCCAAACATATCAACGAGGCCAAGGTACTTTTTGCCATTGACCCGGAAAAAGACGTTGATGGGTTCCACCCGGTGAACGTGGGCAAGATGATGTTGGGCGAGCGCTGCTTTCTGCCCTGTACCCCGCACGGTATTCTGGAGCTGCTTCAGCGTTCGGGAACAGAGACTTCCGGTGCCGAGGTTGTGGTCGTCGGCCGCTCCAATATTGTTGGCAAGCCTATTGCCAACCTCATGCTCCAGAAACGCAAAGCTGGCAATGCCACCGTGACCATCTGCCATACCCGCACCAAGGACATGGATTATCACACCAAGCGTGCCGATATCCTCATTGTTGCAGCCGGTGTGCCCAAAATGATCAAGGGCAATCAGGTGAAAGAGGGGGCTGTGGTTATTGATGTCGGCGTTAACCGTATTGGTCAGGCTGAGAGCGGCAAAGCGATCCTGGCCGGTGACGTTGATTTTGATGACGTGGTGGGTAAGGTCAAGGCCATTACTCCTGTTCCTGGTGGAGTTGGCCCCATGACCATCACCATGCTGATGAAAAACACGCTCCAGGCAGCCAAACAGGCTGCTGGTCTCGTCTAAACCCACATGCAAGGAGGCGCTATGCCTGAGGAGAAAAAAGTCTGTCCAACCTGTGGCGGAAGTGGCGAAATCGGCTACTTCGCAGGAGAAAGTCGATTTTTTATCACCCAGGAAGAGTGCCCGAACTGCTGCGGTATTGGCTATATTCTCGACGAGGAGGCACCTGCCTCCTCTGGTCCTTCACAAGCAGAAGAACATACCGATGACTGAATCTGATATTTGGGAATTGCTGGGCGATCTTGAAGAAGATCAACTTCTTCAGGTGCTGACCCAACTTTTTGCCCGTTACGAAGAACGGCTACAGAAAAATCCCGATGACCCGGCAACAAAGCTCTTCTTCCGCGATCTTTCTGTCGTTCTTGAGCAGGTGCAATCCTGTAATCTCAATCGGCGCTGATTTCGTTATTTTTTAGCTGAGCCTTTTCTCTGCAAGGGGATAAACCAGGAACGTGAAGGCAGGATACGGTCTTTGAGGATCTGTTGGTCATAGGCCGCGACGAGATCTGATTTCTTGAGAATACCGATTGTCGTTGCAGGGGCGTGTTTGGCCCGTACCGGCACAAAGGATATGGTGTGTCGGGCAAAGAGGTCAAAGGCTGCCTCCAGGCTATCCTCCTCTTGTACTGTTATCACCTCCCGCTGCATCAACTGCCCCACAGGCGATGACCAGCTGATCTCCTTGCTTGGGCTTTCTCCCAAGAGACTGCGAAGATCACGCAGGGTAATAACTCCTGTGAGGCTTTTCTCCGTGTTCAGCACTACAAAATGGGGAAAACTGCTCGCCGCCATCAGCTCCGCGAGCCTCCCTAAAGGCAAATTTTCCTCCACAGCCTCATATTCCCAGCACATATAATCTTTGACCAGCATATTGCGCAGCCGATTGACATCGTGTCCGCGGACAATATTAATGCCTCGTCCCAGAAGATTGGTCTCATAGATCGAGTAGCCGTGCAGTAACTGGACAACAAGGACACTGGGAATGCAAGCCACCATCAGAGGGACGATCACCTCGTAATTATAGGTCAGCTCAAAAATGGTGAGAATGGCGGTTATGGGGGCAAGGGTGGTGCCGCTGACCAAGGCTCCCATGCCAATGAGGCTGAAATGGGCGGTGAGCTCATGGGTAGCCGGCCAGAGCGCCTGGGCAATGTTGCCAAAGACGGTTCCCACCATGGCACCAAGAAAAAGAGAGGGGGCAAAGATACCGCCACTCATCCCTGATCCCAGTGAAAATCCTGTGGTGAGCGTTTTGAGCAGCACCAGCCAGAAGGCCAGGCTCAGCGGTAACTGGTTGGTCAGAGCCTGGTTTATGGTCTCGTAGCCAAGGCCCAGAGCCTGGGGGCAGAACAGGCCCAGAAGGCCGACTATCAGGCCGCCAAAACAAGGCATGGCCCAGCGAGGAAGAAAGGTTTTATCCAGTAACTGGGGCAGGCCAAAGACCAGGCTCATGAGCAATAAGCCCAGTAACCCGCAACATATGCCCATGGCTAGGTAGAGAAGCAGGTCAGCCGGGTGCTGCATACTGAAGGCAGGGATATGAAAAACGGCGGCACCCTGCCAGCAGGCGCGGCTGACCAGGGTGCCGGTGACTGCAGCAATGACCAGACTGCTTAAGGCCACCGCCTCAATCTCTCGAAGGATAATTTCCGCAACAAAAAGAGTCCCTGCCATCGGCGCTTGAAAGGTGGCGGCAATACCGGCTGCAGCACCACAGGCGACCGCTATTCGGCGTTTATCCCTGTCAATCCGTAACAATTGTGAGATGCTGGAGCCTATGGAGGCACCAATCTGGACAATGGGACCTTCACGGCCAACTGAGGCGCCGGCAGCAATGAACAGGGCGGTAGCCCCGGTTTTAAACAGTGTCACTCGGTGGCGTATGTTGCCACCTCGCAGGGAGAGTGCTTCGATAACCTCGGGTACTCCCGGCCCACGGGTTTCAGGGGCAAAGAAGACGATGATTGGACCGAGGAGAAGGCCGATTGCGGCAGGCAGCAGGAGACGAAACAGCCAGGGGGTGGGGTGGCCCTGCTGTACAAGCAACAGGACCCAATCAAAAAACAGCAGCAGTTGGTGGATTAACCAGCGAAAAAAGACAGCGCCTAAACCGGCGAGCGCACCAATAAGGATAGCAATGAGCAGAGGGTAGAGCAGAGTGCTGATCTGCTGTTTTCTTCGCACAGAAAAAAGACCTCCTCTGTTTGAGAGATGAGGGGATGCGTCGAAGAGAAGCTCATTAGAGAGGAACAGGGATGCACTCCCTCTCACTCTAGAAACATTATTTTTTGCGTCGCTGCAGATTATATTTCTTCATCTTATACTGGAGTAAACTCTTGGTGATACCCAGCTGTTCGGCCGCCCGTGCCTGTACATAGAAGTTGTCATCCAGCGCCTTGCGGACCAGCTTTTCCTCAATTCCGTTGAGAACCTCAGCCAGGCTGAGATTTTCCGGAATGAACTGGCTCAGCTCCAGACCGGTGGACCACTCCTGGGCAGTGATCAGCTCACTGGAGTCGGGTTGTACATCCTCAGGTTCAATGCGGTTGCCATTACAGAGAATAGCAGCCCGCTCAATGGTGTTTTCAAGCTCTCGTACATTCCCTTCCCAGGGAAGGCTGACCAACAGGCGTAGTGCTTCGGGAGATATATCGAATTCTTTGCTCAGTGTTTTGCTGTTTTTTTCAATAAAATGTGTCACCAGTGGTGGAATATCATCCACCCGTTCCCTCAGCGGCGTGAGGTGTATATGGATCACATTGAGCCGGTAATAGAGATCTTCGCGAAAATGCCCCTTGTCGACCTCGTCTTTTAAATCTTTATTGGTTGCGGCTAAAATTCGTACATCTACATTCTGAGTAACCGTTCCCCCCACCCGTTCAAAGCTTTTGTCCTGAAGAACTCGCAGCAGTTTAGCCTGGAGCTGTTGCGGCATCTCACCGATTTCATCGAGAAAGAGGGTGCCGGTATCGGCCAGTTCAAAGCGCCCCTTGCGCATGACCACCGCATCGGTAAAGGCACCTTTTTCATGACCAAAGAGCTCGCTTTCCAAAAGATGCTCGGAGAGGGCCGCACAGTTGACCGAAATAAAAGGAGCATCCTTGCGGGGGCTGAGGTTATGAATTGCCCGTGCAACCAACTCCTTGCCCGTTCCAGATTCACCGGTAATCAACACCGAGGAGGGGGTGGGAGAGACCTTTTCAATCAGCTGATACACCGCACGCATTGAGGGGCTTTTACCGATCATGCCGCCAAAACCAGATTTTGGGGTAGCTTCCTCCCGCAGACGCCGAATCTCCCGAACCAGTCCGTAGTGCTCTATCGCCTTGGTGACGCTGGCAAGGAGTTGCTGGTTGGAAAAAGGTTTGGCCAAGTAGGTAAAAGCGCCCAGGCGCATGGCTTCCACCGCCTTATCTACCTCCGCATAGGCGGTGATCAGTATCACCGGTAACTCTCGGTTGAATTCCTTAATTTTAGCAAGAAATTCGATGCCATCCATTCCTGGCATTTTCATGTCGGATATGACTAGGTCCAGGTCAGTGGAATAAACAGTGGGTAATCCAGCCTTGCCGCTGTCGGCGGTGAAAACCTCGTATCCCTCGTCTTTGAGCAACTCTGCCAGAACGATTTGATAGTTAGGTTCGTCGTCAACAATGAGAATGGTATGCATGGAGTATGGTCCGAATGTAAGGTTGCTGATAAAGGTATAAATCAAATCTGTACCACAGCAACTGAGGTCGATAAATGCACCTTGTTAAAGTGGTTTTCAAAAGCTGTACGTCGTTATGTCGTGATACTGCAACAGGCAAGCATCAAGAAAAAACGCATATTCGCAGGAATGCGAGAGGTGAGCTTACCTGATTGTCTGGAGACGCTCTTGCAGTTCTGCCAGAATAGAATCGGGTGGACAGAATTCATGGCTGGTACCAGCCAATCGGTGTTTCGGTCGGGTTTGGCCATGAAAATCACTGCCACCAGTGGTGAGTAAGCCCAGTTCCAGAGCAAGTGCGCGCAGCTTTTTCTTCATTTTACGACTATGTGTTGGATAGTACAACTCCAGGCCGTCTAATCCGCGCAATACAAGCTCGCGAAGAATGGCTGGTTGTTTGCGCATCTGCTTGTCGATGTGCCCAGGATGTGCCAAAACCGCTACTCCTCCACAGCGGTGGATCATGGCAATGGCTTCTGCAGCCGGGTAAGAAAATCGACTCTCCCAAGCCGGCTTATTGCGACCAAGCAATTGGCGAAAGGCTGCCTCAAAGGACTCGACAACGCCATTTTCAACCAGAAACCTGGCAATATGCGGGCGTCCGGTCTGGCCACAGCCAGAGATACGCTCAACCTCTGCAGCACTAATTTCAATACCCAGGTTTTGCAGTTTTTCAAGGATAGCGGCGTTTCTCTTGTCTCGGCCCTCTTGTAGAGGCTTGAGCCAGGCAAGCAAATTTGGATCTGTGGGATCAATACCGTATCCCAGCATGTGCAGTGTATGTTCGCGCAGAGTGGTGGATATTTCCACCCCGGCTATGATAGGAATACCTGCCTGAATACCGAGACGAACCAGTTCAGCAACCCCCTCAACGGTGTCATGGTCCGTAAGGGCTAAACCTTTGAGTCCATTGCGTGTGGCGAGCTCTATAAGTTGCTCCGGTGTTGAACTGCCATCGGAATAGACGGAATGGGTATGCAGGTCAATACACATGAAATTTTGGTGTGTTTCCCTCAAAAAGCTGTTGTACGGAGTCGTCGGACTGAACCACCAACTGGTCTTCCATCTGAATCCGTGAGGCGTCGATGTTGAATAAGTACCTGCTTGTAGTGAAATCAGGATACTCTACTCATGGCCAGAACATTGCGCAATAACCAAATGAAATTGCCGGGAAATCTATGCTTGTCAATTTTGAGAGCTGTTCTTATGGTTGCCTAATACTTAAATATAATTTTCGGAGGAACTGATGTCTGGACAACAGTTGCGCATAGATGAATATCGTGTTGAAACGGAACCCTATTACCTTGCCACGGGTGATGAGCTCGCGGTAGCCGAGGCGGCTTATGCTGATGGATCTCCGTTGCTCCTCAAAGGGCCGACTGGTTGCGGAAAAACCAGGTTTATGGAGTACCTGGCCTGGTATCTTAAACGACCGCTGGTAACTGTGTCCTGCCATGACGACCTTTCGACCTCAGACCTTGTCGGACGTTATCTGATTCGCTCAGGTGAGGCTGTCTGGACCGATGGCCCCTTGACCATGGCTGTGCGTGCCGGTGCTATCTGCTACCTGGATGAGGTTGTCGAGGCCCGAAAAGATACCACGGTTGTTATCCATCCTCTGGCAGACGATAGACGTCAGCTTCCCATAGAAAAAAGAGGGGAATTACTCACCGCGCCCGATGAGTTTATGCTGGCTGTCTCCTATAATCCAGGATACCAGAGTGTACTCAAAGACTTAAAGGCTTCAACCCGACAACGTTTTGTTGCACTCAGTTTTGACTATCCCGAAGCAGACAAGGAATCTGAAATTGTATGTAAAGAGGCCGGTGTTGAACAATTGTTGGCCAAATCTCTGGTGAAGCTTGCGGGGATGACGCGAGGACTGAAAGATTCCGGGCTTCCCGAGGGAGCATCGACCCGACTGCTGATTCAGACAGGAAAACTCATTGGCCGTGGCATAGACGTGAGGACAGCTTGCCGTGCGGCGGTGAGTGAAGCCCTAACAGATGATAAAGAGTTGCTTGCGGCAATGGATGAAATGATCAGCTCACTTTTCTAATCTCCCATAAGAGACGGCTATGGAATTGGAACTACTCAAAGAACGGTTTTTTGAGATGGTCGCCCCAGCCATTCCCAACGAGTGGGATGTAGAGGAGGCTCTTGGGCCGCTCGCCAGCGATGAAGCCCAATATGTTGAGGATATTTTTTCCCAGATTCCAGCAATCTGGCCGGTGTCTCATTCCCTGTGCTTTGCCTACCTCCATGCGGCTGGACCTGCGCTCTGTTGTCTGGATGCAGATGAACTGTCCCTGTGGGTGCATATGTTGCTTGACCGGTATGAGACAGGCGGTTTGCGAGCTGCGCAACAGTTCATGGAAAATGTTGAGCAGCAATTTGCCTGTTATCGTCGAGGTGAAGGGGGGTTACGTTTGGTTGATGTGCGTGGTCGCCTGCAGCCTTACGTCAATGGACTCGCTGGGCGGGAACTCTCCCTGATTACGGCGGATGTGCCTTCAACCGATGGTGAATCCATCTATCTCCCAGGAGAGATTGGTGTATTCACTGAGCAGGAGGAAAATTTTCTTCTTTATAAGCTCATGGTCAGTTTCCAATGGGCCTGCCTTGACGGCGGCACCTTTGAAGCCCCAGTCTACCTGCCTATCAAAAAGAAGCAGGCGCACCCGCTGGACTGTTTTTTTTCTGAATTTGATAATCCGGCGAATGCTCAATCTCTGTTTCATTATTTTGAGACCGCACGGATTCTGCAGTATCTGCGCGGTGAACTTCCAGGCTTAATGCGTCAGGCTACACCGCTTCTGAAAAAACTTATCCCCGAAGAGGCTGATTCTTCCACACTACTGGCAAGGTTGCAACGAGGCTTGCTTCATGATCAGTGGCTGGAGCAGGGGACCTCTGCCATTGATGACAGCGCTCGTCAGCTGCTTTCCACTCTTGTTGAGGCTGACAGGAGTAACAGTATTAGCCTGGAGGCCGTTCGCGAATTGATGCCACTTGTTGATCCAGAGGAGAAGCTTGCCCAAAGCAATCCGCTGGTTTTTCAGGGCAAATTACGCTTACAGGAAATGCGTAACCTCGGTCTTCGTGAGAAGATGGATAAAGAGTTGCGCATGATGCAATCAGCCCATCTGCCACCGGTGGCTAATCAAGTGGAAAAGGAGCAGCAAGCCACTAATGGGGGGCAGCAACATGGTCAGGATGCAGCCATGATCATTGATATTGAGACTGCGCTTGAGCAGTTGCCCCCCTTTATGCATTCACAGATGAACCTGGAATCGGCATTGCTCGAGGAAAAAAATTCTCAAACCACAGATCCTGGCCAGAGCGCAACGACTGAAAATACGGTGAATGCAAATGAAGGGAGCGGAGGCCAGGTTTTTGCCAAAGAGGGGCAGGGGGGTAACGGTGGAGAGCCGGAGCACTTTGAACCTCTCGTCTACGATGAATGGGATTTTCGCCGTAAAGGATTTCGCAAAAACTGGTGTGTGGTTCGAGAAAAGGAAATCACTCCGGTCAAAAACACCTTTATGGAAAAAACGCTCAAGCAGTATCGGGGACATATTCGTCGTCTGCGGCACCAGTTTGAACGCCTCCAGACCAGCGAGCGATTTGTCCGGCGCCAGCGTGAAGGGAGCGATATTGATTTTGATGCTGTTGTTGAATCCATGTCGGATATGCAGGCAGGACGGCATGGCTCTGATCGCCTCTTTATTCGCCTAGCAAGAGAGCAACGTGACATTGCGGTCTACTTTTTGGTGGATATGTCAAACTCCACCGCAGGTTGGGTAGGGCAATCGATTAAAGAAGCCCTGGTCTTGATTTGTGAAGCCATGGAGGTGCTCAATGATCGCTATGGTATCTACGGGTTTTCCGGGATGCGGCGTCTTCGTTGTGAACTCTTCCCGGTCAAGCGTATGAATGAGCACTACTCACAGACTGTACGCGAACGTATCAGTGCCATTGGTCCACGAGAGTATACCCGCATGGCCCCGGCAATTCGTCATATGACGTCACTCTTTTCTACCGTGGAGGCGAAGGTTCGCCTTTTGATTGTGCTCTCAGATGGAAAGCCTGAAGATTATGATGATTATAAGGGGGATTACGCAATTGAAGATACCCGTCATGCCCTGCTTGAGGCCAAGGCCCAGGGAATTCATCCTTTTTGTATCACTATAGATCGCCAGGCCCATGAGTATATGGATCATATGTATGGGGAGGTGAATTACATTTTTATTGATAAAATCAAACAGCTGCCAGCGAGGATGTCAGAGATTTACCGAGCGTTGACCAGCTAAGACCATGCATCGTCCAGTGGAATTCTCGCAGCCTCATCGAAAGACCGATGGGGCTTTTTTTATGTCGATGCTTGTGTTGCCATGTTGAAGGTGGATTGGCAGGCTTCATGGATGAGGCGTTGATACAGTTGCTCACGAAAATCATCACTGAGGTCTATAAAACTGGCGGCAAATCCAAGATTATTCGTGCGTACAACTTTTGCTTTGAGTTGGATGCGGCCGAGAAGAGGTGGGTGGGGAGAAAAGGCAATATATCCCTCAAACTGAGTGCCCACAGGAAGAATAGGCTTTGCTTGCGTCACCGCGCAACCAGTGGTGGAAATATCAACCAGCATAGCCTCTCCGCTGCCCGCAGCTGAATCATAGGCCATCTGCAGGTGTTTGAGTTGTAAGCGTATACCTTGCCGCGGTTTAACCGTTTTGAGGAGTTCTTCAGCCTCATGAGATGAAGAGGCATAGAGCGGTTGATAACAGTGGATTTGATCACTGAAACTCATGATTTGTTTACAGCTGATGTTGTCCGATTGAACGATGCGAATAATCTCTCCGGTTTTTTGTGTTAACAGAAAATCGATGATTTTTTTATAAATTGGCAGGCTATTCACATAAATGAATTTGCATTGTGAAATATCGTTGACGACTTCGAAGCCTGGTTGCAATTGAGCCACTGCTTTTTGCACTTCAACAAAAAGCAGTTCCAGTGCCTGAATGTCAATTTTACCGGAAATGGTGAGATGCAGACGGTTGGAGACCGCATCGGCTCGCGCAGTGGTAATAGTTTCAGGCATGGTCAGGCTCAATATCTCTTTTGAATCAATGCAGGATGAATCAAGGGTGATTTTTGTCCCCTCAGAAGGGTAAGCTGATTATTTTCAAGTATCTCAGTATATCTTTTACGTTTTGCTGAAGTCAAAACATTGCGGGGTGAAGTACGGAGAAAATGTCATCGTCTTTAATATTTCAGCACATTGAGTCTTGGAGTGTAAGCGATCTGGGGTGTAAAATGAAAACGTGCAACGGTGGGGGGAGCCCCCCCCAGTCCTGAATCTCTTCCCGCAGGAGAGAGTGGATTCAGGTGCGATGTCGCGAGGAAGCATGTGGAGTGAAAAAATCATTTCAGGAGGCACCTCTATGCCAGGATTTAGCCAGTTGAAAATTCGTAGCAAACTCATGGCAACATTTTCCCTCATCCTCATCTTTATGGCCGGGGTAGGTTGGGTGGGATACCAAGGGATGAGGATTATTGATAAAAATCTCAATGAATTGTTTCTGGTCAGCATACCTTCTGTTGATCTGCTGATTGAAGCGGATAGAGATCTGCATCAGGCCCTGATTGCTGAGCGGACCATGATCTTTGAAACCGCACATACTCCTGCCTTTGCTTCCTTGCAGGAGGACTATGAAAAAAATATTCAGCAGGCCGATGATCGGTTTGAAAAATTTACGCAGCTGGTTTCATCGGAAGAAGAGCGCAGACTCATCCAATCCTATAAGCAGGATCGAAGTGCGTGGAAGCCAATTTCCCGGCAGGTCGTGGAACTTGCCGCCTCAGGAACTCCCTCGGATCGTGCCAAAGCCCAAGAGCTGAGCCTTGGCAAGGTCAGTGAACTTTTCGAGAAATCCCGAAATAATATTGACCAACTTACAGAAATAACCCTGAAAAATGCGGAACTTGCACGTGAGGATGCTGGCTCGATTTATCGTCGGGCGCTGATAACTCTGCTGGGTATTCTGGTAGTAGCCTGCGGTGTTTCTATTGTTATGGCGGTTGTTCTTAGTCAGGTTATAGCAAAACCAATTCGAGAGGCTGTGGCCGGGTTAATGGATATAGCCCAGGGGGAAGGAGATTTAACCAAAAGACTTCAGGTTCGCAGCAAGGATGAAATAGGGGAATTGGGGACCTGGCTTAATGTCTTTATGGAAAAATTGCAGGGGATTATACGAGGTGTCAGGCAAAACACTCAGGCTTTGGATGGCTCTTCTTCCCATTTGTTGACCCTCTCAGGGGGGCTGGCGACAGGATCTGGGATGGCGTCAAAACAGGCGGAGAGTGTAGCTGCTGCAGCCGAGCAGATGAATACAAACTTGGGGAATGTGGCTGCTGCCATGGAGGAATCTACCACCAATATATCCATGGTGGCTGCGGCGGCCGAAGAAATGAATTCAACCATCAGTGATATTGCCCAAAATGTTGAGCAGGCCAATCAGGTGGCTGGTAATGCGGTTGAGCAGGCCGGGTTAACCGTAACCAAGATGAATGCTCTGGGGGAAGCTGCTCAAGCCATCGGTAAGGTTACCGAGACTATAACAGAGATTTCAGAGCAGACAAATCTTCTGGCCTTAAATGCGACGATTGAAGCCGCCCGTGCCGGTGAAGCTGGAAAGGGATTTGCAGTGGTCGCCAATGAAATTAAGGAACTTGCCAAGCAGACAGCGGATGCCACCCTCCACATCAAGGAGCAGATCAGCGGCGTACAGAAGACCACTTCTGAAACAGTGGTGAATATCGATTCTATCACCAAAGTAATTCATCAGGTCGGTGATATCGTCAGTACGATCGCTGGTGCTGTGGGAGAACAGGCAGAAGCAACTCGAGAGATTGCTGAAAATATTTCCCAGGCTTCAATGGGCTTGCAGGAAGTCAACGAAAACGTGAACCAGAGTTCGGCTGTTGCCTCCTCCATCACAGAGGATATCGCTGGTGTGGGAGTCTCATCGACCAGCATTGCAGAGAGCAGCAATAAGGTGAGTGCCAGTGCTGCTGACCTGCAGAACCTGGCCCGTGAACTGAAGAAGGTGGTGGATCAATTCAGGATTGAATGAAAGAGACAAAAGCCCCATCCAGTAAGGCCGGATGGGGCTTCCAAGAGAACGAGACTTCGGTAATTCTGATTAGAAGGTCAGAGAACCGAATACCATCATGTAGGACCAGTCCTCGTCACCTGCGGTTTTCTCATAAACATCATCCGGGGTGGCAATACCAGCAACCAGAGAGAGATACAGGTAGTCGGTTGCGCTCCAGTCAACAATAACATCGTATTCCTGGGCGATATCGTCGCCAGTGCTGTACTCGTCATAGTTGAGGTAGGCAAGGGTGACTGTGATTGCATCGGTGGGATGAACAGCCATCTTGAGCATGTGCGTCTCAAGATTCTGGTTCCAATAGGAGGTTGCCCCGGCTGCCGCTACACCGTACTCACCAAGAACTTCACCCTGGAACCACTGCTCCCAGTCGGTGGAGCCATAGTACATGGAATCGTAATCGGTATCGTAGCTTGCGTAACGGTAAGTCAAGCTCGGTGTGTAAGGACAATTCTCAAAGGTGTAGCCAATCTGGGCGTACCAGGCGTTGCCATTCTTCTGGGCATCTTTATCTTCATAGACATACTCAAACTCAAGGTGCAGAGATTTGAGTGCATCCATGCCTGCAATGGCGAAAGGATTCACACCGAAGCGACCATTGTAGATCATCATAGAGTCACGGTAGGCCAGATCGGAGTCTGTGCCATAGACGCCTGCGCCTACGTAGTACATTCCCTCTTCGTTGTACTCGACGTTACCACCAGCAACTTTGGTTCTTTCGTCCCAGGGTACATCAGCCTCGAAATAGACTACATCACCAGAAAAGTTACCACTGGTCAGTTTGATCACACCCATGTAATCCGCGGTTTTGCGACCACCGATCCAGTATGCAGCACGTCCTCCACCGGAACCACCCTGGCTGGCAAAGAGAAAACCGTTACCAACCACATAGTTATCACGTCCAATTTTGATATCAATGGCGTTTTCTCCAAGGCCACTGAATAAGTTGCCGGATTTCCACCCAATATAGGCGTGATCAACCCGTGTGCTGTAATCAGAATTACCATAGGTAGAAAGAGATGCATCGTTACCGCCAAAGGTATTAGCCTGCACGATATCAAAGGCACCATAGATGGACTGGGTGTTTGCCAGGCCAATGTTAAACTCAAGACCAGGACGAATCAAGGACTCCATCCAGCTATTGGAGTCAACATTAGCGCCAAAGGAAGTGTTCCCCTGGGTGAAAAAACCGAAATCTGCTTCCAGAGTAGCTTTAGCATAGGATCCGTTGTCTCCGGTCCAGAATTGGAGCGGGCTGGTGGCCTCTTCGGCATGAACGGTGCCACCCATGAGAACAGCGGAAAGCAGCAGGGAAGCTGCCGCTACAGGTAATTTTGTTTTGGTGTTCATTTTCTACCTCTATTTTCTGTGATTTGTGTGATGAACATCAGAACTATCCAGAAAAAGTTGCGCCTCATGATTCATGGTGTTTTATGAACCAATCTTTTCTAAAGTGCTGCAAATCCTTCAAAAATTCAAGATGATGCTCAAAAGTATAAATATTTGGTCAATATGTACCATACTCACATGATCCTAACAAGGCCCAAATAAAGCGGAAAGGCGAGGTAAGTGCTGATGTTACAGGTATATCTTTCTTGATTTACATGGTATTTTAAAATTCAATCTAAAATATTCGAGGAGTAAAAAAAATTATATTTTATCTCCTGAGGATTCCCTGAAATGAGAGAGAATTTTCCTAACACTGCCCGCCAGTCCATACAGTTCAGGCGTTGGTAAACCATCATAGATCAAGAAAAAGAGAGTACTAATATTTTTATTGATCTTTCATCTATGCGGCCCAGTATGGAACAGGGTGAACGGAGGAATGCATGTTGAAACGAATTGCATGTATATAGGCATATCCCCAAGCTGTGTTCAGGTTACAATATGATCTGTTCAAGAGGCATGGAGAGGAATGGTACCACTTCATTAAATAAAAAAAATGAAGTAATTGCTTGAAAATATAAACGAGAATTTTAGCTCAGAGTTGTACTTTAAAAAATATTAGTTTAGTATCTCTGTTTATTGATACAACTGTTCATCTGAAAATGAGGGGGCCAATGAGCATTGAACACCGGAATTTTGATCTTGCAGCCCAAAGTTGGGACGAGCGTCCGCAACGGGTACAACTTGCCCAGGAAATAACAGATGCTCTTTTGAAAAAGATTCCGGAAACGAGCTCACTTGATGTTTTAGACGTTGGCTGTGGGACTGGGCTGATCACCATGCAACTCCAACCCCTTGTTCATTCCATCACTGGAGTTGATTCATCAACTGGCATGTTGCAAGTCTTGAACAATAAAATCAGCAATTTGAAATTGGCGAATGCTCGCACCTTTGAATACGATTTTACTCAGGGAAAGAAGCTGCCTGGCAAGTATGATCTCATAGTTTCTAGCATGACCCTGCACCATATCAAAGAAATTCACAAGATACTTGAACAGCTTTTTGAATTGTTAGTTCCCGGTGGGAAAATATGCCTTGCCGATCTCGACAGCGAAGAGGGGCGGTTCCATGGCGATAACACCGGGGTGTTTCACTTTGGTTTTGATCGAGACAAACTCAAAGATATTTTTAGCCAAATTGGGTTCACCAACATAGAAATAGGAACTGCAGCCCATGTGATCAAACCCGATGCCCAGCAAGTGGAGACATGCTTTAGTGTTTTTCTTTTAACAGCATCGAAAAGTGATAGCTCATGTTGAAAGTGTTTAAGCCAATGGAGAATTCCTTAAAGAGAGCATAAACAGCAAAAAGGGGTTCCTACTTGTAGTAAAAATACAGTATGCTGAGGCTCTTGTAGCTCTTTAACTTTCACGGAGGCTCGCGAACATGGAAAATGTGGATCATCCCAATGCTGATCAGCAGGAACACGCCGTAACCGAGCAGATAAAAGAGAAACAGCCTGAAGCTCTTACTGATTTGAATGCTCCTCAGTGGTATCTGAATCGTGAGTTGAGCTGGCTTGAGTTTAATCGCCGTGTGTTTAATGAGAGTAAGGATGAGCGCAATCCCCTCTTAGAACGTGTTTTCTTCCTTTCGGTGATAGGTTCGAATCTCGATGAATTTTTCATGAAGCGCATCGGCGGGCTCAAGCAGCAGGTTGGGGCCGGGCTCAAGTTACTCTCCAGTGATGGAAGAACCCCGCAGCAGCAAATCGATGAAAGTTATGCTATGATTCGCCAGCTGCTCGGAGAGCAGCAGGATCTTGAGCGAGAGTTGCTTCAGCTGCTTGCACTCCATGATATCCATATTCTGAAATATAGTGAGCTCACCAGCGAGGAACGCAAGCATTTAGCCAATTATTTCCATGAAAACATTTATCCCCTGCTTACGCCACAGGGGATGGATCCTGCCCACCCATTTCCCTTTATATCCAATCTTTCACTCAACCTTCTGGTTGCCACGCGACACCGAGATCAAGAGCACATTTTTCTCAATCGAATCAAAGTTCCGACCACAGGCACCGGTATAACCCGGTTTATACCAATAGAAAACGGGACCCATCGCTATGTGCTTTTTGAAGACCTTATTGCCCATAATCTGGAAACAATTTTTCCAGATATGGTTATCGAGACATGTGAGCTGTTCCGTGTCACTCGCAACGCTATCACCGAGCAATGGTCTGAACAGGCGGTAGATCTGCTCTCCATGATTGAAACAGCTCTTCAGGATAGAAAATTTGCGGAAATTGTCCGGCTCGAGGTCGATAGTTCCATGACTCGACAACACCGTGGGATGTTGGCTGCCCACCTGGGAATTGATTCTCGCAAAGATGTGTTTTCCGTTGATGGTATTATGTGTAAAGGCGACTTGATGGAAATCGCTTCCATCGACAAGCAGGAACTCCATTTTCCCCCGCACCAGCCGCTGGATCATTACAAGCTTGCCGGCGATTTCCCCAATATATTTCATCTCATACGGGAAGAAGGTCCCTTTCTCCTCCAGCATCCCTACGAATCGTTTAGCTCATCTGTGGAGCGTTTTCTTCAAGAGGCAAGTGTCGATCCTAAGGTTTTGGTGATCAAGATGACCTTGTACCGTACCTCTGCAAACTCCCAAATTATTCAGTACCTGCTCGATGCTGTGCGTAATGGTAAGCAGGTTGCAGTGGTTGTCGAGCTGATGGCCCGTTTCGATGAATCTGCAAATATTCACTGGGCCGCACATCTTGAGCAGGCCGGAATACACGTAACCTATGGTGTGGTGGGGTTAAAAACGCACTCCAAGGTTATTTTTGTGGTGCGACGTGATTATAAGGGGCTCCAACGATATGCCCATATCGGTACCGGCAATTACCATGCAGGAACAGCTCGTGCCTATTCTGATCTTGGTCTCTTGACCTGTGACAATGAAATCGGAGATGATCTGACCGAGTTTTTCAATTTTCTGACCTTGGGATATGCGCCTGCTCGAAATTATCAAAAGCTGTTGCCGTCCCCAAAAATTTTGAAAAAAACGCTTTTGGAGCATATCAAACGAGAGATCGAGTTCCAGCAAAAAGGGAAAAGGGGATTGATCCAGATAAAGACCAATGCCCTCACGGATCAAGACATTATTATAGCTCTGTATAAAGCTTCACAGGCTGGTGTTACAGTGAATCTCATCGTTCGTGACAGCTGTCTGCTGAGACCGGGGATACCCGGACTTTCAGAAAACATCGATGTTATTTCGCTGGTGGGGCGCTTTCTGGAGCACGCGCGAATTTACTATTTTGCCAATAATGACGAAGAGCAGTATTACATTGGCTCTGCTGATATCATGAAAAGAAATCTCGATCGACGTGTCGAAGTCATCACTCCCGTTGAAACACCAGGATTGCAAAAGCAGCTTCGTGAATTATTGGATTTGCAGTTTGCAGACCAGCGCGGAGCATGGGAGATGCAGTCTGATGGAAGCTATATACAGCGCCAACCAGGCAAAAAAGGGGAGCAGCGTTCCGCTCAGGAGTTACTGATCGAGCAAAGCGAAAAACGTTTAGATGAGGCAAGACGCATGTTTAAACGCCAGTACGCCAAAAAAATTGCCAAAAGGAAGAATAAGTAAAATCGTATGGCAACACTACCAAATTCGGGGCTTCAGGGGGAATTACGAGATTACGGCTGGGGAAGGGGGCTCTGTCACGGGCATGGTCCCCTCTGCAAAGTTTGTCAGAGAGACGACCATACCCGCGCGATAGGTATTTCAGGAAATCCTTAAAAGGTCACAATCTCAGCTCCTGCAACCAGTGTCTTGAGCTCATCCTGCCAGTTTCCGCCTCCCATTTCCTCAGCAAGAAGCACAGCAAGATGCTTGGGGGTGACTCCCAAACCACGGTTTCGTCCTAAACCGGAGATACAAGAGGGGCAATTTGTGACAATGGTTTTCTCTGGGCCATTGGGCTCGATATGCGCTTCGAGGTAGTCTCGTTTTCTCTTGAGCATGGCCCCGGCAATATCTGGTCGGGAAAGGGCCAGGGTACCAGCTTCAGAGCAACACCCGTCGATGGGGCTGACAGTGCCCGCCAAGCGGCGAATCATCACCGGACCTTCACCTTTAAGTGAGTCATGGCAGGGGGCATGGTAAAGAAATTGCTGCTCCTCATTTTTGCTGAACTGATCATCGGCCTGCTCCAGAACAAAATAACCAATATCTTCAAGATAGCAGTTAAATATTTCTTCTGCACCCAGTTCATGGAGTGATTCTCGACAAGTACCGCAGCTGATGATGAGACCGTCAAAATGGATATGGCCCAGCATCTCTCGAATTTGGCTGAGGATAATCGTGTCGCGCAGGGTGACGTCTGAGTGCATTTTTCCCTTGGCATTGGCTTTTGCAGGGAAGCCACAGCAGAGGTTGGAAGGCGGTAGGATCACCCGAGAGCCACTTTTTAAAAGCGTATAAATCGAGGCCTCGGCAATGTTTGCATAGAGTCGCTCTGAACCACAGCCTGGGAAATAAAAAACGGTCTTTTTAATCGCGCCGGGCGGGTTGATCAGCATGGCCTCGTTTAAAGAACAGATGGGGAGGGCGGATCGCAGTGTTTTTTTAGATGGCGGCATCATTGGAGACTTCAGCATATTGACCAGTCGCCAGTTTTTTGTGCGCAGTGCTTTGGGAGCCTGACTCATCATTTCAGAGGCAAGCCGCTGCATATTTGCCCCCCACTCAACAACAGATTTACGAAATACGCTGTTGTACAATCGGTTACGAGTTTTGAGATAATGCAACGACATTTTCGTGGGCAACGGCGAATGTTTAAAGCCTCGCTCACTTAAGATCTGGCGCTCAAGAATGGAGACCTTGGCAGTGTCGATATCTACGGGACAAGGTTTAAAGCATTTGCCGCAAAGCGTACAGTGGTCCGCAATCTCCTCCAGGTTTTTGAGCTGGTTAAATCGCGGCGCATGCGCGCGCTGCATATCATAAAGCAGGGCTTCAATCAGTGAACCAATGGCCAGGTTTTTGTTCCGTGGATGAAAAAAGAGACTGGATCCTGGATAAAAGACACAGCAATCAGCCTTGCATTTGCCACAACGGATGCACTTGGAGATCATGTTGGCCAGTGTCTCAAGGGAGCCGTGCTGGAGAATGCGGGCTTCGAGCTCAAGCAGGTTGAAGGAAGGCGTGAATACCTTGTCAATGATGTCTGGATCAACCAGTTTGCCGGGATTCATCACCCCACGTGGATCAATTTCCTGGCGATAGCGGGTGAGATCATCAACCAGCTGCTCGTCAAGGAACTTCATCTTGGTGATACCGATACCATGCTCACCAGAGACAACGCCGCCCAGGGCGACTGCCTTGGCCATTATATCGTCTGCTGTTTTGGCGGCTCGCTCCATCATGGCCCGGTCGTTGGAAAAGACTGGTATATTGACATGAACGTTGCCATCGCCTGCGTGCATATGGGTGGCAATGATGATGCGCCGTTTACGGACTTCATCGATGGTCCGATGAATATTCGCACTGATGCGTTTGTAGCCGCGGAACAGCTCAAGGAGTTCAGACTCCATTTTTTTGAGGCCGGTTTCCGCCTGCAGTGCTTCGATATCCCTTTCCTTGATTTTGCGAAGTGCGCCGGTGCAGATTTCATCGGCCTTGGGAATCTTGGCTTCAAGCCAGTCCGGATCTTCAATGGGCTCTGCTGTCTGTAGGTAAACAAGAATTTCCTGAAGGACGCATTCCTGATTGTAGATGTCTTCATCGATGTTGGTACTATCGACGAAACGGGCAAATTCAGCCAGTGCCGGCAGCGGCAGAACAATATCCTCGTTGAGCTTAAAGGCGTTGGTGCGGGCGGCAATGGCTCCCAAGCGTTTTCTATCCCGCCAGAAGCGAGCTGCTTCGTCAGCATCACTGGCAACGAAGATCTCTGTATTGACGTACCGATCCAAGAGCTTGAGTAACCTTTCTTTACCGCGCATGATCTGCTCGGTTGTGTGGGCCACCATGTCGATTAAGAGAACAGCCTTAGGGGGATTGGAACGAGCCGCTTTGAACTTATAATTAATTGCGCGGATATATTCCTCATCGAAATGCTCCAGGGCCATGAGGGCCTCTTCGCCCTCGTTGGTGATCTGCTCAGAGATTTCAACGATAACCTTGCTGGCCTCATCCATGTCCTGACCAAAAAACTCGAGACAGAAGGTCATCTTCTTCTCGTAGGCCTCATAGAGAATGAATTCAGCCGAGGTGATTATACCATCCGTCCCTTCTTTTTGAACGCCGGGCAGCCCACCAAGTGCTTTGTTAGTGATATCTTTCCACAAGCCTTTTTTGCGGATCTGATCACCTCGAAGCTCGATACGCTTGATCAGCTCCTGCTGATCGTTGAAAACCTCGTACACAACCTGGTCATCCGGAAGGATTTTGCGCATCCGATGGTTGGCCCGTTTGACATGCACCAGGCCGGTGCCGGGCATGGCTATGGTGTAGCCAAGGAGGTTGTCAATGGCAGTACCCCAGAGGACAGCTGTCTTGCCACCGGCATTTTCTGAGATGTTGCCGCCAATGGTCGATGCCCAGGCACTGGTCGGGTCGGTGGCAAAAACCAGGCCGCGCTGATCACAGTATTGCATCGCATCCTGGGTGATGACACCGGCTTCAAGCTTGATGACCGGCATCTTCTTGGTGCTACCGTTATCATCTTCGAAATGACGGTGTTCGATTCCCTGGATCGTGTTGAGTTTCTCTGTGTTGATGATCACGCAGCCGGAGCTTACGGGAACAGCACCACCGGTAAGACCGGTACCGCCACCGCGGGGAATAACCTTGAGCCCGAGTTCACTGATAGCCTCAAGCAGGGGGGCTATCTGGTCTTCATTTGCCGGGCGAACAATGGCAACGGGAAGGTGCAGGCGCCAGTCCGTTGCGTCGGTGGCATGGCTGATAATGGAAAACGGATCAAAGCAGACGTTTTCCCCACCGATGATTGCCCCTAGTTTTTTGCGAATATTTTTACGATCAGCAGAGGCTGAGTTGATCTCAGCTTGCAATTCTTTGGATTTTGCTCGACAGAGCTTGACCAGGTTGAGCACTTTGCTGGTCCGCTCACTGTCGACGTTGACCTTTTGGGCGGTGCGCTCAATGATATCGAGATCTTTTTTCATGACCTTGAAAAAGGTCAAACGCCGTCGGGGCGAGTCAATCAGTTCCTGGTAGAGAAAGGGATTCCGATGCAGAATAAACAGGTCACCAATGCAGCGCATGACTAGACGAGCGGAGCGGCCGGTCACGCGTTGGGAGCGTAACTCCTCAAGATCGTCCCAGAGATCGGGACCAAACAGGTGGTTGATGATCAGCCGGTCATCGGCAGAGGTAAAATTGTAGGGTATTTCGCGATAATTGGTAGCTTTCATCTGTCTATCCGTACATCAGTGACTGTGGAAGATAACCTGGAACCACAAGAGTGAGTGAGGCTCGGCGGGAAGGTTACTGCTCAGTTTGCCTGTTTGAAATGAGCAAAGTCCTTCGGTGAAAAATCAGTCTTTTTGAATGATGGGTTGGTAAAAAGTAAACCGTTTTCGTACCACACCCGGTGGGGCGATGCAAACCTTTCATCTCGTTTTTTGCTCAGGATTTAAAAAAAGAGAAAAAAATCTTTATTGGGAGGGTGTAGTGTCCGTTCCCTGAAAGGTGGTTTCACCTAAAAATTGCCGGTGGAACTGCGAGCGGGCATCGCCTGAACCAATTATAGCGACTAGATCGTTTTCTTGAAGCAAGAACTTCGGGCCCGGGTTGGGCTCAAGCGTATCCTCACGTAACACACCTACAACAGAGACACCGGTTGTTTTGCGTATTTCTGATGCACCGATGGAAGTCCCGCAGAGGCTGGACCCCTGATGCAGGCTGACCCACTCCAGGTCAAATTGCTGTTCGGCGGATCGAAATTGAGAAAGGGTTTGGTAAGGTTTGCTTTGGCTCATGCTGGAGGTGAAGTATTCCTGGCGCAGGGTCTCGGTTTGTCGCTGCACTTCGGTGACCGGAACATGAAGAGCCAGCAGAACCTGGCGTGCCATTTCAAGGCCAGCCTCAAGTTCGGGGTAGACAAGATCTGTTACTCCCAGTTCTTCAAACACCTTGAAAAATTCTGGGTCGGAGACGCGGGCAACGGTTTCTATTGTAGGATTGAAATGCTGGGCATGGGCAACGATATTCTGGGAGACAACAATTCCAGGAATGGTCACAACCAAAAGTCCAGCCGTACCAATGGAAGCAGCCTCCAAAACGATCTCCTGGCCAGCATCTCCATAGATGACGGCAAAGCCAGCAGACTTCGCCAGTTCTATGCGGTGTTGGTCGAGTTCGATGAGCACAAAAGGCCGTCCAATGCGGTACAAGGTTGTTGCGATCTGCTGCCCCACCCGTCCTCCGCCCGCGATGACCACATGATTATGTAAACCCTGTTCTGGAATGTTCGTTGATTCCAAAGGTTCTTTCTTAAACCAGCGTTTCTTGAGGTTGTAGAGTCGTGTTGTCTGTGAAGATATAATCGGTGTCAAAATCATGGTAACCACGGCTGTTGTCAGCACAAGGTTGTAGAGTTCTGTGGAGATAGAGTTGGTGCTCAGGCCAATGCGTGCCAGAACAAATGAAAATTCACCTATCTGGAAAAGCCCCAGCCCTACAGCAATGGGGATTACATTGCGATAACGAAAGAGCCAGGCAAGCAGGCTGAAGATGCATCCTTTCCCCAGGCTGATCAGGGCAACCAAGGTGATGATAATGCCGATATGATCAATTAAAAATTTTGGATCTAACAGCATGCCCACAGAGGCAAAAAAGAGGAGACCAAAAATGTCTCGCAGAGGAATAATGTCGCTTAATGCCTGGTGGCCATAATCAGATTCTGTCAGTACCATGCCAGCGATAAAGGCACCAAAAGCAAAGGAAAGACCGACCAGATAGGTGAGGTAGCCAACCCCCAGGCCAATGGCAACAATGGAAAGAAGGAAGAGTTCACGTGAGCCCAGTTTTGCTATGTGGCGCATGAGCCAGGGCATGAGTTTCGTACCAGCAACAAACATAGCCACCAGAAATATGATCGCTTTGGTTGACGCCGATCCAAGTTGGACCAGGCCAGCAGCAGGGTCATTTAAGAGGGGCAGAAGTATCATCATCGGGACCACTGCCAAGTCCTGGACAATGAGCATACCAATCATGACCTTGCTCGAAAGTGTTCCTAGCCATCCCTGGTTCATCAGGGTTTTGAGAATGACCATGGTAGAGGACAGCGAGATCAACGCACCAAACCAGAGCGATGTTTTGAAATCCCAACCGAGGAAGATGCCGATGCTCAACCCCAGAGACAGTGTTAAACATATCTGGAGTGGGGTCCCCAGTAAGGCTATCCATTTCACCGGTTTGAGATCTTTGTGCGAAAATTCGAGCCCCAGGGCAAATAGCAGTAAGCCGACTCCAATCTCGGCGAGCAACTCGATGTCGTGTGCTTCTGTAATAGTCAGGCCACCCGTATAGGGACCGAGGATTACTCCAGCAAGGATATAACCAAGAATCAGTGGTTGATGGAGGCGTTGCATTAAGAGACCGCAGAAAAACGCGGTCACAACAAGAAGGATGATATCTGTGGCTATCCCCATGCAATATTCCTGTGTTGAGTACGTAATTTTATCGTAACCTGTAATCAAGGAGAGGTCGCTTCTGCCAGGTCAAAATTTCAAAATAGACGAGGCTATTAAAAAAGGCGAGAGAAACCGAAAGGAGTTCTGCGGGGATACAGAGAAGATAGTTGCAGTAAGTGTTGAAAGCTTAAAAAACAGATGTGTCTAGGCCAATAACTTTTCTTTGCGGCAGATATTTAAGCAATAGTCTGTAACCGTAAAGAGACTTGTTTCCTCGTCGGCGACCAGGCGAGGAGAGAGAAGGATAAATCGGTTGGTGGTGATGGATGATCGTTTCTGCAATATCAGTATAAGGCGAAAGCCATCAAAGTTGTGCCGCTGTTGAATAAACCACTCGATGTCAGCTTCGTTTTGGGCATAGAGGAGTAGTATATCATTGGAGCGCATTTTGAGACTGGTAGTTGATGAAAACAGCGGACCGGGAGGAAGGCGGGTTAAGCTGAGCTCTCGTGAGATTCCCTCCAGAGCGAGCTCGAGGCGGATGAGTGCATTTGAGCTGTGAGCGCCGTATAAAAAGATATTGGACATGAATATCTCCGGGAAAGCAGACTGATTGAAAAAGGGTGTTGAAGAAGTTTAAGCAGTTTTTTTGCCAGTTTTAAACCGCAGTTTCCGTGAGGAAGAAATGACTCAATAATCCTCTTGTGCCTGATAAATGGGAACGCTTCCGAAGAATGGAATTTTCATATCGGTAGGGTTACGCCTTCCGAGCAGTCTGTTTATGGATGTATTCTATTTTTTTGGACAGAACTCTGTCTAGTTTACTGGACAAAACGATTGAAAAAAGAGAGGAATCAGGAAAGCTATGCCATGATTTCTTGCTGAGGAGAGAGATTGTACAGATTGATGAGCTGGTAGAGTCGGGCACGGGAAAGCCCGGAGACTTTGCAGGCCTCTTTGATGTTTCCTTGGGTATAGGAAAAAACTTGTTGCAGATAGAGTCTCTCCTGTTCTGCTTTAAAAGTTTTCCAATCAGTAGGGCAATCAAGTTTGAGAGGGATGTCTGGTTCAGATGCTGAGTGCTGTTTGTGTGATAAAGATTGTAATGTGTTGAAAATACGGATATTTGTTGGTAGGTGATAGCCGTACAGGGTGGGGTGATGAATGGCATTGGCAAACACCTGCTCAAGTGTTTGCTGGAGTTCGCGGACATTGCCTGGCCATTCGTAGGCGGTTAAGGTTTCAAAGAATTCGTCCGCGATTCCCTTGGAGCTCACTTGTGTCCTGTCACAGAGACGAGCAAGAAAATGACGGCACAAAGGGCGAATATCCTCTTTACGTTTGCGAAGAGGCGGAAGATGCAAGCTCAGAGAGCGAAGGCGGTAGAGAAGGTCGGAGCGAAAGCGGCCTTCGGTAACTTCCTGGCTCAGGTTGCGGTTTGTTGCCGCTAAAAGGCGAAAATTACTTTTTTCCTCAAGGGTTGCTCCTATGGGGCGAAAGCTACGTTCCTGGAGGACGCGGAGAAATGTTTTTTGAATGCGTTCAGGTAATTCGCCGACCTCGTCTAAGAAGAGCGTTCCCCCATCGGCGAGTTTGATCAAACCGGTGGCCGCGCGATCTGCTCCGGTAAAGGCACCCTTGTTATGGCCAAAAAGAGTACTTTCAATGAGATTTTCAGGAAGCGAAGCACAGTCGACGACAACAAAGGCATTCTTACTTCGTGAAGAATTTTCGTGAATGGCCCTGGCAAAGACCTCTTTGCCCGTACCTGTTTCACCGGTAATAAGTACATTGGCTTCACCGGCTGCAGCGCGGGCAACCTGGTCAAGAGCCGTTTGAATGACGGGGCTTCGTCCGATTATACGCTCCCGTTTTAATGCGACCGGTACCTGCTCAATTCGCTTTTTCTCCTTGCGATATTCCAGGGCACGGGTCAAGGGAAGCAGCAGGTTTTTGACAATATGTGGCTTTTCGAGATAGCTCCATGCACCAGACTGAATGGCTTTTTTTGCCCCATCCGGATCTCCTGATCCTGTCATGATGATAATTTCCGGTTTGGATGGGCTTTGGGCAAATTGTTGAAACCATTCAAGGCCGTTTCCGTCGGGAAGCTGCACATCGAGAAAAAGCACATCAAAGGCTTCTTCCTGGGTTAGTTGCAGTCCCTTTTGTAAACTTTGCGCTGTTTGAACAATATGCTCTGTACTGCCCAGATGGGTGCTGAGCATCTCGCAGAGCATGGTATCGTCATCAATAATAAGAATCTGAGCCATTTTTTGACAAGTACGTAAGCTGTGGAACGTCTTTGCGCGCCAACACTGATGAGCTGTTTTGTGAAATCGGCCAAAAGAAACAATACGGTATTGTCGCAAAAGAAGAATCTTTGTCAAGGGATTGGCTGAGATAATATCTTAATTATAACGAAGAAATGAAAGAGCGGTTGACTTCAGGGAGCAGCACTTTGAACACAGAGCCCTGATTTGGGCTGCTTTGAACGGAGATGGCTCCACCGAGTTTTTTCACAATACTCAGAGCAAGGGGTAACCCCAGGCCTCGGCCAATAAATTTATCCGAGTAGAAGGGGTCAAATATATTTTCAAGCTGCTCCGCATTGATGCCTCCGCCATTATCACTGAGCTCAAGGCAGGCATAGGTAATTTGTTCTGGTTTCCAGCCCGCTGGATTGATATGCCGGTTGGTAATAGCAGGTTCCTTGAGTGAGCTGACCCGCAGGCAGAGCTGCCCAGGTTGAGTGCCGATCCCTTCGACGGCATTGGTTATCAGCGCATCCAAGACCCGGGTGAGTTGTTGGGGATTGGCAATCACCACGGGATCCTGAGGGGGGTACTCTTCTGAAAGCAATATGTTCTCAGGGAGATTTTGGCGTACATTGTTCACTTGCTTGCGGCAAATCTCACTCAAATTGAGCTGTTCATTCTTTTCAGCAAAGTGCCCTGTATAAAGAAGAAGTGATTTGCCCAGATCTGTCGCCCTTTGACTACCATCTAAAGCACTTCTGAGAAAATTGAAAGTTTCTGGGCGTATATCGCTTTGTTCAAGTGCCAGTTCGAGGTTGCCTGCAACAATAGCCATCAGGTTGTTGAAGTGATGGGCAATGGCGCCGGCCATCCGCTCCATTCCCACATGTTTCATAAGTTGTCGCTGTTGCTGTTCTAGCTGTAAGCGGCCACCGATATCACGGCTTAAACCAAAAACAACCTTCTTGCCGCTCCATTGCCCCAGGGTCAAATGGGTTTCCACCGGAATTTCATCTCCAGTTTTGGTCATCAGGGGGAACGGGCAGAAATTATTTGTTCCGGCGAGAATTTCCGCGCAGAGTTCTTCGGCTTCCTTTTGGTATTTTTCAGGGTGGAGACTAATGATTGACTTACCGATTAACTCAGCTGTTTGATAGCCTAAATGTTTGATTGCAGAGGCATTGAGGTAACGAATGCGTCCCTGCATATCAAGGATAAAGACCATGTCGTGGATGGTGTTAAACAGAGATTCCAGGTTGCGTTGACTGCGAAGGATCTGAGCAGCCTGCTGTTTTTGCATGAGAAAGGTGCCCAGGTGAGCCACGATACGTTCCAGCGCTGCTCGAGAATAACCGCTGATCTCGTCAAGTTCATGCGAAGCGACATGGAGCGCGGCTATGGTCTTTCCTTCAAAGGTGATAGGAATAATGGCCATGGCTTTGAGCTCATCACTGAAGTGGGTGGCATGGGCAAGTTGTTTATTTAAGCGATCAAAGGATGTGTAGACGGGTTTGTTTTTGAGCACCAGGCGGGTGTAGGCGGAATCGGCTTCGTAGACAGCCTCTTTTGCTATAAGGGATGCAGGAAGCCCCTGCTGGACCATGAGGTGGAGCCCTTCATCTTCAGGAAGTAGTTGGTAGAGGCCGCCACAGTCAGTCTGGGAAATTTCCATGGCCTTTTTCAGGCAGAGTTCCAGGGTTTCCTCAAAGGAGTTTGCAGCGGTCAGCGCGACATGTAAGTTTCGTTCAATCCGGAGGAGTTCCCTGGCCTGTTGCATGGTGGTAATATCTGTTGCTGTGCAGACAACAAATTCAACTTCGCCCTGTTCATCAAGCTTGGGCGTTTTGGTTATGGCCATATAGCGCGGATTATCGTTGCTGAAGGTGAACCACTGTTCGTAATGCAGGGCTTTTTTGCCGGCAAAAACCTGGCGGTTGCTGGCAAGGGCCAAGGCCAGCATGCGGGGGCGTAAAACAGCTTCCAGAGGGTGGTGGGCGATATCGAGTGGTGTCAGACCGAAATTTTCGGCAAAGGCGAGATTGACCGAACCATAGGTCTCCGCATCCTTGAGATACCAGACACTCACAGGGATAGAATCGAGCAGAAGTCGCTGTTCAAGGGTTTTGCGTCGCAGATGAGACTCGGCCCGATCTTGGCTGCTCAGGTCAATGATCACTGAATGCAGCAAGGTTTCTTCTCCCTGAGGCAGAGGGACAGTGTATACCGCAACCGGGATTTCATCGCCAGAGGCAACCCGATGATGAAATTGAAAATTCAGCTGTTCTCCCGAGAGGACTCGTTGCATGTTTTTAATCGTGGTTCTGCGGGCATCGACGTTGATGTCGTAGATGGACATGGCCCCTAATTGCCCTTCATTGTACCCATATAAGGACTGCGCTGCCTCGTTGCTACCGATGATCAATCCAGTTAGTGGATGGATGACCAATTGCGCGGCCTGGCTCTGTTGAAAAAGGCGCCGGTATCGCTCTTCTCCCTCTTGTGTTTTTCTATTGAGCTGCAGATTTTGCTCTGTGACCTCCTCATTGTAGAGTTGGTTGCGTTTCATGTAGGCGACTAGCAACAGGCCCAAAAAGGCGCCAACCCCTGCAGGGGGAAGATAATAAAGCGAGGAAACCGACAGCTTGAACATCGAGTGTTGCGCCCAGGCTAGTGCTGTGAGGAGGCTAGCTCCTGTGAGGGGAAAGAAAATGTATTGGAAAAGTGATCGCAATGGAGGCATAACAAGCGCAAGTGTAGGTGGATGATGAATCGGGGTTAGCCTTTTCCAAAGTACTCGCTTGATCAGAAAACTGCGAGCGGAATTGGTATTCTTGCCGTTGCGGAAGTCCAGGAAAATTTAGGGATGTGGGCACAGGTTAGAGTTGTAGAAAATATAATATGCGCTATATTGGTTAACCAATAAGGTGCAGTATGACTGGTTTCGCCAAGGGATGGCCGTTTTTTCATGGTTTATGTAAAAATTGAAGTTCGTTTATTGGTCAACCAATGGGGGCGATTGTCTGGATGCCTGCACATGGAGCCAACTCGCAAACAGGAACAACCAATGGTATCTTCAATGACAAAAAAATATTCTTGAACTACATGCAAACAGCCGGTGACCGAGCTCGTAACTTCGTTTTCGGAGCTTTGTACGTGAACGACTAAAACTGGTAGGGAGGAAGAGGGATGCCGGGCGCAGCCCCAGATGAAAAAAGCAATGTTTATACTGGCATCATCAGGCGCATTCAATCCATGATTGCTGAAGGACAGCTTGTTTCAGGGGACAAACTGCCTGCGGAGCGCCGACTGGCTGAGCAGTTTGGTGTTTCCAGGAGCCATTTGCGTCAGGCCCTGCAGGCAATGGCTGAGCGTGGGGTGATTGAGAGTCGGCAGGGAGATGGTACCTATCTGCTCAGTACCATGGAGCAGGGGCCCTCTGTCGATAATCTTCTTGAGGCCATAACTACACAAAAAGATGCGCTGCATGAGATTATTGAATTCAGGCAGATGATTGAGCCACAGATTGCGGCTCTGGCAGCAAAGCGAATGACGACACAGGAACTGGTTCAGATCAAGGCGGTGGTCTGTGATCAGCAGCGAGCCTTGCTGGGAGGACTGGAATCAACGCAGCTCGATGCCCGGTTTCATCAAATTTTAGCTGAAAGTACCGGGAACAGAGCACTGAGTCGGGTGATGGAGGCTATTCAATCCATTCTTGATGAAAGTCGAGGTGAATGGTTGCAAAACTCTACTAGGCGGCAGACATCAGTGGATGGGCATCTGCATATTATAGACGCCTTGGAAGCAAATGACGGGCAAGCGGCGTCTCTTGCCATGCAACGTCATCTGGCAGCTATCGAACAGGTTATTTTTTCTGACGATAGAGAATAGCCAAGGATTGTCAAGTGAAATCAGAGGATTACACCTCTGTTCCAGAGGTCAATATCCATAAAGGAAGAATAGAATGGGACTTGAAATATTAGCGATGTATGTCGCTGTCGGCGCAGTTGCCGGAATTATTGCGGGATTACTTGGTGTAGGCGGGGGACTGGTTATTGTACCGATTCTGGCGATTTGTTTTCCTCTTCAGGGAATTGAACCCACGCATGTGATGCATCTGGCTCTGGGGACGTCTCTGGCTTCGATTATCTTTACCTCGATCTCCAGTCTTTTGGCGCATAATCGACGTGGAGCTGTCGACTGGGCAATTTTTCGTCGAATTGTTCCCGGAGTGCTGTTGGGGACATTTCTAGGGGCTTTGGTGGCTGCCTATCTTTCAACGGATTTTCTTAAAGGTTTTTTCTGCATCTTTCTCTACACCGCAGCCACCCAGATGTTTTTTGGAAAAAAACCAAAGGCATCACGTGAACTGCCCGCTGCTCCGGGGATGTTTGGTGTGGGGTCGGTCATAGGAGTGGTTTCAGCCCTGGTTGGTATTGGTGGTGGATCGTTATCTGTACCCTTTTTTGTCTGGTGTAATGTCCAGGCTCATCGGGCAATCGGTACCTCAGCAGCCATCGGATTGCCCATCGCCATTGCCGGCGCTCTTGGGTATATCTTAAATAACCCGCATGCAGAGGGGCTTCCAGCATACAGCCTTGGCTATATTTATCTACCGGCGCTGGCTGGTATTGTCTGTGCTTCGGTGTGCACGGCACCGTTGGGGGCAAAGCTTGCACACGCCTTACCGGTGGATAAGCTCAAACGTATTTTTTCGATCTTTTTATATGCAATTGCGACCAAGATGGTCTGGTCAATTTTTGTGTGAGAAGAGTCGACTGAGAGAAGGTGAGAAAAAGAATACATCCCCCTGATGTCCTGGCGGCGATAGGGGGATGTTGAATTTAAGAGACTGCTTGACGGGATTGTATGGCGCGGGCAAGAGTATGTTCATCGGCATATTTAATGTCCATGCCCATGGGGATACCGCAGGCGAGACGACTGAGACCAATCCCGCTATGAACTAGCATCTCGGCAATATAGGAGGCTGTGGCCTCGCCGGCAACGGTTGAGCTGGTGGCGATGAGTATCTCATCCACCTGTCCGGATTGCACTCGTTTGCGGAGTTCCTCCATTTTTAGCTCCGATGGCCCTATGCCCTCCATGGGGGCGATCACACCATGCAGGATATGGTAGGTGCCGCTAAAGGCGCCAGTCTTTTCAATGGCAATCTGGTCGCCTGGTTCTTCAACCACACAGACAATTCGGCTGTTACGGCTGGGATTGCCGCAGATGGCACAGGGATCAGTCTCGGAGAAGGTATAGCAACTGCTACAAAGATGAATCATCTCATGCAGTTGTTCCAGGTCCATGGCCAAGTTTCTTGCCTCGGTCGCGGGGCGCCGCAGAATATACAGTGCCAGACGAGTGGCGGTTTTTCGACCAATGCCTGGGAGTTTGGTCAGGTCACCAATCAACCGATCAAGCGCCGGTGGAATAACCTGCATTTAGAATAACCCGGGAATATTCATACCACCTGTGAGTTTACCCATCTCGCTTTTGCCCATCTCTTTTGCCTTGTTCAGGCCATCATTGACCGCAGAAACCACAAGGTCCTGCAGCATTTGGGTATTTTCCGGCTGCACCAGCGCCTGCTCTATGCTTATCCCCAGGACAACGCCTTTACCATTCAATGTTGCGGTGACCATACCGCCGCCGGCAGATCCACTCACCTCTTTATTGCCGAGTTCGTCCTGAACTTTGGCCAGGTTCTCCTGAAACTGCTGGGCCTGTTTCATTAAGCTACTCATATCCATACGCTACCTCTTTATTCTTTAAATGACGGGTGAAAGAAAGAAACGGGCCGATATCACTGTGGCTGACTATCCTGCTCTTCCGAATCGATATCGGGCTTGTCACTGTTTTTAGGGGCTGTTTGATGAGGACTCCGGTAACGGGGGCCGATGCGAATGTCACCCACCTGACCGGTGAAAACATCAAGGGCTGTCAGGACCATGGGGTCATTGGCGAGAGCGCGCCGTTCATTTTGCGCGGCCAAACCACTTGCCGGGTCGACAGAACAGGCATCCGATCCAGGTACTTCAAACTGGATTGAAAGATTCTCCTGAAAAAAATCGAGCAGATATTCACTGATTCCTTGAATGTTATTTTTCTGGCGGAGCATGGTGCAATCCGCACTGTCAGTGAAGTGAACTATAAGCTGATCTTCTTTGAGGTCAACCGAGGAGGCCATCTGCAGGGCAGCCGCACTCCAGGGTTGACGATCGCGCACATACTTGAGAAAGCCATCCCAGTTTTGACGAATACGTTTTTTCCGCTCTTGGGGGGTGGGGGCAGGCTCTGAATCAGGTAGTGGCGCCGTTGAAGGTTTTTGAGTCGGTTGGTCCTTGAGCTCAGGCAGGGGGGAGGCTAGAGGTGAACGATTATTTTCTGTGTCTATTTTTTCAGTTTTTTTTTCGGGAACGCCACTCTGCAATGGTGCTGTTGGGCGAGACTGGCTCCGCTCTGCTGTGGCAGGGTGGGGCGGATCCTCTGCAAGTGAAGGGGCCTGAACCCCTTCAGACTTTTTTTCAGACAACCCGGCCAGTATCTCTTTGGTCGCCTGGGCGGACGCTGTTGTATGCTGTGGAGCCAGATCCTCAAGCGTCTGCCCATCGAGGAGTTGATCAAAACGAGAGATCAGGCTGGAGACCGGAAGCACATTGTTGAATTGGATCGCACGAATAAAGCTGAGTTCAAGCGCCAGGCGGGGTTGCTGCGAATAGCCGACTTTTTCAACCCCTTCGAGCAGCAGGTTGAACATGGCGGAGATGGTCTCCAGGGAGAATTCATCTGCTGTTGCCCTGAGATGGGTAAGGTCTTCTTCGGGCAGGGCGAGCATGGATTGGGGGGCAGGGGCTATCTTGCAGACAACCAGATTACGAAACCACTGGAGAAGATCATTGCAGAAACGTTTGATGTCCGTGCCATGGAGATACATCTCCTCAAGTAAGCTGTAGATCGTTGCCAGATCGCCCTGAAGGAGAGCGGTTCCCAAATGAGCCACCAGTTGGTGATTGACCAGTCCAAGAACCTCGACCACCTCTGTGGCTTTGACCTCAGTGCCGCAGTAGGAAAAAATCTGATCCAAAAGGCTCAAGCCATCACGAACACTGCCCCCTGCCTCACGAACGATCATGTCAACTGCTGCAGGCTCCATGCTCACCCCGTCAAGACCGGCAAGACGCTGAAAATGCTCGGCCAATTCAGCGTGGCTCAGGCGCTTGAGCTCGTAGCGTTGACAACGCGAGAGGATGGTCACCGGCACCTTATGTAACTCTGTGGTGGCAAACATGAAATAAACATGATCCGGTGGCTCTTCCAGTGTCTTTAACAAGGCGTTAAAGGCCTCGGTTGTCAGCATGTGGACTTCATCGATGATGATGATTTTATAGCGGGAACTGGTGGGCATGAACCGAATCTTTTCTTTCAGTTCACGAATCTCCTGAATACCACGGTTGGAGGCACCATCCACTTCCTGGAGATCGATGCTGGAGCCGTCGGCTATATCCAGGCAGGAGCGGCATTGGTTACAGGGTTCGGTTGCAGGGCCCTGTTCGCAGTTCAGCGCCTTGGCCATGATGCGGGCAAGGGTGGTTTTGCCAGTTCCTCGAATTCCGCTGAAAATGAGGGCGTGGGCAACACGGCCCTGAGATAAGGCATTTTGCAGCGTGCGGACGACAGGCTTCTGCCCGACGACTTCGGCAAATTTTTGGGGACGAGATTTTCTGGCGAGAACGAGATAAGACACAGGGAATATAGGCAGTCAGTTCTCAGGTTGGGATTGAAGCGAGGGAGGGTGGAGGGTGATCCACCGGGGGCCACCTAAAAAAGGATAGCCGGGCAACCCCATGCACATAAAGAGTGTCACTACCGCTGCTTCCTCCCGGACCTGACGGGGTTTGTGATTCTTTATTGCACAGGACCCGGCTATCACACTGGAGATCATGTGGCTGTTCACTCGGGCTCATGATGTTTGTGACACCGTTGGCTGTTGTGTTGGGCCCAAGTTGGTCCGAGGTTTATACTCTTGATTGATGCTGGCGTCAAGGATTTTGATCGAATCTTTTATGTGAGCAGTCTGCTCACCCACGAAGGGACAAAAAGAAATCCCCTTTATTCTCCAACGAAAGTTCTGAGAATGAAGGGGATATGTATTTGGCGCAACAAAGGCGAAATTGTTCCCAAGAATACATCCAAAGGATTAAAAAAGCAGATCTTTTTTGCCAAGAACTGCAACCAGGTCATCGGCAGCGCGGGTCGGGGCAATTTTTCCCTGTTCAACTCCAGCCTTGATTGAGGGCAGCAGCTTCTGGGTTTCCTCATGGGTGTAAAACCAACGCTCCAGGCCTTCATTGACTAGAAACCACATCCAACTCATTGCCTGATCCTGACGTTTTTTCTGCAGTTCTCCGGAGTTAGTCATGATATCTTTGTGCTTCATGACGGTCTCCCAGACCTCTTCAAGACCTCGGTGTTCAAGGGCACTGCAGGTCATGACTGGAGGCATCCAGTTGGGGGAAGAAGGGGTGACCAGGTGCAGTGCTGTCTCATACTGTTTTTTGGCAAGTCGTGCCCGGGTGACATTGTCGCCGTCTGCTTTATTGACCACAATGGCATCTGCGACCTCAAGAACACCTTTTTTGATGCCCTGCAACTCATCACCGGCACCGGAAATCTGCAGGACCAGAAAAAAATCACACATGGAGGCAACGGTGGTCTCGGACTGACCAACACCAACAGTCTCGATGATAATAACATCAAAACCAGCTGCTTCGCAGACCAGCATTGTCTCACGGGTTTTTCGGGCAACACCACCAAGGGACCCACCGGAGGGGGAGGGGCGAATAAAGGCCATATCGTTGACAGCCAGTTGTTCCATGCGTGTTTTGTCACCCAGAATGGAGCCACCACTTCTGGTACTGGAAGGATCGATAGCCAGAACGGCAACCCGAAACCCCAGTTTGGTCAACATGGTTCCAAAGCTCTCGATAAAGGTGCTTTTGCCCGCACCCGGTACTCCGGTAATGCCCAAGCGAACTGCTTTGCCGGTTCGGGGAAGGAGCTCATTGATAACCTGTCTGGCAATGTCCTGGTGAGTAGACAGGGTGGACTCAATGAGCGTAATGGTTCGTGCGAGCATCAGGCGATTATTGTCAAGAACGCCTTGAATGTAATAACTGGGATCTTTCTGCATATTCGGCCTTTAGTAATGGTTTTGAAGGGAGAAAACAGCGAACGGACGGATTTTAGCCCGTCCGTTCGCATGTTTACCAATATGCTTTTAGCAGTTGTTACTTATTTGCAGTATTTCTCTTCAAGCATATCCAGGACTTTGCCTGCAGACTCGGTGATCGGGGTACCAGGACCGTAAATACCCTTACAACCTGCGTCATAGAGGAAGTCATAATCGCTCGGCGGAATAACACCACCGGCTACGACCATGATCTCGCCAGCACCCTGGGCTTTGAGTTTCTCGATCAACTCAGGGACAAGGGCTTTATGGCCGGCTGCCAGAGAGGAGGCGCCAACGATGTGAACATCGTTCTCGATAGCCATTTTGGCCGCTTCGTCAGGAGTCTGGAACATCGGGCTGATGTCAACATCAAAGCCGAGGTCAGCGTAGGAAGAGGCAACAACCTTGATACCGCGATCATGGCCGTCCTGACCCATTTTGGTGACCAGGATACGCGGACGACGACCGGTTTTGGCCAGGAAGTCATCGGTGCGTTTGCGCAGTGCCTCGATAACCTGGGCGCTGTCTGCGCTGGCTTCGGAGTACTCAGAAGAGTAGGCACCAGATACACACTGGGTGGTTGCAACAAAACGTCCAAATACTTTTTCCATAGCGTCAGAAATCTCTCCAACAGTTGCTCTGGCTTTAGCTGCATCGATAGCACAGGCAAGGAGATTGTCGCTACCGCCAGCAGCCTTGGTGATGGCTTCGAGGCAGGCCTGACATTTGGCTTCGTCACGGGCAGCTTTGGTCTCTTTGATACGCTCGATCTGCTCAAGGCGAACAGAATCCGGTACCTCGAGTACCTCGAAGTCAAGTTTTTCGTCTTTGAGGCGGTATTTGTTCACGCCAACGATAACGTCTTTACCCTGGTCGATACGGGCCTGACGACGGGCGGCAGACTCTTCGATGCGCAGTTTCGGCATACCGGAAGCGATAGCTTTGGCCATGCCGCCGAGCTCTTCGATCTCGTCCATGATCTTCTCGGCACCCTTGACGATCTCGTTGGTGAGCCACTCGATGTAGTAGGAGCCACCGAGCGGATCGGCAACTTTACAGACCTGGGACTCTTCCTGGATGATGATCTGGGTGTTACGGGCGATACGTGCGGAGAACTCAGTCGGCAGGCAAACAGCCTCATCAAAGGAGTTGGTGTGCAGGGACTGGGTACCACCAAGAACGGCGGACATGGCCTCGATGGTGGTCCGGATAACGTTGTTGTACGGATCCTGCTCGGTGAGCGACCAACCAGAGGTCTGGCAGTGGGTACGCAGCATGGTGGATTTCGGATTCTTCGGATTGAACTGCTGCATCTGTTTGTACCAGAGGTAACGTGCAGCGCGCAGCATTGCGATATCCATGAAGAAGTTCATGCCGATACCGAAGAAGAAGGACAGACGCGGAGCAAAGGTGTCCACATCCATGCCGGAGGCGATAGCAGCGCGAACATACTCAATACCATCAGCCAGGGTGAATGCTGTCTGAAGAACAGAGTCAGCACCGGCTTCCATGATGTGGTAACCGGAGATGGAGATGGTGTTGTATTTGGGCATGTTCTGCGAGCAGAATGCCATAATGTCGGAAATAATCCGCATTGAAGGCTCAGGCGGATAGATATAGGTATTACGGGTCAGGTACTCTTTGAGAATATCGTTCTGGATGGTACCGTTGAGCTGTTCCTGTTTAACCCCAGACTCTTCGGCAGCGGCGATCCACATGGCCAGAATCGGAATAACGGCACCGTTCATGGTCATGGAAACGGACATTTTGTCCAAAGGAATACCATCAAAGAGGATTTTCATATCCTCGATGGAGTCGATGGCAACACCAGCTTTTCCGATATCACCGGATACACGGGGATTGTCAGAGTCGTAACCACGATGGGTGGAGAGGGAGAAAGCAACGGAGAGGCCTTTCTGGCCAGCTGCCAAGTTTTTGCGATAGAATTCGTTGGAAGCCTTAGCAGTGGAGAAACCAGCATACTGGCGAATGGTCCAGGGGCGACCGGCATACATGGTAGCCATCGGACCACGGGTATACGGGGCCATACCAGGGAATGCGCTCAGAGACTCGAGGCCTTTCAGGTCTTCTTCGGTGTACAGCGGTTTTACAGCAATGCCTTCGGGAGATTGCCAGGTGATGTCGTCCGGGCTTTTTCCCTTCATCTGCTTGGTGGCGACTTCAACCCATTGATCATATCCAGTTGCCATGTCACTTACTCCTTGTGGTTAGCTTGGGGTTTATCCCCAGTTTAAATAAAACAAACTGGTCCGACATTCGATCCCATGCAGGGGATGTCCTGTCGGAACCAGTGTTTTTCTTCCATTGAGTCCTTCGTTGCCGCGAATTACTCAATGTCTTGAACTTGTATCAGCGCTCGGAAATCTCGACGAGAACACCACCGGTTGCTTTGGGATGCAAGAAAGCAATTTTAGCACCGCCAGCGCCCATGCGCGGAGTTTTGTCGATCAGGGCTACGCCTTTTTCCTGCAGCTCGGCCAAAGCCTCTTCAATGTTCTCAACACGAAAAGCAACGTGCTGAAAACCAGGGCCTTTTTTCTCGATGAATTTTGCAATGGGTCCGTCGGGGGCGGTGGACACGAGCAGCTCAACCTCGCTTTCGCCAACAGGCAGGAAGGCGGTGGTTACTTTCTGCTCTTCAACAGTCTCAGTTCCCTCAAGTTTCAGTCCCATAACATCTGACCAGAATTTTTTACCCTCGTCCAAGTTCGGTACAGCAATGCCCAGATGATCGATTTTGAGAACTTTCATGCTGTCAGCTCCTTTCCGTTTTGTGTGTAGGATGTAAAAAGATATGTTTGCAATAGTGGTGGAACAGGTTTGCCGGTATCTCCGGAAATCCAGTAAATAAGTATGCTCGAAAACTGCGTTTCGAACATTAACTTTTTTCCTATATTTTCAAAGGTTCAGCATAGAGCTTTCAGTAAATTTTGTGATGCTGCGTTGGCGGTTACCAGCGTTGCAAAATTTCTGAATACGACAGTGCCGCATTTAGCGGCACTGTCGAAGGGGTATACCTGTTTATTTGGCTACCCGTTTGACGAAAACACCGTTGGGGTCGATCTCTTCACGAATGAGTCGAATCTCCTCAACAGTGGGGGGCTCGAATTCACTGATGTTAGGATGGATCAGCAACTCGAAGCCTGTTGCTTCCTGGATTGACTCGACCGTCTCGCCCGGATAGGTATGGATCAGGCGCATTCTGTTGCTGCCTTCTTCGAAGTCAAGGATACCCTTGGTGGTGATGACGCGGTATGGGCCTTTACCCTGCATGCCGGCTTTTTGGCGAGCTCCTGGGCTACCATCAAGGTGACCTGGACTGGTCATGTAGGAAACTTGCTGATTGAATTTTTTTCTATCATGGGGAACGATCAGAATAGTGCGCTCGCAGGAAGCCGCCATATCTGAGGCACCACCAGAACCCGGCAGACGAACTTTCGGGGTCTGGTAGCCATCGGGAAAGTCACCCATCATGGTGGAGTTGAGGTTACCGTACATATCAACCTCGGCGCCACCGATGAAACCAAAATCGGCAAATCCGCGCTGGGTCAGCTCAAAAGCGGCGTTTAAGCCTTTTACATAGGAGGCCCCGGTAAAGGTACGGGAGTCACCTACGGAAACAGGCAGGCCATGGCGCAAGGGAGGGCCAACAGCGCCGGCCTCAAAAACCGGGATGAGCCCCGGAGCGTGGGTTCGGTTTGCAAGCAGGGCTGCAACCATGGGCAAACCGGTGCCAACAAAAACAATTTTATTGTCTTCCAGTATTTTCGAGCCCGCCACAACGATGATCTCTTGGGCGGTATAATCCGTTGAAGCTGTCATATCGACTCCTTAGCTTAAGGTTATGAGAATTTCGTGCTTTATCTGAGTGAGTCAGATTAGGCCAGGCGCTCGCAGTTTTGCATCTCTGCAGCTTTCACTGCCAGCAAGTCTTTTACACCGACTTTCTGCAGGAATTCTTCGAAGTTCTCAACACCGTAGATATACTCGTCAAAGTATGCTTGCAGGCCTTCCTTAACTCCAGCTTTGCAGACGGGAGCGATAAGACCTAAGAAGTTGCGGATGTGATCGCCGTCGAACCAGTAATGGCGGCGACAGGCGCCAGGATAGGCACCGTACGGGACCTCGATAACCGCGTCAACGGCTGCAAACGGGATCATGACGTCTTTGGGGTTGGTGCACAGAAGCTCGTGGGAAACAAGCTGCTCGCAGGTGACGATGGTGTGGGCGGAAGCCATGGCGATTTCCGCACAGGTACAATCCGTACCACGAATTATGCAGTTACCGAACTTATCAGCAGCCTGCACATGGATTAAGGATACATTGGGGTTAGAAGCCGGAATGACACCGATTTTACGACCGGTGAAGGGGCAATCTATAATTTTTGTCCGGCTGGTATTTTTAATATCGCCGCCCAGAGGGCTACGGGTGGGAAGAAAGGGCAGGCCCATGGAGCCAGCTTTAAATCGGGCTGACATGTTGTAGTTTGACCAATCCTCGATCTCTATGAGGCCTCGCTCGGCAAGATAGCGCCAGCCAGGAGCCAGGCCAAAACCCTCATGAGCCCAGTAGGCAAGCTCAATGCGTTTGATGTTGCATCTTTCAGGATTGAGGATCATGGCCGCGCCGAGATATTCGGGTGCCATACCTGCGGATTGAAAAGAAAGGGTGAGGTCTTTAAAGCCCTGCCGAATCATCTCGTGGCAGGTGGCAATGGGCTGGCGTACGTCGACAAATCCACCGATACCAACATTATCGCCATCGTTGATGAATTTGGAGACAGCTTCTTTGAGGGTCATGCGTTTGTCGCGCATGGACTTGTCCTTATTGACAAGTGCTTCCCGCGCTTCGTCGGGTGATAAACCAGTCCAGAACATATTCGCGTTGTTTTCCAATGTGTTACCTCTTCCTGTCTATCAAGCGTTTTTGTTGCCCGGCTACCTTTTTTGGGTTGGCCGGGATCCCCCTATACAAAAAAAAGACCGGAAAACAGTAGGTTAAATACTACTATTTCGCCGGTCTTTCTTCTGACTCGATCGAACACGATGCACTGCAACTCTTGAAAATCTAACTGTCATATATGAGCCAATTTTCCTCAAATGGTTCCTCCCGGGTTATCCGGGTGAATACAGATGATCTGCACATCCACGGGCTTGCTGCCCGTCTTTCATGACTGCACGGGAAAAACGAGTCTCAATCGCAACGGGTACTGTGTTGGCGAAAAGGACTTAAAGCTACTTCTCTTCTGTACTACCTCACTACTCAACTTGCCTGCCCGGACAAACTGGCAGTCTATACGCAAAAAACCGGCTTCCTTGGAGTCCGATGTAGCATCAAAAAACAAAAAGCCGGTAAACAGCTAAAACTAAATAACTTACGGTGTCGTTTTCCTATTTAAGATTACGCGTTTTGTCAACAGCAAAAAAAAAAATTTGGCAATTAATGAATGGCAGTTCACTTACATTCAATGAAATAATAGATAGTTAGCTGTTTCTAGATTTATTGTGCTTTTTTTGGGATGCTCAATTAGCACAGGTCGATATTTTTTTGTTGGCCCTATTTAATTCTTAACTTGCTTAAATACTGGTAAAAATTTGTTTTGTACGAGAAGGATAGAAGCTTGTGACAAACTGATATTTAGTGTACAACTCGAAGCCTGGCCGCAATAAAAATACAAAATTGAAATGTTTTAGTACAAAATCGTTTCTCGCATGATTAGCTAAGTTTTGGTTCATCGCCCCTGATGTTGTTTGTCTTGAAACGTGGTCACAGATGCGGCCAATACCCCCTTGCCTGTTTTCTTCCTTGGCAATTGAGCAGGGATATCATCCCTATCGTCAATACATTCAAAGGAGCAATCGGATGAAGGTTTATACTGGTGGCGGAGATAAAGGCAAAACAAGCCTCTTTTCCGGGGAACGTGTTCCCAAACATCATATTCGGATCGAGGCCTATGGCGACCTCGATGAACTGAACTCTGTACTAGGGGCAATTGTCGCTCATTTGCCGAAAAATGAAGAGAGCCTCGCTGAAGATTTGGAAAATATTCAGGCTAACCTCTTCTTGGCTGGTGCTTGGCTGGCAACGACACCGGATTCTTCTGCAACTAGTTACCTGACAACCCTGCCTGAAAATGTTGCCAAAGACCTTGAGCAGCGTATTGATGCTTTATCTGAAGTTCTTCCTCTGTTAAAAGAGTTTATTCTTCCTGGCGGTGCGCCAGTTGCTGCATGGGCGCATCTTGCCCGAACCGTTTGCCGTCGTTGCGAACGACGCCTCACCGAGTTAATGGAGACCTCCAAGCAAGCGGATGTATCCGAATTGGCGGTCATTCAAGTCTACCTCAACCGTTTGTCCGATTATTTGTTTGTAGTGGCTCGGTACCTGAACCAGGTGCTAGGTACCCCTGATAAAACTTGGAAGAAAAATTAATGACTATGGTTGTAGCAGAACATTCGGTTACCATTTTGGGGCGAAAATGGCTGAATGATGAAATCTTTGAGTTAGTGTGCACCCGACCCAAAGGTTTTGACTTCGTTGCAGGTCAGCACGTGACCGTGCATTATCAGGAGGATGAACGAGAATATTCTATTCTCTCGCCTCCATCAGCTGATTCGCTGCACTTTTTGATCAAACGTATTGAGCATGGGCGACTTAGTTCCATCCTAGCCACCCTCGAGATGGGCGAAGAACTCTCTATAAGTAAAGCAAAAGGGTATCTGATTTATCGGCCCACGGACCGACCGATTTACTTTGTGGGAACTGGCGTAGGAATTGCTCCCTTTGTCTCTATGGCTAGGTCAGGGACAAAAAAATTCACCTTGCTTCATGGGGCACGAGAGGTTTCAGGGTTGTTTTTTCGTCAGGATCTCATGTTGGCAGCGACCCGTTATATTCCCTGTATCTCAGGGAAAATCAATCCTGAAACCAATGTTATCGATCTGCATCCTGGCTACGTAACTGATTACATCGACCGGTATGTGAAGCCAGGTGCCTATGATTTTTACCTCTGTGGCTCCAGGGCTATGATTCATGATGTGACCCATCTGTTGGATCAGCATTTTCCCGAAACTAGGATATATAGCGAAGCCTTTAATTAGCCACTATTCGATAAACATATCGAAATAAACATTGGCAACCGCCAGCAGTAGGTTTTGTTCTGTTGCTGGCGGATTTGCCTGAAGGTCAGATCAGACCCTGCATGTATCTGTGCATAGATTCAGCAGCATCCAACCCTTGACAGACAGCTTTGGCAACGGTTTGTGGACCAAGTACGGTATCGCCCCCTGCAAAAATCCAGTCGACACTGGTTTGCAGGGTAACAGGATCAACCACATAGGTACCACGCGGGGTTATTTCCACGGATACGCTTGCGTCGTGGACCGGTATAACCGTCTGTCCCACTGCACCTATGAGCGCATCTGCCTCTACAATGAATTCTGAACCAGGTTGAGGTTTGGGGACGCAACGCCCGGAAATATCAACCTCGCCCAGCTCCATCCGAATGCATTCAACACCGGTAAGCTGACCGTCTTTGGCGATGATGCGTGTCGGAGCAGTGAGGAATTGCAGATTAACCCCTTCTTCCTCCACATGATGAACTTCCACCTTGGATGCTGGCATTTCATCACGGGTGCGACGGTAAAGAATAGAAACATTTTTCCATCCAGAACGAAGCGCCACCCTGGCGACATCAATAGCTACGTTCCCCCCTCCAACAACCAATACTCGATCACCAAGAGCAATTTCACGTCCCGTCAAAACCTGGACCAAGTAATCGACACCTGACATCACGCCATTGGTAGAGTTTTCGCCTTCTAATCCCAATCGTTTTGATTCATAGGCACCTATGCCGAGAAAAACGGAGCTATAGCCCTGCTCACGCAGCTCAGACAAGGTGAGGTCCTGCCCGACAGTGATGCCGGTTTTGACATTAACTCCACATTGTTGCAGGGCATAGAGTTCTGCTCCAATGATGTTGCGGGGCAGACGATAGTTGGGGATACCGACGCTGAGCATGCCTCCAAATACAGGGAGCGATTCGAAAATAGTGCAGTTGTATCCACGATGTGAAAGCGCGTGGGCAACGGTTATCCCAGCTGGACCAGAGCCGATTATGGCAACTTTTAGGCCATTTTTGGGGGCACAACGAGGAGAGAGATTTTTACCGTTTATAATCATCCAGTCGGCAAGGAAGCGTTCAAGCAGTCCTATTGCCACCGGCGCATCCTTTTTTGCACGAATACAGGCTCCCTCACATTGGAATTCATGAGGGCAGACGCGAGAGCAGATTGAGGGCATGGAGCTGGTCTCACGAATAGTCCAGTAGGCCTCTTCAAATTTTTTTTCACGCATAAGGGCAATGAAACGCGGGATATCATTGCCAATGGGGCATCCCATGACGCAGGGCGGTTTTCTGCATTGCAAGCAGCGATTTGCCTCAATAAGCGCTGTCTGCTCGTCAAAACCCTTGGATACTTCATCAAAATTATCGAGACGTTGCTCGGCATCCAGTTCGTGGGGATATTGCCGGGGAATAGCCAGTTGTTCCCTAATCTGCATAGAAGTGCTCCATTGTAAGGTGAGAAAGATTCTCTTTTTGTAACAAGTCTTCTTGTGACTGACAACCGCGAAGCTTCATTTTTTCCTGGCTTGCAGATGTCCTTGCTTTTTTTTTATCGAGCCGGTAAGTCCAACAGCTTACACGTTGAACGTTGATAGTATCCACAAGAGCAGGTGCGGTCTAACGCCTGTTCATGCTTGGTGTTCTCGTTACATTTACTCATTCGATAAGGGGCTATGGAGCACACTGATGTACTGATTGTAGGAGCTGGTCCAGGTGGCCTGGCTTGCGCTACGATGCTTGCTCAACAGGGAAAAAAGGTGATTGTGCTGGAGCGCAAATCCACTATCGGCCCCAAGGTTTGTGCAGGCGGCATTACCTGGCATGGTTTGATTAAATTGGTGCCCGAGCATTTGATTCAAGGGGCCTTCCCGGCACAGATTATTCGTTCCGATCACCAACGAATTCGCCTTGAAGAGAAAAATCCAATCGTCGCCACCGTATCGAGAGCGGAACTCGGACAATGGATGGCCAGGCAGGCTCATGAGGCAGGTGTTCGCATCATGTGTCAAACACAGCTCAAACAGGCAGAGCAGGGGAGCGCTTTGCTGATATCCAAAAATCAAGAGCAGTCCATAAGGTATCGATATTTAGTCGGTGCGGATGGATCAAATAGTCGAGTGCGACGTATTCTCGGCCTTCCCGTTGAGCGCATTGGTTTGGGGCTCAACGTCATGGTCCCCCGTGTATATCCTGAAATGGAGTGGCATCTTTGTCCCAGATTGTTTGGCTCTGGTTATGGTTGGATTTTTCCCCATGCAGACCAAACATCGATTGGTGCCTATGCCGATGCGCGTCTGTATTCTGGGGCTCAGTTAAAAAATCGTCTTTTGAGTTGGTGTGAAAATAATCGAATACAGGTCGATGAAAAGCGTATTCAAGCTGGCTGGGTGAATTACGATTACCGTGGAGTGCGTCATGGCACTACCTTTCTGGTCGGTGATGCCGCTGGTCTGGCATCCGGTTTAACCGGTGAAGGGATTTATCCAGCGCTGGTTTCTGGTCAGGCTGTAGCCAAAATGATTCTGGATCCTGAGTATCCAGCTCAGGAGTTGAGGCAGTTAGCGCGAAATCACCGCAGGCATAGTGCGATGGTTGGCTTTGCGACGCGTTATGTTGGTCTTGGTAGCGTGCTGATGGAAATCTTGTTGATCATGCTTCGTTTTCGCCTTTTGGATTTTCATACCTTGGAAATGTCCGATAACTAGTACAGCAATCTCTTTGTAAAATATCCTATGGTTAAAAAGTTAAAACGTCTTCTCCCTCATCTGATTTTCATCACTGTCTGCGGTTGTATTCTCTACTTTCTCTTCTCTGCTCCACCGGAAACAACTGCACATTTACCCCACGATCCTGATCACGAACCATTCATGCAGATGAAAAAGAAAGAGGCTGAGAAGTTTTGTGAGCGTTGTCATGCTCCTGATAAGCAATCACCTCTGCCTGAAACTCATCCTCCCAAATACCGCTGTCTGTTTTGTCATAAACGCATTTGAAAGGAGAAATTCGTGGTCAAAAATACACAGGATGTCTACTACGTATCTGGCTCTACAGCAATTCTCGCAGAGGATATGGGCAAGGCCCTGATAGCTCAATTTAATGATATCCGTTTTCGTGAGGAAAAAATCCCCTTTATTCATACACCTGAAGATGCGAAGAAAGCTCTGGAGCATATCCTGAGTCAAGCCGATGGAAAACCACCCTTAGTGTTTTGTACCATCATGGATCAGGAAACCAGAGATGTATTCGATTGTCCCCAGGTTCGTTTTTTCGACATTTTTCTCAATACCTTGGAGTTGCTCGAAAAAGCCCTGGAAAAACCTGCCCTGCGTGAACCTGGATACTCCCGTCATTTTACCCTGTCACGGATGAATAAACGGGTTGATGCCATTCATTTTTCGCTGGAACATGATGATGGAACGCGGCAGGCTGAGTATGACGAGGCAGAAATAATCCTCATCGGTGTATCCCGCTCAGGGAAGACGCCGGTGAGTATCTATCTTGCCACACATATGGAGCTCAAGGCCGCAAACTTTCCGCTCACCGATGATCATCTCTCGCAACACGAGCTGCCCAGTGAAATTGCACGAAATCGAAAACGAGCCATCGGTCTGACCTGTTCGCCTCAGTATCTCCATACCATTCGTGAAAAGAGATATGCAGGTTCGACCTATGCAAGTCTTACAACCTGTTCGCGGGAGTTGCAGCAGGCAAAACAGCTCTACATGCGGCATAACCTCAAGGTTATCAATGTTGAAGGGCGATCGATTGAGGAGATCTCTGTACAGGCCATCCAGGCATTGGGATTGAATAAAAAGAATCCCCCTCGTCCCCGGGTTCGTGGTCGCCTGCTTAATCCTGGCAAAGGCTGACATCGGATTTATTGCCCAAAAATGATAGCATCGAAAAAAAGTAAAAGAATTACAGCCCGATTCAGCAGCAAATTAGGCATCATGAAATCGGCAGGTTGCATCTCTAGTGTAATCAAGAATTGATTCCTCGAATTCTTCCTTTGGAGTAACTACTCACCCCTATTCTTCGGCATCAGGCAGAGTTCCTGCCAGTGCCAACTGGATAGCGACAAGAGGATTGATCCCCTGGCTTGCCATGGTCTGCAGGTAGCTTGAAATCCTACAGTAAGCCTGGGCATATTGTTTACGTCGAAAACAACCGGATATTTTCTGTTTTACCTTAGCCATGCGAAGATCCCTTTCCGCTCTGTTGTTGGTGAACGGTACATGTGGTTCTTTGGCAAAAAGCAAGACTGCCGCCTCATGCTTTTGTAATCGCTCCCAAAGATTGTGCGCATCGGATTTGGCTATCCTGCCGCGCTTCCCTTGTGGTTTCGGAGGGATCTTGGGCAACTCCTTGCTGCCACGCGTAAGGATATTACGGTAGCGCTTCTGCAGGTTGGCATACTCCCGTTCGGTAAGACATTTTTCCGGACGTTGAGCCACCGTACGACACGTTTGCTGGAGCACCGCTTTTAGATTGCGGGCCCACCGGTATTGGTTAGAGTCAACGACAAACGTCAACTCTCGTAAAAGGTGCGAGCCGCAAAGTCCGTGACCGCAATGGTCGTAGGATAAATATGATGCCCAGCAATCATGGATGATCACCCCGCCATACCGAGGGATGATATTCAATCCTTCGATTGCCTCCTTGCCCCGCTTTCGATGCAGTACTTTCAGGGTTGTTTCGCCGGAAGAATAGACGTGAATCCAGTGATTCTTCCCTTCAACCCGAAACGAGGTTTCATCCACATGCAGGGATGGAGCCTGCAGCAGCCTATCAATAGCTCTGGATTCCCATGCTTCGAGTGATTGGTACAAGCGCAAAACAAATTTGAGCAGGCTGGCCTCGGAGATTACGCTACCGATCATGGCTGCTATCTGTTTTTGAACCCGGTTTAAAGCGACCATCTGGCTGATAACCAAATGAATGGCAAACGCTTTAAGCCCATTGCCGTACTGCAGCTTGCCCGGCATATCCTCAGGAAAACGCCCCTTGACTGTTGCTTCACAATTGGGGCATTGCTTTATTTCTGCGTCAATGTGCTCGACAACTTTTTCAAAAACGATGTCGATTTTTGTCCGACGTTCATGCCCCTGGCATGCAACGCTATCCAGCACCATTCCGCAGATATCACACACCTCGACCTGAGCAGTGGTGACCGATTCTTTGACGCGTGTATTACCAACCCGCCCATTGACTTGTTTCCCCCTGCCGGTAGCGGTGCAGTGCTTGGTCGCAGTTTCGTCTTTCTCGGTTTGCGAAGAAGGAATGCTCGAGTTTTTGTTTCCCTTGCGCGTTGTCTTCTCAAGAAAGATAGAGAGTATCAACTCGACGACAACCAACAGACTGTTGAACAGGACCCGTATCTCAGAGGAGACTTTACCGTCGGAACAAAGCTGTTCAAATTCCTGTTTGAGGAGATCGACTTCTTCGCGAACCCTTATTTTATTTACTGTTCCCATGGGTTTACTATACCATGGCTTTTTTCGACCTCCTGTGCGCCCATGAGTTGAACGATTGAACGCTATCGCATCTGTTTGCTATCGGAACGCAATATTGGAACGATTTAGAGACGACCAGGCGCGTTGATGGGCATTTTTGTTGGCATCCCTGGCTATTGAAAAAAATTCCGGCAAAAACCTGTCAAGTTATTTATTTGGATTTGAGCTTTTTTTAGAGGGTGTGAGTAGTTACCCTTTGGATATTGGTTTGCAGAGAAGGAAAAGATGTATACTTAACCTATGCTTGCTTGTCTGTTTGTCAGGCGCATGGTTTGCTGGGCGGAAGCAGAACTGGTATTTACGGAAAAGGAGATGGTGGGGATGGAAAGATCGCAGCGAAAAACTTTTATCGATCATGAGAGTTTAGCAACCATTCTCGAGCAGGCAGAGCACACACCTGATAGCCTTATCGATGCAATTTTAGATAAGGCTGGTCGTTTCAGTGGGCTCAGTATCCTTGAAGTTGCCAGCCTACTGAAAATGGATGCGCGTCACCTGCCGCGACTTTATGAGGTTGCCCGCCAGATCAAAGAAGAAATCTATGGCAACCGCATAGTTATGTTCGCTCCGTTATATGTCAGTGATTTTTGTGTGAATCGTTGCGCCTATTGTGCCTATAATGATTGTCATTCCTTCAAGCGCCGTAAGCTGACACAACAACAGGTTCGGGATGAGGTTACAGAAATTATAAGCATGGGGCATAAGCGGCTTGCGCTTGAAGCAGGCGAGGATGATCAGAACTGCCCCATTGATTATATCCTTCAATGCCTACGCACCATTTACACTACCCAGAAGGACCTCTCCGGTGAAATTCGCCGAGTGAATGTCAATATAGCCGCAACCACTGAGGACAACTACCGTCAACTTAAAGAGGTCGGGATAGGTACCTACATCCTCTTCCAGGAGACATACCACCAACCCAGCTACGAAAAATATCATCTTAATGGCCCTAAAAAGGATTATTGGTACCACACAAACGCCTTTGATCGTGCCATGAGTGCCGGGATTGATGATGTGGGAGCTGGTGTACTTTTTGGGCTTTATGACCCCGATTTTGAAGCGTTGGCTATGATGGTGCATAACGAGCATCTGGAAAAACATTACGGTGTTGGTTTTCATACCATTTCCGTGCCCCGTATTCGCCCAGCCGAGGGGACTGATCTCTCTGCAGTCTATCCCAATATCCCTGATGATGAACAATTCAAAAAAATTGTCGCGGTATTGCGCCTGGCCGTACCCTATACCGGGATTATTATCTCCACCCGGGAGAGTGCTGCCATGCGCAAGGATCTGCTGGACTGCGGGGTCACCCAGATGAGCGCCTGCAGTGCAGTTGGGGTAGGGGGCTATATGGCGGAAAAACGGCGTCGGGAAACCGGAGAGATTGACGAAAGTCTCACCGCTCAGTTTGCCAAAAATGATGAACGCTCGGCTGACGAGTTGATTGCGTGGCTGATTGAAGAGGGGCTGATTCCTTCCTGGTGTACAGCCTGTTATCGTGCCGGAAGGACCGGGGATCGTTTTATGGCACTTGCCAAAAGTGGCCAGATCAAAAATGTCTGCCATCCCAATGCGTTGATGACACTTTCTGAGTACCTGGAAGACTATGCCTCCCCCAAAGTGAAAGAAATGGGCTATGCCCTGATCGAGAAAGAGCTTGCCAAGGTGGTCGATCCCAAACACCGTGAGCAGGCCCGGGAGAATGTCGAGAAGATACGTTCGGGGAAAACGCGGGATCTGTTTTTTTAATACCAGCACATGCTCAACTTTATTCTCATTCTATTTTTTGTCGGTCTTGGGAGTCTCTTCCGGCGGGTTCAGGCCTTTCCCGAATCAACCGCCCAGGTGCTCAACATGTTTGCCCTCTACCTGGCTCTTCCTGCGGTTATCTTGCTGAAGGTCCCCCAGGTGAGCTTCAGCATTGAGATGGTTATTCCCATTATTGTCTCCTGGGTGATGTTGTTGCTCTCAGCTTTTCTTGTGTATACGGTGGGCCGCAGGTTGGCTTGGTCGCGTGAGACCATAGGCGTACTTTTGCTCGTGGTTCCCATGGGCAACACCTCTTTTATGGGGGTGCCCATGGTCAATGCCTTTTTTGGTGAGGTGGGGTTACCGTATTTGATCGTCTATGACCAGCTGGGGACCATGGTTGGCTTTGCCACCTACGGTTCGGTGATCTTGGCAATCTATGGCAGCGAAAGAAAGGTGCAGATAGGCAGAGTGGTTCGCCAGTCTTTGAGTTTCCCTCCCACGCTTGCTCTCTTGATGGGGCTTGTTTTACGCTTTTGGACCTATCCGGCGGTGGTCGTCGAGCAATTAGAAATTTTGGGGAGTATGTTGACACCCCTGGTGATGACTGCCATTGGCTTTCAGCTGACCATTCGTTTAAGTCGTGGCGTGCTGGCTCCCCTGGGATTTGGCCTGGCTGTAAAAATGGTTATCACTCCTTTGGTCGCCCTTGGTGGAACACATCTTCTGGGGTTGAATTCCCTGGCAACGGATATTTCCATCTTCGAGGCTGGAATGCCCCCTATGGTGACTTCGGCCGCCATTGCCATTGCCGCTGGCCTGCTGCCGGAGTTGGCTGCGGCTCTTGTCAGCCTGGGACTGGCCATTGGTTTTGTCACACTGCCTCTGCTTTACTGGATTATGGAGTGGGTGGGGTAAAGAGGTCCGTGATATTGGTCCAGTGCGCACAGGGATCGAGACTGATCACACGGATTTTTCGTTCAAAATTTTGCCACATTGACGGGCTGAGTAGTTCATAGGAGTGGCCCCAGAAATAGAAGACACCCATATGCTTTGAGTGGTGCGTCGGTGGTCACACCATCATCCCAGCACTGCACGACCCGCAGACTCTGTTGCATTGTGTTCAGGCCCTCTTTTGGTGAGGTGCTCAGAGAGCGAGCGTGGCCTTATCCTACTTGAATGATAGAAAAAATAAGGCCACGCAGGTAACTGTTAGTCAGGAATGTCAACATCGGGGTGGTTGCAATGGGAACAGCGAAGTGTCTGGTCAAACTCTTCAAAGGCTGCCCGCCAATTTTCCTTTTCAACCTGTTCTTTAAATTCTTGCAGGCATTCATCACAGAGCCAGCGATCACCCTCTGGGGTTACCCAAAGTTTCATAATGTTCTCCTGTATCGGTAGAAGGGAAAGAGCGAATACAATCCCTCCTTCTTTGTCCATTCTGAGCTGAAGCGCAAGAGTTAACTTGCTGATAGGATCATACGAGCCACAAAATAACTGAAGCTCCCCTCATTAAATTTTCTTGTTAATCCATCAACCCTTGAGCAGACAATGGGGCCAAGAAGGGGGGGACGCTCATCATTCTTGGTTGCTTTTCAAAGTGCTTACTTGGGAAGCAAGGCTGGAGAAGATGCGAGAAGGGTGGTGAATTCTTTGCACGGAAGAGGACGACTGGCCAAAAAACCCTGGATAATGATGGCATCACTCATGGAGTTAAGGATTTTGAGTTGCTCCTCGGTCTCGACCCCCTCAGCAACAATTGCCAGGTTCAGCGTTTCCGCTAGCGAGATAATGGCCCTGGCAATGGCCTGGCTGTCGGTGGTGTTTGCCAGATCCTGAATAAAGGATCGATCAATTTTAAGTCCATCGAGGGGAAGGCGTTTGAGGTAAGAAAGGGACGAGTAACCGGTGCCAAAATCATCAAGATAGAATTTCCCGCCTATACGCCGTAAGGTTTCCAAAGTCTTTTGCGCATTGTCCAAATTTTCCATAAGCATGGATTCAGTAATTTCAAAGTAGAGTCGCCCTGCCTCAAGCCCGGTCCTGAGCAAAATTTCTTTGAGCTGTTCTGCCAGTTCCTGGCCAACAAACTGGCGTGAGGAGATGTTTACCGAAATATCAAGTGCATATCCGCTCTTATGCCATGTTTTGGCCTGTTCGGCTGCTGTCCGTAAAATCCAGGCTCCCATGGGCAAAATTAACCCGGATTCTTCTGCAAGGGGAATGAATTCTCCAGGAGAAATGAGATTGCCCTCATGGCGCCAGCGTATAAGCGCCTCAGCGCCTATGATGGTATTGGTTGAACTCAGCACCTGCGGCTGATAATGGAGTTCGAATTCCCCCTGCTCAAGACCTCGGCGCATCTGCGCTTCCAGCGAAAGTCGCCTATGTGCCTTGGAGTCCAGTTCCTGGGTAAAGTATTGAAAGTTGTTACGGCCCAGGTTTTTCGCGCGATAAAGGGCCAGATCTGCATTTTTAATCAATATTTCTGAAGTAGTGCCATCATCTGGTGCCAGTGTGATCCCCACACTGGCTGTCACATAGTATTCAACGCCGTCGTGGAGGAAGGGGTGTTCCAGGCTTTTTAGCAGACGCATGGCAATGATGCTTGCATCCTGAACATTATCGACTTCAGCCATGAGAATAAGAAATTCATCCCCACCTTGGCGGGCAAGAGTATCGTTGGTGCGCAGTTGGGTTTTGAGCCGTTTTGCAAGCTCTACCAGAAGGTTGTCACCGGTGGTGTGCCCAAAACCATCGTTAATGCGTTTAAAGTTGTCCACATCCAGAAAGAGCAGTGCCACCCGCTTTTCAGAGCGCTCCATGCGTTTGAGGGATTCCTGCAAACGGTCATGCAAAAGCACGCGATTGGGCAGGCCTGTCAGGGCGTCATGTTGGGCCTGGTGTTCCAGGGCCTCCTGCTGGTGCTTGAGCTCGGTGATATCATGGAAGATGGAAACGTAGTTGGTGATAACGCCCTGCTTGTTTTTTACCGCATTAATGGTGAGCCATTCCGGATAAATTTCACCGTTTTTCCGTCGATTCCAGATTTCTCCAGCCCACTGTCCCTGTTCCAGCAGCTGCTGCCACATGGTTTGGTAAAATGATTCAGGGTGCCGTTTTGATTTGAGGAGTCGAGGGTTCTCGCCAATGGCTTCTTGCGGGGGATAGCCGGTGATCTTGCTGAAGGCGTTGTTCACCTGAAGAATTGTCCCATTTTGGTCGGTGACGACAATCCCTTCAATGGAATGTTCAAAGACCTTGGCTGCAAAAACCAGTTCTTCTTCCGCTTTTTTTCGCGGACTTATATCCCGGACTATGGCTAAGCTAGTTGTCGCCGTTTCACTCGGAGCCCAGAGTGCGGAAACAGAAATAATAACCCAGACAATTGAGCCATCTTTTCGCACATATCGCTTTTCCACGGAGAACTCGCGAAGCTGCCCATGGACCAGCTGACGTCGTTCGTCCCTGTCAAGGATCAGATCCTCAGGTAAGGTGAGATCTCGAAACGTTCGCTCCTGCATTTCCGCTTCAGAATAGCCCGTGATTTCACAATATTTCTGATTCACATGAAGAAAGCGACCAGAGTAGGCATCAACTTGGGCAACCCCGACGCTGGCCAGTTCAAAAAAGGTGCGAAATTTTTGTTCGCTAACAGCCAGCTCCTTGGTGCGGCGGTTCACCTCACGGTTCAGACGTCTGTTAAAGACCAGCAAAACGCAGCCAAAGGCTGAGCCTACAACAAGGGTGAGGAGGAGGCCTCCGACAATAAGTCGCTGTATAAACCGAGCTCGGGCAGTGTGCTGTTGCTGGATTTCCGAATACAAAAAGTCATCAAGGGTGTAGTTTGCCTGGATGAGCCCTAAACGAACATAGGTGTCTGCAATGGCATGCCACCGGTTTATGTTCATATAGCCTATTTCCACCAGGTTAGGCTGGATCAGATCCCGCATGGTTCGGGATTCGAGCAGGAGAGAGTCAATGGATTTTTCTGTGGAGTATCTGCTGTGAATCAGCTGAGCTATCTCTTCAGGATGGGAAAGGGCATAGCGCCAGCCCTGTTTGACCGCCTGGAGAAACGCTTGGGTTCGTTCGGGGTGGGTATTGATCTCTTTTTTTGTGGTGATGAGGCAATCGCCATAGAAGTCCACCCCCCAATCGGCTGGTTTCATTAGAACTGGTTTATATCCCCTTGCCCGGACCAGAAAGGGTTCATTACTCAGATAGACGCTCTGGGCATCCACCTTCTTGTTGATGAGCTCGTCAATCTGCCAGGTATGTGGCAGTGTATGAATCTTGGCAAGGGGGACACCGTTAGTGATCAGCATGGCTCTGTTTTCACCATCAGTGGCATTGCTATACAGTAAGCGCTTGCCGACAAGATCCTGGGGACTGTTAATTCCCGCACCCTCCAAACTCATGATTGCATTGGCTGAATGCTGAAAAATCGATGCCAGGACAACCAGCGGTTTTCCCTGCTGCTGTTCTATGAGTACTCCTGGGCTCATGATGGCGTAGTTCACCTGACCTGTAACCAGTAACTCGGAGGGGCGTGTTTCTGGACTGGATTCTACAAGCTCCACCTTCAGGCCTGCTGCTTGAAAATATCCCTGATCAATGGCGGCATAGTAGCCGGCAAATTGGAACTGATGTTTCCATTTGAGTTGCAAACGTACTTTTTCAAGCTCGTTGTCAGCAGCGAATGATGAGTTGATGCCAAAAGCAAGAACGAATGCGGTGCAGTTCAGGAGCGCTAGAAGAAAAAAGAGAGAGGAAAAAGCAGTCTGTATTCGCAAGAATGGGAAGCTGCGCATGCAAGGAAACTCCACGGGAACCATGGGGACAGAGATATAGTTAAAAGATAGCAGTTTAGCCCTTGAGGCTCAAGGGGATAGGGAAAAAAGACAACCTTTTTCCTAAAAATATTCAAACACAAGTACAAGCTTGAAGGAGCTCTGGAGGGCAAAGCACCTGTAGGTAAGCGTGTGATAAGTGCAGATCCTTTTGCGAGATTGCAGCTTATGGGAATCTTGAATACTTGCTTTTTCTTCCAATCTCGGCGTTATGCTTACAATTTAATCCTCGGAATATTAACTATATACCTGCGGTTAAATTTTTAGCATGCCTTGATCTTGATTGAAAAATCTAATTATTCAAGACACCCTTATACGTTAGACAACTCTAAAGCGTTCTATCATTCGTTGGAGATCCCGCGCCATCTGATCGAGGTTGTCTACGCTTTTGGCAATGTTGTCACTGCTTAGAGAGACATCGCGCGCTGCGCTGTTGACCTCGTCAAGGTCTCCATGGATATTTTTCGCCATGGATGAGCAGACGGTGACAGAGGTGTTGATTTCAGAAATAACCAAGGATGCCTGGGCAATGTTACTTGAGATCTCGCCTGTGGCTGTGTTCTGTTCGCTAATGGCATCTGCGACGACCAAAGTTATTGCATGAATATCGTTAATGATTTCATTCATTGCCTGTATCTCCTTGAGCGTGGAGACAAGCGCCTGCTGCACAGTTTCGATTTGCTCTTTTATCTGACCGGTTGCATCGGTGGTCTGGTAGGAGAGCTCCTTGATTTCGTTGGCAACGATGGTAAATCCTTTGCCCGATTCTCCAGCCCTGGCGGCCTCAATTGTCGCATTTAATGCAAGCAGGTTGGTCTGATCAGAAATTTCCCCGATGGTCTCCGTGACCTTGCTGATTTCTTGCGTAACCGTATTGAGCTGATCCATTTGCAGTGAAGCACGCTGTGAGGTCAGCACACCTTTTTGGGAGATATTGCGTGCATTTTCTGAATTTCGTGCAATTTCATTGAGGGTTGCGTTGATTTCTTCAGCTGCAGCTGCCATGAGCTGGATGTTGGTGGAGGCTTCTTCCAGGGCCATCGCGACCTTCCCCATGTGATCGTCCATAGTGTTTGCTGAGGAAAAGACATTTTCTGTCTTGCTTGAGGACGTGGTCGAGGTTGAGTGCATGGAGGTTGATATCTCGGCAAGCTGAAGAGAAGCGGTTGTTATGATTTTGGTATTGGAGGCAACCTGTCTGATCATTTTCTGTAGATTTTCGATAAATGTATTGAAATTCTGAACCAGACGACCGATTTCATCTTCGCTGCCAATGGAAATCCGATGGGTCAGGTCGGCATCCCCGCTGGCAATAGTATGCAGGCTTGTGGAGACATGATCAATTGGCCCCACCACAATTTTTTTCACCAGGAAGTAGTAACAAAAAGCAACGATAAAGAGTCCCGTCAGGGTAATGAGCAATGCTGTCAAAAGATTTGCGGTAATAAGTCTTTCTGCGGGTTCAAGTGATTGGATTATTTCAAAGGCTCCGTGTATTTCTCCTTTACTCCAACCTTCCATGGTTCCACCGGTGGGGTCCTGGCCGTTGGCAAGTCCCCAGATCTCCAAAGAGGCGTCGGGATCTCCGTGGCACATCAAACAGGTGTTACTCAGGCGGATCGGTAAAAAGTAACGGACTGCTTGCCTGTTGCGGTCAATTACGTAATATTCTTCGAGGTTTTCAGTCTTGATTTTTTTGAGGGCCGGGGCCTCTATGGCGTAGTCCAAACCGTAATCGGGTTGATTTTTTGGATTTCTTGGCGAAAATTTGGGTACCCGGAATTCATACTCACCTGCCTCTGCTTTTTTCATGGCAACTTCCCAGGCGGTGACCACCGGCACCATGTTCATTAGTTCTTCCATTTTTCCCTGACGATAAAAATCTCTGGCCTGGGCAGGGGTAAAGATGTCCAATTGCCATTTTTTGTCCATCTCTTGACGAACAGATTCAGCTGCAAGGGTAATGGCGCGAGCCTTACTGACAAAAGAGTTAATAGTTTGATTGTAGTACATAAAGGAGAAGAACCCCATAAGCCCAAAGCTAAGCAGTGAAATCAGGGGGATGCCAATGAGTAAAAATTTTGTAGAAAGTTTCATCTTGGCAAATACTTTCATAGCACTCTCCTTTTGTCTCCAAAGCGCTTGCGGTGGTATCGGTCTGTTTACGTACTGGTGTACGCTGCACAGGCAGATGCCTAGAGATTTTCATATTTCTCTTTTTGGGAGGCCTGCTTTTATCTCGTTGAATTTCAGGGAAATGAAATAAAAAGAGATGATTAATCAGATAATAGGGGAAAAACTGCGAGCAAGGGTAGCGAGAAAATTGCTTAAAAAATACCTAGTGAAATAGGTATATGGGGGCGGGAGGAGAGAGTCGTTTTAACGGAGGTTGAGGAGCAGGTAACGCAGGCCCCCCTTTTTACCTTTGAGACCGAGTTTTTTGCGGATATTACCACGGTGAGCAGAGACGGTTTTTTCGGCGATCATGAGCTGTTGAGCAATTTCCTTACTTGTTTTGCCTTCCCGAACTAGAGAGGCGACCTTGAGCTCAGCATTGGAAAAATTGAGTTCTGCCAGGGTGAGTTTATGGGCGAAAGAGGACGTAATTTGAGCTAGATGCAGCTCCAAGAGATTGATCCAGTTTTCTTGGGCTGGGTTGAGTGAACTCGTTTTAAGGTATTCCAGATAGGGAAGTATGAAATGCTTCATGTTTTTTTCGACTGCCTCTTCAAAATCCTGGCGGTCAAGCTCCCGCTGGCGGAGGAGAGCCCGCAGGGCAGCATTGGCCTCTCCAAGATGGTCCTGCTTTTCATGCAGTTTTGCCTCGATCAGTTTCCGTTCAGTGACATCACGAATAGCTGCAAGATGGACCTTTTGCCCCAAGAGGTCAAAAGAAGTATGTGTGATTTCGACAGGAAATTCAGTGCCATCCTTTTTGCAGTGCATACGCTCAAGAACGCCCTGGGCTTGAGATTGGATGGCAAAACAAGATTTTTCAGGCTGGCTGAGAGATCTGTTGCCAGCAAATCCTTCAACTCACCTCTGGTATATCCGTAGAGGTTTGTAAAGGCAGAGTTGATATCGATAATTCGCAGTGATTGCTGCTCAACCAGGGCAAGAGCATCTGATTCCAGTTCAAAGAGCTGACGATATTTGTTTTCGTTTTCCACCAGTGCGCGCGTTGTTTCTTTCAGACGGGTAATATCCATACAGACACAGACACATCCCCAGACCTCTTTGTTTTCATGAAAAAGAGGAATGGCATTGGCATAAATCCAGCGAATGGCGCCGTCGGGACGGGTTATTTGCAATTCATCGTTAGTAATACGTTTCTTTTTTGAGACAGCCCGCATCATGGTCATGTCCTCAGGCTGCAGCAAAGTGCCATCACGCCGAAATTCAAAGAGTTTCAGCTGCTCTTGCAACTCCCCCAGGGGACTTAAATTTTTCACTGTTGGCTGTATACCCGTCATTTCATAGGCTGCAGCATTCCCCGTGATGTTTGTGCAGGAGGCATCATAGGAAACGAAAACAGGGGAGGGGATTGCCGCGATAAGGGCTTCAAGTTCAGCGCTTTTTTTGAGCGCAGATATTTCGCTTGAACGGAGTGCCGTCTCCATCTGTTTTCTATGGGTAATATCCTGCATGGTGGCAATGCGATAGGGGGGGCTCCCGTCACTATTGCAAATGCAGACCAGGTCAATCTGCACAAAAATCCCATGTCCCTCCCGGTGCAGCATTTTACTCTCATATCTGTAGCTCCCTCGACGGTCGGCTTTGCGGATAGCTCTTCGAACATTTTTCCGTATATCAGGATGATATACACTTAGTATCGGTTCGCCCAAGAGGTCTTCAGGTGCGTGACCAAGAATAGAGGCAAACTTATCGTTGCAGACGATGATGCGGTTGCTCGTGATATCTCCCACTGCAATACCATGGGCGCAATGGTGGAAGGCATCAGCCCACTGGCGAAGTTGTCCCTCCAACTCTTTTCGTTTTGTGATATCCGTGGCAGCGCCTACCCATTCGACGATATCACCATCTTCATTGAGGATTGGGACCGCCTTTGAAGATGTCCAGACCGTTGAACCATCCAGGCGCAGAACCCTATGCTCCAGGTCAAAGGGAGTTTTACTCCTGATTGCCTCCTGAACAGCCGCATGCATTATTGCCCTGTCTTCTGGATGAATATAGGTTTCAAGCCAGTTGTTGTTGGGATTTACCGTCTCCTGATAAAAGGTATTGCTGGAAAATTGTTTGATTTCGCTCCAATCCGCATTCATGCAGTACAAGACTTCGGAAACGGTCTGAGTCAGTGCGCTCAACCTCTTTTCGTACTGACGAAGAGCATTGGGGCTGGTTGTAGAAAAAAGAGTATTGTTCCCCTCGCTGAGCAGGACACGTAATCCGCCGCCGGGCAGAGGCGTGCATCGATGCTGCAGGTGTCGCTGGGTGGATTTGTGAAAGACAGTTATAGTCTGGGATTCTCCTGTGAGTGCTGAGGAATAACAGGGGAAAAGAAGTGAACTTTCCGATTTTGAAAAAAAGTCCCAGCACTGGGTTCCTGGTGAAGGGAGGGGATTGTATTGCAGTAGGTCAAGGGCCTCTTGACTGCAATACCAGATATGGAATTGAGCATCACAGGCAAAAAAAGCGCCTGGGAGAGTCTGCAGAAGAGATATTAACTGATCGTTGTCAGGCTGCATGAGGGGGATCTACCTGAGTCGATACGGTTTTGTCGAGTCTTTATAAGAGAACCCAAGGTACCTACTTTTCTTGGGTCACTCACAGAGATATACAGAATAAAGGGGGCCTGCCACTAAAAAACATATCCCGCCTCAGAAGAGGTGAAGCGGGATATGGCAAGGGTACAGGGTTCGTTATCAAGCGTATTATTCGCCTGACGGGGTGCGCATGGCTCGATTTTTAGAACGCTCCATGGATTGGAGCGCCAGGTAATTGGCCCCAAATTTTTTCATGTTGGCCATCTCGTCGTCATATTCGTTGTAGTGACGCTCTTCATCAACCACCAGATCTTCAAAGAGTTTTTTGGAGACGCTGTCCGCATTGGCGCTGCACTCGTTTGCCCATTTATTGTAATGCTCGGCACTCTCCATTTCCATCTGCCGGGCCATAATCAGCATTTCGTTGACATCCTGAACAGGTTTGACTTCCTCGGAGCTTTTCATCACCACGTCGCCCCCAAGAAAAAGAATACGTTCGGCAAGTCGTTCAACATGAAGCATCTCATCAATGGCAGTGCGCTTGAACAGGCCAGCGAGCAGGTCATATCCCTGATCGTCGCAATGGAAATGAAAATACATATACTGGTGCAGGGCGGCAATTTCTTCGGCAACGGCTTGGTTGAGCAGTGTAATGCTGTTCTCGTGCATGGTGATCACCTCGGAAAAAAGGATGGAATAGACCTGAACTTGGAGTAAAATCTCATCAAGCAAGACAGGACGACGGTATGCTGTTGAACTGTAAAAAAGGGAAATTCAATTGTCAATGTTAACTAAGAATTTTTCTGATTAACTCAGTTGTGCGGCAAGAACGTTATACTCTCAGGGCCATTGGCTATAGGGGTTTTTACAGAGGGCAGCGTTGTAATATCGGGTATCTCCACTTACTTCCTCCCCGATCCAGTCTGGCTTGGGAAAGGATTGTGCTTCATCCTCAAGTTCAATTTCTGCCATGATCAGTCCCTGATTGAGCCCGAGAAATTCATCTATTTCCCAGGTAAAGCCCTTATGGCTAATGGTATAGCGGATTTTTTCAATTTGAGGCTGTGGGCAGAGTTCATCAAGCATTGCTTTGGCCTCTTCAAGAGGGATGGTATACTCGTATTCGCTTCGGCCAAAGCCAACAGTTGCACCTTTGATTGTCAGATAACCTGTTGTCCCGGCAATTCGAACACGTACGGATCGTTTCCTATCAGCATGAAGATAGCCCTGTCTGTAATGGACCCCTTCAGCCAGGTCTCGCCAGGCTTCGTTTTTAAGGAGAAATTTGCGTTCGATTTCAGTGGCCATGAAAACCCCCTGTCTATCAGTTGAATTGGTGGGTTTGGTTGTGTGGGGAGAGATTTTTTGATGAATTGATTTATTATTACACCATGTATCGTCCTAAAAGAACATAAAAAAAGTGCGTGGTCCCTGCCGCGTGGGGGTACCGTAAACCTGTGGTTCTTTGCTTGACACTCCCCCCACCACTTGGTATCAAAGTGCACTATTTCCAGGTGGCTGCTATCTGCCGTCTTTATACTGAAACACGCCTACGCTTCCTGCAAACTGAACCACAACGACTTTGTTGGACAGCCTTGGAGTTGGGCCACCATCTCTTTTGGTGGGTTTGATCTTTTTTTCCTGCGTAACGCAGTCATGTATTGGAAACTATGCTGAGAATATTACAAAGATTGCTGCTTATTTTGGTGCTTATTCAGCTTCTTCCGGCGCAGCATGTGTGGGCAGAAGATAATGTGCTCAGCACCATTGCAGAGGCTACCCGACAGTACAAAGCCGGTGACTATACGGGAGCAGCATCGAACTTAGACTATGCGGCTCAACTCGTTCGCCAGCAAAAAAGTGAACGAATGAAATCCTTGCTCCCCGAGCCCCTTGAGGGATGGGAGGGGAAGGAAGCAAATGCTCAAGCTCTGGGGGCCGCTATCTTGGGCGGTGGCGTGACAGTGAGCCGTGATTACAGACGAGACGACTCCAGGGTCAGTGTTGAAATTGTCTCCGATTCTCCCGTACTCCAATCAGTCTTGATGATGATCAACAATCCCATGTTTGCCGGGGCCGGTGGAGGAAAACTTGAAACCCTCAAGGAACAGCGGGCCATTGTCAAATATGACAGCGGTAAAGAAAGCGGTGAGATGTATGTCGTTGTCGACTCCCGGTTTGTGGTCACCATCAAGGGAAAAAAAGTAACGCGGGAGGATCTGATGGCCTATGGTGAGGCTATTGATTATGCCGCACTCGAGAAACACTGAGAATATACAAAACCAAAACCTCCCGGGGAGTGCTGACGAGGTTTTTTCCGTGTGAGCGTGGTTTTCCCCTGCTACACTTGGTAAAGAATTGGCCTTCTTCCTGTAGCAGGGGTTTTTTATGGCCAGAGCAGCGAGGTAATAATGGCAACAGAAGAGAAAAACCGGCAACCGGGGCGTCAGGGGGTCACTGACGAGGCCATCTTCAAAGTGGCTAAAGAAATCGTAGTGAAATTCATTGAAGTGGGACGTTTGACCCCGGCCTCTTTTGATACAACCTTTGAACGGGTCTATCGTTCCATTGAAAAGACGGTGCGCCAGCAATGATGGAAGCCGTGCTTGATCCAGCAAACAATACCGCCCCGCAACAGCCTCGGCACATTCATCTCATCGGCATCTGCGGTACAGGTATGGCTGCCATGGCTGCTATGCTTCAGCAGCAGGGTTTTGTGGTCACCGGCTCGGATGAAAATGTCTATCCTCCCATGTCTGATTATCTTGCAGAGCTTGGGATTCCGGTGATGGCAGGCTACACACAGGAGAACCTCGCAGCGCGTCCAGATCTGGTGATTGTGGGCAATGTGGTTCGGCGAACCAATCCCGAAGCGGTAGCACTTGGTCAGTTGGGGCTGCACTATCTTTCCATGCCCCAAGCCTTGGGCCACTTTTTTTTGAGCCAGAAAAAATCCCTGGTGGTTACCGGCACCCACGGCAAGACAACCACCTCTTCGCTTCTGGCCACCACCTTACATAGAATGGGAGTGACTCCCGGGTTTATGATCGGTGGGTTGGTCGAGGCTTTTGGCCGCAATGCCCATGTCAGCGATACCGAATACTTCGTGGTCGAAGGGGACGAGTACGACACCGCCTTTTTTAACAAGGTCTCGAAATTTCAACACTACCAGCCCTTTGCAGCGATTCTGACCTCGGTGGAATTTGATCACGCTGATATTTTTGCCGATCTGGATGCCATTAAGGCCTCCTTTGCTGAATTTATTGGCCGCATTCCAACGCAGGGGGCCCTGGTCGCACACACAGAGGACCCGGTGGTGGCGGAATTAGCTGCCGCGAATGCTGCCTGCCCGGTGATCAGCTACGGTGAGAGCGAACGCTGCCAATGGTCCCTGAGTGATCTTACGGTTACTGGACTAACCAGTACTTTCCGTGTTCATCATCAGGGTAAGGAGATGGGAACCTGTCAGTTGCCCATGCCAGGCCTGCATAACTGTCTCAATGGCTTGGCGGTGATTGCCCTTCTCCATTTTTTAGGTTTTGAGTTTACTGAGATCGTTCAAGGACTCTCCTCCTTTGAGGGCGTCAAACGTCGTCAGCAGATTCGCGGTGTGGTGCAGGGGGTGACTGTGATTGATGATTTTGCCCATCATCCCACCGCGGTTAGAGAAACCCTCAATGCGCTCAGGTTGGCCTGGCCGAACAATCGATTGCTGGTGGTTTTTGAACCCCGCACCAACTCAAGCAGAAGGGCTGTTTTTCAGTCTACCTATACAACGGCCTTTGCAGCTGCAGATCAGGTCATCATACGCAAGCATCTGCCCCTGGATACAGTGCCACTGGTCGAGCAGTTTTCTTCACCGCAACTTGCCGCTGATCTTCAAACACTGGGACAGGAGGCCGGTTGTTTTGACGATACGGAGGCGATTTTAGAGTATCTCAAAAAAACATGTCAATCCGGCGATATCGTGGTTATCCTCTCCAATGGCGGATTTGATGGTATCCATGAACGGTTGCTGACGATTTTAGGGAAGCGTTAATAAAACACCCTTTATTTTTGACAAGGAGTCTGTTGATGAACATTGCCGTGATGAAAGAAGTCCATCCCGGAGAAACCCGGGTGCCCGTGGTTCCTGCCACAGTTGATCGTCTGTGCAAACTCGGCGCCAAGGTAGTGGTTGAAGCTGGAACAGGGCTGAACTGTCGGTTCGAAGACGCAGCCTACGAGGCTGTGGGAGCAAGTATTGAAAGCGATCGCAAAGCCATGCTTGCCCAGGCCGACATAGTCCTCAGACTGCGCAAACCTCCGCTGGAAGAAATCAGCCTCATGCGGAAGGGAACCATTCATATCAGCTACCTGGATCCATTTCGAGAGAAAGAATTGGTGGACGCCATGGTCGAGCAGGGCATCAGCGGTGTCAGTCTGGAAATGATTCCACGGACCACCCTGGCCCAGAAGATGGATGTGCTCAGTTCCCAGGCCAACCTGGCGGGCTATGTTTCTGTAATGCTTGGCTGTGAGCATCTCAACAAGATTCTGCCGATGATGACTACCCCGGCCGGAACCATCAAACCAGCCCGTGTCTTTATCATTGGTGTTGGTGTCGCTGGTCTGCAGGCCATTGCCACTGCCCGCAGATTGGGTGCCAGGGTTGAGGCCTTTGATACCCGTCCTGTGGTTGAGGAGCAGGTCAAATCCCTTGGAGCCAAGTTTGTTAAAGTGGATCTGGGACAGACAGGGCAGACCAAGGATGGCTATGCCACTCAGCTGACAGAGGAGCAGATGGAGCTGCAGAAACAGGGCATGGCCAAGGCCTGCAGTCAGTCAGATATCGTTATAACCACAGCCCAGCTCTTTGGGCGGCCTGCCCCGCGCATTGTCGATGCAAAAATGATCGCCCAGATGCAACCGGGCTCAGTAATTGTTGATATGGCGGTGGAAACAGGCGGTAACGTCGAAGGCTCTGTGCTTGATGAGGTGGTTGAAATTGACGGCGTGAAAGTCGTTGGTATGGGCAATTTACCCGGCCAGGTCGCCCTGACAGCCTCGGAAATGTATTCCGCGAATCTTGGCAATTTTGTTGGACATTTCTGGGACAAGGAAGAACAGAAATTTCAACTCAAGATAGAAGATGAGATTATTCGCGGAGCACTGGTCACCCATGATGGTGATCTCTTCAGTGAAATGTACAAAAGTATCATCAATAAGTGAGGGGATGCGATGACTGCCGTTTATCTGACTTTTATATTTGTCCTGGCGATTTTTCTGGGTTTTGAGCTGATCTCCAAGGTGCCGTCTACCTTGCATACCCCCCTGATGTCGGGTTCCAATGCAATCTCAGGTATCACCCTGATCGGCGCCCTTGCCTCCATGCAGACCTCTCATCATGGGGTGACCGTGTTCCTGGGAACACTGGCCGTGATTCTGGCCACAATCAATGTTGTTGGTGGCTACATGGTCACCGATCGTATGCTGGCCATGTTTAAGAAGAAAGACCAGGGGGGCGCACAATGAGTTCGGTTGGAATTAACTTTGTCTATGTGGTTTCTGCCGCATTGTTCATCTTAGGTCTGAAAATGCTGAGCTCGCCGGCAACGGCGCGGCGCGGCAATATGATCTCTGCGCTCGGCATGTTGATTGCCGTGGTCGTGACCCTGCTCTCCCAGGGAATGGATTACCGCTGGATCTTGATCGGTGTACTCATCGGTTCCGCCATTGGCTCGACTGGAGCCTATATGGTCAAGATGACCTCCATGCCGGAGATGGTGGCGCTGTTTAATGGTTTTGGTGGTCTTTCCAGTTTGCTCCTGGCCTGGAGCGAGTATCATCAGCACCCGGCAATGGCAAGCGGAATTGCCATTATTGCTACCATTTCCGTGTTTATTGGCGGCGTGACTTTTACAGGCTCCATGGTCGCCTTTTCCAAACTCTCGGGACGCATCTCCCAAAAGGCGATTGTCTTTAACGGGCAGCATCTGATCAATGCAGCCATTCTGGCTGCAGTTATTCTGGGGGGCGCACTTTTTTGCCTGACTCCCGGTTCCACCAGCGGCTACCTGCTTTTCATTCTGATCGTTCTGGTGGCCCTTGGTTTTGGTATCACCTCCACCATTCCCATTGGTGGCGCCGATATGCCGGTTGTTATCTCGCTCTTGAACAGCTACTCAGGGCTTGCGGCCTGTGCGGCGGGTTTTGTTGTCTCCAATAACATTCTTATCGTGGCCGGTGCCTTGGTTGGTGCCAGTGGTATCATTCTGACCAAGATTATGTGCAAGGCCATGAACCGCTCCCTGGCCAATGTACTCTTCTCAGGTTTTGGAACCACGACTGCCAAGAGCGCAAGTGAAGATGGTCCCCAGGGCGAGGTCAAACCAGCCAGTGCCGAGGATGTGTACTACATTCTTGAGGCGGCTGATACCGTGGCCTTTGTTCCCGGCTACGGCCTGGCCGTTGCCCAGGCCCAGCATGCGGTCAAGGAGTTGGGTGACCTGCTGGAAGAAAACGGAACCGAGGTGGTCTATGCCATCCATCCTGTTGCCGGTCGTATGCCCGGTCATATGAACGTTCTGCTGGCTGAGGCCAATGTACCCTATGATCAGTTGGTGGAGATGGATGAGATCAACCCGCGTATGGAGACCGTTGATGTCTGCGTGGTTATCGGCGCTAATGACGTTGTTAATCCGGCTGCTGCTTTTGAAGAGTCGAGCCCTATCTACGGTATGCCTATTATTGAAACCTTCCGCGCTAAAACAGTTATCGTCCTCAAACGTTCTATGAATACTGGCTTTGCCGGTATTGAGAACGCTCTGTTCTACCGTGAAAACACCCGTATGTTCTTTGGTGATGCCAAGGCCTCGATTCAATCCCTGGTTTCTGAATTCAAAGGCGGAAATTAAATTTTTCCATAAAGTTCATAGCAAAAAAAAATCCCTATGGAACAACGTTCCATGGGGATTTTTTTATAGGGGTGATGAATGCACGGATAAGGTACGGATCAGTCCGGATTTCTCATCAGTTCAAGCTGCGGCGAGCTTGGTCTGCCGATAGGCAGCCAGATCCTCAATGGAAAGCACCATCATCTCATGGGATTCTGCAAAAGCGACAACCTCGGGGAGCCGAGCCATGGTACCGTCGACATTGGTCAGCTCGCAAAGGACTCCGGCCGGCTCAAGACCTGCCAGCTGCATGAGGTCAACCGTGCCTTCGGTGTGGCCGCGGCGGGTGAGCACTCCACCAGGTTGCGCACGCAGGGGGAAAACGTGGCCGGGGTGGGAGAGGTCTGCTGGCTTGGCGTTTTTCGCTATGGCAGCTTTAATGGTCGTCACCCGATCCTGTGCTGAAACACCAGTGGTCACGCCTTGGCGTGCCTCGATGGAGATGGTGAAGGCGGTGCCATTCTGGCTGGTATTGTTGTCAACCATCATGGGCAACTCCAGGGCACGAACCTGCTCGTCATTGAGACAGAGGCAGACAATACCCGAGCATTCACGGATCATCAGCGCCATCTGCTCGCTGGTCAAGTGCTCGGCTGAGTAGATAAGATCGCCTTCGTTTTCACGATCTTCATCGTCAACAAGAAGCACCCCTTTTCCGGCCTGGAGCTCGGATAAGGCACGTTCTACGCGCTGGGTTGCATTGCCAAAACGGGATAAAAGAGAAACATCAAGGGTCTGATTCATGGTTGCCTCCTGAAAATCAGTGACCAGAATCAGGGCATACGGGAACAACCGGCCCCATGCCGGTTAAGGTGGTGGAAAGTGAAATACGAAAAGCAGACGCAGGGATACTGTCATTACCTTTACGGTCAGTACACCACCCCGAAGTCGCTTCTTCCGATTTCTATCGTCTACCGCATTCTCTCCCATCCGGACTATCACCGTCGGCTCCGGCCTCTCACCGGATCTGCTGGACCCCGATTCTGTATTGCAGCGTTGAATCAGGCGCTCGCGGGCTTATCCCCACTGAAAATTTGAGAGTGGAGACACACCGCCGGTAGGGAATTTCACCCTGCCCTGAGAAGTGGCGACACCATAACGCAAAGACCGCTGAAGAACAAGAGATGAAATTGATAACTTCATTAAAAGTCGAAATGCTAAAAAACACCCATCGTGAAATCAGAAGGTTACGAAGTTCGGAACGTCGTTCTCGGGGCTTTGTACGAGAACGACAAAACTGAAAATGGACGATTCTTGGAGCGTGACTGGAGCTGGGGAAGCAAACGCTTTCTTTTATACGTATACGGAAGGAGGGGAAGTTGGATGCCAGCATGTCCCTGCTGAACGGTAGATTTTATGAAAAGTTTACGGGAGGCTTGAAGAAGTATTTGACATGATTTTTAATTATCAGTAATTGTTTGGGAAAGTCGATAGATATCATCTTCCGGATGAAGGAAAGCAAACATTTTGGCTCGCTTGCTTGGAGTGAATCTACCCTCTTTGAGGCCACTGGCCCTCTTCATGCGCGCTATCCCGCAGATTTCGCCGGGTCCTTTTTTGACTCTGTCTCCTTGTCTTTTTCCTCTTCCTGCACCGGATATCTTGTCCTTACAACCACCTATAACCGAGGCGCATATCATCATGCTACGTTCTCTTTCCTGCTGTTTCCTTGTTCTCATTGCACTCATTCCTGACTGGGCCTTAGGGAAAACGCTTAAAACCATCTCTCAGGATCCTTACATCTCCGCGCTTGTCTTAGATGCAGATACCGGTAAGGTCCTCTATGAAGAGAACGCAGATACTCGGGTGTACCCTGCCAGTATGCTCAAACTCATGGATCTTTATGTTATTCTTGAGCGGATGCAGAAGGGGATACTGCGGCCCCAGGAGATGGTGCAGGTGACCACCGAGAGTTATAAAACCGGCGGATCCCAGGTGTACCTTGATCCACGGGAAGAGTTCTCTGTCGAAGACTTGACCTATGCGCTGATGATTCAATCGGCTAATGACGCAGCTGTTGCATTGGCGACCCATATCGCCGGGTCTAAGGAGCGATTTGCCGATTTGATGAACCAAAAAGCCAAGGAATTAGGGATGATAAGCACCACCTTTCATTCTGTTCATGGTTTACCGCCCAGCGATGGACAGGAACCGGATGTGACCACTGCCAGGGATATGGGCAAGTTATGTCTGGCGCTGGTGCGCAACCCGGAAACCTTCAAATATACCGGGACTCGAATTCGTGGCTTTCGCAACGATACGTTCACCATGGTCAATCATAATAAACTGTTGACCAAGTATACGGGTTGTGATGGGTTGAAAACCGGCTATTACCATGCCGCCGGCTTTTCCATCGGTGCCACTGCTCAAAAAAATGGGGTACGGATTATTGCCCTGGTTATGGGAAGTCAAAATAGAAAAGTACGTGATCAGAAAGCGATGGAACTCCTTTCCAGAGGCTTTGCTCTGGTCCCCCCAAAACCTAGTACTACTGTGGGGGCGGCGATTGCACCTCCGCCGTCTGCCTCTTCAGCCGCTACGGCTCAACCAACCTTTGCAACTGTTCCCGCCGCAGTTACCCAAGCCCCTGCAGCGGTCTCAGAACCAGCGGAAGAGGTGTTTCCAGAAGAGGAGGAAAGTGGAGAATCCAGCAACTGGCGAATATTTTTTATCGGCTTTGGAGCCGGGTGCCTCTTTGTCCTGGCCTTTTTTATGATTGTGGGCTTCATGACCAGGCGTCGACCGACAAGACTCAAACCCAAATACAATATTCGCAATTAGCCTATACCGCGTAACCTCTCTGCGAAATCAGTCTGATTGTACAGCCCCACGCCCTCCAATCTTTTTGGTGGGCGTGTTTTTTTTATGCACTGTCACAATGTGGTTTTTAATCGAACAGATCAAAGTTTTTTGGTTTATACCTGCCAAATTACAGTGAATTTTACATGATTTGTCACTTATTTGCCTGAAGATACATTATTTTCTAATGTTTATTTATGCGATCTCTACTTGATTATTTCTGGGGATGCACTACAATTAAAGAGAATGAATATTAGGTATGATCAGAGGAGGAGTAACCATGCAGGTCCCTTCAGCAACGCTGCCAACATTGACTTCAGGATCTGTGCTTCGATCAGCCCAGCAACAACCGCTTTTGGCAGCCGATCTCATCAGCAAAACGGTCGAAAGCCTTGCGCAAGTACAATCTATGCCGGCACCTGCGCAGACAGCTGTTCAAACGGGATACAGTAAAGCAACTCGAATTGATGTTACAGCCTAAGACCTGTTGACGACGACGTTGTGATAGGTTGAAAAATGAATACGGGTGTCCTGGAAAAAGTATGAGTCAAGACACTTTATAGCCACAGTGCAACGGGGAGAAAGATATGAATATTAACAGTGCGCAATCAGCTTATACCAACCCCATGTACCAGCCAGCGCAGAAAACTGGCGGCCAAACCATTCAGCAGGCCCAACAGCCCCCTCAGCAAGTGCAACAGCCGCAACAGGCTCAGCCGCAGCCCAGTGAAGAGCGGCAGGAAAGTATGCTCACCCAGAGTCTTGAGGGGCCCCAGGGAGAACAAACGGAAACTCAAACGCGAACCATCAACACCTATGCTTAAGGAGTCAGTGCTCTTTTAGCTTACTTTTTTTAGGCGCAAGATTTCAGGCCGCATCAATCTCTTGATGCGGCCTTTATTTTTGACAGATCTCTATACCGAGTTGCTGTGCCTGTTTGAGGTAATAGGCGCGTTTGAGAATATCGCCTTTTGCATCCACCCCTTTGACCAGCAGCTCACCGTTATAGTTGAACTCCATGGCATCAAATCCATAGCGGACTGTGAGTTTGGCCCCTTCAAAAATTTTTCCGCCATCGGTGGCCGCGACACTGACGAAATAGCCTTTTCGGTGTCCACGGTTCGGTTTAATCTCTCCCAGCAAGTATTTTCTACTCCAAAGCGCCTGGCACCTGTCGATAAAGATCTTGGTTTGGGCGGTTACCCCGTAAAAATAGATAGGAGAGCCTATAACAATGCGATCTGCTTGGTCAATTTTTTGATACAAGGGGACCATATCGTCATCAAAAATACAGGTACCCTGTTTTTCACAGTGCCCACAACCAATGCAGGGAGTGATTATACACTGGGCGAGATGAATATGTTCGGCCCGGTACCCCGCCTGCTTAATCCCGCCTGAGATGTGCTCCAGCAACAGATCGGTATTTCCGCCCTGACGAGGACTTCCGTTAAGTAAAAGAATGTTCATGCAGCTCCCATGTGCTGAAAAATTTAAGGCAAGAGCATTTGCCTGTTTTCGTCTTTTAAACCAGGTCGTTCCTTGCGTTTGCTTCTTTTGAGGTTTGCTTTTGTTGAATCATTGACTTGGGTTTGCTTAGAAAGGAAACCGCCCGTCCCTCGCCGCTTTCGTCAAAGGGGCGTACGGTATTTTCGCTGGTTCGCTGCGCATCCAGGACCGCGTTCAGGTTGGCAAATATGGTGGCAACATCCTGGGGAAGATCAACTCCGGAACAGCGGCGCAGTGTTTCACCGTTTCGGTTGGCCTGAAGAACATTGTGCATCTCTTCAAGGGGGGTGACCACCCGTCGACTCAGACTGCGAATAAAGATAAGCCCTACAAGAAAGGCTGACAGTGCCATGAAGGTTACGCCCCAGCCACCTGTACGGCCGAGTTGTTGAGCGTGGCGATCGGCGGCAAGCATAGCTGCCCGGTTGATCTCAGCCAGGTTTCCTATTGCCTGGATGCTTGCCTCTCTCGCTTGCCGGTCTCCCTGAAAAAGCTTGTTTTCATTGGATGTCAGTCGCTGCAGTGGTTCTGGTTCGAGATTTTCTGTAATGTTGGCCTGGGCGTTTTCAAGATAGGCGTGAAAAGTTTGCTGTTCTTCCTGGCTCAAAGATTTCCCTGTGCCAGTGAGGGCAAGGGTTGTGAGCATTCCTTCACAGGCTTGAAGGCTCCGTTCATTGCGGTCAAGGATAACCTCGATCGCTGGCGACATGCGCCCGAAGATGGCTATGGTTCCAATGGCCATGAGGATATTGAGCGCGACCAGAACCCAGGCCCCAACACGAATAGCGTGTGAGAGCCGCATATTACACCCCTTGGGTAAGTTTGGTTATGGCCTCTTCATTGGAGACAACAATCAGTCGGTCGTCTGCGTGCAGCGGTTCTTGAGGGTTGGGTTGGAACACCTTGCTCGGACTGCCGCGTCGAATAGCTACAACCATGACGCCGAAACGCTTGGGAAGCGCCAGCTCAATGAGTGATTTTCCCACCATGCTTGGGTGGATAGTCAGCTCCGTAATATGGAGATCTTCCCCCAAGGGCATATCAGCGATGATGTGACGATTAATGAGTCGATTGGCAAAGCGTTGGCCAAATTCTTCCTCCGGGTTGACGACTAGATGGGCGCCAACAAGGAGAAGTATCCGCCGATGCATGGTATTGTTGGCCCGTCCAATCACCCACGGCGCACCCATCTGGCGTAAGAGTGCGGTGCAGATGATGGAGGCCTCCTTGGAGTCATCGCCAATGGCACAGATACAGACATCCCTGCGAGCCGGTTCTAGCCGAGCCAGCTCACCCTCGTCGGTGGCATCGGTCAAAACAACCTGGGTCACAAAGGCAGAAGCCTCTTCGATGAGGGCTTTGCGGCGATCAACGGCAAGGACCTCTGCCCCTTTTTCACTTAACGTACGGGCGAGTGCCATTCCAAACTGGCCAAGGCCAATGATTAATATTTGTTGGGGCATAAAACTTTCCTAAGAAAGAGGGATGTGGGCATCAGGGTACTGGGATTGATTTGACTGATGCTCACTGCTTAAGAGGGTAAATAAGGTCATCGGTCCAATCCTGCCAATGAACATGGTGAACATGATAATGATTTTTCCAATACCATCAAGTTGTGATGTCGCGCCTAGAGACAGCCCGGCTGTGCCGAGGGCTGACGTGGCCTCAAAAATGAGCTGAGCCGCTGGAATCTCCTGCGTCAGGGTCAGCGCCAGGACAACAAAGAGCCAGACAAAGCCGCCTGCAAAGAAGACGGTGATCGTTCGATTGATCACATCCTGGGGGATTGTTCGATTACAGGCGACGACCTTGTCCTTTCCGGTGATCGTTGCCCAGAAGGTCAGTACGAGAATGCCCATTGTCGTGGTTTTGATACCACCCGCTGTACCGCCGGGGCTTCCTCCAACAAACATGGAGAGGAGCATGATGAGTAAGGTCGGATTCAGGACTGTACTCAAATCCACAGAATTAAACCCGGCTGTGCGTAGAGTGACGGATTGAAACCAGCTATTGGTGAGTTTATCAGAAAAACTCAGGCCAGCAAGAACATGATCCCATTCAATAAAGAGAAAAGCACAAAAACCGACGAGCAGCAGGACCAGGGTGGTGACGAGGGTAAGACTGGCCGCCAGGCCAATACGTCTTCCTTGGATCCACCGGGGGAGAAGCAGACAGGTCGATGGTGCCAGCCCCCCTGAAATAATGAGCAGAGCCACGGTGTGAAGAATCAGAGGTGAGTGCTGGTAGTCAACCAGATTGTAGCTGTTGAGGGCAAAGCCAGCATTGCAGAAGGCGGATACCGAGGTGAACAGTCCCTGCCAGAGGGCGGTGGTGAGGGGACTTCCATGAAGAAAAAAACCGATGGTGAGGAATAGAGCTCCGAGGAGTTCCACCAGGCAAGTAAACTTGAGAATGGTGACCAGAGAGTGGAGTAACTCCTGGTGGCTGGTCTCGGTCAGAGAGGTAAGAATACGTTCCTGGCGCAGGCTTAAACGTTTGCCCAGTGCATGCAGGGCAACAGTGGTAATGGTCATAATTCCCAGGCCTCCCAACTGAATCAGAAGCAGCAGGCACCCCTGACCGAAACCGGTGAAATCCAGCTGGGTGTCAACCACCGTCAGGCCGGTAACACAGACTGCACTCACCGCAGTAAAGGCCGCGTCAAGAGGTGCAAGTGGCTCACCAGTGGCTGCCCAGCGGAGTTGCAGAAGGAAGGTGCCAAAGACACAGAGCGCAAAAAAAGTGCTGATTAAAACCCGGGCGGGATGACCAAGAAAGGGATCCCACCATCGTTCCCGATGTTTGCCCTGAACATCTGCAATTCGAGGCAGGAACATGAGGCTGAATGTGCTGCAAAAGAGGGCTGCAAAACCGGTGAGTGAAAAAACAATCGAGCTGGCGAGCAAAAAAAGACTCAGCAGGGGAAGCAGAAGAGGCCAGCGTTTTTGATGCGACTTTTTGTACGCCAGAAGTAAAAGCAAAAGTGGAATCTGGGCGACCAGTCCTGAAAAGCCGACCAGGAGCTCTCCTGGAAGGTGATGCAGCGGGTTACAAAGGTAGGAGAGACCGGCGACCACACAGAGGCCGTAGAGACTCGTTTTTGCGGAATGCAGCGACTGTGCATTGTTCTGTGCTTTTTTTTGCGCAACTGCGTAGGGAAAAGAAAAGACATAGGCGCCAGCTCCAATGAGTGCAATCCCACCAAACAGTCCGTTTAAGGGCGTGGCATTGAGATGCTTCCAGGCGGCCGCTCCAAAGCAGCAGAGTGCTGTGCTGCCCAGTAGACGTGAAACTCGTGGATACCTTTCCCCACAAATTCCCTGAAGCGTCAGTAGCAATGCGCTGAGCAGGCTCAGGCCCATGGTTGTCCAGGATTGCCATTCTCCAGAGGAAGAAAATCCAAGCAGGAGAGGCGCAGGAGCAAGAACAAACCAGAGGTATTGCCGGGAAAGCGTTGAACGAGTCAGATTCATGGGATTTGTGAGATTAGATGCGTAAAAACAATCAAGATTGTGGATACCTGTAGCAGGATGGTATACCAATCACCACAGACTTGCACCTCTTTCCATGTTTACGGGAGGGACGTATCGACGCTTACTGTCCAGACTGTTCGTAAAATTGGGGTCTTGCAAGCCAATAGGAATCCGCAACTCCCCGGCGATAGGCCTTGAGCGATTGCAACGAGGAATGAATGCGCAGGTTGCTGTAGCCACCGTCGGGATTTTCCCAGCGTTCATGCCAGTAGACGGCCAGACGTATTCTGGGATATTTTTGGGGAATATGGGTAAAGGCCTTGGCGATAAATTCTGCTTTATCTCCCGGAGGAAATTCGCCCACGCCCCACTCAGCGAGGAAGATAGGCTTTTGCGGATGCAGTTGGCTTATTTCCAGGTAGGGTCGATGGAGCATGTCGATAAAATCAGCCCACCCTTCGGTCCGAACCATTTTTCCGTAGACACTTAGTCCCAGCCAGTCAACATAATCATCACCTGGGTAGTATTGGGCCATGGAATTCCAGGAGGCAATGGGGGATGAATAATTGTTGGCATGAAATCCCCAGAGTATATTGTTCGCTCCCTGGGCCCGTACCCGATCAATCACATAGCGATAGGCCTTTTTAAAGGTTTCGGGGCCGGCATAGAGCGGTGTGGTCCCCTGGTAGTCTACAATTGTCTCGCCACCGTAAAAGGTACCGGACCAGGGAAACCAGGTTCCGTTCATCTCAAGGCCCCAGGTAACCAGTAGTGGTTGTCCGTAGGCCCGGGCTGCTTTTGCCCAAGCATCGATGTAGCTGTCACATTGTCCGCTGAGAATATTGAGGAGGTTAAAACGATCCGGCCCCCTGCGTTCCACATAGGGTTTATCCCAGGGGGACCAGTAGAGCAGGGGGACTGCACCGTAAGACCGGATGATATGCACAGATTTTTCTGGGAAGTTCTGGTCTCCCCAGAAGTTACCAAAGGCGACCACGGCAAGGGCTTTGCCGCTGAGTTCTTCAAAATCCTTGAGGGCATCAAAGGTGACTTGAGATTCACCAGGACCGAAATCGACAAAGGCGCCTGTATAGGCACCATGGGTTGGTAGCACCAGAGTCTGTTGCCCGGTTTCCGACTCTGTCTTCAGGGGGCTTGCTTGTGTATCCTTTTCCTGCCGGTTGCATCCTGCTCCTAGCAGAAAGAGATGAACAATGAGCAGCACCAGGAGCCGTTTAAGTGACCTCTTATCCATTGACAGGTTGTCCTTGCACGGTGGCAGTGCGTTCCAGTTTTCCCCAGCCGACCCAGGCGCCTTTACAGGCGTGGATTATTGCTTTGAGCACCACAAAATTAAGAACTGGGCGGTAGAGAAAGCGCATGGGGAGCACCAGCCAGAGCTCCTTGCAGGGTTCGTCTTCAATCCAGAGAGCAAGGGCCGCCAGGAGTCCATCCGTTAGGAGGAAAAGAAGAAAATAGTTGTAGAGTGCGCTGTTGGTGGGATCAATGATTAGGCAGGCAATGAGAATGAGATCAATGAGTGTTCCCACCGAGACCAGAAAGAGACTGAAAAACCAGGTGAGAGGTAAACTGAACCAACCCAAGGCTGGGTAGCTCCTGTTAAAGAGTAATTCCCGGTGTTTCCAGAGGCACTGCAGGGTCCCGAAGGACCAGCGGAAGCGTTGTTTACTCAGGCTGGTCAGGGTTTCTGGTGCCTCGGTCCAAGCGATTGCCTTGGGCGCGTAACAGATGCGAAAACCAGCACGATGCAAGGATAGGGTCAGGTCTGTATCCTCTGCCAGAGTATCGTTGCTGATGCCACCAACTTGGTGGACGGCTGATAGACGAAGGGCGGAAATAGCCCCGGGGACTACGGTAATGCAGTTGAGTTGGTGATAGGCTCTTCGTTCCAGATTAAAGCCACAGCTGTATTCCAGTGCCTGAAACCGTGCAAAAAGAGTTCTGGGGTTGCCCACTCGGGCGCGGCCACTGACCGCTGCTACCTCAGGGGTGCGCAATGGGGAAATCAGCTGAGCGATGGTGCTCGGTTCAAACTGCGTATCCGCATCGAGGGTGACAACCAGTGCATGATTGGCTTTACGCAAACCTCGCTGCAAGGCCTTCGCTTTTCCGGTGTTGGTCTGGCGGAGCAGGCGAATACGGGGATCTTTTTGGGCCAGATTATCGACAAGAGCTGCAGTTGTGTCAGTGGATCCATCATCAACCACAATGATTTCAATTTCTCCCCCATAGTCAGTGCTCAGTAGCGATTTCAGGGTGGCGACGATAACCTTTTCCTCGTTGTAGGCGGCAAGCAGGAGCGATACGCCCGGAGTAAATAGTTCCGTATTTGCTGCGCAAGGTGAAGTGTTTCGGCTGCGCAGAGCAAGCCAGGAAATGACCCCTGTTTTTGCAAGCAGAAGCAAGGTGGTTACGAGCATAAAGGCCCAGAAAAAGTTGGTTATTCCATGGATTGTCATAAAGCCGCTGGCGCTGATTTTCTGGGTCCAGGACTGTTCATGGACAGCAACCTTGGGCATGAGTTCGGATTGCGGGACACCAAGCAACTCAGTGAGCGGAACAATTGAGTCACCGCGGGCCTGGAGATAATTGATGATAGGTGTGAGTGCTGCCACACTCTGGCTACGATCCCCTCCGGCATCGTGAAGAAGAACGACGCTGCCCCCCTGTTGCCGCCCCTCTTTAACCCTGGCAACCATTGCCGCAACTCCAGGCCTGTCCCAATCCTGGGTATCAATATCTTCACTGATGGTCAGGTAGCCCATGGACTGGGCCAACCTGATGGGGACCAGATGTTCGCTGGTGTGAGGATTACTGTCGGCGTTGTAGGGCGGACGAAAAAGCAGCGTCCGGTGGCCGGTCAACGATTGGATCAAGCGTTGCGTGGCATTGAGTTCTAGATGAGCACGCTCAGTCGAGATCAGGGCGATGTTAGGATGATTATAGGTATGGACCCCGATGAGGTGCCCTTCTTCAACAACTCGCCGGACGATATCCGGATGATTCTCCATGTTGGCACCCACCATGAAAAAGGTCGCCTTGAGCTGGTAACGCTTAAGAATATCGAGGATTTGCGGAGTCCATTGCTCATCCGGACCATCGTCGAAGCTCAGACTGACCTGTTCTCCTGTTCCATTGCCCTGGTGGAGCAGGGTCAGTGCCTTGGGGAAATCCATATATTTGGCCTGGTACCGGGTTCCTGGTTCTGCTGCGGCGTCAAACTCAATGGGCCGAAAACCAGGCTGGGCTGTGTCAAGAAGGCGCAGAAGATTGCCAGCTCCAATATGACCGATTCCACTGTTTGGGCTGAGCCGCTGCAATGCGCTAAAATCAGGTGATTGTCCAAGTGTTTCCGGGGGAAGAGCCAATACCTGCCAAAGTCCGGGATCTTCATTACCTAAACGGTTAATGGCAACCCCGCCCACATTGTAGCTTCGAGCGAGTTCAAGCTGATTGAGAAAATTCACCGCATCAAGAAACCAGACTGTATGTTCTCTTAGTCCATCATTATAGCGATAGTGGGGTTGGGGCAGAGAAGCGGATAAATCTGTGCCAGATTGGGCCGAGTGGGTGGCACGGCTCATGGCGTCTTGAAAACTGATCTGCTCACAGCCTTGGCCGGTCCAATCGTATCCGTAGGCCCCCTGAGAGATGATCCATTGCTTGGGGCTGCCGTAATTAGTCACCAGTGTCGTGAGCCAGCCTTTATAAAATGCATGGGAGGCGATGGGGCCAGGCTGGTCATGTTCGCCATGTTCGTCATGGAGTTGGGCGACAAAACGATCGATATGCGCGGCCAGATACTCAAGGTCAAAGACTTTAAGTTCACGCCCAATAGGGAGGGAGAGCCAGAGTTGCAGCTGGTCGCGATGCAGCATTTTTGCAAGCAGAGTGAGAAAATCACTCATCTCCTTGCGATAGCTGGGGTCAATCTGCTGCCAGTCGAGTAAGACACCTTGTGCCTGAATGGAGTGAAGGGCAACGACCAACTGACGGGCAAGGGCTTGTTGCCTGTCTTGAGGACTGCGGATAATCCATTCAATGGATTCTGGTTCCCAGGAATCATTTTTCCCAAGGTTACGAAACAGGGGGAGCAGGCCCAGGTGATGCTGGCGAACTGCTGCCAGCACCTGCTTGTTGGCGGTGAGTTGAACGGTGGCGGCAAGATTTTTCAGGCGAATCCAGTCAGGAGCAAGATGGGTTAATTGATCACCATACTTCGCAAGAGAATGGTAACTGTTGGGATCCCAGTCTTCATAGAAGCCGAGATGAATTTCTGTGTCACTTATTTTGTTTGGTACAGGTTGTAAATTGTCCTGTCCTTTGGAAGATGGTTTGGCAAAGTCCAACCATAACTGTTTGGTTGCCGGTACACCTGTTGGTGCTTCGTCAAGAGCCCTAAACTGGGCCTGCAATTGTTCCTGCGCAGAGGGGGGCGTTAGTTGTGAGGGGATGACGAGGGTCTGGACGAAAAGAACAACTCCGATAAAGAGAAACAGCGTTGTAAAAAAAGCGATTTTTTTCAGGCGAGGCCAACGCCTCCCCTGATGGTCACAAAAAACAAAATATTCTGTCGAAGCAGGCGTATTGCCCTTTGCTTGAGGACGTGGGGCCTGCGATGATTGCGTGTGCATATATTTAGATCTGACCAACAGGGATGAAATGGTGAAAGTAGGGAAAAACCGGGTGTGTTGTGCGGGGGCAAAATACCGTTGCTCATCTTCTTTTTCAAGATTTCTCTGAGCAAGCAGGGGAGGGAATGGGTGGAGAGAGGGTGGGGTAAGGCTAATAATCTATGGTTGTGGATTTTTTTGTTGTGTTGGGACAGGGCTAGAGAACCACAGTGTGGAACCTGTTGAAGCGTATATTACTGTTGCGAGGCCAGACGTTTTTCAAGAGAAATGACTTCATTTTTTTTAGGGTAATAGACGAGCATTGCCCCGGCTGAAAGGGCTGTAAGAAGATACAGATCCTGGTAGCTTCTGCCCAGGACAAAGAGAACCAGACCATAGACACCTATGGCCTCAGACATCCCCAGGGCAACCATCATCACTGAGAGGTAGCGGGCAATAGCAGGATGCTGGGTTGATTGGTTGTTCCTTTTTCCCTGGGGGGCGGCGAGGAGGTATTTACGCACAAACCAGGTGAAAATAAGGGTGAGGACCGCGCAGGCAAAAAGTGCCAGGCGCAGGGTTCGATAGCTTTCCTGGCTGAAAGTGATATGGGCATTGTTCAGCAGCATGGGGACGATAAAGGCGTAAATAATCAGCGAACAGAAGAGAGCAATCCATATCAGTTTTGTGATGGTCATTCCTCGTTGCAGTTCTTTGTCGTTGATCATGAAACGCTCCCAGGTAAGGTTCTCTTAGTCATACCCAATCCCTGTTCGTGCAAGGGCTTGGTGTCTTTGACAAGAGTTGTAGCATGTTCACCGGCAATTGACAAATTTCAGTTATTTTTTGTTGAGAGAGGGCAGAGGGAATACGTTAAGCAGGGAGTGACTTTCTATACAGCAGGGCGCTGAGCACAACCGTGCAGGGGGCGACAACAATAACACCAAAGCTCCCCACAAGGATATTGAGGATCTCGGCTGCAACAAAGGGCGCGTTGAGCAGGTTTGCCGGAGCCAGCCCTTTGGCGAGAAAAACCATAAACATGGTGATATGACTCCCGGAATAGGCAAGGAGCAGGGTTGTGGTCATGGTTCCGGTAACGGCCCGTCCCACCCGCAGGCCAGAGCGCATATGCGCAAACAGCCCGATATCGGGTTGTTGCATTTTGAGTTCATCCATGGTGGCCGCGATATCCATGGAGAGATCCATAACAGCCCCTGAGCAGGCAATGAAGACGCTGGCAATAAAAATATCGGTGAGGTTAAGCTGATAATAACCGGAGTAGAGCAGCATTTCAGCAAAGGGACGCACTGCTCCATGAAGACGAAAAGCGTGGGTGAAAAGGGTCGCCAGGGCGCAGGTCAGAAGCAACCCCAGCATGGAACCACCAAAGGTAACAACACCCCGCCTGGTTAGGCCGCCAACGGAAAAACAGATGACCGCCGTGAGAATGGTGACAATGCCAAGTCCCGTGGGCAGAGGTGCATAGCCGATGAGCAGGAGAGGGAAAAAGAGTTTCCACAAGACCAGGGCAGCAAAAACAAAGGAGAGAGCGGCCTTCAGCCCGGTTACACCGGCCACAGCAAAGAGGAGCCCCGCAAAGAGTAAAATGAGGTAGAGTTGCAGGTCGAGCCGGTACGCCCCCCTGGCCACGGCGTTTATGGGGTTCCCCTCGGGCGCCGTGTATTCGATAAGAATAACTTCACCTTCAGTGTAAAATTCATCTAGCTCCATTTTACCTGTCAGCATATTGACCACAGAGGTTTCTTGCCCGTTATGAGGTCCCGAGAGGAGGCGTACACGCAGACTTTGTTGGTTGGTTTTGACTATGAGGTTTGTGCGGACCCTGGAATTATCCACGGAGATCACCCGCGCTTGAGCATGAATGCCACTGGGAGCCGGGGGGATATGGGCAATATCAAGGGAAAAGAGAAATGCACAGAGGACAGCGATAACACAAGAAAAAAGAAGTTCTCGACGGACTTGGCTCATGGTCGTGGTGGCTAGTGGTTAGAGAGAAATGTCAAAAATAACGATGGCGACACAGCTCGCAGGGCAGGACTACCGTCTGCTCTTGCTTTATGGGAACCTTGAATAATAGTTTATTCTGCCAATCCCGGTGTCATGCTTAAAATTTTCTTCTCGGGATACCCTCTATATCCCTGCGGTAAAATTTGCACAATCCTCGGAGTCTGCGCTTATCTGACCTTGATTGAATAATCTAAGTATTCAAGACATCCTTATGGCATACACCCACGTAAAAAACCCGTAACACCGCAATGGGGCTCGGCGTCACGGGCAGGTGGGAAAGCTGAGAGAAGGATGCAACACCAAAAAATTCCTTGAATCCGTGACCATTCATCGGTGTGTCAGTTTCGCTGTTTGTAACATGCCGATTAAAGTAATTTTTATTGGCGTGTTGCAGGCAATGAAGGTGGCGTGCTGATGAATACCCTCAAGGGCAGCTGGTGAAACTGAACAATACATGAATTGTATAGAAATCTTCGTCTTATTAAACGTATACGTTGTTCAGTGACCTAACCGCAGTCACGGATTCAAGATTTAGTTTTTTACCACGGGAAGTTTGGCGCGAATCCCCATGACCGCAGCCAATTTTTTGGCGATATCGGTGTTGTCATAAAAACCGGAAAATTTATGGGCGCCGGATCCAATGGCAAATACTGGTACCGGAACACCGGTATGCGAGTACGATGTCCAGCCAATGGAGGCCTCCTCGTTCAGGATGTGGGTAATAGTTACGATGATTGGATTGTAGTAGCTGTAGAGCAGGTTGTTTTCTGCGGCGCTGTTTGAATTGTTTTCACAGAGAGACATATCAAATGCGTCTTCCAGTTTTTCTTGCTGAAAAGTATTCAGGCTGTCGTAGTCAAGGCCAAAGGATTTGAGCATGGTTGCTTTAAACTCAGCATCAATGTCCATGCCGCCTCCTTCGCAGCTCGAAGCGTGGGCAGTTTTGTAGGTGGGCCATTCGTTCATGCCAAAGGCCTGGAAAGATTGTTTCTGCCCCAAAAGGCGGTCGTAATGTGCTGTATAACCTGTGGTTGCATGGCCGATGGTCATTCCACCTGTTTCATGATCGCCGGTGACCACAATTAAAGTCTCATGGGGATGTTTGTTATAGAATTCAAGGGCCATGCCGACAGCGTCGTCAAAGGCCAGGGTGTCGCCTATGGCAGCCATGGCATCGTTTGCGTGGCAGGCCCAGTCAATTTTGCCGCCTTCGACCATGAGAAAAAAACCGTCTTTTTTGTATTTCTTCCAGTTCTTGTAGCTTTTCAAAAAATTATGTTTTCTGCCTTGCTCCCCAGTATTAACCAACGTTTTTATGGCGACCTCTGTCATTTCCGCAAGGGAGAGGTTCGTTTCGGGACGATCAATGGCATAGGGCATCGCTGCACTGTCTTGAAGATAAGGATTGATGCAGACGACCCTGTCGACAGGGTTTTCACCCTGGGCTTCTATGGTCTCTTTACTCTTGAGAATGGTGTAACCGTTATCTTCAAGTGCCTTCCACACATCGTTTGTTGTGTCACCGTTTCCTTTTTTATCAGTAGGGTAGGCCAGCCCACCACCGCCAAAAAATTCATAGCCGGAGTTGGCCAGCTGGGTGGCGATATTGTTCATGTAACCCCGATTAGCCACACTGGCATAATACGCAGCAGGTGTGGCATGATCCAGACTGACCGAGGAAATGACCCCCACACGCTTGCCCTGCTCATCGGCCAGTTGGGCTATACTTTTGTAGCTTGTAGTCATGGTGTCATCCATTCCCACAACACCACTGTTCGTTTTTAAACCACAGGCAAACGCCGTGGCCGAAGAGGCGCTGTCGGTCATGAGTGCGTGTGCATCATAGGTCGTCTGCATGCCAAGAATCGGAAACTGGGTAAAATTCAGCCGATTTTCCGAACGGGACAAGTCTACAGCTTCCGTAGCGGAGTAACCATTTTTTGTGGTCAGATAGGCCTCTGTCGCCTGGATCTGCGAACTGGACATTCCATCGCCAAGAAAGAAAAATACGTACTTGGGGGTGGTCGAAAAAGCTGGTGTTGTCGACAGGGTAAGCAGGGTAAAGGCCGCTACCCCACAAATTTTTTTGCACTGCATCTTCTCTCTCCTTTTCCTTTACATTGCATTAATCAAGTTATGGTTGGGTAACAAAAAAGCAGAGTGATATTGACGAGTTCATGTTAGAACTCTGTTTGTTGATAAATAGGAATATATCATTTTCGTGGTTGAGGAGGTGAAAATATTCTTGACTGGAACCTCACTCAGGGAGTATGAGCTGCTCCTTGAAATATGAGTATCTGTTCATATATTAAAAAATGATATGCGTAAAGATCAAGATCAGGAACAAGAAGATCGCTGTGCTGTGCGCTGTATTCACAAAAATCAGGTCGCCAGGGCCAGGACTCAGGCACTTGCCGAAGATGAATACGAGGAACTCGCTACTCTGTTCAAAGCCATGGCCGATGGGAACAGGGTTCGCATACTCTGGGCCCTTTTGCATGCGGAGATGTGTGTCTGTGACCTAGCAGCCCTCCTTGGGGCTTCTGAATCTGCAGTCAGCCATCAGTTGCGTCTTTTAAGGCAGCTGGCACTGGTTAAAAATAGGCGTCAGGGGCAGGTGCTCTACTACCGGCTCAACGATGATCATGTCCAGAGCCTTATTCAGATAGCCCTGGAACATATTCGAGAATAATTTTTGTTTTTGCGTCCTTTGAGAGTGTTGTATGCAGTATCTATTTGATTTTGTCAGTGCCTGCTGGCTGTTGTTGGAAGAATCTTCTCTCTACATTCTGCTTGGCCTGTTTGTGGCTGGGCTTCTCAAGGTGTATCTTTCACCTGATTATGTTCTCAAACATCTGGGTAAAGGAAAGATACAATCGGTCTTCAAGGCAGCCCTCTTAGGGATTCCCATTCCGCTTTGCTCCTGTGGCGTCTTGCCGGCAACTGCCCAACTCAAGCGGCAGGGAGCCAATAAGGGAGCGACCACCGCGTTTTTGATTGCAACACCCGAATCCGGCGCCGATTCCATCGCAATTTCCTGGGCACTGCTCGACCCGCTCATGACGGTTGCCAGACCAGTTGCCGCCTTTATCTCCGCCTTTGTTGCCGGGGTATCGGAGAACCTGCTTGAAAAGTCCAACGAAGTAGCCGCGCCCCCACCGTTACCGATGGCCTCGGTCGCGGCCCCGGGCTGCAGTGATGCCCACTGTGGTTGCCAGCAGCATCCGTCTGATGAAGAACATAAAATCATCAGCGGTATTCGCTATGCAATCAATGATATATGGGGGGATCTGGCGGGCTGGTTTTTTATCGGGATCGTTCTGGCAGCTCTCATAACCACGGTTGTTCCCACAGATCTCGTCGGCCGCTACCTGGGGGGTGGGCTTGGTTCCATGCTGCTCATGCTTGTTGCCGGTGTGCCCATGTATATTTGTGCCACAGCCTCAACGCCCATTGCCGCTTCTTTGATACTCAAAGGCGTGAGCCCTGGTGCTGCACTGGTCTTTTTACTCAGTGGTCCAGCAACCAATGTGGCGGCCCTGGCTGTGCTGGTCAAGATACTTGGAAAGAAGGGGCTCGCCATTTACCTTGCCTCCATTGCTGTTATATCCGTACTTTGTGGTCTTCTTTTAGATACAGTGTATGTAGGGTTTGGACTCTCCGCCATGGCTACTGTTGGAGCGGTTAGCGAGGTCCTGCCGTCTTGGTTGATGCAGGCAGCTACCTTTGTTTTGCTTCTGCTCTCTCTGCGACAGTTCGGTCGCTGGTATCGTCACAGATCATCTACCCGCCAGCTTTAGCCCAAAATTCTGGCTAGTGGCGAAAATTCCACCTTGCGTGCAATTCCCCCATGAAGTTTCTCGAAGAAAATCTAGTTGAATGGTTACAGCGTCCAGAGCTCGATGAGCTACGGAATGCCTTTGTAGTTCAATCCATGGAGAAAAACGGCTTTATCTGTCAGCCCGATGTAGAAGAAAGCTCGGTCTTTATAGTCAAAAAAGGGCGAGCCAGGGTGTATCTTGGTTATGAAGATAAAGAGTTCAACCTGGCCATCCTTGCACCCGGTGATTTATATTCCACCCATACAGGAGCCTACGTTCAGGCCATGGAGCCTATGGAGCTTCTGCTGATGGATACTCCCAGTTTCATGCGGCATATGATGCAGAGTCTGGAGGTCAACTCGGCCATGATCAAGGTTCTGGGCAATGTACTCAAATCATCGTTTAGCATCATAGAGGGGTTAGTGTTTAAAGATGCCTCCTGCCGCCTGCTGTCCCTGTTACTGACCGAGGCAAAACGACAGGCTCCCCGGGCAGATGGAACCGTAGTACTGCATATCAACCTCTCCGTTGAGCAGATAGCCCGCATGGTGGGCAGTAGCCGGCAGACTGTTTCCACCCAGCTCAACCGTCTTATTCGCCAAAATCTCATTGCAAAGCAGGGGCGTGGGTCCTTTGTGATCCCCGATGTCCCAGCCCTGGAAGACTATTACGCCTCTGTTGATTGCCTCTAACGGTTCCTTTCGCAAGAAAGGAGGCTCAAAGCTTCTGATGTCATATTTTTGTGCCAGCCGGACACGCAATCAGGAATAAAAATCATTGTGTTGTCATGCTACTGACAGACAGCACGCACGTCTCCTGGTAGGTGTGAGGGAATACTTTTCACCTCCACAATGTAGCACCTACGATTGAACGCAAAGGAGACATTATGGCCAAGGAACAACTCCCTGTTGAAGCACTGACAATCTGGGATGATGCCCAGAAGATGCTTGTTAAGGCGCGTGAAGAAGGCATCGAAACCGCCTGGGATCGCTATGCTACCCAGAGCCCGCACTGTACTTTTTGTGAGTTGGGGCTCACGTGCAAAAACTGCAACATGGGCCCCTGTCGTATCAGTCCCAAAGAGGGGGGCAAAATGCAGCGTGGTGTCTGCGGTGCCGACGCCCATGTGATTGTCGCGCGTAACTTTGGCCGTTTTGTTGCCGGAGGTGCTGCGGGCCACTCCGATCACGGTCGTGACCTGATTGAGGTGTTGGAAGCAATCGCCAACGAGGAGACCAGCGCCTATACGATCAGCGACGAAGCAAAGCTTTGCCGGGTGGCCAGCGAATTGGGGATTGAGTGTGAAGGGCTTAGCGCCAAAGAGGTCGCCTCCCTGTTGGTTGATGCCTGCTATGACGATTTTGGCAGCCGTAAAAAAGAAGTGGGCTTTGCCTGCCGTGTCCCTGAGGTCCGTAAGGAGATATGGCGGACTCTTGGCATCATGCCCCGGGGCGTTGACCGGGAAATCGCCGAGATGATGCACCGCACCCATATGGGCTGTGATAATGATGCCGCCAGCACCATGCTCCATGCGGCGCGGACAGCGCTTGCCGATGGCTGGGCCGGATCCATGATCGGTACCGAACTCTCTGATATCATTTTTGGTGTTCCCACCCCGACTATCTCTAAGGCTAATCTGGGGGTTTTAGAGAAGGATCAGGTCAATATTCTGGTGCATGGACATAATCCGGTGGTCTCGGAAATGGTCCTTGCGGCTGCTCGGGAACCGGAGATGATTGACAAGGCCAAAGCGGCGGGAGCAGCCGGAATCAATATCGGTGGACTTTGCTGTACCGGAAATGAGCTCTTGATGCGTCAGGGGATTCCCATGGCGGGTAATCATCTCATGACCGAGCTGGCTATCGTGACCGGAGCAGTCGATGCCATGGTGGTTGACTACCAGTGTATCATGCCAAGTCTTGTTCAGATTGCCGCCTGCTATCATACAAAATTTATCACCACAGCTGATAAGGCCAGATTTACCGGTGCAACCCATATCCGTTTTGACCATGCCGCTCCCCTTGGCCAGGCACGTAATGTGGTCGAGCTGGCCATTGAGGCGTACTCAAATCGTGATGGCAAACGTATCGATATTCCCTGTGCGCCGGTTGACATCACTACCGGTTTCTCTGTAGAAGCCCTGCTGTCTGCCCTTGGCGGCAGCCTTGACCCTCTATTAGAGGTGGTGAAAGCGGGGAAAATCCGAGGATTTTGCGCCATAGTCGGCTGCAATAACCCACGTATGCAACATGATTTTGCCAATGTCGGCTTGGCCAAAGCTCTGATTGAACGTGATATTCTTGTCCTGGTCACGGGTTGTGTCACCACGGCGGCTGGTAAGGCAGGACTCCTTATGCCGGAAGGCAAAGAGATGGCAGGCCCTGGGCTGCAGGAAGTATGCGGGAGCTTGAATATTCCTCCGGTACTTCATATGGGTTCCTGTGTGGATAATGCTCGCATCATTCAACTCTGCGCAGCCATTGCTGATGCACTCAATGTGGACATCTCTGATCTCCCGGTTTGGGGAGCTTCTCCCGAGTGGTACTCGGAAAAGGCGGTCGCCATCGGCTTGTACTGTGTCGCCAGTGGTATACCGGTACAAATTGGTACTCCGCCCCAGATCACCGGCTCTTCTGTTGTGACTGATTTGGCGCTTAAGGGGCTGGAAGATCTGGTTGGAGCCAGCTTTCTGGTCGAGCCCGACCCAGAAAAAGCAGCCCAGATTATGGACGAGCGGATCAAAGCAAAACGGATCGGGCTTGGCTTGCAACCCTGAACCTCTGCGGTCACCGGTGAAGGGGGAGATATTTTCAGCCATTGGTCTCCCCTTCAATCCGGTGACCTTCTTCTTGAAGGAGGAGACCATGAAAATTGCTTTTGCGGGAAAAGGTGGGGTTGGCAAGACAACCCTCGCGGCCTGGACCAGCCAGTACCTGGTCAAACAGGGGCACGATGTCTGGTCGATAGATGCCGATACAGCACTCTCGCTGGGTGAGGCAGTGGGCCTTGCGGCTGATGCTCTCCCGCAGCCACTCATTACCAGAAAAGATCTGATCGAAGAGCGGCTGGGCAGTGGTATTTTACGGCTCAACCCTGCCGTGGCTGATCTTCCGGAGCAACTAGCCGTGGACCTTGCTCTCTCTGGTCCAGGCCGGGGACGACTCCTGGTCATGGGGACCGTAACCAATGGCGGCGGGGGCTGTGCCTGTGGTGCCAACGCCTTGCTCAAAGCCCTCCTTTCCCATATTGTTCTGGAACGCAATGAGTGGGCCGTGGTTGATCTGGAGGCAGGTGTCGAGCATTTAGGAAGGGGAACGGTGGCTGCCGTCGATGGATTGGTGATTGTGACCGAACCCAGCCGCCGTGGTTTTGCAACGGCTGCTACCATTTCCTCAATCGCCCGTGAAATGGGCCTGACCAATCAGTTGTTGGTGCTAAATCGGACGCTTGAACAGGACTTAGCGTTACCGCCTGATCTACCACCGGTGGGGCTGACGCTGCCAGTTTTCCCTGGGCTTGTTGAACGACAACTGCTCGATGGTTCAGTCCTGGGATTACCTGAAGAAGAGAAGATTGAAGCAATAATCGAGAAAATGCTCCAGCAGCTTGCTGAAAACAGGGAGTCCAATAACCGTTGAGCCCAATATTGCTGCCCATGGAACTCAGGGAACAAAGGTGACCTCAATACTTTGCTCCGTACTCAACCCCGCGTCATCAACGGCGCTGAGCTGATAACGGCCTCCGTTCCCCGGACGCCAGTGGATAACGCCATTGGGGGCTACAGAGCCCAGATAGACGGTGTCGGCAAACCAGTAGAGGCGGGAACTTGCCCCGTCAATTGACGCCGCAAGCTCGATGCTCTGCTGGGGTTTTGAGCGCCGCAGGGTGTAGCGTACCTGCGTAAGCGGCGAGGTGATTCTCGGTGGATGAGCTTGGAGCTGTCCCCCCTGCCCGCGGCAGTTTTCCGGTGGTTGGGGGGGGCGCTTTCGTGGGAGCCCCGCCTGGGCAAACAGTAATTCCATCTCCGATGGCCAGAAGGCAAATATTTGTTGTTCATGCCGGTTGTCATAGGGAGGGCAGACCGCTTCGCCGGTTCGTCTATCGACCATCACCGGGCGGTGCAGGCGGGAAAGATGAATGGGCGATTTGCCGGGAATAAACCAGGCAGGTACGGTCCGTGGGCACCAGCGGTTCGGCAGCTCTCCTGAGGCTTGACAGACATCCACCTGGATTACCCCCGGGGGAATTTGTTGCTTTGTTTGTTTCTCCAACCCCCTGGAGAGTTCCAACGCGTCGGCTAACTGAAAAAAAAGCGGTGCCGCAGCTTTACGGCCAACAAAGGACTGGTTTCCACTCCCGTTAAAGTTGCCGATCCAGACGCCCAGCAGGTAGTCCCCGATCAGACCCACACTCCAGGCATCGTGAAACCCCCAGGAGGTTCCTGTCTTCCAGGCAATGGGCCAATGCTTGCGGCTCCCTTCAGGAATTGTGGGGGCTCCCTCTCCGGTAGGCCGGGGATTACCCAGCAGCATCTGTCTGACGATAAACGATGCCTCAGGCGAAAGCAGCGATTGCTCCTGGACCATGGGCTCGGTGCGGGTGTAGCGCAGGGGGCGAAGTCTGCCTTTGTTTGCAAAAATTCCATACAATCTGATCAGTTCAGCCATACTCAGCTCTCCACCTCCAAGAACCAGAGAAAGACCGTAGTAGTTCTTGGAGCGTAGCCCTGTAATACCTGCTGTTTCCAGCAGGCCGTAGAGGGTAGGGGAGGTCAACCTGTTGGCAAGCGCGATTGCCGGCACATTCCGACTGCGAATTAAAGCCTCCTCAGCAGATATAGGACCGCTGAAACGACCGTCAAAATTTTCTGGCTGGTAACTGCCGAAATTTGTAGGCAGATCGCGTACGATGCTACGGGAATGTATCAGCCCCTGGTCAAGGGCCAGTCCATAGAGAAATGGTTTTAAGGTTGATCCGGGAGAGCGTTTGGCCAGGACACCATTTACCTGCCCCTGAAGACTGTGGTCAAAAAAATTGGCGGATCCCACCAGAGCCTTGACTGCCATGGTTTGATTGTCCACCAGAAGCACCGCAGCGTTTACAATCCCTCTGTTCTGGTTTGTTTCCACATATCTGTGGACCAGCTCTTCAGTCATCTGCTGCAGCTCAAGATCAAGCGTGGTTGTAATGCGCTGTTGTGATCTATTCTGGAGCTGCTTGAGGACGAAATCACAAAAATGCGGCGCTGTAAAGGGAAGCTGTTGCCGCGTCCTTCCCTGCAGATCGCTTTGGAGTAGTGGGCTGAGCAGCACTTCATCCTTCGGGTGGAGGCGTAACCATGCCTGGGTCAAACGTTGACGGGCCTGTTGCTGCTCCCGATTGAACTGATAACGTTTTGCGGGATTCTGGGGCATGACCGCCAGTGCCAATCCTTCAGCGAGGCTTAAGCGCGAAGCGGGTTTGTTGAAATAGATGTGTGCTGCCGCTCCCAGTCCCTGAATGTTTGCTCCCATCGGGGCCAGATTACAGTAGGCTTCAAAAATATCGTCTTTACTGTAGCGTGCTTCCAGCCAGAGGGCGCAACCAATCTGGTGAATTTTGCCAGGGATAGTGCGCGTATTGATGTGGTAGAGCTGCCGTGCCAGCTGCATGGTCAGGGTGGAGCCACCCTGTCGTTGTTGTCGCACATAGGTAGACCAGGTCGCCCGCAGCAGCGCGCTGAGGTTGAAACCGGGATGCAGGTAGAAATACTGGTCCTCTTTGAGGAGCAGTGCATCTTTCGCCTGGGGCGCAATGTCCTCCAGGGGAGTCCAGAGTCGGTACTGACCATCCCAGGCCAGAGTGAGCCTGAGCATCTGTCCGTCCTCAGCGCATAAAAGCCGAGAAAAGGGTATTCCCTGGCCCAAAGGCGGGGCGGGGGAGAGATGGGCTGCCAGCAGGAATGCAGAAAGACAAAATCCGGCTGCCATTAAGGGTAAGCCGAATTTTCGATAAAAATTTTGTCTCAATTTAAGATAAAGAGATATGGAATCAGTGAGTTAAGAATAAAACGCAAGGTCTTCAGGGGGCAACAATGGTGATCTGGCCCCCTTTACCGCGTCCCTGGACAGCCTGATTGTACATCGCCTCCACATAGGGCGCAGGGAGCTGAAAGGTTCCGGTGTTGATTGCGCGGATTCGGTACGCATAGGTGGCTACCTTGGGCCCGATGGAGCCATAGAGGAGTATGCGATCCTCCCGTGTGTTGACAAAAGAAGGACGCCACAGCTCCAGCGTTTTTTGGTAGTCACCTTCTTGCTCGTCTTCTCTGCCTGATTCCTGGACCGGTTCGACTCCACCGGGGAGGAGATCGACAAGGGCAATCTCGTGGATCCAACGATCATTGGTTGCTCGCAAGCGAAGACGGACACGGTATTCCTGTCCCTGGACAAAGCTCTCAACAACCTTTCCCTGGTTGTCGAGATATTCCCGCCTGATTTCTATGCCCTGACTCTGCTCATCCATAGGTGCCACCCGATCAAAGCCTGCCTCAGTGAGTTGGTAAAACACGGGAAGACCTGCTTGGGGTTGACGCAGAATGACAGAAGTCCAGTCAAGGGGAAGTGGGCTTGTGCCTCGAAGAAGAACCTCGTCTGTTTTTGTCTGCAGGGTTGCTGCTACTGGATTGTTTTGTTTTTCCTGTGACTGTCCATAGACCCAAAATCCACGAATCAACAGGGCTGCGGCAAAGGAGTGGTACTGGTTTGCTGCAATCCGTTGACCTAATTCTTGAATAAGATGATCTGGGATGAGTCGGGTGAGACCATGACGGCTCACCAGGGTGAGCAGTTCCGCATCATAGGTCAATGCATTTTCAAATTGCCCGTATTCTCTTGTCTCCTTTGGGGTGGTTGTTGCCCAGTGAACCTGGCTTACTCGAAGTTCGCCTTCAGTTTTCTGCTTGAGCAAGATTTGGCTGGCGCCCAGATAGGCGGCGATAAGATCGGTCGACCAGGTTTTAGGAGAGTGTTTTTTAAGCTGTTCGATGGTTGCTGAAATTTGAGGTGTGGTGACTCGTCCCATGCGGGTCAGCAAATAGATGGCTCTGGCTCGGGTACGCAGTTCGCCTAACCCCTCAGCCTTACTCTGGCTGAGCTTCTCCAGGTAGCGAAGACTTGCTCGCTGTAAATCATGGGGAACCACAAAACCTCGTTCCGCTGCCTCCAGAAGGAAATCAGCGGCGTAGACTGAGATCTCTGGCTGAACCACGAGGTTGGAAGCCCATTGGCCAAAACCACCGCTGTAATGACGGCGTTGACGCAGGAGATTGAACGCCTGATCAAGAGGCGCAAATTCGGGATCCGCCAGTTGCTCGGGAGTGGCACCAATGAGCGCGGGCATGGCCTTGGAAAGCAGCTGTTCGGTGCATTCATGGGGGTAATGTTTAAGGTAGTTCCCCAGTCCCTGAATCCAGACCAGCGGAGAACGGCCATAGTCCAGGTTCACTTGAGCAAATTCAGGAACAAGAGTACGGACCGGTCGAAGACTGAACCCTGCCTCCTTATTGGTTCCTGTGCGCAAGGAGACCCGGTAGGGAGATGCCGGGCGGATGGACAGATCCTGGCGAAGGCGGGCAGTTCCTGCCTCACCCTGGGCGGTAAAGCTAAGATGTGTTGATCCCAGCTGCGGTTGTGCCGCGAGTTCAAACAGGGCGACTCCTTCTTTGCCCGGGGCGATCTGTAACTCCTGCTCTGGAGCGCTCAGAATCTTCAGGCCAGCCCCGGTTTCCAGGCGGAGACGGAGTGTGCCTGATTTCTCCAGGTTTGAAAACGCACCTACACTGACGGTAAAACGATCTCCGGGAGCCACAAAGCTCGGCGCATTGGGAGAGAGTACCCAGGGGCCTCGAACTTCGGTGGAGGTGGAGGTAACACCGATACGATCAGGGCTAACGGCAAGAGCGATAATCCGCAGTTTGCCATTAAAGCCATCGGGAACCCGGTACTGGAAGTTCGTCTGTTCTGCAGAGAGGTCAACCAGACCAGACCAGAAAACCGCAGGTTTTTGCTGTTTACGCTTAAAGGGATTGGTGCGGGCGCCGAGGCTTTCTTCATCGCCACCACCGGGAGCGGCGCTGTGGAGCAATTTGCTGAATTCCGGGAGGACCAGATCCAGGATTTGAGACGTTTGCACACCCAGGCGGCGTTTGGCAAAGAACTCATTGAGAGGATTGGGCGTTGTGTAGCGGGCGACCTGAAGGATGCCTTCATCAACGGCAAAAACCACAGCCTTTGCAGGTGACTCGCTGCCGACTTTAATATCGAGCAGTTGGCCAGGCTCAACTTTTTTCGGTGCATTGAGCGCAAGGGGCAGCTTACGAGCGTCAAGTGACAGGCGAAAGGGGGCTACTCCATAGGAGAGAGGACTGGTAAATATTTCGTCCGAGTTCGGGTTGCGCAGAAACTGGACATTGATATACCCGTTCCCTTCGATATTCTGGGGCAGGGTAATGGTTTGAATGGTACTGGTCGTTGAGGTAGTGAACCAGGTGTGGGCATAAACCTTGTCGCGCTCGACAGTGATCAGGCCTGAGCCTGTGTAGGGAGCCCGAAGGCTGATTTGAACGGTTTCACCAGGGCGGTAGGTCTTCTTGTCCAGGGAGATCTGCAACTCTGCATTGCGTTCCAGCGAGCGGCTTAGATTACCGGCACCGGCAACACTCCAATTGATCGAGTTCAGCAGGGTACCCTGCGGAGTCTGCAACTCATAACCAAAATCTCCTGCTTCGTTGGTCGGCAGGGTGAGCGTCAGTCCGGAGGCTGGCAGGCTGAGCACTTGCGTTTGCCGCACATATTTTTTGCGCCTGGATTCATACTCCAGGGCTCCGCTTTCTTGCTTGATCAGCACAGATACATGGCGGTACTCTACCAGGGAGAGCTGAAGAGCATCAACAGCAGTGGGGTTCAAATCGGGAGCCACAGCGAGAAGAGAGCAGGTAGACTTGCTGCCTTTGGCGACGTAGTTGAGCGAACCTGAAGTTCGGACACCGACCAGGTAGGGCATGGTACCAATCAGGCTCTCGCCGGTGGCGACCACGTTGCGGCCTCCTTTGGCCTCAAAGACGCGGCTGGTAAAGCGAATCCGGTAGGCGGCTGCGGTAAATTTGTTGAGATCGGGGACGAGTCGGGCTTGTCCCTGTCCATCGGTGGAGAGAGGAGAGAGCGTCTCCCGCACACCAGCTTTCAGAGTATCCTCCAGGTGAAAGCGGTAGTCTGGGTATTGGGCGAAATTGGGGAAAAAGGGAGAGAGTTCCATTTGGGTTTCAACCCGGCGATCAACGGCGTTGGCACCAAAGAGGTGGCGGGCGGTGACAAGAGGGCTGAGTTGATCGGGGTGTAACCAGCCCGAAACAGGTTTTTCTGAAAGTGCGAGGCTTACCTTCATCCGCTCGGCTTCAAAGGATCGTACCAGAAAACTGTTGCTCGCAATGAAACCTGCTCTGCGGTTATTTTTCACCAGGTAGATGCTGAAGGAATAGAGGCCGGTGGGGGCATTGACACTGGGGGTGAAATTAACGGTATCCAGCCCTGTCTGCGTCGCTGTCCGGCGCTGATCATAGACAACCACCCCCCGAGGATCTGTGATTCTGATAACCACAGGCAGTGCATCAAGAGAACGACTCCAATCGGCGGCTCGAAGGATATAGCCGATATGCGCTGTCTCGCCGGGGCGATAGAGGCCGCGGTCAGTAAAGAGTGAGGCTGTAATCTGAGCTGGGTTGGGTTGGTTGGATGTACCGCCGACATCAAAACGGGAGAAATCAAGTTGATGTTCTTCTCGATTTAAGGGGAGAAAGGACATATCTCCCTTATCCTGGACCAGCACCATGATCGGTTGCCGTTCTCGCCTGAGATCACTGAGATCTTCAAAGCGGAGATGTCCCTGTGGATCGGTATTGCCTTGAGTGACCGGAATTCCGTTTCGGCCAATGATCTGTACCGTAGCTCCGGTTATGGGGGCGCCTGTACACAGTGACTGAACAAAAATTTCCTGCCCTCCATCCCGGGTCTTCTTGCTGATAATTCCAAGATCTGTAACCACGAGCAGGCGTCGATCAACGGGTCGGGAGTGGGAAAGGTAATCGCTGTAGCGGGTGTTGGGATAGCGCGGATCAAAGGGGGTTATCTTGAGGACAAACACCCCTTGTCGGCCTTCACCGGTCTGTAGAAAGGAGCCAATATCGATACTGTCGTACACGGGAGTGGCGGGATCGGGATCTGTGAAGACTCTTGTATACGTCTCCCGTTCAACCAGTCGGTCAAAGCTCTCGTCATAGATTTGAGGTTGGGCAAAGCGCCCGTAATTTTGCTCCACCAGCTGATGGAGCTGACGTGGCAATAAACGGGCGATTTCCACCCTGACTCCAGGGACACCCTGGGCCAGGAATCCCACCCGTTTGTCTCCATGCAGGCTGAGGAGCGCACCGTCTCCCAGCAATTTGACGACCTGGGGATACTTGCCCGTGGTAACCAGGCTGAGCTGGGGCTGTTTCATCTGGTAGCCACCGAGGGCTTCGATGGAATCGTCAATTTTGATGAGCAGTTGCCGTTCCACAGGAACCTGCAGCGAAAAACTATGGAGCGTATTGGCAGGTCGCTCTGCGGGGAGCAACCGCAGGGCCAGGGGCTGGTTCAGATCATTCTGCTGGATTTGCGAGAGATGGTATCCCGGTTTTTTTTCAGGCAGAAGCCAGGCGTGGAAATGAGCAGCGACCGCTTCATCGGTAATGGGAAAGGAACTCTCAACAGTGAGTACCTGTTGTGGTTGTCCCTGCGGGGAGTTGATATAGCGAAGTTTGATCTGGCTGAAACTGAGTTGGTAGCGACCGGGGACTGGAATGTCTTTGCTAATGGGGTGTTCAAGCTGGCTTGTGCTGTTTTGAGCACTGATTTTCTGACCCAGATGAAGAACGATACGTGTTTTTTCCAGGGGCAGGGCCAGAGGCGCTGATTGGACATGAAGTTGTAACCCGTTTTGAGCAATGCTCAGTCCAACCTTCTCTTGAGTGGCATGACGATACCCCAGGCCCTTGCCCAGCTCCAGGCTGAGGTTCTGTGGCAAGGTGGCGGGATTGACAGCATGAGAAAATCTGATCGTGGCAAAAAGTTTTTTTTCAGCGGGATCCGTTGGGTTTTGTTGAATCTTTGCTGACTCCACCGTTGCTGTAAAAGGCGCGGTAGCAAAACTCTTTTGATAGGTATCGAGGAGCACCCCCGGAGTAAAAAGGTGATCCTTGGAAAAACTCAACTGGAATGCTTGGCCAACAGGCCAATCTCTGGCCGGCATAAAAGTGAGGGTCTGATCATCCTGCCAGGTCCAGGTTCCTTGGATGCTCGGTTCAAGTCGCGTTCCCGTTGCTACTTCATTGCCGATGGTATCGATGGGCGCCACAGATTTGCCAAAACGAACCCTGAGAGGATGCACCTTGACCGGATCTGCGGTGTATTCAGTGAGTGCAGGGGGCTCAATCGCATAGTCGACCGTCTGCGGCTGAGGACGCATTTGGTACCAGTTGTAGCCATACCAGCCGGTGAAACCCGTTATACAGAGAAGACAAAGTCCAGAGAAGAAAAGGGCAGGGCGAGCTGCCAGCCAGCCAGACCAGGGGGGCGGTGTCCAGGACAGCTGCCCCACAAGGGGAGAAAGCACTGCTGCAACACCACGAAGAAGCGATTTAAGGGGAGAGAAAAGTGCAGGTTTCTTCATGGTATCACCATCTGCTAGTTAGTGTTCGCCCAGAAATGAGGATTTTTGTTCAAGTTCAAGGCATGCGAAAAATTTTACCGCCGGCATATAGATGATATTCCGAGGATAAAATTTTTTGCATAACGCAGAAATTGGGCAAAAAGACCGTTTCTGGATGGACACTAGAGGGAACCATCGGCAAGTCCGGTCGGCAATGCGTGCTTCACATCATAGATAACTGCATGTTCACGGCAGAGCCCTCGCAGTTCCTGTTCGGAAAGTTGCATGAATTCCTCATGACTTACGGCCAGTACCACCGCGTCATAGCGGTTTTGGGGTAACTCCTTGATCATGGTCACCTTATATCTGGCTGCGGCTTCTTCCTGATCAACCCAGGGGTCATAGACTTCGACCTGGGCCCCGAAGGAGTCCAGTTCTTTGATAATGTCGATGACACGGGTATTGCGAAGATCAGGACAGTTTTCTTTAAAGGTTAACCCCAGAACAAGAATGTGAGAGGCTGCGACGTGAATGCGCCGTCTGAGCATGAGTTTGACGGTTTCAGAGGCGATGTAGCGGCCCATATCATCGTTAAGGCGGCGACCGGCAAGAATCATCTCCGGGTGGTAGCCGACCTCCTGTGCCTTATGGGTCAGGTAGTAGGGGTCCACACCGATACAGTGACCTCCGACGAGACCGGGGCGAAAGGGGAGAAAGTTCCATTTGGTCCCGGCGGCTTTGAGTACCTCCAGCGTGTCGATGCCGAGCTTATTGAAGATGAGTGCCAACTCGTTGATCAGGGCGATGTTGACATCACGCTGGGTGTTTTCAATGACCTTGGCAGCCTCAGCCACTCGCATGGAGCTTGCTTTAAAGGTACCAGCGGTAATCACCAGTCCGTAGAGGGCATCAACAAAGTCAGCAACCTCAGGCGTTGAACCTGAAGTGACCTTGACAATGGTGGGCAGCCGGTGCTGATGATCGCCCGGATTGATACGCTCAGGACTGTAGCCAGCAAAAAAGTCCGTATTGAATGTAAGACCGGAATCACGTTCCAAGATCGGAACACAGACCTCTTCAGTGGCACCCGGATAGACCGTTGATTCATATATGACCACATCGCCTTTTTTCAGAACCTTGGCAACAGTTTCCGATGCCTTGACCAGAGGGGTGAAGTCGGGGCGTTTGTTCTCATCTATGGGCGTAGGGACAGCAACGATAAAGACATTACATCCTTTCAGCTCTTCAACCTGACAACTATAAGTGAGATCCTTTGCTTCTTCGAGTTCCTGGGAACTCACTTCTTTTGTAAGGTCTATATGTTGGCGGAGCTCTTCAATGCGCTTGGTTTTGAGATCAAAGCCAAGCGTAGGCCGTTTTTTGCTGAACTCCACAGCCAGAGGCAGGCCGACATAGCCAAGCCCGATAACTCCGATACAAACCTTATCCAACTCAAACATCAAACTTTCCTTATCCCAAAATGTAAAAAAGCACGTTGATACTTACTCGTGCAGTATAAAACGAAGCTTGCATCGAAAAAAGAAGAAAACAGAGAAAAGAGTCTCCCCAAGAGGGAGGTGACAAAGGGGGCTACGTGTATAAGTAGGAAAGAGGATAATCCCCCAATATAAGACAAAGAAAGGCTCTTTCAGGCACCGCGTAGTTTTTCCGGCCAGAGCAGAGTATGCAGCTGCAACTGTAGGCGAACCCCCAGCTGGTGCTTGAGCACAAGTGCCGCAAGCTCAGTCGGGGAGAATTGAGAAGTTACCGGGGAGAAGAGCACTGGTACAAGCGTGTCCAGTTGGTGCTTGAGGACTTTTTCCCTGGAAAAATGAAAATCGTCCACCGAACTCAGGACAAATTTAATTTCATCGTGGCAGCCTCGTTGCTGCCTCTCTCGCAGGACTTGCAGGTTTTCATCCAGGTTATGCGTCGCCATACCTGAGTCCGGGCATTTAATGTCCATGATAAGATGAACAGCATCCGGAACACCACAGATAGGCAGACTGCCATTGGTTTCCACCAGTATGGTTCGTTTCTGAGCTATCAGGGGCTGCAGGAGTGAATAAAGTCCCTGCTGACGCAGAGGCTCCCCACCGGTGAACTCCACCATGACCCCCGGGTACTGCTCAATCCACTCAAGAATGGAGGATTCTTCCGTACATTGAGCGGGTTCTTCATAGGTATAGCGAGCATCGCAGTAGGAGCAACGAAGGTTGCAGCCTGCAAATCGAACAAAAAGGCAGGGGAGACCGGCCCAGGTCGACTCTCCCTGCAAAGAGTAGAAGAGTTCGGCAATTTCAAGAGGCTCACTTGCCATAATAAATCACACCACTGCTGTCTGTTTCACGAATTTCAACGCTGTAGATACCGTACCGTTCCGTCTGCAGCTGTGGGGCCAGGGTCTCAAAGAGATAGATGGCAATATGCTCAGAAGATGGATTAATTGTCTTAAAGGCCGGATGCTCGTTGAGGTCGCGGTGATCCAATTCATCCACCGTCCCGTTGACTATCTTTTTGAGCTCTTTGAAATCAATACCCATTCCAAGGGAATCAAGCTCATGGGCACGAACGGTCACCTTGACCTTCCAGTTGTGGCCGTGGGGATTTTCACAGTTGCCGGGATAGGCGCGAAGGTGATGACCACCGGAAAAATGAGTTTTAATAAAAACATCCATATGCTGCTCCTTGGCTATGGGGTGTTCAGGCCGCGTATGCCTGGTCAAGTATTTGTGGCTTGCACCGTCAAGTAGACAAATGGTAAACAGAAACTACTTCTTGTAAAGCACGATCTGCACCATGAAAGACTAAAATTTGTTGAATTAGTGCCTGAAAATTTCATTTCTGCCTGCGCGAATTGATTTCTATCCCTGGAGAACCACCTCTTGAACACGACTGAGCCGCTATCGGCACTTACCCACGATTCACTCTTTGACGGAGAGCTCGACTGCGTTCAACCTGCCCAGGGATATCGTTTTTCATTGGACGCTGTCCTTGCTGCCCAGTTTGTTCATCCCCTTCCTGGTCAGCAGGTGCTTGATCTTGGTTGTGGTTGCGGTATCATAGGACTCATCCTCGCCTACCGGGTACCGAATATTTCTGTGTTCGCACTGGAGCTGCAACCACAGTTGGCCGACTGTTGCCAGACCAATATCATGACCAATGGTTTTGCAGATCGCATGGAACTCATCGAAGGTGATGTGACCCGGTTTCGGACAACGCTCCAGCCTGAATTTGTTGATCTGGTTGTCTGCAACCCTCCCTATGGGAGTCCCCATGGTGGGCGCATCAACAAACACCATCAGGCCGCCACAGCCAGGCATGAACTCAGTGGCTCGCTTGATGATTTTATCAAGGCTGCAGCGTATGCGGTGCGTAATCGAGGAAAGGTTGTTTTTATCTATCCCGCACGCAGGGGGGCCAGCTTGCTGCACAGTCTGATGCAGCATCGCCTGACTCCTAAACGGCTGCAACCCATTTACTCCTACCCCGAGGCAGAGACAGCCCGCCTCATTATGGTGGAAGCAGTAAAAAACGGCGGTGAACAGTTTGAGCTGCTGGCGCCCATGTATATCTATACCCATAAAAATGGGCCTTATGCAGAGAGCATGAGCCGCCTTTATAAGAGGAACATCGAGTGCTTGCCAAAGTAAACAGCTGTGCTGTCAGCGGTGTAGATGGGTTACCTGTCCAGGTGGAAGTGGATCTGGCGCAAGGGCTCCCTTCTTTTTCGACAGTGGGGTTGCCTGAGGGCGCTGTCCGTCAGGGTACGTGCGGCTATAAAAAACGGGGGCTACGAGTTTCCCCAGCGGCGAATTACGGTTAACCTTGCTCCTGCATCGCTGAAAAAAGAAGGGACCGGCTATGATCTGCCCATTGCCCTTGGCATTCTCACGGCTAATGGACTGCTTCCTGAAAGCGAACTTACTGCAACTGCCATTGTAGGTGAGCTCAGCCTGGATGGGAGTGTCAAGCCTGTCCCCGGTGTTCTCCCCATGGTCCTGGCTGCAAAAGCAGAGGGGACCACTCGATTTATTGTGCCCCAGGCAAACCTTGAAGAGGCTGCTGTTGTTCAGGGGATCGAAACTTATGGGATCAGCCATTTGCACCAGGCCGTAGAGTTTTTGGCAGGTCGCAGCCTCCTGGAACCTCGAGCTATAGATCCGGACCGTCTTTTTCAAAGCGATGGCGGTTATGAAGTTGATTTTAGTGAGGTCAAAGGCCAGGATACGGTTAAAAGAGCCATGGAGATTGCAGCGGCCGGAGGGCATAATCTGCTGCTTTGTGGCATTCCAGGAACTGGTAAAACCATGATGGCCCGCCGTCTTCCCTCGATCATGCCCGATCTCAGCTTTGAAGAGGCAATCGAAACAACCAAGGTCTATTCCATTGCTGGATTACTCCCCGAAAAGACGCCCCTGCTGGTGACCAGGCCATTTCGAGCACCGCACCATACTGTCTCTGATGCCGGACTCATAGGCGGTGGTCAGGTCCCGCGTCCCGGAGAAGTCTCACTGGCCCATAATGGCGTTCTTTTTCTTGATGAACTGCCTGAATTTAAAAAGCATGTGCTGGAGGTTTTGCGCCAGCCCCTGGAAGACGGCACGGTGACCATTGCACGGGCTGCAACCAGCCTGAGCTTTCCCGCCCGCTTCACACTGGTCGCCGCTATGAATCCCTGTCCTTGCGGTTACTTAGGAGATCAAGTCCGGCCCTGTAGCTGCACGCCCCTGCAGGTGCAGCGTTATCGCAGTCGACTCTCGGGGCCTTTACTGGACCGCATTGATATGCATCTCGAGGTGCCTGCGGTGCCGGTGCAGGAATTACTTGGTCACCCCAGTGGCGAGTCTTCGTCCACTATTCGCGCGCGGGTGAATCAGGCGCGGGCGCTGCAACGAAAACGTTTTGCCCGTATCCCGAAACTCCACTGCAATGGGCAGATGCGGGCTAAAGAGGTGAAAAATTTTTGTCAGCTTGACCGTGAGAGTACCAACCTGCTGAATAACTCCATCAGTCGGCTGGGGCTTTCTGCCCGTGCCTATCACCGTATTTTAAAAATTGCCCGCACCATCGCCGATCTTTCCGGTGCCCAACACCCACAGCTCCCCCATCTTGCAGAGGCTATTCAGTATAGACGGAGTCAGTTTGATCTCTAAGAGCTTTCCCCCTTTTGCTGAGCACCTGATGTATCTTGGCTGAGAGTGTGGTCAGATCAAAGGGCTTCTGCACAAAGGGAATATTTTCATCAAGCACACCGTGCTGGCCAATAATATCTGCCGTATAGCCAGACATATATAACACGCGTAACTGAGGGTACTGGCTCATAAGATGTTCAGCCAGTTGAGCCCCGTTCATGCCCGGCATTATCACATCGGTGAGTAAAAGACTGATGGGTGCAGCGTGGGAACCGATCTTGAGCAAAGCCTCATGGGGCGATGCTGCAGGGAGAACCCGGTAGTTCAGCGTGTCGAGCATGGTGCAGGCCAATTGCAAGATTGCAGGATCATCTTCAACCAGCAGGATCCATTCCCCCTGGCCCATGATCGTTTCCCTGAGCTCTTCTTCGACAGCCTCGCTAAATTTCGCATCCTCGGCAACCGGCAGGTAGACGGAAAATGTCGTCCCCTTGTTCGGCTGGCTATCCACCGTTATTATCCCCTTATTTTGGGTCACGATGCCATAAACGGTTGCCAGACCAAGCCCAGTGCCTGCGACTCCTTTGGTGGTGAAAAAAGGATCGAAAATCATTTGCATTACCTCTTTCTCCATCCCGCAGCCATTATCAATGACCTCAAGGAGAACGTGCGGCCTCTCGCTGGCATCCGGATGCTGGTTGCAAAATTTCTGGTCCAGATATACCTGAGAGGTTCGCAGCCAAATCGTTCCGGTGCTTTCTATTGCATCTCGTGCGTTGATGCAGAGATTTGCGAGTATCTGATCAACTTGAGCCGGGTCCACCAAAATTTTTCCCAGATGATCACAGGGCAGCCAATGTAGCTCAACTGATTCTCCGATCAGGCGCCGTAACATTTTGAGAAGGCTTTCGACCCTTTGATTGAGCTGGATAATTTGAGGCGCTATGGATTGTTTGCGGGCAAAGGCCAGGAGTTGCTGGACAATCTCAGCTGAGCGGTGGGCGGCTTCAAGGATCTTGTCAAGATCATGGTAGAGAGGATTGCCGCTCTCAATTTTTGCCATGGCCATCTCACTGTAGCCTATGATAACAGCAAGTATGTTGTTGAAATCATGGGCAACACCGCCGGTTAACCGACCTATGGACTCCATCTTCTGAGCCTGCTGATACTGGGCTTCGAGTCCGAGCTGATCAGTGATGTCCCGTTTAATGGCTACATAGTTGACAATTTTACCCTGAGCATCAAAGACTGGAGAAATTGCTGCTTCTTCTGTGTAGAGTGAGCCGTCTTTTTTACGATTAACCATCCTGCCGCTCCAGCGCTTTCCAGAACTGATGGTCTGCCAGAGCGACTGATAGAACTGCTCGTCATGCTCACCACTTTTTAAGAGCCGGGGATTTTTCAGGTACACTTCATCCAGACGATACCCGGTTACCTGCTCAAAAGCGGGATTGGCATACTGAATTTTTCCAATAGGATCGGTGATAACCACCACCTCTCCAGCCTGATCAATGGCAACCTGCAATCGTTTCAGATCCGCGGCATCCTGTCTTTCCTGACTGACATCACGAGTTATGGAGAGCGTATGGGGAATATCACCGATTTTAATAATACGAGCGGAGACTAGCCCTGTACCCAGGCTGCCATCTTTTCGTTTGAAAACCGCTTCCAGATTATTGCAAAAGCCTTTTGTTGTCAGCGCGTAAATAAACCGCTCACGGTCGTTGCGATCATGCCAGATGCCAAGATCAAGGGTGGTCTTGTTTTTCACTTCTTCCCAGGTATAACCACTTATCTCAGTAAAGCCGTTGTTGACGGCAATATACCTGCCATCCTCAAGGCGATTGATATTGATTGCATCGGGGCTTGCGGCGAAGGCTAAAGCGAATTTATTTTCACTTTCACGAAGAGCCTGCTGGGTGAGTTTTGCCTTTGTTATGTCACGATAAATAGATTGATAGGTCCCATCCGGCATCATTTTTGAGCGCATCTCAACGTGAATTATTTCACCATTGGGACGTTGAAATCTTCGTTCGCGAATAACGACCTTCCCCTGTTGCATCAGGTCAAAGCGAAAAGGGGTAGTGTCCATGCTTTCATGGGTAAAGGGTAACTCTGTGATATGGTGTCCGACGAGTGTTTCCCTTTTCATCTGCAACATATCGCAGATCTGATGATTAGCCTCAACGATGATCCCCTCATGGTTACCGATAAGGATGCCGTCAACCGCCATTTCAATCATCGTGCGGTAGTAGGTTTCGTTATGGATGAGGTTTTCTACGAATTTTTTGTCCCCGGTAATATCTTTGACACTAAAAATTGTTGCTGATTCTGGATGGTTGGAATCTTGGGGCTTTGTCTCGATAGAGACGAAAATTTTCGCTCCATTTTTTCTTCGCCACCAGCACTTGAGGCTCCCATGGCCAGAAATGGAGAGTTGATCGGCATGTTCCTGGCCAATACGCACAAATTCTTGGTCATCAAAATACAAGAGTCGACTGTTGGTTCCTGTAAGTTCGTGGCGCGAATATCCAGAGAGGGAGCAGAGCTCATCATTTACTCTCTGGATGACCCGGTTGTGGACGACTCCCATTGCAATGGGGGCAGATGCGAAAAGGGAGTCCTGTGAAAGATCCTGCTGCTGCGGTGAAAGGGGTTTTCTTAATTTTTTGCGGGTGAGAAACATAACCAGGGTAAATGTCAGCCCTGCCCCTATGAGAAGAAACGGGTGGTGGTTCAGCTCGGGCCACGATGATTGAGGGAGACTTGTGGCGAAGGCTTGTTGAGGAGCACACAAAACGCTTAAAAAAAGATACAGATGTCTCTGTGATGGGGTGAACCGATAATAATTGGAAAGGGCTTTACAGAGCATGAAAAGAAAAATACCGATGGAGAGGATTGTATGAATTTTGAATGATAGACAATAACAATATTCCATCAAAACCCCCCACAGTGTGACGGAGGTGGTGAGCTTAAGGAGGAATATTGGTGGGATTACCTACCACAGAGTGTTTCTATAAACTTTATTTTAAATGTGATTGCAACATACGGGTTTTGCCTAATAAGAAATTAATCTGGGTAGCGAGTCCGTTATTTTTGGAAAATACAATTTTGCAGCAGTGTTGCATTTTTGTCGATAGACCCACAGTTGTCGATAGGGGAGGTGAGTGGAACTACATTTTGCCTGCTTGTGTAACGTGCTGTTTATGCAATGTATTTAATAGTTTTATCTGGCTTGTAATTTTCCTTGGCACGCTTGCTGCTTTACAAAACCTGATTTTTTTCGTATTCCGTTATCCGTAAAATGAATAACGAGGAGAGGCTCCCAATAATGAAAAAGAAAAAAGTAGCCGCATCGCCCGAGGAGATGTTTCTCCAGCATATGATCGGCGGATCAAATGAGAAAAATCCTGTGGTCGCCTTGCTCGAGGAGATCGAGTCCTGTGGCTCGATAAACCAAGCCGCAAAATCTGTGGGGATGAGTTACAAGGCCGCTTGGGAACGTATTGAAACAATAAATAATATCAGTCCCCAACCGTTGATAACCCGTCAGGTCGGAGGGAGTGGTGGGGGAGGAACGGTGTTGACCGAAGCGGGCTATGAATTTTTGAAAAAATCCAACCTGCTCCAAAGAGAGTTCAATAGCTTCCTCAATTTTTTTTATTACCACCCAGAAGAAGCCTTCACCACCTTGAAGACCCTGCGGAGAATTGAAATGAAAATCAGTGCGAGAAATGTCTGGCTTGGCACTGTTGCCCAGATTGAGCGGGGAGCGGTGAACAGTGTTGTCACCCTGAACCTTCGAGGCACAGATCAGATCGTCTCGGTGATAACAGAAAATTCTGTCCAACGACTCGGTCTTGAAATTGGGTCAGAGGCGTTAGCCATCGTCAAGGCCCCTTCGGTGATGTTGGCTCCTGAGGTTGATCCTAAAAAAATGTCTGCGCGTAATATCCTCGCTGGGACCATTTCTCGAATCGTCTCAGGCGTGGTCAATGACGAGGTGACCATTGACCTCTCTGGCGGGAACACCGTAACCTCGATTTTGACCTCTGAGAGTGTACGCCGTATTGGCCTGACCCAGGGAATGCCCATTACCGCAATTATCAAGGCTTCGGATGTATTGCTGGCAATCGCCTGACCGAATTTCTCATGAACATTTTGTATCAATTTGGGGAAATATACGAAAATATCCTTCACTCATAACTGAGATTCATTTCAGAATTTCTACAAAATGTTCACCACAGGTCAGCCCAGACAACGCCATCTTCTTCAGTATTTTGGCAATGAATAGAGCCTACTCTAATTCAGTGCCAAAAACTTCGAATCTGACGCCGCCTGAACTGATGAGAAATCCGTTCTGATTTTTCCAAACATTTAAACTATAGAGGAAAGTATTATGAAGTTATTTAACAAGTTCAGTGTAGCTGTTGTCTTTGCCTTGTTTGCCGTCGTCTCATCGGCGCAAGCTGGAGAGACGGTTCGTCTTTCCGTGGCAGCCAGTATGACCAATGTCATGAAAGATGTAATTGCCCTCTACGCCAAAAACAACTCAACAACCGTCATCCCCAACTTCGGCCCCTCGGGTGGCCTGGCCAAGCAGATTAATCAGGGGGCTCCTGCGGATGTCTATATTTCTGCCAATCAGAAATGGATGAATTTTCTTCGTGATCAGGAAATGATCGATCCGGCAAGCGAAGTGGGCCTGGCCCAAAACACCCTTGTTTTTGTGGGTACCCCCAATCCGGATATGCAGTCCATCAAGGACATTGTCCAACTCAAACAGGTAGCCATCGGTAGCCCGAAAAGTGTTCCCGCTGGGGAATATGCGGCCCAGGCCATGGAAAACGCTGGTATTTACAAGACCATGCAGGCTGAAAACAAATTGGCCATGGCAAAGGATGTGCGTCAGGCACTGGCCTATGCCGATCGCGGAGAAACCGCGGGAGCGTTTGTCTATAAGACCGATGCACTCCTGGCTACCCAGGCCAAGATCCTCTTTGAGGTCCCTCAAGAGTTGTATAAACCGGTACGCTACCCCCTTGCCCTGACCAAAACCGGTGCAAAAAACAAAGCAGCCAAAGATTTTTACACCTTCCTTCGTTCGCCAGAGGCTGTAGCTGTCTTGGAACAATACGGGTTTAGCCCGGCCAAGTAAACCTCACGGATTCAGGCTGATTTTAAGAATTTCAAACTTGATAGTTTTATGGTCTTTTTACAACCCTCAGATCTCGATGCGATCTTTTTGTCCTTCAAGGTGGCCTTGTCAGCCACCTTGCTGGCAACCCCTCTGGGGATCGGCGTCTCCTATCTGCTCGTCCACACCCGCATCCCTGGTAAGACTTTGATAGAGGGAATTATTAACCTGCCCCTGGTGCTCCCCCCGGTGGTGGTTGGCTATTTGCTCTTGCTGCTTTTTGGTCGCAAAGGATTTATCGGCACCTGGCTGAGCCACCTGGATATTCAGATCATCTTTACCCTGACCGGTGCTGTCATCGCCTCAGCAGTGGTCGGTTTTCCCCTGCTGGTGCGCTCCATTCGTCTTGGGATGGAATCGGTTGACTCCTCCTATCGTGAAGCCGCCCGCACCCTTGGTGCCAGTGGTTGGGATGCCTTTTTCACGATTACTTTGCCGCTCTCCGGCAGGGCCGTCTTTGCTGGTATGACGCTGATGTTTGCTCGTAGCCTCGGGGAATTTGGTGCCACTATTATTCTCGCGGGTAATATTCCTGGGGTTACCCAGACCATTCCCCTGGCAATCTATGAGTACACCAGCACACCTGGAGGAGATAAAATGGCACTCTCCCTGTGCATGGTTTCAATTCTGCTTTCCTTTCTGGTGCTCCTTGCCAATTCTCTGGCCAATAAATCCATTAAAAGAACCTGAATTCGTGGGTAACTAACAATGCAACTGGATATTGATGTAGCAAAACGCCAGGGAGAATTTGATTTTCAGGCTAAATTTCAGCTCGATGGCAATCGTATCGGTCTCTTTGGGCCGTCAGGCAGTGGCAAATCAACCCTGATGTATCTGCTTGCTGGCCTGCGTCAGCCAGACAGCGGTTATATTCGGCTCAACGATACAATACTCTTTGACAGCACGGCCAAGGTGAATTTGCCTCCAGAACAAAGACGAGTGGGCGTTGTTTTTCAGCATTCCCACCTTTTTCCGCATATGTCGGTTCGTAAAAATCTGTTCTATGGCTGGAAGAGAACCCCGGAGATTGAACGGCAGGTGGACGCTGATGCCATTATCGAGGTTTTAAACCTGGAACATCTGCTCGATCGTGGTGTTAACCTGCTCTCTGGCGGTGAGCGTCAACGGGTTGCCCTTGGTCGTACCGTGTTGACCTGCCCCCGGCTCATCCTCATGGATGAGCCTTTGACCGGGCTTGATGAAGATCTCAAATTTCAGATTATCCCTTATCTGACCAAGGTGTTTACCCAGTTCAATATACCCCTTGTTTTTATCTCCCATTCTCTGGTGGAGATGCGACTCATGACCGAGCAGGTCCTCTTGGTTGAGCATGGTCGTGTTGAAAAAAAAATGACCTCAGAGGCACTTGCCCAGCGGGTGTGGGGAGCTTCTCGACAGGGGTATGCCAATCTCATTACCCTGGGCCAGCCCCGACCCCAGGGAGATCTCTGGGCTTACAGCTGGGGGGATCAGGAGTTGATTCTCACCGAGTACGGGGAAAATAGGGAAAATGTGTTTGAGCTGGATGCCCGAGAAATTCTTCTGTTTAAACGGCATCCTGAGGCTACCTCCGCCAGAAATTTACTCCCTTGCACGGTGCGGAAGGTTTTCACCGTCGGGAACCGGGTTCGATTGGAGCTTGCCTCTGGTTCAGAGACATTAATCGCGCAGGTAGTGCCGGACTCGGTACGTGAACTGGAGATAGAGGAGGGCAGGGAAGTCGTGGCAGTGATCAAGGCTTCAGCATTTTCTCGCTTACTTTAATTACGGATCAGCTCTCAGGCTTGGCAGGTGAATCAGCGACAAACAACGGGTACTCGGCCAGCTCTTCCTGGTCCATCCATTGCTGAAAACGTGCCACCATTTTCCAAAAATCGGTGATGGCCTGCTGCCCGGCATCGGTGAGCCAGGCGCCTCCTCCCCGTCGTCCACCAGCCTGTTTTTCCACCAACGGCTCAGAGGCCAATCCATTCATGTTTTCGACAAGATGCCAGGCGTGGCTGAAGCTCATTTGCATGGATTTGGCCGCCGCTGACACAGAGCCATACTCCCCGATACGTTCCAGTAACACCACCCGTCCCCAGGAAAGATAGGTCTGCCCATCCTGTTCTATCCACAGGCGGCCCTTGATATGCAGCCCGCTGTCAAGCTGACCGCTGACCATGGCATTTTCACTGGTTGGTTTTCGAGTCTTTGGCATCGGAAATCCGGGTGGTTAAGTACGCTTAGAATGTTATGAATTCAGCAGCAAAATTTTTCGCGGGCAAGGTCAGCGACAGAGAGAACGTTTAACCGATGCTTGACCATCACAGGTGATTATGTTTGAACCATTTTTTATGTTGGGGTTCCTTCGTCACCACCAACCTACCCTAGTTTCGGAAGGGAAGGTAGATCGGTGGTGACGAAGGAACCCCAACAGCTCTAAACGTAGAGTATTGCTTCTCCCATTGTGGCAGGCGGTTGCACAAGTACCCCAAGTTGGGGTACTGGGCAAGGAGAAATTCTGAAACCGTGGCCGCAGGGTGATTACGGATTCAGGAGTTTTTTGAGCAACTGCTTTGCTGCTATCAGCAGAGGATCCCATGTGGGACCAAAAGGGGGGGCGTAAGCAAGATCTGACTGCGCAAAATCCTGCACACTCATTTTCGCCTGCAGGGCGATAGCAACCGCATTGATGCGATGGGCGACCTGATCCGTTCCCACCGCTTGAGCACCTAACAGGAGCCCTGTCTTCTTATCTCCCACCATGGCCACATGAATGGGTTGGGCACCAGGATAGATACCCGCCCGTGATTTTGAGCTAATCTGCACAGCAACGGGATCAAATCCTGCTTCTTGGGCCTCGTCAACTGTTAAACCAGAACGTACCACCTGCATGTCAAAGGTTTTGAAAACAGCTGTTCCGGCAATACCTTCAAGACGCACCGGACGACCGCAGACAGTATCAGCTACAGCCCAACCAGCGCGGTTTGCGCGTAATGCAAGCGGAATCCAGGTCTTTTCTCCTGTCACCAGATGGTAGCTGTCGGCACAATCTCCTGCTGCAAAAATGTCGACATCCGAGGTTCGAAGTTGGTGATCCACAGCAATGGATCCGGAAACACTAAGTTCTAAGCCAGCAACCTTGGCTAGCTCTGCGTTGGGACTGACCCCAATGGCGGCCACCACCATATCACAATCAAGCTGGATGTCTTCGGCGATAACCTGGAGCTGCTCACCCTGTTGGATTATTTTTTTTAACCTGTGGCCATCATGCAGGCCGACTCCCTGTTCTTCAAGGTGATTGCGGACCTGGAGGGAGAGCTTCTCATCCAGCCAGGGGAGCAGCCCCTGGCGCGGTTTGATCATATCAATGGCAATGGCTTGTTCACTTAAGGCTTCGGCCATTTCCAGGGCAATATAGCCCATACCGATGATGACACACCGTCGGACCTGCCGAGTTTTAAGAAAGTCTTTAATGGCACGCCCATCTTCCAGGTTCTTCACCACAAAGACGCCGTGTAGGTTGATCCCTTCGATTTCCGGACGAATAGGGGATGCGCCTGTGGCAATAAGGAGCCGGTCATAGCGCAGGCTAAAGGAGCTGTTATCTGCGGTGGTTCCTGCAATGGTCTTTTCTTTGGGATTGATAGACTCCACCCTGTGTCCGGTTCGCAGGTCTATCTGTTGTTTTTGACGAAAGGCATCGGCGCTGCGAACAACCAGATCATCGATACTCCGCTCGGGAACAGCAATATTATAGGGAATGTTGCAGGCGCTGTAAGAAACATCACTCCCTTGTTCCAAAACAATGACCTCTAGCTCTGGGGTGTTACGTTTAGCCTTGCTTGCTGCACTCATACCGGCGGCATCACCGCCAATGATAACAAAACGCATACGATTCTCCTGAGGATTTTTCAATGAGCTGAATCCGAGACGGAGGGCGTGGACTGATGAATGTTCACGGATTCAAGAATTATCCTTGTCTTTTCAGTATATTTCGAGCAAACCAGTTTTGTTTGCAGTTGAACAGCAATTTTTGAATTTTTTTGGGGAGAGGCGAGAATGCACCATTTAGGAATTTTTGTAGCCCTGCTATATCTTATGATCCTTGGTGGATGCCAAAACGAACCTGTCAAGACCATGCAGTTTCAGCCGAATACCCCTTCACCGCAACGTTTTGTGGTCAAGGAGCAGAGCGTTGTTGACCTGCAGATTCCAGAGCGCCCCTGTTTTTTTAAGGGAATGGGCTATTCGCCCTTTCTTCCTGGTGAGTCACCCGTTGTTGGGCAACAGCCAGGCAATGACGACCGCTACAGCCAGCATCTCGCCCTGATTGAAAAAATGCAGGTCAACTACCTCCATGTTTTTCCTCGTTTAATGCCCGCGAAATTTTTTGAAGCCCTTGATTCCACGGACCTAGTTTACGGACAGGATATCTGGGTCTGGGCCTATGAAGAGGATTTTCTAGCTCCTGCCTTTCAGGAAAAAACACTCCAGGATATCATCGAGGTGATTGATCACACCTACAAGGTGGGGCGTCCTGACCGGTTAGTTCTGTTTTCCATAGGAGACGAGCTCCAGGCAAATTGTATCAGCTCCACAGACAGCCGTCATCCCGATGTCCATAGTTATGAGGGAACATACCTCAAGCTCAGCAATCGAACCCCCACCGAGATTGCCCTTGCCAGTCTGGTGGATAAAGCAATGGAGTACGAAATCAAGACATACGGCCAGCGCCATCTCTACTGCCACACCAGCTGGACCCATGTGGGGCCCATTGCAGATCGTCCAGATCTTGAGGTGAGTCAGGCAAGTGTCTTGCTTCCTGATATGGGAGATTTGATCTGTCTCAACGTCTATACCTATGCTAACGGTGTCAAAACCTCTGCCCCAGGGTCCATAACCGGGACCAGCTATCAGGGCTATCTGGAAGACCTGGCCCGTCAAATGAAAAAGCCCATATTTGTAACCCAGGTGGGCATGGCCAACTCTCCCATCGCTCCCCGTGACGATATCCCCGGCTTTGGCGGCAATACTGTCAAACAGATAGGAGATATGTTTACACAAGTACTCAACGATCTACAGACTGCGGAGGGCAGAGAGCGATTTTGCGGAATCAGTGTATTTGAATTTCAGGATGAGTGGTGGAAAAGTGCCAAGCCTCCTGAAGCCGCTCGCCATCAGGATCCTCAAGATCCAGAACAGTGGTTTGGCTTGTACGGTGTGGATCTAGAGGGAAAACTGTCGCCTAAGGGCAATCTGGTCGAGCGGATACGAAAGCTATATCATTCTTTATGATTTCCCTGCGAATCATAGCTTTCGATTCTTAAAAAAGTTTGCCTCAAGCTTTTTCCAGAGTTTGAGCAGATTCCCCATATCCAACTTGTCTTTTATGAAAATTATCTGATACAAAAAGGAAAAGCAGCTGATACTTTCCTGAATCCGTGAGCAGGAATTCGTAACATCAACACATTTATGAGTACTGATACTATGCAGAAAATGACCCTGGGGATTGTAGGCGGTGGCCATGGTGGCCTGGAAATGCTTAAGCTTTTGGCTGATAGTGAGTTAGTGGAAGTGGCCTACATGATCGATCAGGATCCTAGAGCGCTGGGCATGGTGGAAGCGAAGAGCCGCGGTATAGCCACCCACACCGATCTCGTTGCCACCTTGAGACGTCGTCACACCGACTTTATTATAGAAGCAACCGGATCAGCCAAAGTGACTGAAATAATAACCCAAAATTTAACAGGCGAAATCGAGTTGATTAGCAGTAAGGCCTCGTTGATGCTGTTTAATGTCCTTAATGAAAGTCGACAAAAAGCCAATCAAACCGTTTTTGAAGAAATCAGCACCCTGAGCGAAGAAATATCGCAAAATGCTATGGAAGTGCAAGATGCCCTGACTGATATTACCCAAGTAGCCTTCAGTCTGAAGGTACTGGCGATCAACGCTGCTATTGAAGCTGCGCGCGCAGGGGAAAGTGGCCGCGCCTTTTCCGTGGTGGCGGATGCCGTCAAAGGGACATCTAATGAGGCAAGAGATATGGTTGAACGTGTTGAATCGGTCAATAACAATAATGTTCTGATGTCACAAAAAATGGAGTCACTGCTCGAAAAATTACACTGAGGCCTTTGCCCGGCTCAATGCGAACGTCTTCTCTCATCCCAGGAAAGCCTGATGCTCTTTGCATGGTATCTTTGCTGGCGCACTTTTGATACATACAAGTTTCAGGAGATCAAAAGGTATACAGAGTGACGCATCTTTCTCATCGAAATGGAGATCTCCGAAGTTACGTATATACAGGAGGAATGTGGACTCAGTATAAAACGTGATTTGCCCCTATAACGAGGCTGTTACATACCGTCATTTCGACCGCATAGGAGAGATTTATGCGAAGCTGAAGCCCATATGTCGATTGTTCATATATGACGGATGCATCCCCTTTTGATCGCACTGGACCTCCCCCCTTTGATAACCGATGGGCTTCTAAGGGGATGCTGGATACCGATAATGCAGTATGTCTTTATAATTACACCTTATTCTTTTCTAAATGGATTGCCTTTACTATTGTAAATGGTTAAGAGCAAGCCGATAGGCCCAAATATTAAGGCGGCAACCAGAACAGCACCAAAAAATACCCTTTTTCCAGGCTTTTCCCAATCCTTCTTGAATTTAGAATATTTAATCCAATAAGTGAGCAAACCAAATACAATCCAAAATGTAACTACTCGCCCCTATTCATCGGCATCAGGCAGAGTTCCAGCCAGTGCCAACTGGATAGCGACAAGAGGATTGATCCCCTGGCTTGCCATGGTCTGCAGGTAGCTTGAAATCCTACAGTAAGCCAGGGCATATTGTTTACGTCGAAAACAACCGGATATTTTCTGTTTTACCTTAGCCATACGAAGATCCCTTTCCGCTCTGTTGTTGGTGAACGGCACATGTGGTTCTTTGGCAAAAAGCAAGACTGCCGCTTCATGCTTTTGTAATCGCTCCCAAAGATTGTGCGCATCGGATTTGGCTATTCTGCCGCGCTTCCCTTGTGGTTTCGGAGGGATCTTGGGCAACTCCTTGCTGCCACGCGTAAGGATATTACGGTAGCGCTTCTGCAGGTTGGCATACTCCCGTTCGGTAAGACATTTTTCCGGACGTTGAGCCACCGTACGACACGTTTGCTGGAGCACCGCTTTTAGATTGCGGGCCCACCGGTATTGGTTAGAGTCAACGACAAACGTCAACTCTCGCAAAAGGTGCGAGCCGCAAAGTCCGTGACCGCAATGGTCGTAGGATAAATATGATGCCCAGCAATCATGGATGATCACCCCGCCATACCGAGGGATGATATTCAATCCTTCGATTGCCTCCTTGCCCCGCTTTCGATGCAGTACTTTCAGGGTTGTTTCGCCGGAAGAATAGACGTGAATCCAGTGATTCTTCCCCTCAACCCGAAACGAGGTTTCATCCACATGCAGGGATGGAGCCTGCAGCAGCCTATCAATAGCTCTGGATTCCCATGCTTCGAGTGATTGGTACAAGCGCAAAACAAATTTGAGCAGGCTGGCCTCGGAGATTACGCTACCGATCATGGCTGCTATCTGTTTTTGAACCCGGTTTAAAGCGACCATCTGGCTGATAACCAAATGAATGGCAAACGCTTTAAGCCCATTGCCGTACTGCAGCTTACCCGGCATATCCTCAGGGAAACGCCCCTTGACTGTTGCTTCACAATTGGGGCATTGCTTTATTTCTGCGTCAATGTGCTCGACAACTTTTTCAAAAACGATGTCGATTTTTGTCCGACGTTCATGCCCCTGGCATGCAACGCTATCCAGCACCATTCCGCAGATATCACACACCTCGACCTGAGCAGTGGTGACCGATTCTTTGACGCGTGTATTACCAACCCGCCCATTGACTTGTTTCCCCCTGCCGGTAGCGGTGCAGTGCTTGGTAGCGGTTTCGTCTTTCTCGGTTTGCGAAGAAGGAATGCTCGAGTTTTTGTTTCCCTTGCGCGTTGTCTTCTCAAGAAAAATAGAGAGTATCAACTCGACGACAACCAGCAGGCTGTTGACCAGGACCCGTATCTCAGAGGAAACTTTGTCGGCGGAACAAAGCTGTTCAAATTCCTGTTTGAGGAGATCGACTTCTTCGCGTACCCTTATTTTATTTACTGTTCCCATGGGGTTACTATACCATGGCTTTTTTCGGCCTCCTGTGTGCCCCTGAGTTGAACGATTGAGCGCTATCGCATCTGTTTGCTGTCGGAACGCAATAATGGAACGATTTAGAGACGACCAAGCGCGTTGATGGGCATTTTTGTTGACATTCCTGGCTATTGGAAAAAATTTCAGTAAAAACCTGTCAAGTTATTTATTTGACTTTGAGCTTTTTTTAGAGGGTGTGAGTAGTTACTTTTTTTTTCACTTAATCGCGAAGTCGCCAAGAACATGAAAATCACCGGTTTATCCGGTGCATTTTCTGGTTGGAATTAAGTACTGTGTCCCCAGAATTTCAAAATCAGCCGCGCGCGCCTTATGCGCATCGGCTAATTTTGCCTCGATGTGCTTTTTTGCTTATAGGACCAGATGTTAGTAATATATCCACGTCATTTTCAATGGAACAAAAGTGACGAAAGCTGATGTTATATCTTCTTTATCAAATGAGATAGTTGTAAGTGGCTCAAAATATCCTTCGTTGTCAATTTTATAGCCAGCTACACCTATCCAATCCTTTTCCATGGTGACCAGAGGGACAATGACTTCAATCGGGTTTTCATAACTTTTGATTCCAGGAGTTTCGATAAACAGTACAATTTGTGAGGGGGTACCATGGATAGTTGGTAAAAATCTCCCTGTTTCGTATCCGAGTAGGATCTCGCTATCTTTATCATTAATGCCAGAAGGAATAATGATTTTGATTCCGTCAATCGGTGTTCCCGTATTGGTAATAGTAATAATGCAGCCATTATCTGTAATTTTATGTTTAGCAACATAAAATTTTTCACTTGCTTGATATTGTTTGATTCCCATTCCTGTAGCCATACAATTGCCTATAAATGAGTTAAATAGTAAAAATAAAACAAAGAAAATACTTTTTTTCATGGGATTCATTACGATCCGAGCCAATTAAATCATCGGCTCGGATCCTCCTTTATATGGATGTCATAATGATGGTAAGTAGTGCTACTACACAGCGTGTTAATGCTTTTTAACTTTTAGACGCTCGGCAGGGCTTGGCACTGGTACGGTGATGATTGGTACGCTACCTTCTTCTTTGCTTGTAGAATTTTTGGCTTTGTCATAACTTGCGTTAGCAACATTTTGAATAGGTCTGATCGTTACAATATCTGCCCAGTCCGCTCCAGTATCGTTCGGGCCATCATTGGAAGAATTATCAGTTGATAAATATCCGCTAAAAGTTTGCAAGGATTCTTTGTCTGTCCCCTCATATAGTTTAACAGAAACACTATAGTTTGTTCCCCCGTTGCCGTGATCCGAGTAATAATGGACACGGATTTTATAGTCTTGATCCCAGCGGACAGTATCAGAGTATTGTAATGTCCAGTGTTCTGGTCCGTAACCATTTACATCATCGTAATCAAGTTCTCCGCCATCAGACGTAACTTCATGATAATAAGCAGAATAGTCTCCTGTAGGGTCAATAGTATACAGATCTAAATCCGTGTCGTTTTTGCCCCAAGTCAGCGTGACAAGGATAACTGCTTCATCAGTGGGGGCATTTAAGATAAATTCATTACACTCTTGGTTATTGGATGTTATTACAAGATTATTATTTTGATCATATGCATATGTTGTAAATATGGGCCTATTTTCTCCAGAATTTAAGGTAACTGCTACACTGAAAGACCCAGAACTGCTTACTTGGCCCGAGTATGTTACTCCATTGATATAGATATCTATTTTTTCGATGATTGCCTGTCCAGAGGTAACCACTCCCGCAATTGTCACATGGCGATCTTGAACAGTATCTCCCGAATTATGGGAGGTGATTTCGATCGTTGCATCAGGGCTACTGAACCCGTTCTCGGCATCTTTCCAAATATCCTCAAATGATTCTTTGTAAAAAAAAGTACCGGTTCCCAATGGAACGACAGAACCATAGTTATTGTAGGTTTCAAACTCATAAGTATCGTTATTGAAAACGATACTTTTTGCACTGTTTGGAAAGTTTGGATCGTAAATATACACGGTATTCAGTTCGTTCATGTCATAAGCGACAACAGCATGTTGGTAGCCTTGAGGGTGACCGTATAATATTAATACTGTGGGTATTTTTGTATTTAAAAGAACATTTCTAATCCATCCCATTCGTGCAAGATCGGTCCAACCACTCATTACTTGTAATTTAGGCAAAAATTGATTTAGTTGACTATGGACAGAAAGATGGGCTCGCGTTGCAATAATATCTTGACCTATTACATCCCCATTGCATCCTTCCACCCTTGACCAATATTTATCATAGAGGCCAGAACCTTTTTTATCAAAATACCAATTCGAGAAGGTTGACATGCCAAAGCACTCTCCACCTGTTGACAAAGGAGGGGTTTCAGCATTTGTTATACGGAATCCATCATCTCCTATTTTGAATTTAGTTAAATCCTCTCTGGGGATAGTTGTAAGCGAATATATCCATGTGAAAAATGACGCATGGTATGATTCGAATGTCATAATTCCTGCAGTCATGTCAATATTAGTTATTTGACAAGGTTTAAGGTAGCCATATTCATTGATATAATAAGGAACAGGGAATCCGTTAGTGACGCTAAACGGGACTGTAATTTGAATCGGATTTTCAAAGTGAGTTAATTCTCCAGGTGTTATATCAATGACAACGCCGCTAAACACACCTTCATTAGGTGATAAATTCCCAGAATTTTGACTTAATATAACTGGGATGTCTTCATTAAAAGCCCCTGGAGGGACCGTAACTTTTACACCTGCTGCACTTCCCTGAGTAATTTCAATTTCACCTCCATCACTTCCAATAGTTTTTTGAACTGTTTCTACTATATCGTCAATTTCTGCTTTAATTCCCTCTTTTTCATGAGAATGTTTAGCTGAAAGGATGGCTGGAAGAAATAAAGCCCAGTCGAACGAGTCATCATTAGCAAATGAAAGACCTTCAGTAAAAAAACAAAAAAGAACAGCAAGTAATACAACATTTCTTGGTTTCATTAATACTTCCTCCTTGGGTTTAATCGGGTGCATCCGATACTTATGGCAAATTGCTCTCGTTACACTTCTTGTAGCGCTCAGTAAGGAAAAGTAGCCCCGATATATGGCGGCAAGCCTTTAAATTCCATAACTATCGGATGCACCCGGTTTAATCCGCCCAACAAGTAATTCCCCGGAAGACTGACTAAAAGGGGCCTCTTTGGGCGTCTTGCTTCTCTAGCTTTTTTTTGAGTAAAATATCATGTAATTTTGGGAGAATATATTGTTTTAGTCAAAACTGGCTTCCAGCAAATCCCATTTTGTCCCCTGGCCCGCCTATGTGAATGGTGCTGAAGAGACTTTTGGGTTTTTCTAAGGGGTTGCAAGGCATATTTTCAGCGCTTTCTCAGCCCGCTGGCTGCAAGGACCATGTTTTTTCGTCATGTAGGGCCTTTTTTAGACGCACTTATCCTCTTCCCTTTTCAGATAAAACCGAAGGGATTGCTCTTTGACAGTTCTGCTGAATGACTTGAACGCTAACCGCCGAGCCAGTCTCTTTCCATCACAATATATCCGCCTGGGCCGTAGACCAGCACCCGGAAGATCGTCTCCATTGAATCAACCCTGAATATGCGGAAATAATTGCGCATCATCTCCCACAACGCTCTTTTGGAGCCGAGTTCCTTCAACGCTGCCTGGAAGAGATGGCAACTCATCTGCTGCACCTGGTCGACAAGAAAGGCCAGCATCATGAGAATGGCAAACACCGCGCTGAGATGCTTCTTGCCCAGTCCGTAATTATGCTCCAGGTTGTATCCGTGGGTTTTCAAGGTGTTGAAGGTTTCGTTTTCGATCTTCCACCGCGCGCGGCCAGCCCGCATGACCTCTTCGACGTTTTCAGGAGTGATAGTCAGATCTGTGACCCAACTGAACCGGGTAACCTTGTTATTTTTATCCACCTGCCAGTATTCCAGGAAATTGACCAGCAGGTCCTGGCGGGACTGATTGAGCGGTACTTGATTAATAAAACGAAAAAAATGTATTTTGACCGGATCGTTGGAGTCCACTTGCTGTAGCTCGGTGACCTTATCCTTGGCGATGGCATCGTCAACCAACGAAAACAGAAACTGATGATCTCCAGGCTTGACGCCAAGGATAAAACGAAGATTTAGCCGTTGCAGATCCTCGATATGGGGCGCGTTGCTGCTGAGTGCATCCTCGGTGACGATGAGCTTGAGGTGTGGATGCTCACGCCGCAGTGCCTCGAAGAAACGACGGGCCGCATTGCGCTCACAATCGTTTTTAGCCGAACCGTCCTGGCGGGAAATCATTTCAGGAAAGAAAGGAATTACCTCGCGACAATCCGGATGCACCAGGGCAGCCGCATACATCTGTTGGTAATACAGTTCTGTTCCATTGCGACGAGTTTTTTTGAGGCAGTAGGATGAGGCCACCTTCGTTGAGGAATAAAACCCTGTACCGTCACCACTGAGTAGATAATGGCCACCCAGCAGCGTCATTGATTCCAGCTTTTTGCCTCGTTGCAACCGCCGAAAAACGGTGCGAAACGCTGGTCGTAAATAGTCTGGATCAACTTCATCCAGGATGGCGCGCATCTGAGAGTCGCAGGGGATGCCGGTCACTCCATATACCGTATGCAGGTTTTCTGGTTCTCTGCGCCGTCGCTCATCGAAGGCCAGCAGCGACTGGTCTTTCAGGTGAAACGCGGCAAAGGCAGACATGATCGCGCCATCAAGGGCAATCTTGGCATTTTGGGCCCGATGATCGGTAAGTTTGCCAAAATCAGCTTTGATAGCTTGAATTAATGCGTCCACGTGGAGTGTTTTGTTCACGGCTCTTCCGTTCGTCAGTGCAACCAGTTGTAACGCCTTGGTCGAGAAAATTTTCAGTGACTGCATAATCTATTATCCATGTAATTATTTGTAATTCCATGAAAAAATCGATTTTCACCTTCAAGGCTTTGTCAAGAAAAAAATACGCTACTCCTGATTAATTTTTCGTTTATTTTTGATGAGTTAATCGCGTCTAAGCTCGTTGCCGAGGCGCTCGGAGAGCAGCCGTTTTGGAACTAAGCATGTTCTCTAAAAGTTTACGAAAACTAATCCCCTCGTACCCCATAAAAAACAGGGCATTACGGGATAACGGGAAGTGCTGACAGGCTTCAACCTGTTACTTCCGGATAACACCACTGAAAATCATATTACTCCCAGTTTTGTCTCACGATGCCGGAGATCTTCTTGTTGGTTGTGCCAGAGCAGCAAATCTCTGATTTTCAGAGTCGTGTTTTTCCAATACATAGTAACTCAGCGATTTATGCGTTCCGGGTACACGGATAAATTTTTTGCCAAGACTCCCCTCTGTACGGTCAATATGAAAAACAAAAATCCCTCTTTCGTCAATTGGTTTATCTGGATATTTAACATAAAATCAGATGTATAAGAGTGATGGTGCAACAGGGTGGTTGTGGCTCAGCTTATGAACTAGTCTGGAAGGTTTGGGGGTAAACGCTCGAAGAACTGTAAGGAAAATTGAAAAATTCAAAGAAGGAGTACTGATTCAACTGTCGCCAAAAAGCTGAAGGCTTCTTCGCGAGCGAAAGAAGCCTTCGATACAACATGTACTTGGGGAAGGGTAGGGTCACCAAAGCTGCTGACCTCAGATTCGAAAACGACTGACAATCGACGTCAGTTCCATTGCCATGTTCTGCAGCTGCTCCGCCTGTTGACGCATCTGGTCACTAGAAACGGTAATTTCTTCTGCTGCACCGCTAACTTTCTGGATATCCTGCGCGATATTTTCTGCAACACTCGAGCTATGGTTCACGCTTTCGTTGATATCGCCCAAGCCCTTGGAGACAGAGTCTATGCTAGTGGCAATCTCACCAGTGGCAGCACTCTGCTCTTCAACAGCATAGGTGATCGTGCTGACCAGTTCACTGACCTGATGAATAATGGAGGATATTCCTTCAATCTCACTTACCGTCATCTCGGTGGTTGATTGCATATCGCTGATCTGATTTTTGATATGCTGGGTAGCCTCCGCCGTTTGTTTGGCCAACTCTTTAATTTCGTTGGCAACAACAGCAAAGCCTTTTCCTGATTCACCGGCTCGTGCGGCTTCGATAGTGGCGTTGAGTGCCAGAAGATTGGTCTGCTCGGAAATGTCAGTTATGGTTTCGGTGACCTTGCCAATAGCGTCTGCTGCTTCTCCCAATTCTCCCATACGTTTAGATGCTTTGGTGGCCTGTTCGACTGCCTCTTCAGTGATGCTATTTGCTTTTTCAGCATTGGAGGCAATATTGGTAATGGTGCCTGTCATCTCCTGGGCCACTTCGGCAACCATGGCTGTATTGCTTGATGAGTCATCCATGGTCAACGCGACCATTTTTAAATTATCACTCATCTCACCGGTCCCGTGGGCCACATTGGCAGCGATGGAGGCGGTTTGACTCGAGCTGGAGCTAATGGAGGCTGAGAGGTCGGTGAGCGAATGTGCGGAGATGTTCACATCTGTTGCTTCCTCGGCAATCTTCCTGATCATGTTCTGTAGATTGCCCAAAAAGGCGTTAAACAGGGTCCCGAGTTCACCGAGCTCATCCTGGGATTCTACACGAATGCGTTTAGTGAGATCTCCTTCGCCTTCGGCCACATCACGGAAACTGGCGATCAATTTTTTCAGGCCACTGCTAATACCCCATGCAACAAAAAAACTAAAAACTACAATTGAAATAAATATCCCCCCGGCAATGAGTTCCATTTGCATGGTTTTTTTAGCAGCGATCTTGCTCATGCTTTCGTGGAGCTGGCTTGTAGTGAGCTCGATGTTATCAATGTAAATCCCGGTGCCCACCCACATATCAAGACCTGGAATCATTTCAGCATAACTGATTTTCGGTGTGTCACCCGCGCCAGGTTTGGGCCAGATATAGCTGACGTATCCGCCACCAGAACGGGCCTGTTTTTCAAGTTCCCGTATAACGTAGACTCCGTTTTTATCCTGAAGGCCACCTAAGTCTTTTCCTTGAGCCTCCTCTTTGACTGGAAATGCCACATTAACATGGCCTTGATAGATGAAAAAATAGCCGGAGCGATCTTTTTCATATCTGGCGGGCTTAACCATAGCTCGGAGGAGTGCGTTGATTTTTTCAGGATCACGCAATCCCGATTGTTTCACTGCCTCAGAAAGAGATATCGCCATCGCGTGGCTGGAAACCTGAATTTTCTCCTTTTGTCCCTCCATCATCACCTTTGAAGTGGCCTCAGTGCCCAGATCCCGAATTTGGTTCGAGGTGCTGGTGATATAGAATGCCATCACTAAAAATAAAACCACGATACCGAGGAGAATAAGAAGAATTCTTGTTCTGATTCGTATTCGTTGCAACATAAAAGGAAGCCTCGCCAAATATGAAGGAAATAAAGTGTGCTTGCTTTTTGCCTGTTTTCTCAATTAAGTGCTTTTTTTTTCTTGAAGTCATTATAGGCCTGATGAAAATCAACTGTCCAGTAATGGTTCAGTCTAAAAGAGTATCCCTTTACTGGGGAGAGATGCTGGGTGTTTTTGGGTCATAATGTCCCTTGAAGCAAGTTTTTTTACAAAAATGGACAATCGGTTAAAAAGGAGAGACACCGCAGGCTTTTTTGCGGCCCTGTCTCGATTTTTTGCGAAAATGTCCTTTTTGGGGCTTGACACCTGCTCAAAATGTCTGTTTATTTAAACACTTCGAATTTAGGAGGTTCCAGGCCTCCACATTTCCTCTACCTGTGCAAGATTACTTCATTCTTGGCGCAGGCCAGGTAACCTCCACCACAGTACAGGCAAATAGATATGGCTTTTTGGCGAGTACCTCTTGATACCCAGGAGATACAGGTCACTCTGGGAACAGTGTGCATTATCGATGATCGGTGTAAGGGCTGCGGCTACTGCATTGAATTCTGTCCCAAGGACATCCTGCAATTTTCTGAGAAATTTAATCGTAAAGGCTACCATCCTCCCGTCGTGACCCAAGATGGTGAATGTGTCAACTGCCACTACTGCGAAATCATTTGCCCTGAGTTTGCCATCTTCTCGGTGGAAGCTGAGACCGCAAACACTAAGTAAATATATTAACGCGAGCTTGTTATGAAACCAGCTGTTCTCACCGGCGAACATTATATCACCGGCGATGTTGCCTGCGCTGAAGGTGCCATCGCTGCCGGCTGTAAATTTTTCGGCGCTTACCCCATCACTCCGGCTACAGAAATCGCAGAGCACATGGCCGCCCGTCTGCCCGATATCGGGGGCACCTTTATCCAGATGGAAGATGAGATCGCGGCCATTGCTTCGATTCTCGGAGCTGCCTGGACCGGAGTGAAATCCATGACCGCGACCTCAGGGCCCGGATTCTCCCTGATGATGGAGAATTTAGGCCTTGGCGTCTGCACTGAAACTCCCTGCGTTATTGTTAATGTCCAGCGAACCGGCCCCTCCACCGGCCTGCCCACCCAGACAGGGCAGGGCGATATGATGCAGGCCCGCTGGGGCTCCCACGGTGATTACGAATTGATCGCCCTGGCCCCCTCATCTCCCCAGGACTGTTTCTATCAGACCATTCGCGCTTTTAATCTCAGCGAGAAATACCGGGTTCCGGTCTTGGTGATGGCCGATGAGATCGTGGGCCATATGAGTGAGAAGGTCGTCATTCCGGATGCCAAAAAAATTAAACTGGTTGACCGGCCTAAACCCACTGGCCGCAAAGATCGTTTCCGACTCTATGAGGCTGGTCCCAACGGTGTGGCCCCCATGCCCGCCATCGGCGATGGCTACAACGTTCATGTCACCGGACTGACCCATGATGAGCGTGGCTACCCGGCCATGACCGTTGAAGCCCAGGAAGAGATGATGACTCGGATTAAGGGCAAAATTCGCAACAATCTCGACGATATCATCGAGACCGAGTCCTACAAGATGGATGATGCGGAGATTGTCATCGTCAGCTACGGCGTTTCTGTGCGTACCGGGCTTTCGGCCGTAGATCAGGCGCGGGCTAAAGGGTACAAGGTTGGCCTGTTGCGTCTGGTGACAGTCTGGCCCTTTCCCGAGGAGATGATTCGGGAGATCGCTAAAAAGGTCAAAGGCTTCATCACCGTTGAGATCAACCTCGGTCAGGTCCACTACGAGGTGGAGCGCTGCGCCGGTGGCGACGCCAAGGCGTATCTGGTCGGCAGTGCCGGCGGTAAGATTATTCACCCGGAAAAGGTTCTTGCCTGCATTGAAAAGGAGTTTTAAGTCATGACCACCAATCCTAAAAAACTGGCCAAGCAACCTGAGCATCCGCTAGATGATCTCATCCGCACCGAACGGATTCCCCACATCTGGTGTCCCGGTTGCGGTATCGGTACGGTTTTCTCCTCCTGCCTCTCAGCTATCAAGGCAACAGAGTTGCCCTACAACCAGTTTACCATGGTCTCGGGCATTGGCTGTTCAGCGCGTGGGGCGGGCTATATTAAGCTGGATTCCTTTCATACCACCCATGGCCGCGCCATCCCCTTTGCCAGTGGCATCAAGATGGCTAATCCAGATTTGAAAGTGATCGTTTTTTCCGGTGACGGTGATCTCTTTGCCATTGGCGGTAACCATTTTATCCATGCGGCCCGCCGTAATATGGATATGACCGTTATCTGCGTCAACAACCTGACCTACGGTATGACCGGTGGCCAGGTGGCTGCAACCACCCCGAATATGGCTAAATCCACGACCACTCCATTGGGTAATCCGGACGCTCCCTTTAACCTGCCGCTTCTGGCTTACGCCTCCGGTGCAACCTACGTTGCCCGCTGGACCATTCTTCAGACCCGTGATCTGACCACCGCCATTAACGAAGCCATCAATCATAAAGGTTTTTCCTTTATCGAGGTGCTTTCTCCCTGTCCCATCAACTACGGACGTCGTAATAAAGAGAAACCCATCGATACCATGAAGCTTTATCAGGATCACACCATCATCAAACATGGTGCCAATCCTGCCGAGGCGGATATCGATTTTGGTAAAGGCGTCGTGATCGGAAAATTCATCCATATCGACAAATCGACCTGTGATGATCGCTATGTTGAAATGCACCGGCCTTGTAGCGACGATTGATCTTTCTTACGAACTCTGATTTGCTCTTCGGGAAACATTGACACTCATGAGTACAAAAAAAGCACACAACCAGACAGAGATAATCGTCACCGGGTTTGGTGGGCAGGGTATCATCCTTGCCGGCCGAATTCTGGGGATGGCGGCCTCGCTTGTGGATAAAAAAGAATCGACCCTGGTACAGGCCTATGGCCCGGAATCCCGCGGTGGCGCCTGTAACGCCCAGGTAATTATCTCGGATACACCGATCCATTACCCTTATGTGAATACACCCCAAATTCTCGTGGCCATGTCCCAGGCCGGGTATGATAAATTTGCACCGTCCCTGACACCTGAATCCATCCTTTTAGTTGATCAGGATCTTGTGAATCCTGAGGATGCTGTCTGTGACTCGTTTGCCATCCCGGCTACCCGCATGGCAGAGAATTTAGGGAACAAGATGATGGCCAACATTATTATGATTGGTTTTTGTACCGCCATCACCGGTGCTGTCTCTGCAGATGCCGCCCAGGCCACCATTCAAACCTCCGTGCCCAAAGGAACTGAAGAAAAAAATATCAAGGCCTACACCAAAGGCTATGATTACGGACGCTCCACCTTGAAAGGGCGCGAGAAACGGGCTGCAGGTCAGACAGGAGTAATGGCATAATGAAACGACAAAAAGATCGGCTCTACCGGGTCATTGTTGCCGGGGCTACACCGGAGGGCATTGCCGCCACCTGTAAACTCGGTGAGATGGGGATTCCAGTTACCTTGGTCGATAATGCCCAGGATCTAGATCGCAAACTGGCCTCTGAAGAATACCGTTTGCCCTCGCAGATGACCTTTAACGCCGCCCATCGTCCAGGCCTGCTGCGGATTATGCGTAACTCATCCATTCGCACCATGCTGCCGGCGTCCATCAGCTCGGTCAAGCATACCGCCCAGGGGTTCTCCGTTCGTATCGATCAGGAGCAGACCTACGTGGATACAGAGCTTTGTGCCAACTGTGGCAAGTGCGTTGCTGTCTGCCCCGTGGAACATCCGGAGTTAGGGAAAGCCATGCGCTACCATGCGCGCACCAGCCTGCCTGGTCGGCCGTATATAGACAAACGCCAACAGCCCCTGTGTCAGGAGAGTTGCCCGCTTGGGGTGAATGCTCAAGGTTACATCGCACTGGCCGCGCAAGGTAAATATGACGAGGCACTCGCGCTTATTCGCCGGGATAATGTTTTGCCTGGTATCTGTGGCCGCATCTGTACCCATCCCTGTGAGGAAGCCTGCCGTCGAGGCAGCGTGGATGATCCGGTCGCCATCCGCTCGATCAAACGCTTTCTTGCCGACTATGAAAGTGAGGATACTAAACGCAAGGACGCCGCAGTTTATGCCTCCACTGCTGATATCGAGCCCACCCGGCCCGAAAAGATCGCGGTGATTGGTTCCGGTCCTGCCGGTATTGCCGCAGCTGCCGATCTGGCGCGGAAGGGATATGGCGTAACCATTCTCGAAAAAGAAGCCGAATTTGGTGGTCTGCTCCGTTACGGTATCGGTGCTCACCGTCTGCCCCGGGAGATCCTCGCCCGCGAGCTTGAGTTTATTCAGATGCTCGGCGTGAACTTTGTTCCCAACAAGCCGGTGGATTTTGCAACAGGCCTGACCAAGTTGAGTAAAGAGTATAACGGGGTGGTGATTGCCACCGGTACCTGGCAGGATCGTAAACTCGGTGCTCCGGGTGAAGACCTTGAAGGTGTCGAAGGCTGCCTCTCCTTCCTGACCCGCAGCCAGTGGGAAAATATCGAGACCGTATCCGGTAAGGTTGCTGTAGTTGGTGATGGCAACTCCGCCTTTGATCTGGCTCGGACACTCACCCGTATGGGGGCTGAGGTCAGCATTATCTCCTGGTTCGGCGCTGAGCACATTCCCGCAGAGCCCGATGAAGTTCGCGAGGCGGTGGAAGAGGGCGTCACCATCGTCGACGCCACCCAGGTTGTCGGCTTTGGTGGTCAAGACAACACCTTTACCCACCTGGAATGCAAGGCAACCAAGCCCGGTCAACCCGATGAGCGTGGTATGATCTGGCCGGTTGTTGATGCGTCCAAAGAGGCCTTTACATTAGAGTTTGACAAGGCCTTTGTTGCCATTGGTCAGGTCGGAGGCTTTACCGCTGAGACCTTTGGCCAACTGATCGGCGTGAATGAGCGCGGATTTATTGAGACTGATGAGGACCTGCACACCAGCATGGCCAAGGTCTATGCAGCAGGAGATACAGTTTCCGGTCCTTCTTCCGTGGTCAAGGCCATGGCAGCCGGGCGTAAGGTTGCGCGCTCCATTCATTACGATCTCACCGGTGAGCGGGAGTATGCACCTGTTACTCGTCCAGAAAACAAAGATTTTCGCTGTATACCTGAGGGAATGCCGGTAGAGCATCGCATTTCCATGCCGGAGTGCCAGGTCGCAAAGCGTAAAACCAATTTTACCGAGGTCGCACTTGGCTTTAATGCCCAGCAGGTCCAGGAGGAAGCCAGCCGCTGTCTCCAGTGTGGTGTCTGTTCTGAGTGCATGCAATGTGTCGAGGCCTGCGGTGCCTTAAAAGCGGTTAACCACAGCCAGGAACGGGAACCGGTTGTTGAGCAGTGTGGCGCCATTATCGTGGCCGACCCCACACTGGCCCCCTCGATCAAAGGCGATGATATCATTCGTGCCTATGGCCCCAAAGCCGCCCGTCCCAACGTCAACGACATGATGGTTCGCGGATTTGATGCTGCCGGTCGTGCTCTGCTTTTGCTGGGTGGTGCCTCGAATAAACTCAAAGGCCATGGCCGCTCTGTATCCATGCCGGATCCTGGTCTCTCACCGGATATCCGCATCGGTGTCTTTGTCTGCCGTTGCAACGATTCTCTGGGCTGGCTGGATGATATGGGCACCTATCTGGGCCAGCTGGCCGAGGAAAACCCCGATATCATTCATACCGAGATGCTCACCTCGGCCTGCGTTGAAGATGGTACCTCAGCCATTGTCCGTGCGGTTCGAGAAAAGGGCATTACCCGTGTGGTGCTCGCCTCCTGCGTCTGTTGCCCACTTAACTTTGTCTGCTCGGCCTGTACCGACCAGCGCAGCCGCTTGAAACACAACCTCTTCAATGGAACCGGCGTCAGCCGTTCCATGGTTGAGACCTGTAACATGCGCGGCGAAATTCTGCGTCTGGTTGAGTCTCAACCGGAACTGGCTCTTGAGCGCTTCAAAGGGCTGATAAGCCGCTCCATCAAGAGGACCTACGGCTTAAAGCCCTTGCATGCCGTTGATCGCAATTACAACTTTGCTGCAGCTGTTATCGGTAACTCCCAGTCCACCATGACCAGTGCCCTGACCTTGGCAGACACCGATCACGAGGTTTTTCGCTTCGGTACAGAAGAGCAACCCCTCAAGGATCTGGTCAAGCATCCCAATATTCACAACTTTCCCGACTGGAATGTGAAGGATATCAAGGGGACTATCGGTGACTTTCAGATCACCATCGAATCCGACGGCTACTCCCAGGTACTGCGTACCGGAACCATCATCATGGGCGAGAAGGCCCGACGCCGTATTCCCTATACCCACCAGGAAGGGTTGCCCAGCCGAACTGTTGAGCCGGTTATGCAAAAAGAGGGCGTCACTGGGATTCCTTTTGCCTACCCCTGCGCAACTTCAGTCCCGGGACTGTATCTGGCCGAACCTTCTGGTATTAATGTCTCCAAACTCAAGAAAGGGACCGCAGCTGCGGTTATGGTGGCAGCCGCCATTCCTCGTGGCCCGCGTCAGGCCAAGGGATTTACCGCCGCCATCGATAAGGTCCTCTGCCGTGGCTGTGGCCGCTGTGCCAATGTCTGCCTCTATCACGCAGTCAGCCTTCAGTCTAACGAGGTTGGTGGCTGGTATGCCCACGTTGACGAAGCCCTGTGTAAAGGCTGTGGTAACTGCCTCTCTGTCTGCCCCACCGGTGCGGCGGACAGTCCCTACCGTAACCGGGCCTACCTGACACAGGCCCTTGAGGAACTGCTCTCCAAGGACACGGTCCATGAATAATAACGATACAAAACCATTGAATATACTGCTTTTTGTCTGTAACTGGGGAGCGCATGCCGCCTTTTTGACCCTCCAGGATCAACGGCGTCCCATCCCCAACGAAATCCGGATGGTGCGGACTCCCTGTACGGGTCGTATTGACCGGGCCATGATGATCAAGGCATTTGCCAAAGGCGCGGATGGTATGGCGATTGTTGGTTGTGAGCCGGGAACCTGCCGCTATGGCAGTGGAACCGCTACATCACAGCGCAACACCGAAGATGCAAAAAAAGTTCTTGATATCATGGGACTTGGTGGAGAGCGTATACGCTTTGCTGCCTTTTTACCGGAACAGTCCGAAGATCTGCTCTCTTTTCTTCAGGAGTTCAGCTCCCAGATCCGTGAGCTTGGCCCCGCAGGGATTCAGGAAGCGCCAGTGGTGCCAGTCTCCGATGCCACCACCCGCAAGCAGGAGTTACAGCAACTGGTTGAAACCTATGATATCCATGCCTGCCAGGACTGTGGCAAGTGTACCTCGGCCTGTCCTCTTGCCCTTATCGGGAAGCCGTTCTCTCCGCGTGCCATTGCCTCGGCTGTGATCACAGGCGGCATCCATGCAGAAGGTGTTCAGGAGAACGCCTGGAGCTGCCTGACCTGCGGTATCTGTTACGAGCGCTGTCCTTCTGCGGTCAATTTTCCTGCATTTATCAAGGAACTGCGCCACCTGTACCGTCAGACCGAATTGCCTGGCCGTGAAGTCCATGGGGGGATCTTCCATTCGCTGATGCGTTCCCAGACCTCACCTGATATCGTGCCCAAACGCTGGACCAACCTGCCGGAGGAAATTCGGATCGATCCCCAGAGCCCGATTCTTTATTTTGGTGGTTGTGCCCCCTATTACGATATCTTTTTTGGTAAGCACATGGAGGTGGAAACCAACCAGATCCTGCTTGATAGTCTGCGCCTCTTGAACTTTTTTGATGTTACGCCGCGCCTGCTGCCCGATGAGAAATGCTGCGGTCATGACCTGCTCTGGTCCGGCGATAAAGAAAACTTCATGCGGCTTGCCCACCTCAATGTGGACAAACTCAATGAGCTTGGTATAGAAACGGTGATCACCACCTGTCCCGAGTGCTATCACACCCTGCATACAACCTATGCAGAGCAGGGGCTCAAACCCAACTTTAAGGTAGTCCATCTCTATGACTTCCTTGAAGAGCAGCTGGATAAGGGGGCGGTTGGTTTTGATGCCTTTCCCCATGAGATTACCTTTCAGGATTCCTGTCGGCTTGGGCGCATCGAGGGCAGGGTAGATCTTCCGAGAAAACTGCTCAAACGCCTCAAACCCAAGGCCTTCACCGAGATGAAAGAATCCGGCAATGCCTCGGTCTGTTGCGGTAACTGTGCCTGGACCGGTTGCGATGCCTACTCCAAGGCCATGCAGGTCAAACGATTGGAGCAGGCCCATGCAACCGGCAGCGATATGGTTGTGACCGCCTGTCCTAAATGTCAGATTCATCTTAAATGTGCCATGGAGGATCCCTATCGGCGTGAGGAACTCAGTATTGAGCTGATGGACCTGACTTCGGTGATTGCGCAGACCATACGCTGGGAATAATTATTCAAGACACCCTTTAATTTGTAATGTCGAAGCTAGAAGCTATTTTTTTGGAGAATATCTATGTCAAAACCTACACCTACCAAGCCAACCGGCGCAGGTGATCAGGATCCGCGTATTGGCGTCTATGTATGCCATTGCGGTCTGAATATCGCCCAGTCGGTTGATTGTAAGCGTGTGGCCCAAAAGGCAGAGGGCGAAAAGGGGGTGGTCCTGTCCAAGGACATCGTCTACGCCTGCTCTGAGCCGGGTCAGCAGGAGATAAAACAGGATATCATCGACAAGGGTCTGGACCGTGTCGTGATCGCCTCCTGTTCTCCGCGCTTGCATGAGCCAACCTTTAAAAAGATGATCGACTCGGTCGGCCTTAATCCCTACATGTTGGATATGGCCAACCTGCGTGAACAGTGTTCCTGGGTCCACATGGACGATAAGGAAGCTGCAACGCTTAAGGCTGAGACCCTGGTCAACATGTCCGTTGCCCGTGTCCGTGATCTCGAGCCGCTCTATGAAGAAACCCTGCCCCTGACCAAGAAAACCCTGGTCATCGGTGGCGGTGTCGCCGGTATTCAGGCTGCGCTTGACCTGGCAGACAGTGGGTATGAAGTTACACTGGTGGAGAAAAACCCCTCCATTGGTGGTGTCATGGCCCAGATCGATAAAACATTTCCAACCATGGATTGTTCTATTTGAATCTTAGGTCCTAAGATGACAGATGTCGGTCGACATCCCCGTATAAAGTTATTAACGCTGAGTGAAGTAGTTGACGTAAAGGGTTACGTCGGAAATTTTAGAATCAAAATTCTGAAAAAAGCCCGTTACGTTGATGAAACCAGCTGTACCGCCTGTGGAGATTGTGCTGAGGTCTGCCCGGTGGTACGTCCAGATGAATTTAACGTGGGACTTGGTTCGCGTAAAGCGATCTACAGCCCCTTTGCCCAAGCCGTTCCTTCGTCGTATCTGATTAACGCCAAGGAATGTCTGGGCCATAACCCTGCGGTTTGTTCCAAGTGCGTCGATGTCTGCGCCAAGGGGTGTATTGATTTCCACATGTCCGATGAGGAAATCATCGAAGAGGTGGGCACCATTGTCGTGGCTACCGGTTTGACCCCTTACGATCCGACCGAGATGGATGAGTACGGGTATACCCGTTTTGAAAATGTGTTGACCAGTCTCGAGTTCGAACGACTGGTGAATGCCGGTGGTCCGACCAAAGGCGAGATGATTCGTCCTTCGGATCGGAAGCTCCCCAAATCCGTTGGTTTCATTCAGTGCGTTGGTTCCCGTTCCGCCAAAAAAGGTGGACACTACTGCTCCAACATCTGCTGCATGAACACGGTGAAGTCTTCACTGATCATTAAGGAGCATCATCCTGATGTTGAAGTGAAGGTCTTTTATATTGATATACGCGCCTTTGGTAAGGGGTTTGAAGATCTCTACACCCGAAGCCGGCGCATGGGAACCCAGTATATCCGTGGCTTACCCGGCTCGGTCGAGGAGACCGACGAGGGAACCATGCGGGTCGCTGTGGAGAATGCCACCACTGGAAAGCTTGAGTTCCATGAGCTCGACATGCTGGTTCTGGCCCAGGGGATGAAACCTGCGCCTTCCACCCAGCGGTTGCAGGAGATCATGGGCTTGCAGTTGACCTCCGATGGTTTCTACCTTGAGGCCCATCCCAAGCTGCAACCGGTTGATGCCGCCACCCGTGGTATCTTCTTTGCCGGTTGTGCCGAAGGACCCAAGGATATCAAGGAGTCGGTTACCCAGGCATCCGCTGCGGCAATGCGTGCCATTCGTCTGATGCATAAGGGCGAAATCACCTCAGAGCCGATTACCTCGACCATTATCACCGAGAAGTGTAAGGCCTGTGGTAAGTGCGCAGATGTCTGCCCGTACAATGCGATCTCCGTTGATGTGAAGGCCAAGAAACCTGCGGTGGTCAACACCGCGGCCTGTGCTGGTTGCGGTACCTGTGCGGCTGAGTGTCGTTTCGATGCCATCAGTATGAATCATTTTACCGATGCGCAGATCATCAATCAGGTCGATACCATGCTTGATGAGACGCCGGAATCGAAGATTCTCACCTTTGCCTGTAACTGGTGTTCTTACGCCGGTGCCGATTACGCCGGTGTATCCAGGCTGCAGTATCCCGCCAACGTGCATCTGATTCGTGTCATGTGCTCGGGTCGTGTGGATGAGAAATTTGTCTGGGAGGGATTCCGTAAAGGCGCCCCGGTTGTGTTGGTGTCGGGTTGTCATATTGGTGACTGCCATTATATCGATGCCAACCACTGGACGGAGAAACGTGTGGCCCGCATTCACAAAAAGATGGAGCGGCTGGGCATTCGGCCCGAACGGCTCCAGCTGGAATGGATCAGTGCTGCTGAAGGTATCCGTTTTGCCGAAACCATGAAAAAGATGGAAGCAATCCGCCAGAGCGTCACTGCCGAGGAAATTGCCGAAACGCAGAGTATACTCAGTAACCTCTAAGTATCACTTTGCATCTATCTTGTTGGATAAAAAGCCGGGCCCATTGGGTCCGGCTTTTGTCGTTTATAGCGGGGAAAAACTTTCCCTGTGAGACAGCGCTCTCTAGCGCTTTCAGGTCGCTGGCGAAGATGAGATGTTCAAGGGAAGATTGAGTATAAATGTTGTGCCAACGCCAACCTCTGACTCTACATGAATCTGCCCGTTATGCTTATTGGTGATGATATCGTAACTGAGAGCTAAGCCTTGGCCCGTTCCCTTGCCCACCTCCTTGGTGGTGAAAAAAAAGTCATAAATTTTGGGGAGGTTCTCTTTGGGAATGCCGCATCCATTATCTTGAATACGCACTTCAGCAAAATCATTTTTCATCTGGGTTTTGATCGAAATAATCCCCTCTGCTGTGTTCTTGTTGTCCTCCTTTGCGCTGATGATGGCGTGAGCCGCATTGATCACGACATTTAAGATCACCTGGCCAATTTCATCAGAGAGTAATGGGATTTTGGGCAATTCAGGATCAAGTTCGGTTTTCACCGTCGCAACATGTTTCCATTCACTTTTAGAGACAAGTAAGGCAGTTTCGATGATTTCATTGAGGTCAATTGGAGACTTCATCGTATTGCCCGGATGGGAAAAGCGTTTCATCGCTGAAACGATGGAGGTTATGGTACGCACCCCCTCCGCACTTTGATGCAGGGATGCGGGAAGTTCCTCAAGTAAAAATTCGATATCATGCTCCTCAAAAAGCATTTTGAGTTCTTCTTGGTCAAAAGTGCTGTTTGCCTCGCTGCGCGCTGTGAGTGTGCTGAGGAGGTGGGAGATCTGCGTGAAACTCTCGGCGATAAACTCTATGTTTGTGCTGATGTATTGCACGGGCGTATTGATTTCGTGGGCTACGCCAGCGGCAAGTCGCCCTACTGATTCTAGCTTCTGTGCCTGGAGGAGTTCATGTTCCAACTTTTTTTGTTCTGCAATATCAACAAATATCTCAAGCAGACAGCTTTCTCCTTCATACTCGATTTCTTTAATGGTCTTGATAATGGGGGATATCGTTCCCTGGTGGTTACGAAAAATTTGTTCAGCACTCTGTACCGGTTGGTGTAAATCAAGAGCAGGGCATTCATTATTCGCAACAGGGCAGAGATATTGGTTGCAGTGTTGTCCCAAAAGATCTCCTTTTGTGGGAAGCCCGGAAAAATTCAAAGCGAATTCGTTTATCCAGCGAATAATTTTATGGGGATCGATAATGACAATTCCAACCGGAGCGGTATCAAGAATGGAGAAAAATTTTTCGTGCTCTTTTCGAATTTCCTGCTCAAGAGCCTTTTGTTCAGTGATATCCAGATGGGTCCCACATGCTCGAAGGGGTTGATCATTGGCGCCCCATTCAACAACTTTCCCCCGATCCATTATCCACATCCACTGACCATTCTGATGCCGCAGGCGAAAAACAGATTCGTACTGTTCTGTCTGCCTCTCAAAATGGGCCTGCAGCTTTTTGTAGACTAAGGGAAGGTCATCGGGGTGGACCAGACTCTCCCAAAAATCGAGCGAATGCTCAATTTCAGAAGGAGAATATCCCTTCATTTCAGCCCAGCGCCTATCAAAAGTAACCGTACCCGAGGGGATATGCCAATCCCAGGTGCCCAGTTTGCCTCCTTCCAGAGCGAGCTCAAGTCGTTTGCTTTCCTCCTTTAATAGTTCTTTAGTTTTGCTGCGTTCCAGGGCGCTGATTGTTGTCGCAAAGACAAGAGAAATCAACATTCCTCCAGCCAGGGAAAATCCCCAGATTTGTGCCTGGTGCCCCTCAGTATCAGGTTTGAAAACCACCAGTCGCCAACCTTGAATGTTTGTGGCTTGGTCTGCAGCATAGAAATTCTGCCCCTGCATGAACATTACCCTGCGTTCAAGGGTGAAGCCCAACGGTGTCAATGGGGCGCTGCCGAACTGCTTACTTGCATGTAACGCAGTAAGGCGTTGTGTTGAGATGGGAGTAAATGTTTTAAATACCCACTCGGGTTGATTGCTCGCGATGATGACACCATCATTGTTATAGAGAGCGCAGGGATACTCTGTTTTTTCCAGTGCCTGGTCTATTGAGTCCATACCCATTTTAATGACCAATACTCCCACGAAATTTCGGTTATCCGTCACCTGTTTACTTATGTATATTCCTCTTTTTTGGGTCGCGACGCCCAGGGCGATATAGATTTTTTGGGAAGTTGAGGACAAGGCTTTGCTGAAATAGGGGCGGTAATGGTAGTTATGTCCGGTCAAGGTTTTGTCGCCGTTTTCACCGTACGGTGTGCAGGCAACAACATTGCCCTTCGTATCAAGGATATAGATAAGGGCACTTTTAAAAATGAATTGTCCGATCTGTAAAACTTGTAAGGCCTCGGGGGCATCGATCGCTCGTTTACCTGCTGCAGTCTCAACAATGATTGGCTCAGAAGTCAGATTGTTTATTCCTTCTGTAGCGAAAGAAAGTGGAGTGCTGGCCAGGCGGCGAGAAAGGTCTTCTACGGCGTCATCGGCCAGGTGGAGCTGGTGATTGTCATAAAAATGGGTCCCGGTCACATAGCCGCCAGCGAGTCCGGCGCTAACGACAAGCAAGATGACAAGATATTTTATCCAGTTACTGGTTAAAAAAAGTTGAACGTCACGCATAGGGAACAATTCTGAATATTCTGGAAATAACTATGCTGATTGAGGGAGAAGGGAATAGAAGGCAAACATCCTTATCTGTAAAAGTATAGCACGTGAGATATGTGCAGATGGAAAAAATTTAAGAGTATTTGTGTGTGACTTCAGAGTTGAGCCACCCTCTCCCCTTGAGATGAACTACTTATTCGTCACCTTGCGAACTGATTTTTTGATACTGAAATTTTTGACATATTGACCTAGAGCTGCGACCTCGTCATCACTTGTCTTTCCACGATACCGCAGTGCAATATACATGCGGGTGATTTTTTCAACCTCCTGTGCCATGGCGGGAATTTCTTCTGCAAGGTATGCCCAATAATCAAGGGGACCTAGATGTGGTGGCTTAGGATACCCTGCACGCGCGGTTTTATACAAAAATCGAGTGTAGAGCTGTTGCGCTTTATCCTGCGGAACTGGCCTGCGTAGGAGTCGCCTGAGAAAACGAAAGCCAAGAAGAAAGAAAATGAAGAGGGAAGGGAGCACCATAACCAGGATGAAGCCAGCCTGTCTTCCCAGGGAAAGGCCAAGTTTTCGCAACAGGGCCAGTTGATCTTCAGCGGAAAATCCCATGAACCACATATCCCAGCGGATATTGATTGCCTCCCAGGTCATGGTGATCATCTCTATCCAGTTTTTTTGAAACCAGTGTTTCATAGTATTCTGATTTCCTGTGGTCGTGTCCTGGGCAAGAGCCTCTTCAATCCGTTCCGGAGCTACTACGGCGGTGGGATCCACCCGCACCCATCCCTCACGCTCAAACCATAGCTCACACCAGACATGTGCATCCGATTGACGTACGGTGAAAAATTTACCCACACTATTCCAGCGCCCCCCCTGATACCCCCCGACGATCCGAGTAGGTATGCCGGCCGCGCGCATGAGTACAGCGTAGCTGGCAGCAAAATGCTCGCAAAATCCTTTGCGGCTGGTGAAGAGGAAATGATCAATGGGGTCTGTTCCAGAATTTCCTGGCTGTAACGTGTAGCGGAACCCATTTTCTTGTAAATATCTTAGCCCGGCCTCCATCCTCTTCTTGGGCTGAACAAATTCCTTTGCCCACTGTTGACCTAAGGCAACGGTCAGTGGATTTTTACCTGCAGGGAGTGCCAGGGTAAGAGGCGAGGCTTCCTGTCGGGTTGTTTCCCGTGCATCTACAAGAGAGACGGCGCTGTAACTGAAGCGTTGGCGAACGGGAAAGCGGGTGCGCAGGGTGTGATCGTCTTGGATTGTTGCCACCCCATTTACTGTAAACGGCAGGTCCAGCGCAAAGAGGGTGTTGTATCCATGCGGTTCAAGCATGATGGTATATTGAACCTTGTCAACACCTTGCAGTCGGCTTTGGCGTGCGTTGGTGCCGGGCAAAGGAGACCAACTGCGCCCGTCAAAGCGCTGAAAAACAATTCCTCGCCAATAGAGTTGGCTTGACTTAGGAATTTTTGAGGAAAAGGAGGCGGAAAAAGCTGAGGTGTCACTTAGGGCGATGCGGCTGACATCACCGATCCGTAGAATAGTTGAAAAACCGGAGTGCCCCTGTCTGGCAAAGGGAGTACCCAAATAACTGCCGCTGAGTCGGGGGAATAAGAAAAAGAGGAGGACCATGAGCGGAACAGCCATCAAAACTAACCGGGCTGAAAGGCGAAAATGCTCTTTGACACGGGCTTTGGGGTCGTTGACATGAATGAGTACCCCGGTGGTTACCCAGACAGAGACGAAGAGATAGAGGGTCATTGCCAGGTTTTCAAAGACAAGGAGGCTGGTGATTGTGAGAAAGCAGGCAAGAAAAACGGTGACCATGCTGTCTCTTCGTGTCTGCACCTCCAAGGGTTTGATTCCTGCCATGACCGCGAGTAGAGTCACGAAGTCGGTACCGCCAAAGCGCATCCCCGAGGAAAGTACGACCGCGATAGCTCCAAGGCAAAAAAGGAAAAAACGGATTTTTCGGCCAGGTTGCGGCCAGTTGTATTGGGGCTGAAGAAGAACATAACTCCAAAGAAGAAGTGACCAGAGCGTGGCCCACCCGGGGAGTTGCAGGAGAAGCGGGGCTATGGCGACAAACAGCGCCAGGATAAGCGGACCGGTTGGTTGTCTGGTCATCACTCACCTCGTTGTAAACAGGGTTAAGGCACGCAAACAGCGATTGCGATGCAGCCGTCCTGTGGCTGGTGGGATCAGTGCATGGCCGGGAAGCTGGAGACCAAAGGGAAGATTCTGTTGATCTGCGGCAAGAATGTGAAAACAGAGGATGGAGAGCTTTCTTTCAAGATCATTTCCCGGTATGGACCTAAAATCAAAGACCTGTGTGGTTCCATACAGGTCTGAAAAGATTTTGACGTACAGCCCCTGTCCCCGAGAATAGGAAGGCCAGTGAATACGCCCCGGTGGATCACCGGGTTGGTAGTTGTTGAGACCTGCAAAATCATCTACACCAGCGAGAGGTGATTTTTTTTGGCTTCCCCTGCCGGTGTTCTTCTCTCTTTCGGGGAGAGGAGCAGATATCGGTTTGGGATAAACAAGGTATTCAGCTGTTGTTTCCAGGCGTGACCAGACGCGAAACAAACCCGTGGGGTATTCACTATGAATGCGGAGTATGCCTGTCCGGAACAAACCCCGCTGGTTGGTGGGCAGAGTGAGAGCAACTCGTGTTGGCTCCTGGTAAGCAACATCTTGGCCAATGCTTGGTTGTCCGGAAAGGGACCATTGCAAACCTTTACGCAGTCGCTCGTTACTTTCTACCTGCACCAGAACCACAGCGGGTTCGCCTGCAAAGGTTGGTGATGCGTCGATGCTGAGAACATCCAGGCCATGCAGCATGCTGTAGGTATGCATCAGCGAGCTGAGCATAACACTGCCCAAAAGAAAGGTTAAAAGAAAGCCCAGATTGTTGTTGTAGTTGATCGATCCTAACAGCATGGCCACCAGCAGGATCAAAAAAAGCAGGCCATAGCCGGTGGGGAGAATAAAAATATTACGCAACCCGAGCCTTACGGGAACAACATGCCGCCCTACCATACGGTAAAAGGTTCGGGTTACAAAATGGATCACGGGACTGCGACCTCATGAAAAAGGGAAGTCAGTCGTTTGCCTGGTACTTCTGCGTAATCGTCGCGGGATCTGAGCCGGTGCCCAATAACTGGAACAAGAACGGCCTGCAGGTCCTCAGGTAGAGCATAATCTCTACCGTTCATTACAGCCCAGGATCTTGTGGCTTGCAGCAGTGAGAGACCTGCCCGGGGGGAGAGGCCCATATGAAAATGGGAGCTCGCTCTGGAAAAGATGAGAATGTCTTGCAGGTAATCAAGCAGTGGCTCGGCGACATGGACCTCCCGGACTTGTTGCTGAAGTGCAAGGACCTCTTTGGGGGTGAGGCATTGCTTGGTAAAGGCCAGGGCCTGGCGTTGCAGGGTATCACCAAGCAGGAGTTGACGTTCTGCCTCACGATCAGGATACCCCAGTTCAATGCGCATCAGAAAACGATCCATCTGCGATTCGGGCAAGGGAAAGGTCCCGGAAAGTTCAACCGGATTTTGGGTGGCGATGACGAAAAAGGGGAGGGGTAACTGCCTGGTTTCCCTGTCAGTGGTTACCTGACGTTCCTCCATGGCTTCAAGTAACGCACTCTGGGTTTTCGGCGTTGCCCGGTTGATTTCATCGGCCAGCAGGACCTGGGTAAAAACCGGACCCGGATGATAAACAAATTCACTGGTTGAACGATCAAAGATGGAACTGCCCAGGATGTCGCCTGGCAGCATGTCGCTGGTGAACTGAACCCGCCTGAACTCCAAGCCCATGCAGCCGGACAAGACCTTGGCAAGCGTGGTCTTGCCAATGCCTGGAATATCCTCAATCAGCAGATGACCACCGGCAAAGAGGCAACTCAGTGCCAACTTGATCTGTTCCTGTTTGCCAAGGATGGTCTGCGATATCTGATCGATTATTTCGTTGAGTTGCACATAGGGCTTCATGGGCGTGTGCACCTGTCTCCTTGTCTTTTCATCTATTGATCACTTCTAGAGAGAATAAAACATCTGCGAGGAAAATCCAGGTGCGGACAATAGAGGCTATGAGGGAGCTACTCAGGAAAAAACCGGACACCAGTCATCACTTGAAAACTCTGTGTTTTTCTCCTGAACAAGTTTAAGACAGGCGTCAACACAGGGAGGGTGATACCTGGTACCTTTCCCTTTCAGGATTTCATCGATGGCCTTTTCAATGCCCAGCGCAGGGCGGTACGGTCGATGGGAGGTGATGGCCTCAACAACATCGGCAACGGTCAAGATTTTGGCCTCAAGAAGAATTTCTTCCCCCTTGAGTCCTCGAGGATACCCGGAGCCATCGAGATGTTCGTGATGTTGGTAGACGATTTCAGCCACCGGCCAGGGAAAATGGATTGTTTTTAGGATGGTGTAGCCGACCTCCGGGTGCCGTTTGATAATAGCCTGTTCTTCTTCGATGAGTCGTGTTGGTTTTGCCAGGTATTCGAAGGGGAGGGTTATTTTGCCGATATCATGCAAGAGGGCCGCGATATGCAAACCTTCAATCTGATCCTGCGGCATTCCGAGCTCTCTGGCGATGGCACAGGCCAGTCGATCGACACGTTGTTGATGTCCTGCTGTGTAGGGATCTCTGTTTTCAGCGGTGGATGCCAGGGAAGAGACGGTTTCCTCCAGGCTTTGATGAAGGTCATCGCGACTTTTTTTCAGCGCTTCCAGGGCAATTTTTCGCTCTGTAATATCCCGGGCAATTCCTCTATAGCCGATTAGTATTCCCTGACCTAATGTATCAACAACGGGAACCGCATTATTTTCCAAAACCACGATCTGCCCACTTTTTCCAAGGCAGGTGCATTCAAAGCCAACAATGTTCTCTTTATGCTGCAGCAGTCGTTGATAGATGCCACGTAACTCGTTTGCTGCTCGTGGTGAGGCAATGTCCATCAGGGTCTTGCCTAAAATCTCTTCAGGAGTAAATCCAAGCATATTCATAACCTGTGGGCTTGAATAGGTGTAGTTACCCGCCTGATCCGACTCCCAGATCCAATCGCTGGTGGTTTCCAGCAGAGTGCGAAATCGAGTGTTACTTTGCTCAAGTGAGGCCATGAGGCTTTTCTGCTTGACGATGGTCACCCCTCGATCTCTATCCGCCCGGAGTGCCTGGCGAATTGAATAGGCGGCGAGCAGAGAGACTATGGCCAGAATACCGGTACAGATAAAAGAGAGCTTGTTGCGGATCTGGGCAAACTCATTGAGCACATCATCCTGGTACATCCCTGTGCCTATAACCCAGTTCCAAGGACTGAATGCCATTACATACGAAGATTTTTTTACGATTTTTGACGGGTCGTCCTTCCACTGCCAGAGGTAATCGACATAGCCACTTCCCTTGCTTTGAATGATTTTGACAAATTCTACAAAGAGCAGGGTGCCGTTTGGGTCTTTGAAGCTGGAAACATCTTTGCCCTCGAGATCAGTACGATAGGGATGCATGATCACCCGTGGCTGCATATCGTTTATCCAGAAATAGTCCTTGTTTTCTGTGCCGTAGCGTAATCGCCGAATGCGGGCAATAGCTCGCTTTTGGGCCTCTTTTCTGGATAATTCACCGGAGGATTCGCGCTCGTAATACGATTCCACAAGGCTGAGGACAGTTTCCGTCTGTTCTTTGATGGCTTCCTGTTTCCTTGCGATAAAACTTGCTTGAAGCTGAGGGAGGAGGATGAAGAAAATCGTCGTGATGAAGAGAAGAATGGTGCACAACAGGGGAAGCGCTATGCGAAAGGATATGCTGGTGAGAATATTTTGTAATGGTTTCTGATGCATAAAATTTGTCGTTCTCGTAAAAAGCTCTGAGAACGACGTTCCGAGCTTCGTAAGATGCTGAATTTATTAAGGCCAATTTTTTGTTTTTTTACTTTTTACGATGCCATCAAATTTCGAAGAGGTAAAAGCGTAACCGATCAGGGGATAATATCCGGACGCCCCCGTATATTCGTACCTGTAAGTGATTGCTTACGTAAAAGCTGCTCTCTGTTCAAGGTATCTGTATAGTAGCACACAGAGCCGGGAACAGAATCATACTGAGTTTTTAAATTGTGTTTTCCTCTAGCCGGGGAGAGGAATCCATACTGCCCGAGCGAAATCCCTCCAGATCCAAGGTAATATAGGTAAAACCAAGCAGCTTGAGTTGTGCGACGATCTCCTCTCTGTGGCTGGTGAGCAGAGGAAACGCTTCCGGATCGATCTCAATGCGGACGATGTCGCCATGAACGCGGAGGCGAATATTATGCATGCCCAAGGAGCGCAGAAGAGCTTCCCCCTGTTCCACCGCCCGCATTTGGGCTGCACAAAGGGGAGTGTTGTAAGGGAACCTCGTGGCAAGACAGGGCGTGGAGGGGCGTGCCGCCACCCTGAGTTTATAGGTGGCTGCCATTGCACGCACATCCTCCTTTGTCATTCCTGCCTCGGCAAGAGGACTGAAAATGTCCAGTTCCCTGAGCGCTTGTATCCCAGGACGGTAGGCTTGAAGATCATCTGCGTTGGTCCCATCCATGATCAGGGAAATTCCCATAGATTGAGCCTTTGACCTCAGTTGGGTGAAGAGGTATTTTTTGCAGAGATAGCACCTATTCTTCGGATTGTTTTCAATCTTTGCCTGGCGTAACTCATCAACCTCGATTACCTGGTGAGAAAGCCCCAGCTCTTGTGCCAGTGTTTGGGTCAGTTCCAGGTCCCGTAAGGGATGCAGTGCGGTCTGAAAGGTCACGGCATGCACCCTATGTCCCTTTTGCTGGGCGCATAGAGAGGCTGCCTGTGCAAGCAGGGCGCTGTCCACCCCACCGGAAAAGGCAATGATGCAATCCTGATCGATTTTTTCTTCGAGAATGGTAAGCAAACAGTTCTGTCGATGATTCCAGTGGTTCATGGTGAGCAGGGATTTGTTAAGGGCGTAAAGGTAAAATTATGAAGATTCTTTACTACGATTGTTTTTCCGGTATCAGCGGGGATATGAACCTCGCTGCCATGATAGCCCTGGGAGTTCAGCCCGATTACTTGCGGGGTGAGCTATCCAAACTTGGGCTAGACCATGAATTTAGTCTCAACATAACAACAGATGCGCGCAAAGGCATTCAGGGCACCCGTGTGGACGTGGACTTGCATCACACGCATACAGCTCATGGTGGTGCACACTCTCACCAACACCATGTTCACCAGAACCAGCGTACTCTTATAGATATTGAGTCCATTATCAAACAGAGTGGGCTTGATGAGCAGGTCAAGGATTTAAGCCTGGCCATCTTTAACCGGGTAGCGCGAGCAGAGGCAAAAATTCATGGTAAGTCCGTGCATGAGGTCCACTTTCATGAGGTGGGAGCCACCGACTCCCTGGTCGATATTGTTGGTGCTGCCATCTGTTTTTACGCGTTGAAGGTGGATGCGGTCTGGAGCGCGCCGGTTGAGCTCGGTGGCGGCTTTGTCAACTGCGCCCATGGGCTGATTCCCGTTCCAGCTCCGGCAACCCTGGAGATTCTCAGTGGTATTCCCACAAAACGCGGAGCTGTGCTTAAAGAAACCACGACTCCCACAGGGGCAGCTATCCTTGCTGAACTGGTCACCCTTTTTGAAGCCAGGCCGGAAATGCAGCCCCTGCAAACCGTCTACGGGATTGGGCATCGAGACACCGATATTCCCAATGTTTTACGGGTCAGCCTCGCTGAAGTCGAAGAACAGCCCGGCATGCTCCCCACAACAGAAGCCTGTCTTCTGGAATGCAATATCGATGATATGACCGGGGAGGCATTGGGAGATGCCATGGAGCGTCTGCTCGCAGCCGGTGCCATGGATATTCATTTTACTCCCATCATCATGAAGAAAAACCGGCCTGCGGTGACCCTTTCCCTGCTCTGTGCGCGCGATGAGGAAGAGCGGTTTAAGCGTCTCATCTTTCGGCATACCTCCACTTTGGGGATCAAGACAGTACCTTTGAAAAAGACCGCGCTTGCTGTCAGCTTTGAACAGCTTGAGACACCTCTTGGGACCGTCACCATGAAACAGGGACTCCTTGACGGGCGAGTCATCCGCTCCAAACCTGAACTGGAAGATTGCAGAAGGTTGGCGGACGCGCATGGTCTGAGTTTGGGCGAGGTCTATCTGGAGATCGGTAAGGTTCGAACTGTCTGAACCTAATATCCTCAGCTGCTGGGTGTTTCGACCCTGGATCTGGGTTGAATACCTATATTATGCAAGATGCCCCGTTTTCTGCAGACGAAATATTTGCCAGGTTCTGGTCCATCTCCAGCTGGGCGGCAGATGCTCGGGGGTAAGTTGTTCAACAATAGCTTTGGCACTCTCAGTGGCAAGTTGGCTGCTGATCGTCTGCCACCAGCTTCCCGTCCGCTCCTGGATCCAGGGTGCCAGCCAGGCCTCGCCAAGGGTAACAGATTCAACCAGGGAAAGACGGCTCCATTCTTTCAGCTGTAACCCTTCCAGTCTCTCCCAGGTATCCTGATCGGGCAGGGGGGCTCTGTTCTCGTAAAAATGGGTTTCAGCCTCTTTAAGCTGGACGACCAACTCGGGTTGAAGGCGATCCTTCAGCAGGTCACTGAGTCGGCTGCCCACCCCGGGTAAGGGGAGGCACCCGTAGATTTGGCCACCAGGAACCAGTTTTTCCCTCAATACCTGAAAAAGCTCCAGCTGCTGCGTCACAACCGGGCTATCGAGGACAATATGCTCCCATTGAAGGGGCGCCAGCTGCGGATGTTTGGTCCAGTGCGTATCAGCAAGGGAAACCTCTACCAGGGCTGGGCGTTCCGCCTCGGGCAATGTTTCCATGGAAAATTCGACCAGCTGGCGATACTCCCTGCGATCAACCAGGGCGGTCAATCCCCCCTCGGGAACTTTACGAAAGAGTTCCCAGAACAGTCGATTCCAACGCAAAGGGGCCAGTAAAATACGATCTGAACGGGCGACCTTCATCGGCGCGATGAGCGCTTCCAGCAGCTGTTTGCGGGCAGATGACTGTCCCTGAACGCGGCGAATCCAGCGGTCTCGTTCCCTGTCTCCGGGGCTGAAGGAAAGCACTTCTGGATCCTCGCTGAGCATCTGGTCGAGTTGATCTTCCCGCCTGCGAATAACCTGTTCCTGAATCTCTCCCTCGTATCCTTGCCTGCTCGGCTGGTAAAAGATCCGCCCTTTGAGTGTTTCCGGCAGATATTGTTGCGCCACCCAGTGTTCCCGAAAGGCATGCGGATACTTGTATCCCTTGCCATGTCCAAAGCTGTGGGCATCTCGGCTGGGATCACGCAAATGGTTGGGGATCTCGGCCTCATCCCGTTCCACGGCATCTAACGCATCAAAAAAGGCAAGAGAGGAGTTTGATTTTGGGCAGGTGGCCAGATAGAGGGCCGCATGGGTCAGGTGAAAATTCCCCTCGGGCAGCCCGACCCGGTCATAGGCGGATGCCGCTGCCTCCACCACGCCCAGGGCTTGGGGATCAGCCATACCCACATCTTCGCAGGCAGAGATGAGCATGCGACGAAAGATGTATTTGGGATCTTCCCCCGCCCGTATCATCCGGGCCATCCAGTAGAGCGCCCCGTCGGGATCTGATCCACGCAGGGATTTGATAAAGGCGCTGATGGTGTCGAAATGATAATCCCCCTCCTTATCATAAAGCACGGCCCGTTGCTGAATGGACTCTTCCGCTGTCTCCAGAGTGATGTGAATCTGTTGTCCATCAGGTGGAGGAAAAGACTCCGGCGTGGTTTCAACGGCAAGCTGGAGGGCATTTAACAGAGAACGGGCGTCGCCAGAAGCCACCTTGACCAGATGATCAAGCGCCTCCTGGTCGAACTCTACCTGCCATTTTCCGTATCCCCGTTCGCGGTCTGTAAGGGTTTGGCTGACGATCTGCCGTAGGTTTGATTCACTGAGGCCCTTAAGCTGAAACACCCTGCTGCGGCTGACCAGGGCCTTGTTGACCTCGAAATAGGGATTTTCCGTAGTGGCACCAATGAGAATGAAAGTGCCTTTTTCCACCCAGGGAAGCAGGGCATCCTGTTGGGATTTATTCCAGCGATGTACCTCGTCAACAAAGAGGATGGTGCGTCGGGAGTACCCTTCCTGAGCCTTTCTCGCCTCCTGGATTGCCTCTCGCAGCTCCTTGACCCCGCTGAGGACTGCGTTCATAGAGACGAAGCGGCTGGCTGTAGAGTTGGCGATGACCCGGGCAAGGGTGGTTTTCCCTGTTCCGGGAGGCCCGTAAAAAATCAGCGAGGTGAGTTGGTCAGCTCGAATAGCCCGCCTGAGTAGTCGCCCCTCGCCAAGGATATGTTCCTGCCCCACATACTGTTCAAGGGTTCGCGGGCGCATCCGTGAGGCCAATGGCTCAGTGGCAAGGGTGTTGGCGTGGGCAAAGATATCCATGAAGGGGGCCTGAAAATGAGAAAGGGGTAAAAGGAGAAAATAAGAATGTGTGCCTATATTGGGATTCGTCGGTGTAAAGGCGCAGGTGTATGCAGACCAGTCGTAAGCGATCAGGGGGACGACCTAAAAGAACTCGTATCCTCGAAACTGTAAGCGGTTGCGGGGTGCCTTCGAAACTAGGCATCGGCCTGTGCAGCGTACGTCGGTACCCAACAGGGCGATAACACCGCAGATTCGGTGCCCCGTGATCGCTTACGACCAGTCTACTGAAGTTTATCCAAGGTGACAACGTTCTTCCCGCAACGTTGTCGGAGGGGGCTGTTCATGAAACGGAAAAAATAGCAGGCTCAGCGGTTATCGTCATATTGCCGCATCGGCAATCTTTGAAGTGTGAAAAGGTGCATATTGGTCGGAGAGAGGAGTATAAAACTGCGCGCAAGGCTCCTGGCCGAACTTGAGATTCACCTGACCGGCGAATTGACCTCGACCACCAGCCTTAAAATTCTGTCCATCCTCTGATGACGTGGTGCCATCCCCCCTGATAGGCGGCAAACTTGGAGTGTAGCGTCGCAGTTTATTGTAAGGTAATCGAACACCCCCATTCGGGACAATTTTTCTGCCTCCGCAATACTCTTGGTGAACATCTCCCATGGGCTAAGATGACAGAAAGTAAAATTGAGTCCGTAAAAAAATTACTGGCCAGCGGCATCCCTCCAAAAGATGTGGCCAAGAATCTCTGTGTAACTATTCCGACACTCTACCAGTGGTTGCCAGCATCAGCGCGTGATCAGTGCAACATTTTTTCGTTTTCTAAAGCTTGTTTCTGTATATCAAAATTCAACCCCAAAAAGCCGTCTAGCCGACAAGAGATGTACAGTAGCAGTGTTAACTGCTCAGGGTTCTGTGTATTTTCAAAATTCGACGTGGCAATACTAACGTGTAGCTGTGCAGCACCAGCGTGAGTCAGTAGCCAATAGCCGATTTTTGACTACGGGAGATCTCTGCAAAATCACCGCACCCCTGAACCCCATTCATATTTTTTAATAATATTTTCAGGTAATTATAAATTATCTGTGTAAAAATTTGTGTACATATCAATCGACTTTGTAGTCGATGTGTATCTCGTGTCCAGCGATTAATTAGGCGTCAGAATTTTTTGAAAGTTTCCTAAATTTTTAAAGATCAAATCCACACAAATTATGTAAATTCGACCAGTTGACTGCGGATGCGATTTTTCATCATGCTCACATATCGATGAGGTGAGCAATTGCCAATAAGCTGATTTTCCAGAAAAAAGTATCGCTTTGGCCCCTGCACCGCATCTCAATTTTTCCATGAATCCTCCTAAGCTTTACTCCGAATTCCACAGTAAATGACGAGGAGCCCATAAGCAATATTCATATACAACTGCAAGCTGGATAGAAAAATTAGAACACAAACAACAACAAATTAACGAACGATTATTATTCAATATCTAAACATCCCCAAGATTTACTTGCTGGCTGCCCCGATTCAAAATTTGATAAAATCCACTTGATTTGACGATTAGCCGATTAAACACAAAAATATAATATAGTTACACTATCTAGCGATAGAAGATTTCAACAAATTCATCATATCACTATGCTTAGTGATTTCACTAATGTGCCACATTGATTTAAAAAATGCTATTCTTAAAGAAGTATACTTATCTAGATATCTATTATTGGAAATAAAAATACTCCCCCATGATCTATCAAATGCGACATAAGAATAGTGTATACGCATATCAATATCACCATTCTCATCTCTGTTAATAAAAATATTTTCATTTTCCTCTAATTTCAACCATGAATCAATAATTTCATGAAAAGATCTGATAATTACAAGATATCCAATCAATGATTCGAGCCTACGTATTCTGTAGTTCCTAGTTTTCAACCTATTTAATTTGGTTGAAAAATAAAAATTGACAGGAGATGATCCTCCATTTAAACCAGATAACATTTTTTTGGTATCATTAAGAGTCATCTCCATTGTTTCAAAAAGGGTTTCGACAAACCTTTTTCGTATTTTAAAATTATAGTTTATTTCTTTATTGAAAAACTCAAAAGTTACAACAATAATAGTTTTGATAGATTTCATAAATTTATTTCTATTTAAAAAACCAACAAAAAGATAACTTTTGAAAGTATTCGAGTCAAAATCAAATGAGTTATTACCTATATCCTTAAAATATTTATAGAACTTTAAATACCATTCATCAAACCCATCCGCTAAAATTTTGAAAAATTCCTCATCATCGATATTAAATTTACTACCCAAATTCACACATTGGCCTTTTAAGATGACAAGCATTTTATATACTAAATAACATCTCAAAACATGTTCAAATCTAACATCAAAATTCTTATTATTAACTTCGTTATTATAATTAAACTCAGAGTCTACAATTAATTTTGAAATCTGGACTTTACAATATAAATCAGGATTATCACTGTACACTAGATATGCCAGCATGAGCTCTGTTGTCATTTCATCAATTCTATGATTAAGAAATTTAGAAACGCCAATAGAAGATTCTTCATTATGTTCATAATAAAAAGTTTTATTATGACTCTGAATCAAGCAATCAAAATCGTAAGAGCCAACTAATACATGTATATTTTCATGAAGAAAAGTTGTTACTTTTAACGGATGAACCAGATGATCTCTGTTTAATTCGACAGATGATAGATTATAAATTTTTCTAAAATCTTTTGTGCCATCAAATTTAAATTTAATTTTAGCATTTGAATTAACACCGAGAATAGTCATTGATCCATTATCATTTGGATCAGAAATCAATGACAAGCAGCTTTTTGAAAAACCATCTAAACCAGTTAATATCTTTGAAAAACCTCCTTTAAACTCCATAGACAAGTCATTTGAAAAGATCATTTTTGAACTTTCAAGATATCTCTGAGATAGTGAGCTACCAAAAGGCTTTATAAAAAATTTAATATGACTTTCAATATCGTAAACTGATTTCTTAGGATTTTCTAAAAATAAATCCAATATTTTTTTCCAAGCTATATAGAAATCGAGCAACTCAACCATCTGATTAGACATCGTATGATCAATTAACTTTTCCCTCCATAATGTTAACCGATTTACAAGCGCCCTCCTTAAGTAACGACTAATTTTTTTCTTTTTCAAAGATAAAGATATTCTATCGATATCTAAATGTTTATTCATCAACACACTCTTACCATAAAGTGAATTAATTGGAACAATTTTTTTGGCATTATAACATACAGCACGTTCATCAAGAACAACCTGTATTTCTGAATTCATTTCTATTAGAGAATTAATATTGATATCATCATCATGTGCAGATTTAACTAAAAAATTATTTCTAATTACGAATAAACATTTTAAACATGTTTTAATGTCAACCGGTTTTTTCACACCAGTTTCATCTAATCTATACCATAAAATCAGAAGACTTGATTCACCAAATAGAAAACTCCTATTTTCGTAATGAATAATTTTTTTAATATTATCATCACTCGTTAAATTATTTAAAAAATTCAATATTACTGAATCATGCCCTGGCCTAATTTTCAAACGAGTTTCAAGGAAAACTTCACCTATTAAGTTAATTTTATGAAAATAATCATTAAAACCAATTTTATAAAATTCTTTTACCAATTTCCATGCTATACCGCACATAGTTAAACTTTGAGTAAAAATATGATTATCAAGCAAAGTAGGTTTATCTTTTATTTCCCTGCCATTTATAGAAGATATTTTATGCAAAATTCTATCTATTCTCTCAAAAGAGTGTTGTGTCGATTCAATGCAAGGATTATCTTTGTAACTTTCCAATTCACCTATAGATTCATTTATATCTATAAAATTTACAGATCTAATTCTATCAACAATCTCAGCTATTAGATTGATATCATTAGATCTAATCACAAAACAAGAATCGCTCCAATTAAATGCATCAATATAATTTATTGACAATGTGCTATTATTATACTTTTTTATCAATTTTTCAACGATAGTATCTACTGCTTTCATCAAAGGAAGAGTAATACATCCACCAAATGATGTATTCACTATGCCAGTTCTCTGCGCTTGGCATATACCTAAAAAAGGAAATCTATTTTCATTTTCGTTATTTATAAAAATATTATTGATATTATTATTAATAAATTTGATAGCTCCACGATAATCACTCACAGGCATCGGAATTGAACCGATTATAGTGTGATTTGAAGTAATATTTTCTACAGATGAAACATCTTCAGAAATACCAAATGATTTACTTGGAAAAATTAAAGCTAAAGAAAATTTCCCTATCAGTTGAGTATAGTAATAATTTTTATCATGTGAGAAAATTGAATCATAACTCTCACTATTTGATCTTGTCAGATTGAACAGATTATTTTCATATCTATCAATAATAACATTAATATCATTTACAACTTTATCTTCACAGCCAATCTCAGTAGACAATAATATAATATTTACCAACGTTGGATTATAATTAATACCGAAATTATTGACTGTTGGAATTCTAATTATTCTATTTTTCATTATTTACCAATATAGTTTATAAATATAAAAGATCAACAATTAGCATAATCCGCATTCATGTCAGCAAAAAGTCAAAAAAAAATTTGATCAAATTTTGCATTCGGACTTTCTATATGAAAACAGGGTTCTTGCAAAAACTTATGCAGAAAGGTGCATCCGGTAGGTTTGCCATCAAGTCATAGAGGTTGCAGATGAAGTGGACAGCGGTTCTAAACTCGTAGGCTTTGTGATTGGCTACTCCTTGACGTTCGTATGGAGACCATGGCACCGTTAGCAAAAAAGACCAGAACTGGCCTTCTATAGCTGTCCTCCGAGATATCTTCTATGATTTTAGACATTTGCCTCGTCCGCAGAATTTATGGGTAGTTCTTTGAAAATAAGCCCCAGAACCTGAGCCCCTGCGGAGGTAAGGGGGGGGACACCTACCGCCCCGTCACCCTTGCCACTTTCAGGATGAGCGTGGAGGCTCGGCTCTGTCAAGGCTGTGCGCACAGCGCACACCCGCAGGGCTTGGCCTTGATAGAGTCGGGGCTCCATACTCTTGCCAATGTCCTGTTATGGGGTTTTCATAAAATGCATCCTGCCTTACCTAGCCGGGGAAAGTTTCTTCCAAAAACTCGCCTCGTCCGCAGAATTTGTGGGTAGCTCTTTGAAAATAAGCCCCAGAACCTGAGCCTCGCCGGAGGTAAAGGGTGGGCACCTGCCGCCCCGTCACCCTTGCCACCTTCAGGTGGAGCATGGAGGCTCGACTCTGTCAAGGCTGGGCGCACAGCGCACACCCGCAGGGCTTGGCCTTGATAGAGTTGGGGCTCCATGCTACTGTCAATGTCCTGTTGTGGGGTTTTTATAAAGTGCACCCTGCCTTACTTTGCCGGGGAAAGTTTCTTCCAAAAACTCCTCAGCTTAGCTCAGACAGGATGCACATTAAAACTATCTTGAACCGTATCGAAAAACAACCGGGTTTTATCTATGACACCTGCAAATGGCGTGATTCCGGACCGCCAGCCTTGGTGATAACGTTGCGGCCTCAAGCCGGCAGCAAACCTATCTGCTCCAAGTGTGGTCAGAGGGGACCTGGGTACGACACGCTGCGAGTCAGAACCTTTGCTTTTGTCCCCCTGTGGGGCATAGCGGTGTTTTTCCTCTACGCTCCACGGCGAGTGCAGTGCCCAACCTGTGGCGTCAAAGTTGAAAAGCTGCCATGGGCTGTAGGGAAAAGCCATCTTACCCTCTCTTACGCATGGTTCCTGGCCACGTGGTGCAAGCGCTTGAGCTGGAAGGAAGTTGCCGAAATCTTTGAAACCAGTTGGGACACGGTCTTCAGGTCGGTGGAAATGGCGGTCAACTGGGGGCTCGCACATCGTGACATCGATGGGGCCACTGCTATTGGCACCGATGAGATCTGCTGGCGCAAACGCAAGGATAAGTTTATCACCCTGGTGTATCAACTTGACCAGGGAAAGAGGCGCCTGCTCTGGATCGGGCCCGACCGTACCGCCAAAACTTTCAGGGAATTTTTCGACTGGCTCGGCACGGCAAGGTCTCGGCAATTGCGGTTTATTTGCAGTGACATGTGGAAACCCTATCTGTCCGTCATTGCCGAAAGGGCAGCGGGTGCCGTCAATATCCTCGACCGGTTTCATATCATGAGTCACATGAGCAAGGCAATCGACGAGGTTAGAGCCGATGAGACCAAAGAACTCAAGAAAAAAGGGAAAGAACCTCTCCTAACAAAGAGCCGTTGGTGTCTTTTGAAGCGACCAGAAAATCTGACCGAAAAACAGGTGGACAGACTGAAGGATCTGCTCGCATGCAACCTCAGAACCGTCCGAGCTACTTGCTCAAGGAAGATTTTCAACGTTTCTGGGGCTACAGTTCCCCGGCTTGGGCTGGCAAGTTCCTTGATGCCTGGTGCACAAGAACCATGCGATCCAAAATCAAACCGATGAAGAAAGTCGCCAAAATGTTGAGAGCTCATCGCCCCCTCCTGCTCAACTGGTTTCGTGCAAAAAATACGATTGCCCTGGGTTGTGTGGAAGGGTTTAACAGCAAGGCAAAGGTGGTTACGAAGCGATCCTATGGATTCCGGACGTACGATGGGCTGAAAATAGCTTTATATCATGGACTTGGTGACCTACCGATACCCAAGGGTACCCACAGATTCTGCTGAGGAACCAAAAACTCCTCAGTTTAGCTCAGACAGGATGCACGTTAAGACTATCTTGAACCGTATCGAAAACAACCGGGTTTTATCTAAGACACCTGTAGATGGCGTGGTTCCGGACCGGCGGCATTGGTGATAACATTGCGGCCTCAAGCCGGTAGCAAACCCATCTGCTCCAAGTGTGACGAGAGGCGACCGGGGTACGATACTCTGCGCGCCAGAACTTTTGCTTTTGTTCCCTTGTGGGGCATACAGGTGTTTTTCCTTTATGCACCACGGCGGGTGCAGTGCCCAACATGTGGCGTTAAGGTCGAAAAATTGCCGTGGGCTGTAGGAAAGAGCCACCTCGCGCTCTCTTACGCTTGGTTCCTCGCCACTTGGTGCAAGCGATTAAGTTGGAAGGAAGTAGCCGAAATCTTTCAAACCAGTTGGTATACGGTCTTCAGGGCGGTGGAAATGGCGGTCAATTAGGGGCTAGCTCATCGTAATATCGATGGGATCACCGCCATTGGCATCGACGAAATCTGCTGGCGCAAACGTAAGGATAAGTTTGTCACCCTGGTGTACCAGCTTGACCAGGGAAAAAGGCGCCTGCTTTGGATCGGGCAAGACCGTACCGCCAAAACTTTCAGAGAGTTTTTCGATTGGCTCGGCACGGCAAGGTCTCGACAATTACGCTTTATCTGCAGTGACATGTGAAAGCCCTATCTGGCCGTCATTGCTAAAAAGGCAACGGGAGCAGTCAATATTCTCGACCGGTTTCATATCATAAGTGACATGAGCAAGGCTATCGACGAGGTCAGAGCCGATGAGACCAAGGAACTCAAGAAGAAAGGGAACGATCCTCTCCTTGCAAAGAGCCGCTGGTGTCTCTTAAAACGACCTAAAAATTTGACAGAAAAACAGGTGGACAGGCTCAAGGATCTGCTCGCAGTAACCTCAGAACCGTGCCCGCCTACTTGCTCAAAGAAGATTTTCAGCGATTCTGGGGCTACAAGTCACCGGCTTGGGCTGGAAAATTCCTTGATGCCTGGTGCACAAGAACCATGCGATCCAAAATAAAACCAATGAAAAAAGTTGCCCAAATGTTGAGGTCTCATAGCCCTCTTTTGCTCAACTGGTTTCGTGAAAAAATACGATTGCCTTGTGTTGCGTGGAGGGTTTCAACAACAAGGCAAAGGTGGTTACAAAGCGATCCTATGGTTTTCGCACGTACGACGGATTAAAAATCGCTTTATATCATGCACTTGGTGACCTGCCCACATAAGGCTACCCACAGATTCTGCTGACGAACCGGAATTCCAGGAGAGTTTGCACTATTATGAAGTCGCTAGAAAAGCTCACCGAAAAGGTAAAAAACTTCTTTCACCACCCTATCATCAAATACACCGGAATGTTCGGTGATTTACGTACTGATTAATAATATAATAATGAGTATATAAAATATAGTTTCCGATTAAACGTAAATGAATATTAAAATTTATTTATTTAGATTATTTTATATTTTTGCATATAATATCCAATCTATTTTTACTTATAAATATATTTATATAAATTATATACTCATGGCTAAAATGAAATATTTCGATTTAAATAAATAATTTTTCATTTAGATTACCATAAATTTGTTCGTATCCATTTTTCCATTTAATATATGAACTTATTATTCCCTCTGACTCACCTTCAGTGAATCTATAAGTAGAAATCGTCTTTTGCTCAACTAATTTTTTAAACGAATCGATATATTTAATTTTAAAATGAGAATCTGGAATAATTTCACTCAAAGTACCGAAATTAATATCATTAATGCACAAGTTACTAGAGATAACAATAATTTCATCGTATAAGTTTACCAACCATTCATCAGGTTTATCATTTTCAACGCAATAATTATAGTATATTTTTAAAAAAACAATCAACAAGCATATATAATCTTTTTTAACATCCATAGATATTTCTGGATTCAACAAATATGCCATTTTCCGTTGAATTATTCTGATAATTTTATCTTTAGATAAAAATTCAACAGAAGACATATTAACTATAAAATCATTAAACAAATCGATATTTTCCATAATTTATTATTATATCGTCCTATAAAGTATAACTTTAAGTATTAGATGTATAATAAAATTTAAATCATGCAGATAACATTGTGAGCATTCACTTAAATATTACAAAAAATTCATAAATAATGCTATTTAATGCTTCCGGAGCGATTAACTATTTATTATAGCGACTTAAAAAACAGGCCCCTCATTCAAAAAATGCGCACGGAAGGTCTTTACGACCGTCATCGCAGTGGTCAGCCCAAAAAGCTGATCGATGCCAAAGCCAAAGTAGTGCTACGCATGACAGTTGAATGCATTCCTCATGAAGGGCTCGCATCATGGCTACAAAAGCTGACAAAGTTACAAAATGGCAGGTTCTCCAGACCTGGGCCACTACACCTACCCGAAGATATATATTTCCATGGCATTTTAGGCCACAACAGTACGCATAAAACGGTAGAGGTAAAAATATAGCACAAAGCCAACTCACCGTTTTTCATTTCATTTTACTCCGACCAGCTCCTCTAGGTTGAATGCTATCGAGAGCTGGTTGGGCAGCTTGAACGAAGGTCGATTCATCGCGAATGTTCATTAGTGCGAAGCCTTTTACTTGGACAAAAAGCGCATCCGCTATCCTGGATAAGGCTGACAAAGTCTCCAAGTTAACTGGCAACACTAACCAAACGGGACTCTAGGCAAACCACAAAGAATAAAAAATAATTCTTTGACTACATATCCTTGCAAAATTCCATAGATTTCCCATATCGACACGGTCGACCGCATTAAATATCAATAATTTCCTCAACTGCTGTTGATATATTTGAAATATACATTTTAATTATTCATTTATTCGGATAAATTATCATATATAATAATCATATATTATTGATCTTTGTCCAAATATTAGAAAATTCTTTTTTATTATGTGGCAATCTTTCATATATATTCACTAAAATATCACCCACATCAGTAACATTTTTATTATCTAAATTTTTCAGTTCAGCAAAAATTTCATAACTTGATTCAGCAAGATACTTATCCATCAACAAACGAACGCTGTTGACTATTCGACGAGTATGCAATCCTATATAATATAGATCGTCATTTATTCTCAAAACTTTAGACACATGTTCATCATATTTTGAATCGCTATTAGAAATAAAAATAGAAAAACTCACTTCATTCAATCTAATTAATTTATGCATATATTCATAACTTTTGATATCTTCTGAAAAATCACTAATAGCTTGGCTGAACTCTACTATTACTTCAGGAGGGACACCTCTAGCTTTGTTATTCAAAAATTTCATCAACTTAAAAGACAATTCATCTTCAATTCCTGGATTATAATTTGAATATTGCCATTTAAGTTCATCTTTAAAATAATTACACTTCTCTTCTCCGCCCAAAAAAGTTAAATTCCACTCAGTAGCATTGAATAAAAATTTTAATTTTTCAATTTTATCTTTCAAATTTATCAAAATTGTTTTACTGATTTCCGGAACTCTAACATCTTTTATTTTAATATTTTTTACATTAGTTTTTATTTCCAATAGTGATTCTATAAATAGTTGCAATCTTAATAAATTGAAATATGTTCTCCTGACATGGGAAATACTAAGTAAGGAAAAATATTTTGAACTACAATCAACTTCATCATTTAAACATCTTTTTAAATTGATATCATGCGGTAACGACAAGTAACTATCACGATACCTTGAAAAGGTATGATCACCCATACTGAGATCTGATAAATTTAAATCTATCAACTTTGGATTAATATTTTCACATTTTTCAAAGCTAACTATTTCCTGAAATTCAGAATAATTTATTATATTAAATAAATCCAATTCAATTTTTTTTACTACATGTTCATAATTATTTAAATTTATAAAACAAAATTTTATTTTATCACCTCCAGGTGATATTGATAAATCCATATCTACAAATTCAGTATATCTATCACTGTTTTTCCTATTTCTGAATTTTGGCCTATCCCACATCTGCAGATTATCACAAATTGCGAGAAGGAATGCCATTGGAGTTCCTTCTTTATCTTCATTTCTATTCAAATTTATCTTGAATTTTGAATATCCTATTTTCTTCTTAGACAATTTATATATTAATTTTTCATCATCCCATATTTTCATATTAATGTTGTGGAGCGATATTGCTGATGAAGCAGCAATAATGTCATCGTTTATTCGATCCAAAATGCACCAATTTTTATTGCTAATTTCTACTAATTTCTTTTTTATCGGAACACAATAATCATCATCTCTAATTTTTTCATAAAAATACTTTATTTGATCAACATATCCAAACCAAATCCATAAAAGAATAATAGAACTAGTTATTCCATGGTCCAAAAATCTTTTTCTGTTTACAGGATCATTCGCATGACAAAATTTATAATATCTTGATATAACGAAATCTTCACTAGAACTTGACAGTTCCATCCCTGATTTGACTGCATAATCATTGATATACTTAAATAAACAGCTATCCTTTAATGAATCGTCATCTTTAATTGGTTTGTTGTCAAATTTATATTCATTATTATTCCTTATTTGTTCATACATTTCACGAGGAAGCGGATCTATTCCAAAAAAATTATTTATTTTAGCTATAGGGAAAGATGTTAACTCTTCAATAAATTTTATAATATTATTTTTTACATCTTCATATTTATCATCATTATCACTTTTAGATAGATCTAATATATCATTTTCAAATATATATCCGACATCATGATAGACACTTGCTACAAACCATCTTCTCAAAAAAGCGTCTTCTTTATCTGATATTTCATTATTAATTTCATCTAATAATTTATTTTTTATTATTCTATTATTGCCATAAAAATATAAACCTAATAAAAAAACATAAAGTTGATGAGACACATGATCTCTATACTCAGAATAAAAAACTCCTTTTGTCTCCAAAGTAAATAAATAATCAAGCAGTTCATAAGGGCCAAAACAACCATATCCGTCCCATATTTTCTTTATTATATTTTTACATTCATCCCGCCTGTCTTCACTATTCCTGAGACCTAAAGCCAAAAAAAGCTCATCAATACTTACATTATTTTCTACAAAAATTTTACTAAAAATTACGTTACCGTCATTTAAAAGCCAATCAACAATATCAGCATTTATACCACTGACAATACAGTTACTGCTTTTACCATTATCATTTACTGTTTTTAATACAATATTCATATTTTTAATTATCAATATTTATTATTTACATACAAAATGAAATGTAAATTATTTTTTACTTGCCAAAAGCGAATTCAAGTCAGTAAATTCCAAATAAATCGAACTATAATCATATCCTTCTAGTACATATTCTACCAGAATAGATATGAAACCGTATTAATCTTCTTTTATACCCTCAAAATCAAGTGGGCATATATTGCCATTTGCATTGTCTCGATGGGTTCGATTGTAGTTAACTTCAGTATATTCAAATACAGCATGACGCATTTGATCACGACTGGTGAAAATCACTCCATGTATAACATTTATCGTAACTACTCACCCCTATTCTTCGGCATCAGGCAGAGTTCCTGCCAGTGCCAACTGGATAGCGACAAGAGGATTGATCCCCTGGCTTGCCATGGTCTGCAGGTAACTTGAAATCCTGCAGTAAGCCTGGGCATATTGTTTCCGTCGAAAACAACCGGATATTTTCTGTTTTACCTTAGCCATGCGAAGATCCCTTTCCGCCCTGTTGTTGGTGAACGGCACATGTGGTTCTTTGGCAAAAAGCAAGACTGCCGCCTCATGCTTTTGTAATCGCTCCCAAAGATTGTGCGCATCGGATTTGGCTATCCTGCCGCGCTTCCCTTGTGGTTTCGGAGGGATCTTGGGCAACTCCTTGCTGCCACGCGTAAGGATATTACGGTAGCGCTTCTGCAGGTTGGCATACTCCCGTTCGGTAAGACATTTTTCCGGACGTTGAGCCACCGTACGACACGTTTGCTGGAGCACCGCTTTTAGATTGCGGGCCCACCGGTATTGGTTTGAGTCAACGACAAACGTCAACTCTCGTAAAAGGTGCGAGCCGCAAAGTCCGTGACCGCAATGGTCGTAGGATAAATATGATGCCCAGCAATCATGGATGATCACCCCGCCATACCGAGGGATGATATTCAATCCTTCGATTGCCTCCTTGCCCCGCTTTCGATGCAGTACTTTCAGGGTTGTTTCGCCGGAAGAATAGACGTGAATCCAGTGATTCTTCCCTTCAACCCGAAACGAGGTTTCATCCACATGCAGGGATGGAGCCTGCAGCAGCCTATCAATAGCTCTGGATTCCCATGCTTCGAGTGATTGGTACAAGCGCAAAACAAATTTGAGCAGGCTGGCCTCGGAGATTACGCTACCGATCATGGCTGCTATCTGTTTTTGAACCCGGTTTAAAGCGACCATCTGGCTGATAACCAAATGAATGGCAAACGCTTTAAGCCCATTGCCGTACTGCAGCTTACCCGGCATATCGTCAGGGAAACGCCCTTTGACCGTGGCCTCACAATTAGGACATTGCTTTATTTCTGCGTCAATGTGCTCGACAACTTTTTCAAAAACGATGTCGATTTTTGTCCGACGTTCATGCCCCTGGCATGCAACGTTTTCCAGCACCATTCCGCAGGTATCACACACCTCGACCTGAGCAGTGGTGACTGATTCTTTGACGCGTGTATTACCAACACGCCCATTGACGTGTTTTCCCTTGCCGGTAGTGGTGCAGTGCTTGGTCGCAGTTTCGTCTTTCTCGGTTTGCGAAGAAGGAATGCTCGAGTTTTTGTTTCCCTTGCGCGTTGTCTTCTCAAGAAAGATAGAGAGTATCAACTCGACGACAACCAACAGACTGTTGAACAGGACCCGTATCTCAGAGGAGACTTTACCGTCGGAACAAAGCTGTTCAAATTCCTGTTTGAGGAGATCGACTTCTTCGCGAACCCTTATTTTATTTACTGTTCCCATGGGTTTACTATACCATGGCTTTTTTCGACCTCCTGTGCGCCCATGAGTTGAACGATTGAACGCTATCGCATCTGTTTGCTATCGGAACGCAATATTGGAACGATTTAGAGACGACCAAGCGCGTTGATGGGCATTTTTGTTGACATTCCTGGCTATTGGGAAAAATTTTAGTAAAAACCTGTCAAGTTATTTATTTGGCTTTGAGCTTTTTTTAGAGGGGGTGAGTAGTTACCATTTATCTTCATTGAATAGAAAAAACTTTCACAGACAGGTCGAGTAGCGCGGCGGAATCTCACCGCTACGCTCTCACAGAACCGTACCTGAGCCTCTCGCCCCAAACTGCTATTGTCATCCAGACTTGATAAGCCAATGCGAAAGTAAATTTGTTCGATGTAAACATTCACCTCAAGTTTCGGACTGATCTAACTCGCCGAATTCATGTTGTTAATCCTAATAAATCCGCCTGCAGATTTCAGCATATCAATAACGAAGCTCATGACTGTATCAATGAGGGCAAGCACTGCAGTTTCAGAATTGCTCCGGTCGCTCGTACTTTGTCCAGTGCTAAGCTGAGGAGACTATGCATGGCTTCGATAAAACTCAGATCTCGCTGTTCTTCGCTCAAAGCGTAAAAAAGTGATTCCAGGGTTCGTGAATCATCATCGTGACGGCGTCGCTCAAAGGCCAGGAAAACATATCGACTCATCACGATTATTATATGACCGATAATACCGTCAAAATCTCGCAACTGACTTTCTTGCTCAAAATTGAGATAATGCTTCAGCATTTTATAAAACACCTCCATATCCCAACGCTTACCGTAAATCCGAACAATCTCCTCGTCGGCAAGATCAATTTGTGTGGAAATGATAGCCAGCCACGTTCGTTTATGGCGGTGACTAACGAAGACTATTTTTATTTTTTGATCTTTTTTCGTTTCTACTACGACATTGGCAAGAATCTTGGATTTACCCGGTCGCTTTCTCAACTGGTCAAAAAGGCGTCCCAACGTGAAGCACTTGCTTTGATATCGGTAAAATACCTTCGGCATGTTCTTGCCCATGCAAATCACGGGGAGATGATTTGCCGATTTTTCCAAAACTGCGGTTAGTCCGCAGCTTTGCCCTGGCTGCTTGAAACAGCGGGCAGCAGAATTGCTGCACTTGGTCAACAAGAAAAGCAAGCAACATCAGGTGCATAATGACAGCACTCAGATGTTTTTTCCCGAGGCAGTAGTTGTGCCCGAGATTATAGCCCTGATTTTTCAGGGTATTGAAGGTTTGGTTCTCAATCCGCCAACGCGCCCGACCACAACGCATGATTTCCATGATGTTGCCCTGGGTAATCTCAAGATCGGTAACCCAGCTGAACCAATTGCGAACAACCACTTCTTCGCCATTGGTTTCAACTTCCCAGTGTTCAAGAAAGTTGACCAGCAACTCGCCCTCGCTGGCCTTATTGAGCGGGACAGCGTTGATGAATCGATAACAGTGTGTGACGCTGGCCTTGTTGCTGTCCGGGAGAACCAACTCTGCAACCTCACCCCGCTCGGCAGCTGCATCGACCAGGTTGAACATGTAGGTATGATCGCCTGGTTTGGCTGAAAGGATGTAACTGAGATCATGAGCCATCAGATCTTCGATGTGCGGTGCATTTGAACTCAGGCTATCCTCGGTAACGATGACCTTGAGGCGTGGATGTTCTCGGCGAAAATCGGCAATAAAGCGTTTGGTGGCGTTTAGCTCGCAGTCATTTTTAGTGGCACCATCTTGTCTGCGAATGAGTTCAGGGCAGGGCGGAAAGACTGCCTTGCAGTCCGGTGAGACAAATGCCCCGCTCACCATTTTGAGGTGATACTCGATGGTACCGTTACGCCGTTCTTTGGTCAGGTAATAATCGGTTCCGATATTTTCAGAGCTATGGATCCCTGTTCCGTCAATGGCCACCAGAAGATAACCGCCTAGGCAGGTCATTTTCGGCATGCCCTTGCCTCGCTGCAATTGATGAAAATGGTACGAAACAGACGCCGAAGCAAGGTTGGCACAATCTCATCCAGAATGGTTCGCATTTGGGTATCACTGGGGATTATTCCTACCCCATAGACACTGTGGAGGCTTTCAGGTTGCTCAAGCCATCGTCCATCAAACGACAGCAAGGAAGGATCTTTGAGCGAAAACATGGCAAAGCCGCTCATCAGAACGTCGTCCAGCGGGATCGATGCATTGGCTGCCCAGTGGTCGGTTCCTTTTGCAGATCCTCACGGATAAGGGCAAATAGGGTATCGGCATTCAAATGAGAACGCATCTTGATTTAGCCCAGTGTCTGGTTTGCTTTGCGGTTGCGGTAGAAAACTTCCTTAAGGGTCGACATGGCTTTTCCTTGTAAATATTTGGTATTACGAGAAAAAATCGCTTCGACTCCTCGCGGGATGTCAAGTATAATTTTCGGTTATCTTAAATTATTTTATCATGTTAATTTAGCTATTTACAAAGCAGTACTCATGAGGTGAGCTCAAAAAGTTTGCGAAAAGCTTATATGGGAACCACGTATTTACTGGGGTTCCGGGTAAAGCGGGAATAGCAGATTAATTTTTCACAAAAAAATTTAAATTAATATTAAAATCCAACACCATATTTCTTTATATTTCCTTTTTTTACTGCCTCATAAATTCTCCCAAATTCCCCTCAACAAAACTTAACCATTATTAAAGAACACTCCGATCTCTTAAGGATTGAAAGTTATCTCAAAAAAAGAACTGGCTAAGCAGGTAGAAAATTTATTGATCATTAAAAAGGTCACAGCGTATTTTGCCATTTCACTTAATGTGAAGTAATATTTTATACAGATAACAGGCTATTAAAATCACAATCGGTGCCATGTAGCAAGTACTTTTGACGTAAAGTAGCGGTTCGTTTTCTTTACCTTGGTCAGCCAGCCCTCAAAATCTGGCTTTTCGTTTTGTTTCCCGGGCAAGAATCTCATCAACAAATCAAAGTAACGATTCAACACCATTAAATGAGTTTATTTACTCAGCCAATACAGACTCAATTAAGTTTTGAGCCGGATCTTCTTATCTGATCCACCTCTGTGGGGGGCAGGAAAGTGGGGATTTTTCTGAGGCGAATCAGGGGATGATGAAGGTTGATACTGGCAGTCTTAATCTACTGCACCTAGGTGGAATTTAAGCTTATTCCTGATTATACGTAGCTCGAAGCCTGAAAGGAACTGGCGTTTAGGTTCAGGTCGCAGAAGTGCCATGCTTGCCATCAGGCAAGCTTAGCATGCGATTTTTTCCGTTTCGTGAACAGACCCTTCGTGCACCATTAAAAAGGAAAGTCCTCTGTCCCGTCAACCGCCTGCTGAATCTGCAGAACCTTCGGTGGCTGTGCTTTTTGATGGACTGCCAGGCCATCGACATATATCGCGCGGTAGGGTCTGGTGGGGCAGGCATGTTCACAGCCGCCACAGCCGATGCAGAGGGCCGTATTCACCTCTGGAATGACCAACATTTTGTTCAATGGATTTGCATAAGGGATCATGCTGACAGCCTTGGTCGGGCAATGTTCGGAGCAGGCGCCACAGGTGGTATTGTCGGTAAAAACAACGCAGTTTTCTTTAATAAAATGTGCCTTACCCAC